>CAVUDN010000046.1:0-70658 GCA_963740095.1 uncultured Acidobacteriota bacterium
CTGTCGGTGGTCTCGTTGAACGTCGATACGTGCACGTAGCCGATGCCCGGCTTCACCATTTCGGAATATTCGACGCCGGGGCGGGGAATTTCGTCACGCACGACGGTTACTTCGATGGGCTTGGCCCAGCCCTCGCGTCCGAGCGAGATGTGGACCGGGGTGCCCTTGGCGCCCTTGAGCATGTCCGCCACCTGATTGGTGGTGAGGCCCGTGCAGGCCTTGCCGTCGACTTTCAGAATCACGTCGCCGGGGCGAATGCCGGCCTTGTATGCCGGCGAATTCACGAACGGAGCTTGCACCACGGTCTGATTTCGGCGCTGCTCGACGATCATGCCGACGCCGTAATATTTTCCCTCTTGCTCTTCGCGGAAGAGGGCGTACTGCTTGGGATCGAAGAAATTCGAGTGCGGGTCGAGGACGTGGAGCATGCCGGGGATCGCGCCATCGTAAATCACTTTGTCCGTGTCGACCGGATCGGCGTAATTGCGCTGCACGACGGAGAGAACTCGCGTGAAGCTCTTCACGGAATCCTGCAACTGGTCCGTGTCGGGAGAGCCTGCCGACGTGGCAATCGCCGCAGGGCCGTAGAAGCCGCCCAGGATTGCCGAGACAGCCAGCACCAGCACGAAAAGTCCGATGCCGCGCGCCGCCGACCCCGAAGACTTTTTCAATTTCGATGATCCCATACCGCCTCTTTCCGCCCCTCTGGCTACGAGAAGTATAACATATCAGTTTAAGGCGTCTTCCGTGAGCGAAGGTGCCGTTTCCCGAGGCGGGATGTTGGGCCATTTTTCGGTTTGTCGGTTGCGGCTCGCTTTCTCGTTCATGTTTTAGCGCCTGGAAAAGTGCGAGCGTCATATCCATTGCCAGGCACAATGGCCGAAAGGACGGGGTGGTGGCCTATGGCACAGAAAAGGCGGCGGGGAACAAGACTGGCCTTTGAAGCGAGACTTAACCTCGTCTCGTGCAGCTCGGATGTCCGTGAGAGCCCCAGGTGAGTTTTAGCTTCTGGGGCAATGTACCCCCAGCCGCCGTCCGTTCATCGGTTCAGGCGAGATAAGGCCGGCTCCGCTGTTATGGGAACCTGTCGGCGCGCTTGATTCTTGGGCTGTGCCGCGTCCGTTCGCAAAGAGCGCCGCTGAATCAAGCCGAGTGTGAAAACGCCCACACCCACTACGAAGGGGAAAACCGCGAAGATTGCGAACAAGAACCTCACAGGCAGGCGACTTGACAGCACCGCGCCGCCAATCACGGGTCCCATCACGGACCCGATCTTCGAAGTGGATGTGGCCCAGCCCGCACCATTCGAACGAAGCGTACTCGGATAAAAAGTCCCCGCAATGCTGTGCAGGCCGAAGTGCGCACCCACTAGGAGCGTTGTGAGAAAGAAATACATCACGAGAAACGGCGTTCCGCCGATTCTGCCCAGCCCCATCATGAGAAGCAACGGCACCGTCAGCACGGGAAAGACGGCGATGCTGATCGCGCCGCGCGTATCCGTGAAGCGCATCAGCAGCAGGCCGCCGAGCGCGCCGCCGAGCGAGCTGATCGAGGTCGTATATGCGGCCGTGGACCGACTGAACCCGATCGCTTGGAGAATGGTCGGCCCCCATGAAACCCTCAAGAAGATCGCGATCGAAGCCGCGATGTAGGCGGTCCACAGCAGCGGGGTGATCCAGCGCAATTCGTCTCGAAAGAGCGCCGAAACCCGGAAACCCTTCCCGCTTTGGCCCAGCTCATCCGAGATGACGAATCGATCCGACGCCTCGATCCTCCGGCCGGGTGCGAGGCGCCGGGCGAATCTGGCAATCAGATCCGGACGCTCGTTTTTGTTCGCGAGAAACTTGATCGATTCCGGCAGGAGGAAAATCAGGAGCACGGTGACCGCCAGTGCCGCACAACCACCGAAGATGAAGACCGACTGCCAGCCGTAAGAAGTGAACCAAATCGAGAGTGGCCCGGCGAAACTGTCACCGAGCGCATAACCGAGCATCAGCAGCGTGACCACCGTCGACTGGTAGCCACGCGGAACGTAGTCGATATTCAAGACCCAGGCGAGCGGAAGCAGGCCGCCGATCCCGATGCCCTGGAGGAAGCGCAGAGCCAGCAGTTCCGAATAGCTGCCGGCCAGGGCCAATCCGAGGGTGAGAACGCCAAAGGATATCGTCGCAAGAATGATCGAAGGACGCCGGCCGATTCGATCTCCGAGATAACCGAACAGGAACCCGCCCGCCATCGTGCCAGCCAAGCCAGCACTGAACACATTGCCCATCATCGATTGGTTGAGGTGCAGCGCCGCCGACACCTCCGGGGCCACGAGCGAGATCACATTCATGTCGAAGCCGTCGAAAAACGTCACCAGCGCACAGAGGAGGATCAGTCCGGTGACGAAGAGCGTCAGCTTCTGGTTTTCGATGACTTCCGATATATCCGTGGTGTGGCGATCGGCCATTCGATTAGCCCGCGGGCTTCGTGGTGAAGCTACCGACCAGACGCGAGGCCTCGCGAGTAGACTACGAACCATCGCTGTGGCATTCCGGCGCCTTCAGGATTGTTTTCGCCCTCGAAGATGTCGTAATCCCCGATGAGATGAAATCCCACGTTCGCCATCCAGGTTTCCACCTGATCCTTGGTGATCCTGTCTTCGGGAAGGTCCCACTTCTTTGCGATCGGATCATCAAATTCCTGCTCGATGATCGCTACGCGTCCGCTGGGTTTAAGATAAGAGGCAAGCACTTCCAGATACGCCTGGCGGTCATTCATGTTATGAAGAACATCATGAAAAAAGGCTACATCCACCTGGTTTTTCGGCAGTTTGGGATCATCTAGTTTCGCAAGAATCGTTTGGAGATTGGTCACGTTCTCTTTTCTTGCTTTTTCATTGATGTAATCCAGGAGACCCGGCCAAATATTCACCGCCAGAACTTTCCCGGACGGCGCGACAGCCTTCGCAAACGGTATGGCGAACGCACCAGTGCCGGCCCCGATGTCGGCAACGACATCACCTGGCTTCAGTTCCAAGCACGCCACCACATCATCAATCCTCAGACCAGGTATTCTCTCCGGCCTTTCGAGGCGCTGAATCCATGTTTTCGCATCGGTTAGATCCTGGTGCGTACCGGCAGGTTTATCCGCCTGATTTTGCAACGCGACCGCCATTTTGCCCCTCCTGTCAACGACTCATGTTGCCTTCTTAGTTGAGGTCGCGTCGGTGTAAGCTGTCACACCCTCTTGTGACGGTGGTCACAGAGGCAAGCCAGTCACTCTGTACGCCAGCGGGGAGTCCTCGGACCTCGAGGCCAGGCTGAGGTGCCACTTCTTCGGTTATCGCGCGCGCTTTGATTCGAACCCGGAAAATCGCCGGAACTCATTGCGGACCAGCTAGATAGGGTTGGTGCCGGCGGGGGGAATCGAACCCACGGCCTAGGGATTATGAGACCCTCGCTCTACCACTGAGCTACGCCGGCACGTGAACGCAACGACAGATAATAGTTGATGCTACGGATCACTGCTCGGAGTGTCAAGGCGCGAATCCGACGAGGATTGGCGCCCTGAGCGAATCTGCTGCGGCGGACGAGCGAAGGATCGCTCTGATTACCGCTGCTGCGTGACTTGCGCGCGGGCTCGGCGCCTTCGGCCATGATCTTTTCGATTTCATCGGCGGTGCGCGGGAGGCGCGCGGTTAGGATTTGGTGGCCGTCCTTGGTGACGAGGATATCGTCCTCGATGCGCACGCCGAGATTTTCCTCGGGGATGTAGATGCCGGGCTCGACCGTGACGACCATGCCGGGCTCGAGCGGGCGCGAGCGGTCGCCGGGGTCGTGGACATCGAGACCGAGATGATGGCTGACGCCGTGGATGAAATAGCGGCCGAGCGTGCGGCCTTCCTTGTCGTGGCCGTGCGTGTTGATGTAGCTGGCCGCGATCTCTTGCAGACTGTTGTCGCCGCCGTAGAGTTGTGCGCCGGGCTTGATGGCGTCGATCGCGGCGTTTTGCGCGCCGAGGACGATATCGTAGATCTCGCGCTGGCGCGGCGTGAACTTGCCATTCGCGGGCAGCGTGCGCGTGATGTCCGCCGCGTAGCCGCCGTATTCGCCGCCCACGTCGATCACGACCACGTCGCCATCCTTGATTTCGCTATCGAGCTTGCTGTAGTGCAGCACTGTGGATTGAATCCGGTGCCGACGATCGGCGCGTACGCCTCGCGCTCGCAGCCGCCCCATTCGTGGATTTCCTTCATGCGCGCCGCGATCTGGTATTCGAAAAGGCCCGGCCGCATCTGCCGCATCGCGTCGAGATGCGCGTCGACCGATAGATCGATGGCCTTTTGCATCAGCGCGAGCTCGCCGGGGGATTTCACCTGCCGCATCGCGTCCAGCGTCGGAGTGATATCGCGCAGCATCGAGTGGGGCAGGGCATTGCGCAGCCACTCGTTCATCTTGGTGAAGTGCGGGTAGCCCTCTTCATTCGCGGGCGCAACGAGGGTGTAGAAATTCGGTAGGTTTTCGCGAGCTTGGCGAGATCGGCTTTCAGATTGTCGAACGGTTCGACAGCCTGAAAGCCCGTTTCTCGGCGATGCCGGATCATGGGGCCTATCTTCGGGCCTTCCCACTGTTCCTCCTGCAGATCGCGCTCGGGAAGGTACAGGATTTCCTGCGGGCCTTCGGTTGGCTTGGCGTTCGGCGCGCCGGGCAACAGAACCAGCGCCGCGCCGGGCTCGTCATGCCCGGTGAGGTAATAAAAGTAGGGCTCCTGATAGAAGACGGCGACTTCCGAAGCGTCCTCGCGGCCGGTGTAACCGAAAATCACGAGCGGCGCATCAATCTGCGCGCGCAATCTCGCGCGTCGCGCCTGATACTCCTCGTTGGGCTGGCGAAAGCGCGCCTGCGCAAGTTGCGCGAAGCCAAGAATCGCGAGCAGCGCCAGCGAGGGCGCCGGGTCGCGAGACGCCGGACGCTACGCCAGCGGCATCCCGGGCCCGACGAAATCAGGGGAAATATTCATGTGTGCGCGGAAGATTGTCGCACGGCGCGAGAGCTAGCCGTAGTACTGGAAATTGCTCCAGAAGTCAGGCCAGGGATCCCGCGGCGGGCCGCAGACGAAGATTTTCGGGTGCTCCCGGCTCTCTTCGTTGTCGAGGCCGTAGCGATTCGTGTTTTGCCCGGCGACACGGCACGACTCGAAGTTGTCCTCCATGAATTTGAGGCTGAACCCGAGCACGATCAGAGTCTGGGGCGGCGGGTTGCCGTAGCCGCGCGCCCGAAGGAGTTGACGCCGCTAATCGCGGGAGGCAATCCGTACGCCGGGCCGTACAGATCGATCGCGCCGGCTTCGCCATAGTTAGCAGCGAGAATCCCGAGTCGGTTTCGCTCCGCCGGCGGCAGGGTATCGCGTATGTTCGCAATTGTCTGGACCATTTCTCGCCATCCCACCTCTTCGCGGAACTCGCCATTTATTTTGATGGCGATGTTTCGAGGAGAATTCACGGGAAAAATCGGGAGATTGATCGCTGCAGAGGCCATGCCGCCTGCCGCCAGCAGCACGGAAGTCACGGCCAGCGTGACGCGCCGCCATACCGTTCTGAGCGACGCCATCCATCGCTCCTCCCAAACCGCCCCGGCGGCGAACAGCATCGGATACGCTGCCGCTTGGTAATAGCCGCGGCCCTTGTCGATGACGAACAGCGCGAAGGGAATGGCGAACATCCAGCCGAGAATCCGGTACGGCTTGCCCTGGACACGGGCCCAGACGTAAACCAGTCCTGCGATCCACAGTGGCACGGCGAAGAGATTCGTGCTGACGAGGAACTGGTCTCGCCAAAATCCTGCTGCGCGGCCCTCGCCGACGTCTCTCGCGTGGACATGGCGCAGAAAGTCGAGCGTGATGAAATGGTGATGAATCTGCCAGATCAAATTCGGCAAAAAGATCAGTACGCCGATGGCTGCGCCGCACCATAGCCACGGGCTTTTCAGATAGCGCCGCGCGGGCGTGATTAAAACGCCGCCGACGATGCCTGCCACGAAAAATGCCATCGTGTACTTGGTCATCATCCCGAGGCCGATGACGGCGCCGATCCCCAGCCAGAGGCGCGCGTCGCCCGATCGCAGCAAGCGGATCATCAGATATGCGGTGAGCACCCACCAGAAGTAATCGAACGACGTGTATTGGAATTCGGTCCCATCGAACAGTTCCGAGGCGAGATTGCGACCGCGGCGACCGCGACGATCTGGGCGAAACAACCGCCGCCGAGTTCGCGCGCCATGAGCCCTGTCAGTACAAGAACGACCGCCTGCGCGAGGACGGAGAATATCCGCAGGCCGATCAGAGAAGGTCCAGTCAGGGTGAAGGCAACACGCTCGATCCATGGCGTCACTCGGTGGGTAAGCGACGTAGCCAAGGCGAAGTGGCGCGCGTCGTCGAGGAACTGCAGCTCGTCGCGGTGGAGGCCGTAGCGCCCGTTAGTGGCCACATGCACGGCGGCGACACCGAGCGCGAAAAGGCACAGCAGGTAGAAATCGGCCGGCGCGGAGGGCCGCACGCTTGGGCCCGATGGAGTTGGCTCTGTCATCGTTTGTGCCGGCTAAGGCTGCTCCAAATTAGCACGACACGCGTATGTACGCGCCTCCGCCGCGCAAAGTTCCGCGCACCCTCTAGTCAGATGAAGAGGCGGATCGCCGCGCCGCCATGCCTTGCGCGAGCATGTCGAGAATCCAGGTCCAGCCGTCTTTGTGCTTGCATCCCATTTCGTCGTCGGGCACGCCTGAGTGGCGCAGCGTGACCTCGGTTTCATCGCCTCGCGATTGCATCGTGAGGGTGACGACGGACTCGACGCCCTTGGTCGCCTCGGAAACCCACGTATGCTCGATCAGGTTCGGTCGATCGAGCCGCAAGAACCGTCCATAGTGAGGCCATGTTCGGCCCTCGTTCTGCACGGCGGAGTAAAAGAGGCCGTCCACGACCGGGTTCATAATCACGCGAGCCGTGCCGAACCACGGGCCGCCGGGGCTTTTCGGATCGATCCAGAGGTCGAAGATTTTTTCGGCTGGCGCAGGGATCGTGCGGGTCACGGTGATGTCCGTAAGGTTCATTGCGAGTTCTCCTTTTTATTGGCGAAGAATTCGTGCAATTGATCGAGGCGTGTATTCCAAAACTGCTCGTAGTTCAGGATCCACCGCGCCACCTCGCGCAATGGCTCCGGGGACAGAGTCAGGGTATTGTCGCGGCCGCGCCGGGTGCGGCGGACCAGCCCGGCTTGCTCGAGAACTCGGACGTGTTTGCAAAAGCCCGTGAGGGTCATTGAGAAGGGTTCGGCGACTTCGGAGATACGGGCGGGCCCTCGCGCGAGGCGCTCGATGATGGCGCGGCGGGTGGGGTCGGAAATCGCGGCGGCGACGCGGCTAATGTTGGCGTGATGCTGAACCATATGGTTCACTATATATACAAATCGACCTTCCGTGTCAATGCTTGTGCCAATCACAAGGCTCCGCAGGGGCCTCGAAACAAAATCGATAGTAACTGATTGAAGCAGCAGGGTGGAATTACGCACAACCCTCGTTCGCGCCCCGACTTATCCTGTGTACGCAGCGCCAGGGGTCATCGTGACGAACAGCTCGCTTGCCCTTCATTCGGGACGCGGAGCGCGACGGAGTACCCGTGTCAACCGGGCCATCCCGGTGGTTGTCGCGGGTGTGGACTCCTTCCGCGGGCCGTACCAAGAGGAAGTCTCGACGATCGCGGTCAGCTGCCATGGCTGCCGTTACGAATCGAAGTACGAAGTGCTGCCGGAAGCCTCCGTTATTCTCCAACTGAATCCGAAAACACCGAATTCGAAGCCTATTTCGACGCGCGGTCGCGTCAAATGGACCAAGCGCCCCGAATCGGGCGGCCTCTTCCAGACGGCCATCGAGCTCGAACAGCCCGGCAACATCTGGGGCATCGACTCGCCGCCGAGCGACTGGCTGCCGTTCGTCGCACAGCGCCCCGTCGATAGCGATACAACGAAGGCCAAACAGGTGGCCGTTCTCCGGCCGACCCCGGGTCCAGAGACGCAGCCGGGTGCTCCGAAAGCTACGACTTCCCGGCCAGCCGAATCGAATCCTTCCGTGACTTCTGCTCCGCGCCCGGCTGCGCAGCAAGTCGGCCAGCTGATGGGCGGCTTTCAGCAGCAGATGGAAAAGATGCTCTCGGAAGTGGCGGACGCTGCCGTGCGCGAAAAAGCCGCCGCGCTGCTCAGCGACGTGCGCACGCAGCTTCGCGCGGAGGCGCAGCACATCCTCGCCGAGACGAACTCGATGCAAGCCGAGCGCTGGGGCGAAAGCGCGCGCGCGCTTCACGGGCAGTGGTCGAAAAAGATTGAAGGCGAGCTCCATCAGGCTCTCACGCGAATGGAAATGCGGCATCGCGAACTCGAGGAACTTTCCGAGCGACTGACGGCGAAGGCCCAGGACCGCCTCGAAACTTTTATCGAAGGCTCGCGCAAAGATGCGGTCGACAAGATCGTGGTCCGATTGAAGGAACAATCTGCGCCCGTGATCGAGAGCGCCCGCAAAGCCGCGAGCGATCTCACGAAGCAGGAGAAAGAACTCGAAAAGCTCTGCGAGCGTTTCGTCGAGAAATCCGCGGAGCAGATGGAAGAGACTTGCACGCGCCTCGACCGGCAATTCGAAATGATCCTGCGCGAGCGGCTCGATAGCGCCCGCGAAGAGCTCGACCGCGCGGCGGCAGGTCTCGCGAAGCAAGCTGTCGGCGGCATTCGCTCGTTGTCGCAGCAGGAGCAGGAAGCGGCGCAAGCGCGCTTGCAACAGGCGCTGGAAGGGGTCGCGCAGAGTGTGCTTGTGGACTTGAAGGAAAAGGCGGCGGAGCTTTCGCGTCAATTCGGGGGAGAGTTGTCGCACTACAGCCGCAGCCATCTGGAATTCGTCAGCGGAGCAATCGGGGAGCTGGCGAAGGGGATCGGGAAGTTGTCCAAGGAGTAGGCGGGCTCCGCCAGGAGCCGTTCCGGGGACGGGGTGATGGAAGGTCAAATCGAAGAGCTAGGCGTCCAACCGACGTGTGAGGACCATCCGTGCAACGTCGAGAGCTGCGGCGAACGCGCCGTGGCCAAGCTCGACATGCGCGCGTTTTGCCTCAACCACTTCCTCAGCGTTTCATTTCAGGAGATTCGCGCGCACTACGACCGGCTGAAGATCCAGCCGTACGACGCGAACGCGATGTCATCTTTCCGCGAGCTTTCTTCGATATGGGCGCGCGAGGCGGAAAAGCTGGTGGAAGAGGCGCGCTCCGCCGACGAAGAAACGAAGGGCAAGCTTCTCGAAGCGCTGCTCTGGATTTCGCAGGCGGGCAAGTCACTGCGCCGAAGCCCGCGAGTGTCGGCTACGATCGGAGTCTGGCTGCGCCGCGAAGATCCTCGGCGCACGTGGGAAGAGGACACGTGGACGCGGACGCTGAGCCGGCACGGAGCGGGTTTCGTCTGCCGCCACCCCGTCGAAATGGGCGGGCGAGTGGTGATTACGCGCAAGGACAAAGCGATGCGCGCCGAGGCGCGCGTGGTTTATTCGCGCTTGAATTCGGATGGGCGCCGCGAGATTGGCGTCGAGATGATCGACCGCGACAATTTCTGGGAATAGGCCGAGACCTCGCGCGACGCGAGAAGATTTAGGGCTTCGCGAGCGAGAGCACCGCATCATCGTAACGCCCCGAACCCATTTCGCCCTCGGGGAAAATCTCGTGTTCCGCGATCCAACGGAAGCTTTCTTCGAACACTTCCTTGGTGTAGGGCTCGAAGACGATGCGCTCGCCGGGTCCCCATCGTCGCGTGTCCATTTGGCTGTGGAACCGTTCGGGGAATTCCTTTTTGTAGTATTTCGTGTAGAGGTCGGGACGGAGATCGATATCCCGCTGCGCGCGCCGCAGCGCGCGGAAATATTTCCGGACGTCTTCCATGTCGGGCATTTCCGGGTTGCCCGTAATCATCGTGGCCATCATGAACGTGGTGTCGATGACTTTGCGGAATCCGAGCTGCTCGAGGAAATAGTAGGGACCGCTGAAAAGCGATGCCGCCGGCACCTTGCGCTCGATTAACTGCTCCATGCGATGAAAAAGCATTCCTTCCGAGAACGAGAGTCGAATGTCCTTCGCAGGCATGTACTGCTCGAGCGCCTGGATTGCGGAGTAGTGGCTGCCGGACTGGAATCCGACCGAAATGCCTACGCCGGCGAGTTGGTCCGGCGTGTGGATTTTGGATTCCGGCGGCACGAAGATACCCGCTGGCGAGACGGAGTAGGCGTCGACGTACATTTTCCCGTGCTGGGTCGACGCGGATACGTTGACAGTCCAGTGGCACGCGCAGGCGATGTTGGTTGTGCGCCCCTTCTCGAATGTCTGGTAGGCTCCGACGCGATCGCCGAGATCGTGCTTCTTCCCTTCTTTCGAGACGATCTCATCGCGGAACTCGTACTCGAGCCCCTCATCGCGAAAGTAGCCCTTATCTTCGGCAACCCATTCATGCAAACGCATGTGAGGCGCGATGATGAATTTCGACATTCTGCCTCCCACGATCTCTCAAAATCCCGGAATTCCGGTGGACGCCGGACGGACTTCGGCTGCCGGCGCGGTTTCGCCGCCGAAGCGCCATCGCTCGACGTAGGTTTGCGCGAGAGACATCACGCCGGTGTAGAGATAGCCCCAGACGAATAGAAGGAAGAAGGGAACCGTGGCGTAGTTTTCGTTTTGAATCGCGTAGACGACCGCGGCCGCGAAGTAGATTCCGAGCAGGACTTCCGCGAACGGCATGAGGCCCGCGCTTTTGTGGTAATTCTTTTTCGCCCATCCGGCAGCCTGCTTCGATTTGGTCTCGACGCGATATTTCGGCGTGCGCACGAATTCCGACTTCACTCCGAAGATCGCTTCCATCACGGCAAACGCATTGCGCACCGAGAGACCGATGCCCACCGCCATCACGAAGGGCAGGTACCAAAAAGTGCGCTTCCATGTTTTCGGATAGAGGGCGCGCTCGGCAGCTAGATAAAAAGAGGAAATCGAGCAGGTGGAGGCGAGGAAGAGCGGGAAGTCGATCGTCATCACCTGAAACCATCCCTGGTAGAAGCGCACGATCATGGCGGGCAGCAGAATGATCGATAGGAAGACCATCAGCGGGTAGCTGATGTTGGCCGTCAGATGAAAGATGGCCTCGGCTTTCGCGCGGCGCGGCGCATCGGAACGCAGCATCTGCGGCAAAATCTTTTTCGCCGTTTGCATCAGGCCTTTGGCCCAGCGCGCCTGCTGCGACTTGAATGCGTTCATTTCGACCGGGAGTTCCGACGGGCAGTCGATTTCCGGCAAATAGATGAATTTCCATCCGCGAATCTGGGCGCGATAGGAAAGGTCGGTGTCTTCGGTAAGCGTGTCGTGCTGCCAGCCGCCGGCATCTTCGATCGCCACGCGGCGCCAGATTCCCGCCGTGCCGTTGAAGTTGAAAAATACGCCGCTGCGGTAGCGCGAGGAATGCTCGATCGCGAAATGGCCGTCGAGCAAAATCGCCTCGACCTCGGTCAGAACCGAATAGCTGCGGTTCACGTAGCTCCAGCGGGTCTGGACCATCGCGAGCTTTGGCTCGTTGAAATAGGGAACCGTCCGGCGCAAGAAATCCGCAGGCGGGATGAAATCGGCGTCGAAGATCGCGACGAACTCGCCCGTCGCGGTCTTTAGTCCTTCTTGCAGCGCGCCCGCCTTGAATCCTTCGCGGTTGTCGCGATGGATGTAGACGACAGGGATACCGAGATCGCGATAGCGCTCGACGCAATCGCGAGCCACGGCCTGCGTTTCGTCCGTTGAATCGTCGAGCACCTGAATCTGCAGCAGCTCGCGAGGGTAATCGAACTGCGCGACAGCCTCGACCAGGCGCTCGATCACGTAGCGCTCGTTGTAGATCGGGAGCTGAACCGTCACCTTCGGCCACTCCGTCACTTCCGGCGGCGGACCGGGCACATTCTTGCGGTGCTTGAAATAGTTGTAGACGAGTACGTAGCGGTGAATGCCGTACATCGCGAGGATCGTCATCACGAAGAAGTACGGCAGCATGACGGCGAGATCGAAGGCGTTTGCCTGGTAGAGGCCGCGAAACGTAGGGTCGAGCAGCTTGTGCCAGTATCCCGTGAAGGGATTACCGGACAAGGCGACCCACGTCGGCAGGTTGTCGGGCGACATCGGCGGTATCAAGGTTGTGGCCTTCAGCCTGAGATACTTGGATTTAGGGCGTCGGCTGGGCGGCCACGGAGACATTATACGGACGCACGCTTTGGTGTCAACGATTCGTCGCGGGCGGGCCGAAGGCTCACCGCGGAGACGCTGAGAGCGCAGAGAAGACAGAGAAGGCAGGGAAGATCGGATTTGCGGAAGTCTTCCGACTATCGAGGGAAGATACTGCTCGAACGTTTTGGCGGGACGGACGGTTAAGGGAGGCGCATATCGACTTCGGCGCATTGCTCGAAGATCGAGAGAAGATTGGCCAGGCCGAGCAAATCGCGAATCGACTTGTTGTAATTGACCACCTGAAGCGTGCACTTGGATTTTTTCGCCGAGACGTAGACGGCGACGAGCGCGCCGAGCCCCGAGCTGTCCATGCGGGCCACTTCTTTCAGATCGAGGATGATGCGCCTGGAATTTGGCAGCAGAGTTTGGACGTGGCTCTTGAGCGCGGCTGAGTGCTCGGAGGTTAAACGGCCGCTGCACTTCACCACCTGCGCGTCTTCCCACGCGAATGTATGCAGCTTGAGTTCGTTCGACGGAACCGCTGCCGCTTCGCTCACGGATCGATTCTCCTTTGCCTGAACGGCGGAAGGCGCCGCTCACACCCCTGATACTTGGTTCCCATCTACGCCGTTTTGGCAGCAAAAGACAAGCGTTTTTCGAGTTGCGGAGGCTCAGAGAATGTTGACGGCGCGCGCGGCGAGCAGGGCGACGATCGTGAGCGAGATCACCGATTGCAGCATCATGCCCATCTTGGCCCAACGCGACAGCACCGCGGTGTCTGTCGGCGAAAAGGCTGTGCTCGTGTTGAATGCGAGGAAGAGATAGTCGACGAAGTGGGGCGTCCAGGAGGGGTCTCCGCCATCCGGCAGAAGCATCTGAGGAAACGCAAATGAGCTCTCGAGACGCGCGCGCCGGCCCTCGCGTTCGAGCGGACCGCCCGCATCGAGCTTCCAGTACCAGAGCGCGAACACCAGCACGTTCGTGATCCAGAGCGCCGTGGCCGAGCGAAGCAGGACGAGCGGGGGCTCGCGGTGCTGCGGAATGCCTTGGATGAGGAAGACGAGCGACGCGATCATGGCCAGCGTGATCGCGCCTGTGGCTACGAACGTCAGAATCCGTGTGGCGTGGTAGATGCCGCGCTGGTACGTGACTATCACTGGGATCAACAGGACGAGCACGATCGCGGCGAGCAACCAGCTCGGTCCCACTGAAAGCGGCTCGGGCAGCGACCAGTAGACGCAGCCAGCGGCAAGCATCGCCACGAGGGCGGGCCATCTTGGTTCGCGGGTGATTTGCGCGGTCATCGATCGGCTGAAAGGGCTCGCAGAATAAGATTCGCAGAAATGCGGCCGTTTGGGCGACCCATAATACGCCACCGTTCGCCGGCAGCACCACAGCATCTGCGGGTGTGCGCGGGTCCGCGGAGGCGAGCGGAGGGGTGCCACAGCCGCGTCGATTAGAATGGGTGCCCATCGTTTGTTTTGACTGAGTTGCGGCGATTTCTAATCGGCAAATGTCGATTAGAAAAACCGGGATTCGCGACTCGAACCGTGACTCGTGACTTGTGAATCGTGAGTCGTGATGCGAAAAGCGGAACAGGGATGGGGAGGGAGGCAGAGGAAGCAAAAGAGGTAAAGGAAACGGAAGGCCGCCTTCCTCCGCCGCCGAGGCCCTTCTCCGATGATGCGATGTATTCGCGCATAGCTCCAACCACGCTAGCACGATGCGACGGCGTTCCAAATTGTCCTAAGGTACAGATAAAGGGCAGGGGGAAAATCCCGGTCCAGGCGGTTACACTGTGCCGATTATCCGGCGTTTGCGACCGATGAGGAGGCCTGAGAGCTGTGATCAAACTTGTGTACTGCATTACGAAGAAGCCGGGCCTAAGCGACGAGCAGTTCTTTGACTACTGGAAAAACATTCACGGGCCGATCGGCGCGCGGATTCCTTACGTGCGGCGGCTGGCGCAGAGCCAGCGCATCGCGATTCCCGGCGACACGCGGGCGCCGGATTACGACGGGCTAGTTGAACTGTGGTTTGACGATGAGGCGGCGCTGCTGTCGGCGCGGAAGTCGGCGGAGTGGAAGGCGTCGAGCGAGGACGAAGTGAATTTTATCGATCGCTCGCGGGTTGCCTATTTTGTCTCGCGGGAACATGTGATTGTGGGAGAAGGCAGCGCGAGCGGCTCAAAATGATGCGGCAGCGCATGTTAGAATCGGTTCGCGTGGGGCTGTAGCTCAGATGGATAGAGCGTCGGTTTCCTAAACCGCAGGTCGGGAGTTCGACTCTCCCCAGCCCCACCAGCCTTCGCCCGCCGCGGCGGGCTACGGCTCGGCGGGCCATCCCTTCTCGCTATTCCACTTCGCATAAGAGAAGCACTTATTGTAACAACAGTGTGTTCTTCGGTACGGAGCAGTCGGAGTCTCCACATCGGTTTACGTATGAGTGCCACGATCGTGTGAAAGATTTTTGCGGAGCGCTTCCCGGAGCTACATTAGCTCCATGACCAGAAGGATAGCAGTTGGCGTTTTAGTTCTTCTCTGCGCCAATCCGCTCCTTCTCACCGCTGCGCAGGATATCTCCAACTGGGAACCCTACCGCAGTTCCGAATACGGCTTCGAGATTGCGTATCCAGCGAAATGGGAATTTGACGCCAGCTACCAAGACAACTATGGCAAACGGCCTTCAGATGGGCAGCGTCCTGCCTATGCCGGGGAAACCCGCAGCCTGTTTGGTTTGGAGATGGATGGTCCGACCCAATCGCAAGAAGGAGGAGGTTCCTTCGACGACGGAGCGATCATCGATGTCCGGATTACCGGGACGAGCGGAACCGTCGAGGACTGGAACATCAAGCCCGGTGGCCCGTCGTATCTGCTCCAGTCAGCGCCATCCGATTGGGTGAAACTTCAAACATCGCTTGGTCCCGGCGATGGCCTCAAGAGAGTGGCCGTCGATACGAACGGATTCACCGGGACAATCCAGGTCGTTTGCACCGGCTCCAATCCATGCAAACCCTTCGAGGAAGAGGGCGCTGCATATCGCACGCTTCCGAGCGGCCGAGTCCTTCTCGTAAGTTGGGACCGGGAGACCGGCGGCAACGATTTTTCCTACCAAAAGTACTTCTTACCGATGCTTTCCAGCTTCAAATTGCTCAAATGAGCAGATTCCCGCCGCGGAGAAAGATAGCACTTGCGTTCAGGCTTGGGAGGTCGGGTCGGCCCGGCGGCTATCTAAGTGCGCTGGCGTTCTTGTTCCTTGTTTGCACCCTAGTCATAATCGTCAAGACGGCCATGGATGCCTACCATGAAAAACAGCACGCGGCATGGCCCATGGTAGTTGCCACCATCACGAAGCAAACCGTTCGAAAGATTCCGGCTGGAAGCCGCGGCGAATGGTACATCGAGTCTGCGCTGCGCTATAAGGTTGACGGCGAAGAATTGACGGCAAGCACTCGCTCACGCGGCGGAGCCTTCTGGGAAGAGTCCTCCATGCGCAGGTGGTCATCGCAACATCCACCCGGCACGACACTGCTGATTCGGTACGACCCCCAGCATCGCGACAGCGTCGCGCTGAATCCCGATGCGAACGACATGCCAGAGTCTGGACCTCAAGTGCCGGGTGACCTGAAGGCGCTTCTCCTCTTCTCGTTTCTGTCGATGGCCCTCATAGCCATCGGCGTGCTCCAGCGTAGGAAGGTCAAACCTGTCTAATCAAACGCCCTGAGAAACCAAAGCCGTTTTCAGAATCAGAGTTCACGGCTCGAAAACCTAGGGCTGAAGCCCGCTATGCTCGCACGCTTTTTCACGGGCCTGAAGGCCCACGCTTCCACCGTGGTGCTTTAGTGTTTCGCAGGGGCGATTTGCTTTTGCCTGTGGTATGTGATTTCGACGATCTGCGTATCGCCCTTTTCGGGCACGATTTCCGAGCGCGAGATGTAAGTGTCCGCGTCGATCTTGCTGATGATGGCGCGCTTGGGCTCGCCGTCGACGGGATTATCGAACTCGATTGCTTTCGGCGTCGAGCTGGTGAGATTCAGCAAGGTTGGCGTGGACGCTTCCCATGGAGCGAGAGTGGGCGTGAAGTGGCGGAAGTAGAGCTTGATGCCGTCGGGCTTTTGGACCAGCGTGAAAAGCTCGATAACGAGGGTGCTGTCGTTTTCGACGAGCTGGAACGTTCCCGACATGACGCCTCCTTTGGGAGGCATCCACATTTGCTGCGCGACTCGGGGTCCCCAGGCGCCCTGCCAGCGGCCCGCGAGCCAGGCGAAGTCGTTCAGGGTCGTCTTGGCCTGCACCGCGGCCGGGGCCGGCGGAGCGGGAGTCGTCGTATCGTCTTCGTGCTTGGCCTTTTTCGGTGCGGGGGCTGGGGAAGTCGCGGAGGAATCATCCGCCGGGTGAGTTGCCGTTGCGGCTGCCGGCGGCGCCGCGGGATCAGACGCGGTTCCCGCGCCCTTCGCGTCTTGTGCGCGCATTGCGAACGCCAGCACCAAGACCAGAAACACACCGAACGCGCAGCTTCGCGAGCAGACTTCCGCGCGCCAATTTCTTCCGGCGGGCATTCCAATCCCCCTATTGGCGATGTTCCCTGAAACATCACCGCAAGACAATGCCAAAATCTCTTGCATCCCATTTTGCTTCCGCCGCGTCGCATATGGAAGAGGCTGGCGACGAACGCGCCGAGGGGGAATGCTTTGACGCTTCCTAATGGCTGTACGATAATGATGGCTTGATTGGCCTATCCAATGAAAACAACTTTAGTTGCAACTGGAGTGGCGGTTCTGCTGGGCGCGACGCTGGGCGCCGCGAATGTTTCGGCGCAAGCTGCTGACGGGCCAGAAGCGCCCGCCGCGTCGCAGGCGGCAGCGCCCGCCACGCCGCCATCGCCCGACGCCGCGAAGGCCGGCGACTCGTCGCGCGCGGACGCCTACTACTACTTCACGCTGGGCCATCTGCAGGAGTTGCAGTACGCGGCCTCGAACAGCGAGGACATGGCGCAGCAGTCGATCGCGTCGTACAAGAAGGCGCTCGAAATCGATCCGGACTCGGTGGTTGCGAAGGAGCGGCTGGCCGAAATCTACGCGGAATCGCGCCACACCCGCGATGCAGTGATCGAGGCGCAGGAAGTTCTCAAGGCGGACCCGGACAATGTCGATGCGCACCGGCTGCTTGCGCGCATCTATATTCGAGCGCTCGGCGATATGGACGCGGGTGAAGTGCAACAGGAAAACATCGAGAAGGCCGTGGCCCAATTTCAGGCCATCCTGAAAATCGATCCCACGGACACGTACTCCGGGCTGTGGCTGGCGCGGCTCTACCGCTTCGAGAATCGGCACACGGAAGCTGAACAGGTGCTGCGGGGGCTCATCCAACGCGAGCCGGACAACGGACCCGCGCTCGAACAACTGAGCCAACTGCTGATCGACGACGGCCGCGCGCAGGAAGCGATCGAGCTGCTGACGCGCACCGCCGGCGATTCCGCCTCGCCCGACATCTACGATCTGCTCGGTGACGCGTACAACCAGGCGAAGGACTATCCCAAGGCCGAAGATGCCTACCGCAAGGCCATCGAACTTGATCCGGACGATCCCGGACATCGCCACGGCCTGGCGCAGGCGCTGCTTTCCGAAGACAAGTATGCGGACGCGCTGGCGCAGTTCAAGAAATTGGCGGAGCTCGAGCCCGGCACCGCGGAAAACTATCTCCGCATGGCGCAGCTTGACCGGCGGCTCGGGCAGTACGACGACGCCGAATCGAATTTGCAGCACGCCAAGCAGCTCGCGCCCGGGAGCGTCGAGATTCTTTACAACGAGGCGCTGCTTTACGAGGACCAGGGCCGCTACGACGACGCGATCAAGGTGTTGAGCGATTCGATCGCGGGCGTCAAGAGTCAGGCCGGCGGCGGGCAGGCGAGCCCGAACGCGCTTGCGATTCTTTACGAACAGCTCGGCCACGCCTATCTGCAAGCGCAGAATTATCCTGACGCGATCGACACGTTCGAGGAGATGACCAAGCTCGGACCGGACATTCAAAAACGCGCGGAGATACTGCTGATCAACGCCTACCGCGACAGCCGCGACCTAGATCGCGCCATTGCCGAAGGGAAGAAGGCGCTCGAAGCTTCGCCGAAGGATCCGGATATCACCATCACGCTGGCGATGGTTTATGCGGACAAGTCGGACACAGCTTCCGGGACTCAGCTCCTACAAACTCTTCTGCAAGGCAATGCCAGCGACCAGCAGGTCTATCTTGATATCGCCGAGGTCGATCAGCGCGGGCACAAGTTTGCCGACGCCGAGCAGGCAGCGGCCAAGGCCGAGGAACTCGCGCAAACGCCCGACGACAAGGAAAAGGTGTGGTTCACGCAGGGCGCGATTTATGAGCGGCAGAAGAAGTACGAGCTGGCCGAGCAGGAGTTCCGCAAAGTGCTGGCCGCGAACCCGGACGATGCGCCGACACTCAATTACCTCGGCTACATGCTCGCCGATCGCGGCGTGCGGCTGGAAGAAGCGACTGGGATGATCGTGCGCGCCGTGAAGCAAGAGCCGGCCAATGGGGCGTATCTCGACAGCTTGGGGTGGGCTTACTACAAGCAGAACAAGCTCACCGAGGCCGAGGAGTATTGCCGGAAGGCCGTCGATCGCGAGGGCCAGGATCCCACAATTCTCAGTCATCTCGGCGCTGTCTACGTGAAGCTGGGCCAGGATGAGCGCGCGGGGCAGATTCTGGAGCGTTCGCTGGCCGCATGGCAGAAGGCGCTGCCCGCCGATTACGAGGCGGATAAGGTCAGCGAGGTCGAAGCGCAACTCCGCACCGTGAAGCGCCGTCTCGCGCAGAAAATGCCCGCCGCCGAGACGAAACCGCAGTAAGCTCCCCGGATGCCCGCCGCGAAGA
Source organism: uncultured Acidobacteriota bacterium (assembly GCA_963740095.1). Classification (GTDB taxonomy): domain Bacteria; phylum Acidobacteriota; class Terriglobia; order Acidiferrales; family UBA7541; genus Palsa-295. Next base: position 19,140 of record CAVUDN010000046.1, read on the forward strand.
GTGCCACGAAGAAAAGATCGGTGCGCCTGCCCGCATTTGCGAAAATCAATTTGTGCCTGCACGTTTTGGGCAAGCGGCCGGACAACTATCACGAACTGCGCACCATTTTTCAGGCCATCTCGCTGCGCGACACGCTTGGCATCTCGATTACGCCTGCTTCCGCTGGTCTTGAAGTAACCCTGCAGTCGAACGATCCAGGGCTGCCATTGGGTGGCGAAAATCTTGTCATGCGCGCGATCCAGGCCATCGCTCCGGAGATCGGATTTAAGGGCCACGTGTCTGCGTATCTCGACAAGAAAATTCCGGTAGCGCGTGGATTGGGTGGCGGATCGAGCGACGCCGCAGCGGCTTTGGTTGGCATGTTGCGATTGACCAGGTTGGAGTTGCCGCTGCCGCGGCTGATGGAAATTGCGGCGGGGCTGGGCGCGGACGTGCCGTTCTTTCTCTTTGGTGGCCGCGCGCTGGCGGTGAATCGCGGGGACGAGATATATCCTCTGCCGGATGCGCCGCCGCACAAGATCCTCGTGGTTTCGCCGCGCGATATCGGCGTGAGCACGAAGGACGCCTACGAATGGGTCTCCGCGGAATTGACAAGACTCTCGAAACCCAATAGAATTTGGGGGTTCTGCGCTCTGTGCTGGAGCCGGCAGGGAAGCGTGGCGAACGACTTTGAGTCGCCCGTTTTCAGCCGCCATCCGAGATTGAAGGCGATCAAGGATGAGTTGCTCGAGCGAGGAGCCGCAGATGCCGCGCTGGCGGGTAGCGGGTCGGCGGTGTTCGGAGTATTCCGAAACCCAGCGCAGGCGCGCCGAGCCGCTCGTGCGTTCCCGGAAGATTCGGTTTTCGTCGTCGAAACCCTATCCAGGGAAAAATATGGCCGTGCAATGGGCTGGTCCGCTGCGGCGGGCTAGCGTGTGACTGCTTGACCGGAGGAGGGGCGATCCTGGTCGAAGGCAACAATTTCAAGGTGTTTTGCGGCACGGCGAATGTCGCGCTGGCGGACGCGATCTGCGCGCAGCTCGGAGTGCCGCGCGGCCGGGCCGAACACGGCCATTTTTCCGACGGCGAGACGCGCTACCAGATTCTCGAGAATGTGCGCGGCGCCGATGTTTTCGTCGTGCAGCCGTGCAGCTCGCCGGTGAACCATCACCTGGTGCAGCTGCTGCTGATGATCGACGCGTTCAAGCGGGCCTCGGCGTGGCGGATTACGCCGGTGATTCCGTATTACCCGTACGCGCGGCAGGACCGCAAGGACCGCCCGCGCGTGGCGATATCGGCGAAGCTCGTGGCGGATTTGCTGGAGACGGCGGGATCGAGCCGCGTGCTTTCGCTCGATCTGCATGCGCCGCAGATCCAGGGATATTTTAATATCCCGGTGGATCACCTGTACGCCGCGCCGGTGCTGGTGGAATATTTTCAGAAGAAGAAGCTCGGGCCGGTGACGGTGGTATCACCCGATGCGGGCGGCGTAGAGCGTGCGCGACTTTTCGCGAAGAGGATGGATGCTCCGCTGGCGATCGTCGACAAGCGCCGCATTGACATCAACGTGAGCGAAGTGATGCACCTGATCGGCGACGTGGCGGGGCGTCCGGCGCTGGTGATCGACGACATCATCGACACGGCCGGGACGCTCGTGAAAACCGCGGAGGCGCTGCTTGAGAACGGGGCGACGAAGGTCTTCGCGGCTTGCACGCACCCGGTGCTTTCGGGGCCAGCCGTCGAGCGCATCCAGAAATCAGAGATCGAGGAAGTGGTGGTGACGGATTCGGTGCCGCTCAACGACGCGGCGAAGAGTTTGTCGAAGATCAAGGTGCTGAGCGTGGCGCCGCTTTTGGCGCGCGGCATTCAGTCGATTCACGAGGAAACTTCGATCAGCGAATTGTTCATCTGATTGTACAGGGTGATTCTATAGGGCTCGGGCTTCGGACCTGGGCGCGGAGTAAGGAAAGGCACATGGAAACGTTTACAGTGGAAGGCAAAGTTCGCGAATCGCGCGGGAAGAACGCCGCGCATCGCACCCGCCGGACCGGCATGGTTCCCGCGGTTCTTTATGGCGGCCGCAAGGATTCGATCGCGCTGGCCGTCAACGCAAAGCAGGTGGCGCGCATTCTGCGCTCCGAATCCGGCCACAACACGATCTTCAGCGTGCGCGTCGCTGACGGCGCCGAAGAAAAGGCCATGCTCAAGGATTGGCAGGTCGATCCGCTGAATGGCGCGCTGCTGCACGTCGATTTGCTGCGCATCGCGATGGACGTCCGGATGCGCGTCAGCATTCCGGTGCACACATTTGGCGAGCCGCAAGGCGTGAAATTGCAGGGCGGCGTCTTCGAAATCGTCACGCGCGAGGTGGAAATCGAGTGCTTGCCGGGCGACATTCCCGAAGAGTTCAAAGTGGACGTGACGCCGTTGATGATCGGCGACCAGCTTCGCGCTGGCGATCTTCCGATCGATCCCGACAAGATGAAGCTGCTCACGGATAAGACCCGCGTGCTGGCGCACGTGGTGATTTTGAAGAAGGAAGAAGAGCCGACACCTGAGGCAGCCGTTGCCGCCGAAGCCGCTCCCGCCGAGCCCGAGGTCATCAAGAAGGGCAAGAAGGAAGAAGAGGGCGAAGGCGAGGCTGCGCCCGAAACTGCAGCGCCCAAGGCCGAAAAGAAGGGCAAGGAGAAGTAGCCGAGGCGCTTTGCGGCGCGCGGGGATCCGGCGCGCCCACGCGCGATCGGGAGCGCGACATGAGCCCTCTGTGAGCCGTATATGCGATTGATCGCCGGCCTCGGCAATTTGGGTTCTGAATACGAATGGACGCCGCACAACGTCGGTTTTCTGGCGATCGATGCGCTGGCGGAACGCGGCGGGATTCGCGTGAGCCGTTTCGAGGGCAAAGCGCTGGTGGGCCGCGGCACGATCGCGGGCCACGAAGTGATTCTGGCCAAGCCGCAGACGATGATGAACCTGAGCGGCGTGGCCGTGCGGATGCTGCTCGAGCGGTACGAATGCGAGCCCGCCGAGACGATCGTGCTGCTCGATGAGATCGATCTGCCGTGGGGCATGTTGCGGGTTCGCGATCGCGGCCGCAATAGCACGCACAACGGCTTGAAGTCGATCATCGCGACACTCGGCACGGACGAATTCATCCGCGTGCGGATGGGCGTCCGGCCGGCGCAGATATGGGGCGACCGCAAGGATTATCTGCTCTGCACGATGGGGCGCGACGAACGGCAGATCGCGCAGCAGATGGCCGTGGATGCCGCGGATGCGGTCGAGGTGATCCTGACCGAGGGCTTGAGCAAGGCGATGACGCGCTTCAACCGCAAGGTTTCGAACGAGGAAGAAGAGAAGCAGTAGAAGACGGGGAATCGAGAGGACACATGGAAGAACGTTTGTACGACCTGATATTCATCCTGCGGCCGGATACGCCCGAGGCGGAAATCGACAAAGTGATCGCGACGATCGAGCACGCCGCCACCGAAAAGGGCGCGAAGATCGAGAAGACCGACAAGTGGGGACGCCGGCGGATGGCCTATCGCGTCCAGCGGCTGCGCGAGGGATTTTACGTGTACATGGTGATTCGTTCGAGCCACGGCGAAGTGGTGAAGGAACTCGAGCGCCGCTTGAAGGTCGCCGATCCGGTGATGAAGTACCTCACGGTGCGGCTCGACGAGGAATTGAAGCGCCAGGAAAAACTCAAGAAGCACCGGGAACGCCGCGCCGCTCGGCGTCCGCGCAAGGCCGTGCCTAGCGCCGGAACGCCTGCTGCGCCAACCGGCGGCACGGAACGCGCCGCCGCAACGTCTTAGAGATTATCGAATCAGGGAGAAATCGAATGGCAGAAGAACAAGCACCACAGCAACCCGCGCCCGTAACAGCTTCGTCGGCGCCTGCGGCTCCGTCTGGGCCGCCATCTGGCGCACCAGCAGGGCCATCGGGTCCGCCGCGTTTTGGAGGGCCGAGGCCGCAGGGAGGCCGCCCGGGCGGTCCCGCAAAGCGCGGCAAGCGCAATTTCGTCCGCAAGAAAAAGGTTTGCCGCTTTTGCGTCGATAAGGCCGACTTCATCGATTACAAGCGCGCCGAGATTCTCGCGCCGTTTATTCAGGAGCGCGGCAAGATTCTTCCGCGCCGCATGACCGGCACCTGCGCGCGGCACCAGCGCTGGCTGACCGTGGCGATCAAGCGAGCGCAGAATATCGCGCTGCTTCCGTTCGCGGCCGAACTCTAGGCGCGGCGTTCAAAGGCAAGAGCAGATCCCTCACCATCCGCACAAAACGTGGATGATTCGGGATGACAGGCCTGGGGTGGTGCGGTATGTGAGCCCTGAGGCGCAATAAGAGTCTTAGGAATTCGAGGACAAGGATCATGCAAATTATTCTGCAGGAAGACGTCGAGAAGCTCGGGAACCGCGGCGAAGTGGTGGAAGTGGCCGAAGGCTACGCCCGCAATTTCCTTTTGCCGCGCAAGCTCGCGCTCGAGGCGAGCGCCGGGAACATGAAACGCCTCGAGAAGATGCGCGCCGCGTTTGCGAAGAAGGAAGCCACCGAAAAGGGGGAAGCAGAGACGCTTGCCGGGCTCCTCGCCGGCGTTTCCCTTGAACTCGCGCGGAAATCGGGCGAGAACGATCAGCTCTTCGGATCGGTCACGAACGCGGATATCTCCGAAGCACTCGCCGCCAAAGGCTACACCATCGACAAACGCAAGATCACGCTCGCCGAGCCGATCAAGGCCATAGGCGAATTCGACATTCCGGTGAAGCTGCATCGCGAAGTTACCGCGACCGTGAAGCTCGCGGTTAAGAAAGAAGAGTAATCGCCCGAGGGAGCCGAAGCCAAGCGCCCGTTAGGGGAGATCAGGCAGTTCGAGATTGTGGTCCATTACAAGGCTTTTGTGGAGCAGGATACGGGCTTGCTCTACTGCTGCTTTCGCACCGATCTTCTCTTGGATCGATTCAGGGAGAAGCAGCAAAGCGTGAGTCAGCGACCAAATACAGTTCTCCAGTTTAACCATTCGGTCAACGACGTGCGGCGCTGAGGATTGCGCCTTGATGATCTGATCGAGTTCGGTCTCGCCGGCAATTGTTTCAACGACCTGTTCGATGACCGTCGTATCCTCGTCTGCCCTCGGGGGGAACGCGCCCGGAAACATGGGCGTATCTTGACGCGAGCGATTGTCTGCCATGTATAGCCCTCGCCTTTGAGATTCGTCGATAATATTACCTTATTCGCCGCCAAATGGAGCCCGCCGCGACGTCGGCGCCACCGTGAAACTGACGGTGAAAAAGAAGATCAGAGCGCACGATCCTGCCGAAGCCGGAGAGAGATTCTTCGGGCCGATGAAATCGGCCCTCAGAATGACGACGCGATCAACATGGACGTGTTGGGTTCGTAGAGGGCGCGCGTGGCGCGCCATTTCTTGTTTGCACCACTTCGGGGATTTTCCACCGCCTCAACATCTATCCACAGGTCCATGTGATTGACGCCAGGGTGGAGCGTGGCAGAATGTTCGACGCTCGGGGCAGAACGCACCAGCGTTGATTCACAAAAGCCACGACAAATAGGAAAAAGTCGCCGCGCGCGGCGGATTGCTGTTCGTGTGCCCGCGCGAAAAGGCGCTTGCGTGCGAAAAGAACTTAGGCGAAGATAAGGCGAATGGCCATCGACACGACACTCGAACGACCTCTCCCGCAAAATCTCGAAGCCGAACGCAGCATTCTCGGCGCCGTGCTGCTCGATAATCACGCGCTCAACGCCGCGGTGCAGGTGCTGCGCTCGGAGGATTTTTTTCTTTCGCAGCATCGGCACATCTTCGAGCGAATGGTGCAACTGAGCGAAAAGCAGCAGGCCATCGATACGATCACGCTGATGGAGGACCTCGCGCGCCGCGGGGAACTCGAAGCGGCGGGCGGCGTCGCGTATCTCTCGCAACTGGCCGACGGCCTGCCGCGCGTGACGAACGTCGATCACTACGCGCGCATTGTGAAGGAAAAGTCGATCCTGCGCGGGCTGATTCATTCGACGGCGGCGATTCAGGAGCAGGCTTTTGCTTCCGGCGACGATGCCGACGTGATTCTCGACCGCGCCGAATCACAGATTTTCCAGCTTGCGGAAGATCGCGTGAAGGCTGGGTTGATCGGCGTGAAGGATCTCGTCAAGGACGGCTTCGAGCGGCTCGAGAAGATTTTCAGCGAAGGCCGCCGCATCACGGGACTCGCCACCGGCTACGCGGGGCTCGACAACGAAACGGCGGGCCTGCAGCCCTCCGAACTGATTATTCTCGCGGCTCGGCCCTCGATGGGGAAGACGGCGCTGGCGCTGAACATCGCCGAGAACGTTGGGCTGCGCCAGCGCGAGCCGGTGGCGATTTTCAGCCTGGAAATGTCGAAGGAGTCGCTGCTGTTGCGCCTGCTGGCGTCCGAGGCGCGTGTGGACGCACACAAATTCCGCACGGGGCACATGAGCCGCGACGACTGGAACAAGGTCACTGGCGCGCTCGCGAATCTCGGCGAAGCGCCGATCTGGATCGACGATTCCGCGTCCTCGACCGTCCTCGAGATGGGCGCGAAGGCGCGGCGGCTGAAGCGCGACCGCGGCTTATCGCTCATGATCGTGGATTACCTGCAACTCGTGGTGCCGACGGGCAGCGGGCGGCAGACGAATCGGCAGGAGGAAGTTTCAGGAATGTCGCGCGCGCTCAAGGGGCTGGCGAAGGAGTTGAAGGTGCCGATCGTTGTGCTCAGCCAGCTGACCCGCGCGCCCGAGCGCGAGGATCGCAAGCCGCAGCTCGCCGACCTGCGCGAATCGGGCGCGATCGAGCAGGACGCGGATGTGGTTCTTTTTATCAACCGGCCGAATTTTTACAAGACCGATTTGCCGGAGGAGGACCGGGCCAAGGCCGAGCTCATCATCGCAAAGCAGCGCAACGGCCCCACCGGCACGCTGAACTTTGTGTTTCTCGCCCGCCACACGCGGTTTGAAGAGGCCGCGCCGGATGCGTGGAATTCGGGCGGGGAAGAATAGGGGCAGTGGCTAGTGACGAGTGGTTAGTGGCTAGAAGAGCGTGACTCGTGATTCATAATCTTTGACTCGTGGCCTCTTCTGGTTTCCTCTGCGCTCTCTGCGTCTCCGCGGTGAATCTTCAGGTTCCTCGGCTGGCAAAGAGAACAGCTCACCGCCGAGACGCAGAGGACGCTGAGAACGGCCAAAGATTCCAGGCACTCGTGACCAGCCACTTTCCCTGTTTCCCGGTGCCCACACCTGTGTTGCGTTGCCCGCGCTGCTGCATCCGACGGGCTCACTTGTCGCGCTCGAATAGCCTGCAAGTGGTGTGTTTGCATGGGATGCAGCGTGTCCGATGGAGGCACTGATCCCGGCCCGCCGCGTGCATTCATCCAAAACGCGATGTTTACCCAAAGGGTGAGCTGCGAGTTTCCGGCACGGATTTTCGTCGCGCCGTGCATATCGGTCTGGCATCCTAGATGAACATGGGGAAATCAATTCACACCAAAGGCAGGCCGCTCTGGGCGGAGATTTCGCTCAAAGCGATGGCGAAGAATCTCGCCGTGATTCGGCGGCATATCGGGCCGAAGCCGAAGATTCTGGCTGTGGTGAAGGCGAACGCCTATGGGCTGGGCGCGGTTCCGGTGTCGAAGGCGCTGGCGAAGGCGGGCGCCGACCGCTTCGGCGTCACGTGCCAGAACGAAGGCATCGAGCTGCGCGAGGCCGGGATCCGCAAGCCGATTCTGGTACTCACCGGCTTTTGGCATGGGGAAGAGAAGAGTTTCATTCGCCACGGGCTGACGCCGACCGTCACGCGGCTCGAGGATGTGCGGAATCTCGAACGCGCCGCCAAGGCCGCGCGCGTGAAGTCGCCGCTGCGATTTCATCTCAAGATCAATACGGGGATGAACCGGCTCGGGCTGCCGGCCGAGCAAATCGACGCGTTCGCGAGCGCGCTGGCCGATTGCCGGCACATCGAGCTTGAAGGCACATTCACGCATTTTGCTTCGGCGGAGGATTTCAGCGCCCAGCAGACCGACGAGCAGGAAGCTGCGTTCCACCGGTGCCTCGACCGGCTGCGCGCGCTGCGCGTTTCGCCCGGGATCGTCCACATGGCCAATAGCGGCGCGATTTGCGCGCGGCCGAGCACCTGGGCGGACATGGTTCGTCCCGGCGCGATTCTCTACGGCTATTATCAGTCGTTCGATCCGCCGCAAAAAGGGCAGGAGGTGCGCGAGCGATTGCCAATCGAGCCGAGCCTTTCGCTACGCGCGCGGATCATCAGCCTGCGCGATCTGCCAGCGGGGCAGCCGGTGGGATATAGCGCGAAGTTTGTCACCGCGCGGCCGTCGCGCATTGCCGTGATCAATGCGGGTTACGCGGATGGCATCCTGCGGCAGCGTACCAACCATGGCTGCGCGCTCTTGCGCGGGCGCGGCGCGCCGATGGTAGGCACGATCTCAATGGATTTGACCACGCTCGACGTCACCGACGTTCCCGATGTCGCGCTCGGCGATATCGTCACGATCTACGGCCGCGACGGCGAGGCCGAAATTCGCGTCTCGGATGTGGCGCGCGAAATCGGCACCGTCACTTCGGATCTGCTCTGCGCGCTGGGCCGGCGCGTCCCGCGATATTACCTCTGACTTCTCCGTTCCCTTGGGCACACCGGTCCAGACAAGGCTTCCGACAACGACTCATAGGAGGTGCGGGATATTGAGACGCAAGATGAAGATTCTCTTTGTTCTCGCAACCGTCTCGTGCGTGTTTTTTCTGATCGGCGGGTGTGACTTAGAGCGGCCGACGCAGGTCCGACCAGAAGGAGGAACAACCCCAACTTTCGTCCTCCGGGGGAGCGGAAGTCTGACCGAGTTTTCCGTATACATCGTGTCGCCATCTGATTTCAAGTTTGGCAGGACAGTGGATTCTCTATCGATGGACTCGTTTTTCACTCAGCCCACTGTGTGGAAGATCGAATCCCAGACGGACATGTTTCATGCGCGCAGCGTCGAAAACATCGGACGCCTGACCTACGGAGTTGTGCCGCAAGGATACAAGCAGTCGGTTCCCGCTGATGGGATCTCCGCGCCCGCGATTCTTCCAGGAAAGCAATACTTCTTCGACTGCGTGACGGTCGACGCGCCGGGCGCTCGGGGTCCGTTTACCCTTGTCGACAAGACGGTGGTGAGCTCGCACGTCAATCTGCCGTGCCTCGAAGCTCGAAATGGCAAGGAGGTTACGGTGCCCTGTCCGGTGCAGTAGGATGGCCGAGAACCCACGCGTTCGCGTGGAAGACGACGCGAGGCTACCGAAACATATGGACGTAGAGAACGAGCAGGGCGAGGCAGGCGGCGATGCCGAGGAAGAAGCCGCCGAGATGCAGGCGCGGATGGATGGCGCGAGCGTAACGAATGGCCGCGACCAGAAAGACGGCGTTGGCCAAGACTGCAAAAGCGAAACCGCCGAGGATGAGAAGTTGCGGATAAAGCGCGCTCCAGCCCCAGCCGGCAATGTACAGCGTCAGGAAAGCGAGCGTGGCGGAACCCAGCGTGACCACGCCCGCCGTTGCGACTGCGTAGCCGCTCGCGAAGCCCACGTTGGCGTGCAACAGAAGCAGTAGGAGGGCAAGCGCATATTCGGCCAGCACCACGGCAGCGACGAGAGCGCGGTAGCGCGGATCGGTTTGGCCGAAGAGGTGTGCGTCGGAAAAGAAGACAGCCGGGATGAGTGCGTTCGCGAGCGCGGCGACGCATAGCGCCGTGCAAAGAAAATGCCGGCGCGGGCGGGGAGCGGCGGCGTCCTGCGCGGGATTCGTTGAGAAGTCAGCAGCCATTGGATGAATCGCGCGGATTATATAGCAGGAAGGAGTTTGGGAACGCCTTTCTTCAGCACGGAGAATGCTTATAGCATGGACTGACCCGCCACAATCCCGCCCTCTCGTTTGACTCTCGCTCGACGGCAGGTGGTATACTGGCCGCATAACAGTTTCATATTGTGATACGCGGTCTGATTTATACCCGGTTTGGGGACGATAAACTTGATAACGCCGGATGACACATTTCGAATTTTTGGGGCGTCACGAATCGTACATTTATACATTTCATAGGGTGCAAACATGGCCAGGCCTTCTAGCGCTCCCAGCCGGACTCCGGCAGGCAGCGGCAATACCGAAACGCCATCTTCCAAGCCGGTCGTTACCTCCCGCCCACATGAAGTTCGCGCGGGCTCTTTTTGGGATATTTTCGCGCTGCGGCTGATCTTCACGGCTGTTTGCGTGGTGGTCGGATACCACTTCCGGCCGTTCAGCATCAGCGACTACGCGGGAGCGATCTCGGGTTTCATCTTTGCAATCGCCGTTATCCTGTTTGAGACGCGCCTGCAGCGGGCCAGCCTGCGGCGCCTGATCGGTGCTGCGGTGGGCTCCATCCTCGGAATTCTGGGCGCGTACCTCACGTCGCTCATCTTTACGCATACGACGATGCCGGAGAGCACGCGCTCGTTCTTCAGCCTCGCGGTGTTTCTCGTGATGACATATATCGGCCTCGTGCTCGGTGCGAACAAAGGCGACATGCTCAACCTGCAGGCGCTGGGCGGTCTTTTCGGCAGCGAACGCAGCAATCGGCATTCGGTGAAGCTGCTCGATACGAGCGTCATTATCGATGGCCGCGTGGCGGATATTGCCGAGGCGCAGTTTCTGGACGGCACGATCGTGATTCCGCAGTTTGTCCTCCGCGAGCTGCAGCTCGTGGCGGATTCGGCCGACCCGCTAAAGCGCCAGCGCGGGCGGCGCGGCCTGGAAGTGCTGCAGCGCATCCAGAAGATGCCGCAGCTCGACGTTCAAATTGCCGAGGACGACTTCGCGCATATCGCCGATGTCGACCTGAAGCTGATCGAGCTGGCCAAGCGCTACGATGCCAAGGTCGTCACCAACGATTTCAACCTGAACAAGGTGGCTACGCTGCAGGGCATCGAGATCATGAACGTGAATCTGCTGGCGAACGCGCTGAAGCCGGTGGTGCTGCCGGGCGAGGTGATGCGAGTTTTCATCCTGCGCGAAGGCAAGGAATACAATCAGGGCGTCGCGTATCTCGACGACGGCACGATGGTGGTCGTCGATGGCGCGCGCAAGATGATCAACAAAACCATCGACATCAACGTGACCTCGGTTCACCAGACCACCGCCGGCAAGATGATCTTCGGCCGCTACGACGAGCGTGGCGAGCAGACGCCGCGAGCCGTGCCTCCACCTTCGGCCGACGCGCCGTCCGGGCCGGGCCAAGGCGGCGAGCGTCCGCCGCGGCCGCTCTATCCTGAACCCGGCCGGTCCTAGCGCTCGCGCCGGGCGCCTCGATTGCGCTAGACTTCTAGGCCGCCAATGGGTCGAATCGCTGCAATCATTCCCGCCGCCGGTTTGGGCACCCGCATGGGTGCCGACACGCCGAAGCAGTTTCTCGAGCTCGACGGCATGCCGCTCATCATCTTCACGCTGAAGCGGCTCGCCGCGTGTCCTGCGATCACGGACTTCCTTATCGCCACCCGCGCTGACGATGTCGTCTCGCTGCAGGACAAAGTCGCAAGAGCCGGCCTGGGCCGTCCGGCCCGCGTGGTGCACGGCGGCGACACCCGGCAGCAGTCTGTCGCGAACGCTCTTGCACAGGTGGAACCGTCAACCGAAATCGTGCTCGTGCACGATGCCGTCCGCCCATTCGTCACGCGCGAGCAGATCGAGCGGGTGATCGCCGAGGCCCGCGCGCGCGGCGCCGCCATCCTCGGCATCCCGGCGATCGACACGGTGAAGGAAGTGAAGCGCGCCAGCCTGCCCGCAGATGTCGCGCTAATTTCGGCCACGATTCCACGCGAGCGAATCGTCCTCGCGCAGACGCCGCAGGCGTTTTCCTATGCGCTGCTTCGCGACGCATTTCGCAAGGCGCAGGAGGATGACGTCAGCGCCTCCGACGAAGCCGCGGTCGTCGAGCGTTTCGGGCACGAGGTTTTCGTCGTGCTCGGCTCCGAGCGCAATCTGAAAATCACGCGTCCCTCGGATATGGATCTTGCGCGCTTTTACCTCGAGCAGGAGCGCCAGACGGTGAAGGTATGACCTTTGTACCCAACCAGCAGCCGCGCATGGGTATGCCGACGACGGTTCGCACGATTCTGTTTTGGGTGCTGATGGTAGCGCTGGCGACGGTGCTTTGGAAAATGGCCAGCAACGACAGGCGTTCGGGGCCGAGCGAGCCATCTTCGTCGATGAGCTATTCCGATTTCATGGCTCAGGTGGACAAAGACAACGTCGCCTCGGTCAAGCTTTTCGAGTCTCCCGCGACGGCTGAAGTGGAAGGGCAGCTTCGCGAGCCGCGGGAGAAGTTTCGCACTACCATTCCGAAAGAAACGATTCCGGCGCTGACGGACCATCTGCGGAAGCAAGGCGTGGCGATCGAGGTCTCCGAGGAAAGCAGCGCCAGCCAGCGTACGTTTCTCGTCAACATGCTACCCTTTCTGATCATTCTCGCGCTCTGGATTGTCATGTTCATGGTGAGGTCGCGGCGAAACAGGCCGCCGCAGAATCCGTCGGCCGCTCCGCCGACAACTCTAATCCCAACGAATAGGCCCCTAGGATGACATTTTCCGGAATCGGCTACGATTTGCACCGTCTCGTCGAGGGCCGCAAGCTCATGGTCGGTGGAGTTGAGGTGCCTTTTGACAAGGGCTCGCAGGGGCATTCCGATGGCGACGTGCTAAGCCACGCGCTGTGCGATGCGCTGCTCGGCGCCGCAAGCCTCGGCGATATCGGCACGCATTTCCCGGACACCGATCCGAAGTGGAAGGGCGCGTCGAGCCTGATTTTTCTCGAGCACATTCGCAAGCTGCTCACCGATCGCGGATTCCGGATCGTTCATTGCGATGCGATCGTCGTCTGCGAGCGACCCAAGCTCGGCCCGCACTTTCCCGCGATGCGCGCGGCGCTCGCGAAATCCCTCGGCATCACGGCAGCCGAAATCAATCTCAAGGCCAAGACCAACGAAGGCGTTGACGCCGTCGGTCGCGGCGAAGCCATCGCCGCGCACGCCGTGGCCACCCTGCGCCTGCACTAATTGGCACGGCGGAAGAATCGCCATCGCGTGGAGTGCAGTGGCTTGCGACCGCTCTTTGTAGCCGAAGCTTGCTTCGGCATTCCTTGCTTGGCCGCCCGGCAACCCCGTTTCGTCCGCGTCTGCGATAGAATCACCACACATGCCATTCGACGCCCCCTCCGAAGCTCCGCCAGTCGCCGCGCTTTTCGCCGCCGCAGATGTTGGGGCAGTGCTGCGCGAGCACGGCTGGATCGGCGCATCGCGCGAGATCGACGCCGATGCAGTTCTTCGGCAATGGTGCGCGCGCGCCGCCGAACTTCTCGCCCCGCACGCTGCCGACCGCGGGGCACTGGCCGATCTGCTCGCGCTGGTCTTCGCCTACGACGCGCAGTCGCTCGTGCGCGAGCCGACGAATCAAGCAGTTCTCGCCCGCGAGGGCGCGCGCGACGTGATCCGCGAAGTTGCGAACCGCCTGTTCGATGGTGGTGATCTTGACTCGGATCGCTTCAAGGAAATCATTGATGGCGTGAAAGCTGCGCTGCCGTATCGTGGGCGCGAGCTGTTCTACCCGATTCGCCTCGCGCTGGCGGGCCGCGCGGGGGACGGCGGACTCGATCGCGTCATTCTTTTGCTCGATGCTGCAGCGAGGCTCGACTTTTCGGTGCCCGTGAAAGGCGCGCGGCAACGCATGCTCGAATTCTGCGCCGCGTTCGACTGAGCCAGCTAAACCAACTATGAACTGGATGACCGGATTCCACGCCGTTGAAGAAGCCCTCACTGCCGGGCGCGCACTCGACCGCATTGTGATTGCACGCGGGCGTCACGGCGAACGCGTCGAAGCCGTCGTACGGCTCGCGAAAACGCGCGGCGTTCCCGTGCGCTTCGAGGACCGTCAGCAGGTCGACCGCCTCGCAGGCACGCGGGAGCATCAGGGCATTGCCGCGCTGGTTGCCGCGAAGCCCGCAGTTGGGCTCGAGGATTTGCTGCGCGCGAAGAATGAGCATGGCTTGCTCGTGCTGCTTGACGGGATCGAGGACCCGCACAATCTCGGCGCGATCGTGCGCACGTCGCTTGCCGCGGGCGCGCAAGGTGTGGTGATTCCGGAGCGCCGCGCCGCCGGCCTGAGCGATACGGTCGAGCGAGCTTCCGCCGGAGCGCTCGCGCATCTGCCCGTGGCGCGCGTGACGAATCTGGTTCGCGCGATGGAGGAAATGAAGGAAGCGGGCTACTGGCTCGTGGGCCTCGATGAGCGCGCGGATAAAAGCTACACCGACGTCGATCTGAAAGGCTCGGTCGGCATCGTCCTCGGCGGCGAAGGCGAGGGATTGCACGAGCTCACACGCAAGCGCTGCGATTTTCTCGTTTCGCTTCCCACGACTGGCCCCGTACGGTCGCTGAATGTTTCTGTAGCTGCCGGCGTTATGCTTTTCGAAGTCGTTCGTCAGCGCGCGACCGACAAGTCGCGCTAACGCAGATGCCCGAAATGAATTTTGCACGTCATTGGCATGTGGACCTTGCCGCCGGACTCGTGCCGCGCGAAGTATTCTCGAAGCGCCTGCTGCATGGGTGGGAAGCCGGGATGGCCGGGCTGCGGCGTCACCGATAGCGATAGCGTAAAGCCCTCGAGCTCCTCGTAGGTCATCTCTTCCGGGCTCGCAAACTCAGCCTCGTGAAATTCGCCGCCAGCGAAAAGGCGGCGCACTGCGCTCTCGATGTCGTATCGGTGCCGCATGTTTGCGTAGTCGAGGCCATGTGTCTTCAGGATGTCCTGGAATTCCCGGATTACGGACTCTGAGCGCTTGTCCGGCCCCTGGTTTGCCAGGACCACCCATCCGCCCTTGCGAAGGATGCGTACGAATTCAGGGCGGCACTTCTCCTGGTCGAACCAGTGAAGCGCGCGGCCGACGGCTACGAAGTCTGCGGAATGATCGGCGAGGCGCGTTTCCTCGGCGGTTCCATCCACGCACGTGAGGTGCGGATAGCGCTCCACCAGTTCTTCGCATGCGGCCCGCATGTCTGGGTTCGGCTCGACCGCGAACACGGGATTGCCGTTTTCGAGGAATAGCTCCGCGAACATTCCTGTTCCCGCGCCGACATCCGCCACAATGGACGCGCGGGTGAGCCCACACCGATCTTCGAGCACGGAAATGATTTCGCGGGGGTAGCGCGAGCGGAAGCGCCGGTACGCCTCGACGCGGCTGCTAAAGCGCTCGGTCGGTTTAAGAGAAGGGTCAGGCCCGTTCATTTTGCCAACGTTGCAGGCTTCGGCGGGACTAGGTGCGCAGCGCCGGATTATTTGTCGTACTTCAGCATTGAAAACACATCGAGGCCGGGAAGCTTCGATCGGCCATTCAGGAATCTCAGTTCGACCGCGAAGGCTGCGCCCACTACTTCGCCGCCAAGCTTCCGGACGAGTTCGATGCTGGCCGCGGCGGTGCCGCCGGTCGCGAGCAGGTCGTCGCACAGCAGGACGTGCTGCCCCGGGCGCACCGCATCTTCGTGAATTTCCAGCTGATCCGTGCCGTATTCGAGCTGGTAGGTGACCGAGGCCGTCTTCCATGGCAGCTTTTTCGGCTTGCGCACGGGAACGAATCCCGCGCCGAGCCGATACGCCAGCGCCGGCGCGAAAATAAATCCGCGCGCCTCGATCCCGGCGACGATGTCGACTTTTCTTCCGGCGTAGTGCTCGCACAGCTGGTCGACCAGCGAGTGAAATCCCTTCTGATCCTGGAGCAGCGTCGTCAGGTCGTAGAACAGGATGCCCGGCTTCGGGTGATCGGGAATCTCGCGGATCAGCTTTTTCAGGTCGTCCATCGTCTCCTCTTTCGTTGTTGGGGTGCGTTGCGAATTGGGCCGCGATGTGTCAGCTGTCGCCATGTGTCTCCGATTATGCGTCGTACTCGATCGAAAATCCTTCCGCGAACTGCGCTTCGATCTCCGTTTCTTCCTCGACCACTCTTGAAACTGACGCCGACTGCGGCCCGCGCTCAAGCGCCGCTCGCAGGGCGCCATGCGATTCCGCCGGGGCGATGGCGTAAACCTCGACGCGCCCGTCGCTCAGATTTCTCGTGTATCCGCTGATGCCCAGCCGCACCGCCATCCGCTGCGCGAAGTAGCGATATCCCACCCCTTGCACGATCCCGCTGACGTAATAACGCTTGGCCCTTGGTTCGTCGCGCACGGTAGTCTCGCCGGCCACAGCCGAACGAGCAATTTTATCCGTAATCTTTTGCATCACCAAGCGCCAAGCCGTGATAGTTTTCGAGCGGTTGCCCGCGCGATTACCGCCCAACACTCGGGCCGCGCCCGGCATCCAACTCCGTGATGCGCTTATCCGCCCTTATCGTGATTCTACTTGGCCTGTTCTGTGCCGCTGTGCCTGCGCGCGCGCAGGACGATAACCAGGGTCCCATTCCGGCTCCGCCCACGTACAAGATCAACCGCATTCCCTCTGTTCCCCATCCTGGCCCGCCGCCGATTCCGGTGCAGGAAATCATTCAGCGATTTGCGGCCAACGAAGACATCGCCAAGAAAGTTTACGATACCTACGATTTCACGCGTACGGTGCGCATCGAGGAGATCGGCGGACTCGGCGGCAAGTTCGCGGTTACCGGGCTTGAATACACGCGTCCCGACGGCAAGCGCTACTGGCGGGTCGCAAAGGCGCCCGTTTCGACGCTCAAGGACGAAAGTTATTCGCTCGAAGACGTCAACACGATGATCACCATCCCGCTTTTCTTTCTTACTTCCGACGAAGTTGGCAACTACGATTTTCTCTACGCCGGGCAGCAGCAGCTCGATCAGCTGAACACCTATGTATTCCAGGTGAAGCCGAAAATGCTCAGTCGCAAGCGGCTGTTCTTTCAGGGCGTAATCAATGTGGACGATCACGACCTCGCCATCGTCGAAACCTACGGGAAATTCGTCAGCGAACTCGCCGATGCGGGCATCAAGCTTCCGTTTTCGCTCTTCGAGGTCTACCGCGAGAATTTTCAGGGGAAATACTGGCTGCCGACTTACGTCAGTTCCGATGATTATCTTAACGACTCGAACGGCGGCGACCAGATCCATCTCCGGATGGTCATCCGCTCCACTGATTTCAAGTTGAATCCCGCGCCAGCGCCTGCTGCGGCCTCTCGCGCGCCCGATTCCTCGCAGCCGCCTTCGAAATAGCGTCGCCCGAGAGATCAAAACCCTTTACCGCAGAGACGCAGAGAGCGCAGAGAAAAGCAAAGGCGACCTGCGCTTATTCGCGTGCCCGCAAATGTTGCGGCGGCGCCGTTGCTTGAACTGTCTCTCTCTGCGTACTCGGCGTCTCTGCAGTGGATCTGTCTTGGGTCTTTCCGGCTATTCGCGCGCCAGCAAACATCGTGGCAGGTCGCGAATCGACTTCAGCAGCAATTCCGGTTTTGCGCTGCGCAGCCGCTCGGCCGTCGGGAACGGCCCTAGCACTCCGATCGCGCGCACGCCGGCGTGTCGCGCCATTTCGATGTCCTCCGGCGCGTCACCGACGTAGACGCACTCTCCCGGGTCGGCGCGCAGCCTCTTTAACGCCCGTTGCAAAGGCGCTGGATGAGGTTTCTTCCGTGGCGCGTCTTCGCTGCAAACGCATGCCGAGAAATAGTCCGCGAGGCCGAAAGCGCGGATTTGCGGGCGCACCCGGTCGCCGCTCCCGCCCGTCACGATGCCCAGCGTGAAACTCTTTTCGAGCAATTGAATCACGCTGCGGGCGCCAGGCTGCAGAGGAGGCCGCTCCGCCAGATACGCCGCGCGCCACAGGCGATTCGCCTCGGCCCACCGCGCTCGCGGCAGATTCGCCGCTCGATAGACCTGATACCAGTCGGGCGAATAGTGCTTCTTCAGCTCCGTCAGCCCCCATTTTATTTCGAGTGCGCGAAACATCGCCAGATACGCGCGCGAATCCGCTGCGTAGGAATTGAGCAGCGTGCCGTCCCAATCAAGCAGGACGACACGCGCGTGAAATTGCGTTCGGCTCACAGCAGGGAATCGTATCAGAAGTCGCGGGCGAAGGTTTTGTAGCGGCGGGTTGCCGGTCTTGCGGCCCGGCAGCCTTTACGCATGCATAAGCGCAGAGCAGTATCGATACGAAGACAAACGTATCCTGGTAGCAGATCGTAAAAATTGTTGGGTCAGTCAGCTAAGCGCTGCGATAGCGCAAGGGAATCACGTCGTCGCGCTTCAGGGCGAAATCATCGAAGCTTGCGGCGTAGCCCCGCCAGCCCGGCATGTCCGTTTCTTCCGTGCGGACGATATGGGCTGCGGTGCACATCTGGACGCGGCCGAATCCCGCCGGCCGCTCGATCAGCGCCACTTCGAGCTCGATCGCCGTTCCCGGCTCGATCTCGCGCGGCGCGAGGAAAAAGACGCCGCTCGAGCTGATGTTGCGCGTCACCAGCGCCACCGGTTCCGGCTCCTGGTAGTCGCCGATGCGCGTCAAGACCAGCGGCAGCGAAAGTTTCGCGCGCGGATAACGCCTGCGCTCCGCCGCCACGCCGATCGCGTGCGTCGGAACGCGCAGAAAGCGTCGCGGTCCCGGCTTGCCTGAGATGGCTGTGATTGTTTCAGTGCGATTTTCAACTTCGTGTATACGTAGTGGAGATGATGCGGCGTGCCCGTTCCGTTCCGGTGCAGCTCCCATGACCTCTCCCCAAGTACCCCTGAAACAGCTACCCCTAAGACCCCTGGCAGGTTTTCCGAATATGAGGGAGGCGAAAACCCGCGTCAACCCGGCACACCGGGTTGGTGCCGTATGATTAACCCCCAGGGGATCAATGGCCAGGCTCATCTGCGTCTTGCTTACTATACGTGGCAAGAGTCCCAGTACTTTCCACCGTAAGCTCCTTAGAATCAGCGGGTCCTTGGCGGCACCGAATTCCGACGTGGCGGGGTCAGAAGGGCCAAGGTCGCGGTGTGCGCACCGGGATTTTGACCGCGAGAATCGGATAGTGACGCGATTCGGAATGCGTTACTGTGGCGGCGTAAGAGAAATTGAGGCGAATTCAGAATGACATCAAATACGGCTGGGCGAAACCGAGCTGTGGAAAACTTCGATGGCGCGGCGCGCTGGCAAGCCGTCCAATCTCGCGATCGCAGCGCCGACGGCGCTTTCGTCTACGCCGTGCGCTCGACCGGCGTCTATTGCCGCCCATCGTGCCCCTCGCGCAAACCGCGGCGCGAGCAGGTGGTTTTCTTCGCGCTTGCGGAAGCAGCCGAACAGAAGGGCTTTCGTCCCTGCCAACGTTGCCGCCCGCGCACCGTTCATCTCTCGGATCCGAGAATCGCGGCGGTCGCAAGTGTGTGTTGCGAAATCGATGCGCGCGTTCTAGCCGATCCCGATGCTCGCCTCACACTCGCTCATCTCAGCCAATCCGCCGGCATGAGCACACATCAACTCGAACGCGCGTTTCGCGCCACGATCGGCATCACGCCGCGCCAGTATGCCGACGCGCAGCGCATGCGCCGCCTGAAATCGCGCCTGAAAAAAGGAGATAACGTGACGACTGCACTCTACGAAGCCGGATACGGTTCTTCGAGCCGCCTCTATGAACGCGCCCCATCGCATCTCGGAATGACGCCCGCCGCCTACCGCCGGGGCGGGGAAGGCATGCACATTGACTACACCATCGTCGATTCGCCGCTCGGCCGCCTCCTGGTCGGCGCCACCGATCGCGGCATCAGCGCCCTGTATCTCGGCGAATCAGATGCCACGCTGCGCACCGCCATCGAAAAGGAGTATCCGCGCGCCGAGCTTCGCCGCGACGACGACGGCCCCGGCAGCCTCGGCGAATGGGTCGAGAAAATCCTCGCGCACCTCCGTGGCCAAAAGCCTCATCTCGACTTGCCCACCGACGTGCAGGCCACCGCTTTTCAGCGCCGCGTTTGGGAAGAGTTGCGCCGAATCCCCTACGGCGCGACGCGAACCTACACGCAGGTCGCGCGGGCAATCGGGAATCCGGCTGCGGTTCGAGCGGTCGCGCGCGCCTGCGCTACGAATCCGGTGTCGGTGGTAGTTCCGTGCCATCGCGTCGTCCGCGAGGACGGCAATCTCGCCGGCTATCGTTGGGGCATCGGTCGTAAGCAGACCCTGTTGGAACACGAAGCCGCCGCCGCGAAGGTGAAAGCCGCCAAAGCGTGACCGTTGGGGTGCTTCGCCTGACCGGAAGGGCAGGTAACTAGCGCGGTAGCTTACGTTCATCGCGGTGAACGCTTGTACCCGATTGTTTTCTAGAATGGATCCATGCGGGGAACGCCACGCTTGATAGTTGCGGCGCTGTTGTTGCCTCTAGTAACGGGCGCACAGGCAGTCGCACAGTCTGATCAAGATCCACACCGTCCCGCCTGCACGACGGCTCGCTGTCGGAAAATCGAGTCCTTCCTGAAGAAGCACTATTGCGGGGAGTCTCCATTCGGAAACGGCCCGGACGACGGTTGCGACATCAAGTCGCCAAAGAGCCCCCAAGCCGGAGTCCAAGTGATTTTGGAGTATTGGTGCGAATGGAACGAGAAGAAAGAGGCCGATGAGTGCAAGCAGTCCGGACAACCGTCCCCACCTATCCGAGCACTCTTAGTCGGCGAACTACACGGCTTGGGCTTGCCTCTGAACGCAGACGGCGAGACGCACTTCACGGTTTGGAAGTCAGCTCATTCTGGCTGGATGCTGGCGAAAGCCGCCTATACACGCGTCAGCGGGACTGAGCTAGATTTGTGCGAAGTGATCGGGATAATCGATGAAGCCTCACACATAATCGTTCTTCGGAAATTGCCGTTCCACAAAACGGACGTAGATGTACCTGATGTTACGGATTGGTCCCTCGTCGACATAGCGGACGTCGAGTCCGACGGCACAGAGGATGTCATCCTCGAAGGCGACGGATACGAAGATCATTGGTTTGAGGTAGTGAGCGTTCGTGGCCAAGCTATTCGGACCATCTTTTCAGGGCTCGGTTATTACCTGTAGTTCTGATGCACAGCGGCAGCGAAGGCCTTCCATACCTCCAGATTTCCTGCATACTCCTTCAACATGCGCTCGGGATGGAATTGCAGCCCCACCACAAACGCAGCCTCGGGGTCGTAGTAGGCCTCGATCAGGCCGTCGTCGGCGTGCGCCATGGGGCGAAAGCGCCGCGCGAGCTGGCGAATGCCCTGGTGATGATAGCTGTTCACAAGCAGATTCTTGCGGCGATACCAGCGGGCGAGGGGGGTGCCGGGAACGACGGAAACCGGATGGCGGTACGTATCGTAATTGTGGTAATCGATGTGCGGCCGGTGCGAGCCTTTTTCTTTTTGCACGTCGCCGTAGAGCGTGCCGCCGCAAACCACGTTCATCAGTTGCGAGCCGCGGCAGATGCCCAGAATCGGTAGCCCACGGCGCATGGCATGCCGCAGCAGGCGAATTTCGATCTCGTCCTTCAGTGCGTGCGTCTTCTCCAGATACTGAAAGTTGGCTTTTCGCGCGGCAAAGCGCTTCGGCTCGATGTCTTCGCCTTCCACCAGCAGCAGGCCGACCATGCTTTCCATGTATTGCGGCAGGCAATCGGGCGTGCCGTCCACCACCGGGACAATCACCGGCAAAATGCGCAGGCGGATGAGAAGCTCGAGATGGAATTCGCCGACGTAGTCGATGAACTTATTCTTGCGGGTGGTCCGGCGAGCGCCGACGAGGACAACGGGCCGATTCATCGCATCTTCAGCGCATCAGAGTCGAAAGCGCTTCCACCAGCCGGGCGTCTTTCTCGCGGCCTTGCGAGGCGACGCGAATGTGAAACGCGTCCATGCCAAGCTTGTTCGAGCAATCGCGGACGTACATCTGGTGCTCGGCGAGCAGGCGCGCCTGAAGCTCGGTTGCAGTCATGCCATTGCGGATTTTGAAGAGCACAAAATTCGCGCCGGTCGGATACACGTCGATCGAGGGAATGCCGCGCAGCGCGCCGTAGAGCCAGCGGACATCGCGCGATCAACCGCTTGCGTCCTTCGTGATAGGCGGCGTCGGTCGGCGGCAACAGCGACAGGAAATACTGCGCGAGCGTATTCAGATTCCACGTGGGCAGAAACCGCCGCAGCCGGTTCAGGACGAAAAGATTCGCGCTGTAGCAATATCCCAGGCGCAGGCCCGGCACGCCGCAGTGCTTGCTCATGCTGCGCACGATCAGCAGATTCGTAAACTGGTCGGCGATCGGCAGCAGGCTCGGAATCGGATCTCCCGCGAAATCGATGAACGATTCGTCGACGATCACCAGCTCCAAATCGCTCGCCCTGCGCAGAAAATCCATCATCTCTTCAAGCGGAATGAACTGTCCGGTCGGATTGCCGGGATTGATGACCACAAGGCATTCGAGATTTCGCTGGTGCACCCACGCAAGGTAATCATCGAGGCGAAGGGAATATCCGCTCTCCGGATCAAGCGGGTAGAGTTCGGCGTCGCGCTGATCCTTCATCTTTTCGATATATTCGCCGAAAGTTGGGATCGGGACGGCGATGCGGTCGATCAAAGTCATGTCGATCAGCGTGATCAATTCCGTCGCGCCATTGCCGATAATGAGCCGCTCGGGATCGACGTGCAGGACGGCCGCAAGATTCTTCTGGCTGATCAGCGGATTGCTCGACGGATAGGACTTGATCAGATTCGGCAGATTGCGCTGCAAATCCTCCAGCATCTCGGGCGTGGGGTAGTAAGGGTTGGCGATGAAACAGAAATCGACGATGTCTTTCGCGTTTTCGTAGCCGACCAGATCGGCAAGCGCAGGCGAATGCGAAGTCTCGTAGAAGAGGTGCCGCCTCAGCTCTGCCGCCGAGCCCGCCTGCACCGCATTTGCAATCGCAGCGCTTTTCATGGGATTCCGCCTCTGAACGCCCCGGTTGAAAGCGTAGTCCTCTGGCCCGAGTGCGTCAACCGGCCTGGTTCTCCCAGAGAAACGCGCACGAGTGGGCGCGCTTGCTGGGAATGGACGCACCGATACTGCCACCTACCACCAACGACCCGCCGCCTATCCTCTACCCCTGCGGCTTGATCTTCTCGGTGCCCTTGGGCCAATGCGGCTTGAAGTCCGATTCCGGCACCGGGGCGTTCCTTACGATCTTCGAGTACTTGACGATCGAGTAGTCGCCCGAGCCCGTCTCGAAGAACTGCTGTTGCACCGGAAGCCAGGTGGATTCATCGAGCCAGATCTGAATCTTCGATATCTGGGCGCGGACCGCATCCGACTTCGGCGTCAGCTCAAGCTCCACCGTCCGGTGGTCGCCGATGGAGACCTCGGGCATCACGGTAATCAGGTACCCCTTGCGCAACTCCGCGCCCGCCGTGCCAAAGCCGAGCAGCAGGAACTGCTCCACGGCCTGCTTGTTCTTTCCCAGATTGTATTCCTCGACGCGCTTCAGCCCGGGTGTGTAGACGTACAGCGTGTCGCCGGTGCGCAGGATCGTGCGCGGGTCGGGCGTCTTCATGTCGAGCAGCATTTTGTCGCCGCGGACGAGAATCGAGCCGATTTCGGTCGAACGGTCGTTCACGACCACGGTGACCTTGGTGCGCTCGACGTCGGCCGCGAGGCTGTGGAAATCTTTGGCTTCGGCGTCCAGTTCCTTCAAAATGCTCTCGAGCGTCCACGTGCCGTGCCCCTGGCCAGCCGCTGCAAAGCTGCCTATCGGCGCCGCGCACAGCGCCACCACAAAAAGCGCAAGCAAATTTCTGATTATCTTCGAGATCAATGAGGCCCCCAGGGAATCGTAGCAAAAAGAGACACGCCCCGCATCTCTCCGTCTCAAATGGTTGCCATCCTCTGTCGCTAGGGGCTAAAATATGTCGTTGCAGACAAAAAAGGGCTTGACAAGAATTGGCAGCCTGTGGAAAATCACACGCGCGCCTAGTTCCTGCCTTCCCCCTGTCGACGTATTGCTCCTCCCCTTCGCATCGCCGGAAAAGTCTGCGAGGAGAACCGGTGGCGGAAAAAGAAGGTATAGCAGCCAGCATGGAACTCGATCGGGAAGTGATCCGCTGTGGTGTTTGCGGATTAGTCCAATACCGTACACGCACGGGCAACTGCCGACGCTGCCTTCGTCTGCTGCCCCCTAAGGTGACGTTCGTCATTCCGACGCCGTCGCCCACAGATCTACCGGGGGATGACCGCCAACTGTTTGAGAACTGGCCGAATCGCGAAACTGTCGAAAACATCGGCCAGCGCATCAGGCAATTGCGCGAATCTCGAGGCATGACTCAGAGCCAGCTGCAAGCTCGCTCGCGCGTCTCGCGTTCGTATCTGTCCCGGATCGAAAGCGGGCAGATGACTCCCAGCCTCGGCACGCTCGAGAAGATTGCCGAAGCGTTGGGCGTCGGTCTGAACCGCTTCTTCGTTCCCGAGACGAATGGCGAGACCGTGCTCGAAGATCCGTTCATTCAAGGCTTGCGGCCGTTCCTTCGCCAGCTCGATTGGACGCAATGGCAGGGCATCCTGAAAAGGCTGCAGGCCATCAGCGAGCACGTCAGCACCAACCAGCAGATACGTCCGCTCGCTCCGCAGGCGGTCGAGCGCGTACCTCACGGCATACCCCGTCGCCAGCAGCACACTGGCGGCGGTCATTCGGCCACCGCGCTGAACCGCTAGCAGCGTCTCGCTGCGCGGCGCGCGGCCATCGCCACGCCCTCATCGGCCCTGTCTCGCCCGGACGAAAGTCGCGGGGCGCGCCAGGGCCGCGACTTTTTGTACCCTGCGCTCCTTCGTTGTCGACTAGAAGCTATCTCATAAATGGCTGAACGGAAGGGCGGGGCTTCAGCCCCGCCGTCAAGCCCCGTGAAAGAAGGGCTTTAGCCCCTGAAGCCATCTTTTCGATCGCGGCCGAGTATTTATGAGACAGCTTCTAGTAGAATCGCACGCGCACGTCGTTCGCGTTCGCGCCCTTCTCGATGTGGACGGAATCGATGAACCGAATCTCGCGCTCGTCGAGGGTCATGATCAGCGATTGCGTTCGCGTCCCGCCGCCGAAAAAACGCACGCCGCGCAGCAGGCCGCCGGGCGTCACACCCGTGCACGCAAAGATGATTTTCTTGCCCGGTGCCAGTTCGTGCGTGTCGTAAATCCGCTTCGGATCCTTGATGCCCATTTTCGCGGCGCGTTCTCTGTGTTCCCCCTTGCCGATCACCAGGCGAGCCAAGATTTGCCCGTTCAGGCAGCGCAACGCCGCTGCCGTCAGCACGCCCTCGGGTGCGCCGCCGGTCCCCAGCACTACGTGGACGCCCATATCCGAAACTGCGGCGCTGATTCCTGCCGAAAGGTCGCCATCCTGTATGAGCCGAATGCGGGCGCCCGTCTTGCGGATATCCTGAATCAACTTTTCGTGGCGCGGCCGCTCGAGCACCGTCACCACCAGGTCTTTCACCTTGCGGTCGAGACGCTTGGCGATGGCTTTCAGGTTGTGTTCGGGCGGCGCATCGAGATCGACGGCGCCCCGGCACAACGGCCCGACGATGATCTTTTCCATATACAGATCGGGCGCGTGGAGCAAGCCGCCCTTGTCGCTCGCCGCGAGCACGGTGATGGCATTGGGCGCGCCGCTCGAACAGAGATTCGTGCCCTCCAACGGATCGACGGCGATATCCACGGCGGGATACAAATGCTTTTTGTCGCGCGCCGCCAGGCCCACGTGTTCGCCGATGTAGAGCATGGGGGCTTTGTCGCGCTCGCCCTCGCCGATCACGATGGTTCCGTCCATGCTGACGGTATCCATCTCCGTGCGCATGGCCTCAACGGCCGCCTGATCGGACTTGTGGCCGTCGCCCAGGCCCATCGTTCGCGCCGACGCGATCGCCGCCTGCTCCACAACGCGCAAAAATTCCAGGCTCAGTTCGTGTTCCATGGACGCCCCCGCATGTCAGGTGATTTACCGCCGAAGCCGATTCGAACGATTGTAATTCAGCGCCGATATAGCATCCATCGCAAGAGGCGGAAAGCGCTCCCTGATGCGCATGCACGTCTTCATACGAACGCCGCGCTCCCCGTAATTCGCTCGCCGATCACCAGCTTGTGGATGTCGTGCGTGCCCTCGTAGGTGAAGACCGATTCGAGGTTGTTCATATGCCGCATCACACCGTATTCTTCGACGATGCCGTTCGCTCCGAGGATCTCGCGCGCCATCCGAGCTGTTTCCCGCGCCATCCAAACGTTGTTCATCTTCAGCATCGAAATGTGCGACGCGTGCGCCCGCCCTTTGTCTTTCAGCCGTCCCACCTGCAGCGCGAGAAACTGCGCCTTGGTGATTTCGGTGATCATCCACACCAGCTTTTCCTGCACGAGCTGGTGCGAGGCGATCGGCTTGTCGCCAAACTGCTTCCGCTGCTTCGCGTAACTCAGCGCCGTGTCGTAACACGCCATCGCCGCCCCGATCCCGCCCCAGCCGATGCCGTAGCGCGCTTGGTCGAGGCACGAGAGCGGTCCCTTCAGTCCCTCCACGCCCGGCAGCAGATTCTCCGCGGGAATCTTGCAGCCGGTCATCGCCAGGCCTGATGTCACCGATGCACGCAGCGATTGCTTGCCGTGAATCGCCCACGCTTTGAATCCCGGCGTGCCTTTCTCTACCAGGAACCCGCGAACCTTCCCGTCTTCGCATTTGGCCCAGATCACCGCGACGTCCGCGATCGAGCCGTTCGTGATCCACATCTTTTCGCCGTCGAGGACGTAGCCGCCGTCCTTCTTCACCGCGCGCGTCAGCATCCCGCCCGGATTCGAGCCGAATTGCGGCTCGGTCAGCCCGAAGCAGCCGATCGCTTTCCCTTGCTGCAGCAGCGGCAGCCATTTCTCCTTCTGTGCGTCCGAGCCGAACGCATGGATCGGATACATCACCAGCGCCGATTGGACCGAAACGAAACTGCGCAGCCCCGAATCGCCGCGCTCAAGCTCCTGCGTCACGAGCCCGTATTCCACGTTGGACATCTCGGCGCATCCGTAGCCCTTCAGGTTTGCGCCGAAAAATCCCAGCTCGCCCATCTGCGGCACGAGCTGCATCGGAAACGTCCCCGCGCGGTCGTGTTCCACAATGATTGGCAGCAGCTGTTCGTCGACGAATTTCCGCGCCGTCTGCCGCGCGAGCCGTTCTTCATCGCTCAGCAACGAGTCAAACTCCAGAAAATCCACACCAGCAAATGATGGCACAGGGAACTCTCCTGTCTCCGAGATCACACGGGAAAACTTTCCCGGCAGGTCGGCGGTCTGCCACGCATTCTACCGGACGAACGCCCCGCCGCGCCATCCGTCAGGCCCCATCGCCTCCAATTTCCACAGGTGTGCCTTCGCCTGAATCTGTACGCGCGGCGTTACCGTGTGGTATCCTTATGTTCGCTCGAACTACGGCACTCACACAGGAAAGCGCACACTCCGGACGCCGTTTCCAGTTTTCAGGCCAGGCCACACAGAGCTTGGAGTAACGTGTCTCCGGACCGATCGACCGTGAGCTTCTTCTGAGCGCCAGGATGGTCAAAAACATGTCGACACCCGCCGCGACACCGATGACGACCACTCTGCAGCTGGCCCATTCACCGGACAGTGACGATGCCTTTATGTTTTACGCCCTGGCCACAGGGAAGGTCCGCCTGCCCGGGGTGAAGTTCAACCACATCCTCTGCGATATCGAGACGTTGAACCACGAAGCTCACAAAGAGACCTACGACGTCACCGCCGTCAGCTTCTATGGCTACGCCTTCGTTGCCGACAAATATCTGCTGCTCGATTGCGGCGCTAGCTTCGGCGAGGGCTATGGCCCGATCGTCATCTCCTCGCACGCGATCAAAAAGGGCGACCTCAAGGGCCGCAAGATCGCCATTCCGGGCACGCTCACCACGTCCTATCTCGCGCTGAAGCTCTTCGAGCCCGGCGTCGAAACCGTCACCATGCCGTTCGACAAGATTCTCGACGCCGTCCGCAACAAGGAAGTCGAAGCCGGCCTGCTGATCCACGAAGGGCAACTGCTTTTCTCGCAGATCGGCCTGCACCGCGTGGTCGATCTCGGTCAGTGGTGGCAGGAGGAAACCGGTCTTCCGCTTCCTCTCGGCGCCAATGCGATCCGCCGCAGCCTCGGCAAGGATATGGGCCGCCAGGTCGCGCGCATCATCCGCGAAAGCGTCAGCTACGCCCTCGAACACCGCGAGGCGGCGCTCGAATACGCGCTGCAATTCGCTCGCGATATGGACCCGGTTCTCGCCGATAAATTCGTCGGCATGTACGTGAACCGCTGGACGCTCGATTACGGCGAAGAGGGCCGTCGCGCCGTCCGCGAACTCCTCGCCCGCGGCGCCAGCGTCGGGCTCGTCCCATCGTCCTTCCAGGTCGAATTCCTCTCCGAAGCCGCCTGATTCGGGCCGTCGCCGCAATTCCGTGCGCCGCCGCCATTCGGGCACATCCCCACCCGCGGCAACACGCATCCAAGTAGTTGAGCGTCTGCGGGTCGTCTTGACGCGTCCAGCCCCGCGCTCTCGGTGATACTTCCGGTACGTTCCGCTGACCTCGTTTCATCTCTAAAGGAGATAGCCAAATGCGTTGGAGTGCAAAGCAGTTCCTCGGTGGGCTCGCGATCCTGGTTTTTGCCCTCGCTGTTTGGGCTCGGCCCGACAAGACCTACACGGCCGAATGGTCCACTTCCCAGGCCACGATGATCGGGAATACTCAAATCCAACCCGGCACATATAAAGTTGAAGCTCAAGAGAATCAGAACACACTCGATATCGTGCGCGATGGAAAGGTGATCGCTCAGACGCCGTGCCATTGGGTTCAGCTGCCGAAGAAGGCTGAAGATACGGAAGTCGACACGAACCATAACCAGATCGTCAAAGTCGAATTTTCCGGGAAGACCGAGGCGATTCGCGTCGGCAAGACCGGCAAAGGGTAGTGGATCGAGAGGTTTGAAGGTTGATCGGGGGCGGGTTATCTCCCGCCCTCTTTACTTGACGGGCCGCCGCTAGACCTTGATGACAATCTTGCCAATCTGCTCGTTTGACTCCATATAGCGGTGCGCCTCCACGATATGGGAGAACGGAAACACGCGGTCGATTCGCGGCTTGAAGTCGCCGGCCTTCACGCGGTCGAAAACGTATTGCTCCGCCTCAGCCTTCAGCTTCGGGACAGAAAACACCTCGCGTAGCGTGTATCCGCGAATGGAGAGTCCTTTGCCCAGCGCGGCGAACAGCGGAAATGGAGTCGGTTCGGGCGCTAGCGCTCCATATTCGAAGATCGTTCCGCCAAGGGCTGCGGCCTGAGCGAGCAGCTCGACGCCCTTGCCGCCAATGGGATCGAAGATCACGCGAGCGCCTTTGCCGCCCGTGATTTCCTTGATGCGCGCGAGGAAATTTTCGTCCTCGGTCGCAATCACATGGGCGGCTCCGATCTTGGCTAGCGTCGCTTTCTTCTTCGATGTTCGCGTGGTTGCGATGCTGATCGCGCCTTCCGCATTTGCCATTTCGATGGCTGCGATTCCCACGCTGCTGCTGGCCGCGGTGATGATTACGAAGTCGCCTTTCGTGATCTTGGCGTGCATGATCAGCGCTCCATAGGCCGTCAGATATTGCATCCAGATCGATGTGCCCTCTTCCGGCGTCAGCTTCTCCGGATAGATCGCCACCGCGGTTAGCGGAACGATCGCCACTTCGCCGTACACACCGTACTGGGTCATCACGAACGCCGGAACCGTGCTCACCTTTTTGCCGATCCAACTTTTGTCCACGTCGGGGCCGACGGCTTCCACCACGCCGGCCGCCTCGTATCCCAGTTTCGACGGGAGCGCCGGCGTTTCCAGGTATTGCCCTCTGCGGAACATCACCTCGGCCCGGTTCAGTCCGATGGCTTTCACTCGCAGCCGAACTTCGCCTTTCCCCGGTTTGGGAACCGGCTCATCTTGAATTTTCAATACTTCCGGTCCGCCCGTGGCGTGAAAGCGGACGATCTTTGCGGTCTCGTTGCCCATGCAAGTCTCCTCCCGTGTTTTGATCACTTCGCGGACGGCGAGGATTCAAGAAAATGCGTGGCATTGCCCAAAGCGCGCGTGGTGAATATAATCGCGCGACTCGAAACTCTCAGCAGCATCGAGAATCCTGTTTGCGACGCGGAGGTGCGCCGTGTATGACATGAAAAATCTTGCGAAGCTGAAAATCATCGAAGCCAATGCGCCGGAAGGGATGAAAGCGTTTTGGGCTTTCGACAAAGCGGCGATGGCTGCCGGGGCAATCCCGGTGAAGTACAAGGAACTGATGGCGCTTGCGGTCGCGTTTACCACGCAGTGCCCCTATTGCATTGCAATTCATTCGGACAAGGCTCGCGCGGCGGGGGCTTCGGATCAGGAAATTTCCGAGGCGGTCGTCGTTGCCGCAGCCCTTCGCGCCGGCGCGGCAATCACCCACGGGACGCACGCCATAAAATCGAGCGAATAGGCTGGCGTCCGCGCGATATCCGGGACCCCCATGCGTGCTCGAAAACATTGCAATAAGTGAGGCATCAATGATGCTCTCGTCGGGAGGATAAGAACCCTCGAAACGGTCAGGAAAATCCGATTTTGGCGTGATTTGGCACGCTAGCTTGGGGCTGCGCGATGAAACGCGCTAAGATGCACAAATCAGAGTGGTTGTGCCTCGCGCGTTTCGAGCATCTTCCCGACAGGGCTTATCCGGTGCTAACATTCGCTCATGCCGCACCAGTTCACCGAGCACCCGCCTGAGCCCGAGCCGCAACCCGCTTCGAGTCGCGGGACTCGCCCGCCGCGGAAGAGAGTTGGCGTGGCGCTTCTCGATCGGCCCGAGCCCTTGCCCGCTCGCCCAGCCGAGCGCCCGTTTCGCATCCGCATTCCAATATGGTTCGGCGCGCTGCTGACGGCGGGCGCGGTCCTCCTCCTGTTGCTTCTCTCCGGCCGCCTGTAGGATCGATTCACTAAGGCGGCTCGTCTCGTTGTGCCGGGGCGGCTATTGACGGCGGGGCGATTTCCACGGACCATAGAACTTCGCGAATGATGCTGCACTGAGGGTGGGATGCGACGCATTCTTTCGACGTACCGGTACGTTCATCAGCCGCTGAGCAGGGAGATGTTGCAGGGAATCGCGCAGGCCGGGATTCACGGCATCGAGATTTTCTGTGCGTCTTCGCATTTCACGTACCGCTCGCCGGAGGCCCTGCGCGAGTTGGCTGGCGCGCTCGAGGAAACCGGGCTCACGTTGCATTCGCTGCATTCGCCGACCGAGCGCAATTCGTCGCCGGGGCGCGACAGCGGCATTCCGATTTCGATTTCGGAGACGGAGCGCGTCCGGCGCGTGGATGCGGTCGATGAGGTGAAGTGGGCGATCGATGTGGCCGAGACGGTGCCGTTTCGCTATCTCGTCCAGCACCTCGGAACCGGGCGGCAGGAGGCCGACCAGCGCAGGTACGACGCGGCGTTCAGCTCGCTCGAGCATCTTTCGCTTTTCGCGAAGCAGCGCAGCGTGACGATTGCCGTCGAGAACACGCCCAACGAGCTGGGCGCGCCTGCGTCGCTCGTGCAGTTCGTGAAGGAGACACGGCTCGATCTGCGATTTTGCTTCGATATCGGGCATGCGCACCTCGATGCGGGCGTCGCGGAAGGCTTCGAGCTGATGCGCTCGCGCGTCGCCACCACGCACATTCACGACAATCACGGCGAAAAGGACGAGCACCTGCTGCCTTACACCGGGACGATCGATTGGGATGCTGCGCTTACGGGCTTCGCGACCGCTCCTGAACCACTGCCGCTCGTGCTCGAATTGAAGGATCAGCCCGGCGGCGCGCCGGCGTTCGATCAGATACGGGCCACCTTTGACACGCTGGAAGAGCACCTCGTAAAGAAAGGCGTTCCGTCACTGGAACCGTGGAACCGGCCCTCGGCGAAGCGATGACCCAGGAATCCAGCACACCAGCTCCGCAAAATCCGATCGTGACCGTCGAGCGTGCGGGCGAGTATGCCGGGAAGACTGTGACGATTCGCGGGTGGCTTTACAATTTGCGCGAGTCGGGGAAATTGCTGTTTCCGATTTTTCGCGACGGTACCGGGATTATTCAGGGCGTTGTGTCGCTGAAGGAGAATGCGGAAGCGTTTGGCGCGCTGAAGGGATTGACGCAGGAATCAAGCGTGATCGTGACCGGCGCGATCAAGGCCGAGCCACGGGCGCCGGGCGGCTGCGAAATGCACATCGCCGGGGTCGAAATCGTCCAGCGCGTGCCGGAATCCGATCCTTATCCGATTCAGCTCAAGGAGCATGGCGTCGATTTCCTGCTCGACCGGCGGCATCTGTGGATTCGCACGCCGCGGCAGGCGTCGATTTTGCGCATTCGTGCCGAAGCGATTCGCGCCGCGCGCAATTTCATGGACGATCAGGGCTACATCCTGACCGACGCGCCGATCTTTACGCCCGCTGCCTGCGAAGGCACGACGACGCTTTTTGAGGTCAACTACATCGATGACCAGAAGGCTTATCTGACGCAGTCGGGGCAGCTGTACGTCGAAGCGACGGCCGCGGCGCTGGGCAAGGTCTATACGTTTGGTCCCACATTTCGCGCGGAAAAATCGAAGACGCGCCGGCATCTCACTGAATTCTGGATGCTCGAGCCTGAAGCCGCTTACTCCCACCTTTCGGACATGATGGAGTTGGGCGAAGGACTCGTAAGCGCGATGGTGCAAGGTGTGGTGAAGAACCGGAGCAGGGAACTGGCCGCGCTTGGCCGCGATATCTCGAAGCTTGAAAAGGTGGCGCCACCGTTTCCGCGGATCACGTATGACGAGGCCGTGCAGGTATTGCAGAAGGCCGGCAATCCGGCGAAGTGGGGCGACGATTTTGGCGGCGACGAAGAGACGATCCTCTCGAAGAATTTCGAGAAGCCGGTGATCATCCATCGCTATCCTTCGGCCATGAAGGCTTTTTATATGGAGGCCGATCCGGCGCGTCCCGATCTGGCGCTGAATTTCGACATGATCGCGCCCGAAGGCTACGGCGAAATCATCGGCGGCGGCGAGCGTCAATCGAGCTACGAAACGCTGCTAAAGCGAATCCACGAGCAGGGGATACCCGAAGAATCGCTGCAGTGGTATCTCGATTTGCGGCGGTACGGCAGCGTTCCGCACGCCGGATTTGGCCTGGGCCTCGAACGCACCGTTGCATGGATTTGCGGGACGGAGCACATCCGCGAAGTGATTCCCTTCCCACGCATGCTGTATCGCGTCTATCCTTAATGGCCCCTTCAGTAGTCCAGGGGTGTGATTGCTGCGTTCTACATGGCTGAGAAAATTCGCATCATCGGGGTGCCGATGGACTTGGGCGCGAGCCGGCGCGGCGTCGATATGGGGCCGTCGGCGCTGCGAGTGGCGGGACTGCATTCGCGGCTGAAGCAGCTTGGGCGGCAAATCGAAGATATCGGCAACATCGCGGTGCGCCAGCCGGAAGAGCAGCACTACGGCGAGAAGAACGCGAAGTATCTCGGCGAAATCGCGGATGCCTGCAAGGATCTCGGCGAAATAGTCCGCAAGACGCTCGACGAGGACATGATGCCGCTCGTGCTCGGCGGCGACCATTCGATCGCGGTGGGTACGGCGGCGGGCGTTGTCGCGCATTATCACAAGGAATCGAAGCGCGTGGGCATGATCTGGCTCGACGCGCATGGCGACATGAACACGCCCGAAACGTCGCCTTCGGGGAACGTGCATGGGATGCCGCTCGCGTCGATCATGGGATATGGCCCGGCGGAGCTGACCGGGCTCGCGCCGCTGAAGCCGATGATCGAGCCGCGCAACGTGGTGCTGCTCGGCATCCGCGAACTCGATGCGAAGGAACGGCGCCTCGTGAAGGAATCGGGCGTGCGGATTTTCACGATGCGCGATATCGACGAGCGCGGCATGCGCGAAGTGATGTCGGACGCGCTGCGGCTCGCGAGCGACGACACGGCGGGGATTGCCGTGAGTCTCGATATGGATTTTGTCGATCCGACCGACGCACCGGGAGTGGGGACGCCGGTGCGCGGCGGCGTGACGTACCGCGAGGCGCATCTGGCGCTCGAGATGATCGCCGATACGAAGGCGCTCGTGTCGCTCGAGCTGGTCGAAATCAATCCGGTGATCGATTTGCACAATACGACCGCGACGCTGGGCGTCGAGCTGGTGCTATCCGGCCTAGGGAAGAAAATCCTGTGAGTGTGCAAGGCACGAAAGGGGCCGGCGAGACGCCGGCGCTACGATGACATCTTCTAAAAGATTGCGGGTGGGCGTGCTGTTCGGCGGGCGTTCGGGCGAACATGAAGTTTCGCTGGCGTCGGCTGCGTCGGTGATTCGCGCGCTCGATCCGGAAAGATACGAAGTGGTGCCGATCGGCATCACGAAAGACGGCCGCTGGCTGGTCGGCTCGGGCGCGCAGAAGCTGCTGCCCGACGTGCTGAAATCGGGCGAACGCGTGTTTCTTCCGCCCGATCCCACCGCCGCCGCACTGGTGCCGATGTCGCGAAATACGGGGCGGCCGAGCCTCACGCTCGACGTGGTTTTCCCGATCATGCACGGCACGTTTGGCGAAGACGGCACGGTGCAGGGCTTTCTCGAATTGGCGGGCCTGCCATATGTCGGCGCGGGCGTGCTCGCGTCGTCGGTCGGCATGGATAAGGACGTTCAGAAGCGCCTCTTCGAGCAGGAGGGCTTGCCGGTTGTGCCGTATGTCGCGTTCCAGAGGTCGCAGTGGGAGCGCGAGCCGGCCGCCGTGTTGAAACTGGTGAAGAAAAAGCTGCGCTTCCCGGTGTTTGTGAAGCCGGCGACGCTCGGGTCGTCCGTCGGCATGACGCGTGTGAAGGCCGCGAGCGAGCTTCCGATCGCGCTGAATCTTGCCGCGGAATTCGCGATGAAGATATTGGTCGAACGCGCGGTAACTGCGCGCGAGATCGAAGTCTCGGTGCTTGGCAATGACGATGTCCGTGCGTCGATTCCGGGCGAGATCGTGCCGCACCGCGAGTTCTACGACTACACGGCGAAATATCTCGAGCAGGGAACGAATCTGATAATTCCCGCGAAGCTCGCGAAAAGCCAGGTGAAGACGTTCCAGGAATACGCCGTGCGGGCGTTCCGCGCGATCGACGGCGCGGGCATGGCGCGCTGCGACTTTTTCCTCGAGAAAAAAATGTCGAAGATTTTCGTGAACGAGCTGAATACGATTCCCGGCTTCACGTCAATCAGCATGTATCCGAAATTGTGGGAGGCGTCGGGGCTGCCGTATCCGAAATTGATCGACAAGCTGATCGAACTCGCGCTCGAACGCCACCGCGAAATGACGCGCACGAAATATTCGATCGAACTGCCCGCGGGATCGGGCGGCGCGCTCGAATCGTAGCTTTTACCTTACGAAACCGTTGGGCGCCAGAAACGGCCTCTGGTTGGCGCGCTCACTGTAGAGGTGGATTGACCCGCACCTCACCGTCGCCTAGAACGATGTATCCGTCTCGACCGTCCGGCAAAACAACAT
Source organism: uncultured Acidobacteriota bacterium (assembly GCA_963740095.1). GTDB lineage: Bacteria > Acidobacteriota > Terriglobia > Acidiferrales > UBA7541 > Palsa-295. The sequence goes on from CAVUDN010000046.1 coordinate 54,677, forward strand.
CGAGGGTGGCACAGTTCTTCCAATAGCGGATCCTCTGAACCCGCATCGTCGTGCCCGCTTGAACGGCGGTTAGCCGCGTGCCTCCGCAAGATTCATCTCCGGAGCCTACAAAGATGGGTGTTTCGGATTTCACCAATACAGTGTGCTTGCGATCCTCCCGCACGTCATACATCCATAGCGCGACAATCAGCGCAGCGATGATGAGCGCCGTACCGGTCGTGGAAAGAGCGAACCAACCGATAAGCGTCGACAGTTTCATAATCGTAGGCCGTATACAAGATTACAGCCGCGAGTCGTTAGCCACAAACTGCGTTGCGCCAACCAGCTCTCTTGACACGTCTATCGGTTCTGATTAAACTAACTGTTTAGTTGAAGAATACAAACTCCCCTGAGGAGGGTCTTATGCAATACCGCCGGCTGGGCAAAAGCTCGCTCATCGTTTCCGCGATTGGACTGGGCTGCATGGGAATGTCGCAATCCTATGGCACGCCGGACGATCAGGAATCGACCGCGACGATCCATCATGCGATCGACCGCGGGATCACGATGCTCGATACGGCGGACATGTACGGCGGCGGCACGAACGAAGAGCTGGTGGGCCGGGCGATTGCGAAGCGCCGGAACGAAGTGATCGTCGCGACGAAATTCGGAAACATGCGGCAGCCGGACGGGCGTTTTCTCGGGGTGAATGGCAAGCCGGAGTACGTGCAGGCCGCGTGCGAGGCGAGCCTCGAGCGGCTGAAGATTTCGACGATCGATCTGTTTTATTTGCACCGGGTGGATACGAGCGTGCCGATCGAAGAGACAGTCGGCGCGATGGCGCGGCTGATCGATCAAGGAAAGGTCCGCTATATCGGGCTTTCGGAGGCAGGCGCGAAGACGATTCGGCGCGCGCATGCGACATATCCGATCACGGCACTGCAGAGCGAGTACTCGATTTGGACGCGCGATCCTGAAGGCGAAATTCTTTCGACTTGCCGCGAGCTCGGCATCGGCCTCGTGCCGTACAGCCCGCTGGGGCGCGGGATTTTGACGGGGCAGGTGAAGAGCGCGGATTTTGGTCCCAAGGATTTTCGGCGGATTTCGCCGCGTTTTCAGGGCGAAAACTTCAACAAGAATCTGGAGCTGGTCCAGCGGATCGAGAAGATTGCCGCGGAGAAAGGCTGCACTCCGGCACAGCTGGCGCTGGCGTGGGTGCTGGCGCAGGGCGACGACATCGTGCCGATTCCCGGGACGAAGCGGCGCACGTATCTCGATCAGAACCTCGGCGCGCTCGATGTAAAGCTCACTTCCGCCGATCTGAAGCGCATCGACGAACTCGCGCCGCGCGGTGCGGCGGTGGGCGCGCGATATCCCGAGGAGTACATGAACAGGCTGGGAGTCTGAAATATACATGGCGCGCGGACGTAGAAGAGTTGAAGGCGGAGCGACGGCGCGGCGCATTCTGGCCGCGGCGGAACGCCATTTTGCCGAGCAGGGACTTGCGGGCGCTCGCACGGAGGAGATCGCCACGGCCGCGCATGCCAACAAGGCGATGCTGTACTACTACTTCGGCGACAAGCGCCGTCTGCATCGCGCGGTGCTGGAAAATCTCACGCGCCAGCTGCGATCCACGGTCTTCGCGCCGCCGAAGAAAAAGCTTTCGCCGCGCGAGCGGTTCTTTCAATGCGTGAACGGGTATTTCGATTTTCTCGCCGCGCATCCGAATTATCCGCGTCTGCTGCAGCGCCAGGCGATGGAATCGCGGCCGGAATTCGACGGCATGGTGAGGGATTTCTTCCGCCCGCTGCACGGCGAATTCGCGCGCACGCTCGAAGAAGGCATCACGCGGGGAGAATTTCGCGCGGTCGACGTGGATCAGATCGCGATGCTCACGATCCAGATGACCACGTCGTATTTTGCGACGGCCGCGATGCTGGGGCGCGTCGCGGGCCGTGACCTGCTCGCGCCGGAAGCGGTGGCCGCACGGAAGCGGGCGCTGCTCGATTTCCTCGTGCACGGCCTGACGGCCAAAGGAGCAAAGGCTCGATGAAGCCTTACAAATCCTTCATTCTGATCGGAGCGGTTTTTGTGGCCGCGCTGGTGGCGTACCTGCTGACGACGCCGCACGGGGATGCGATTCCGCTGACGGGGATCGTCGACGGAAACGAAGTGATCGTGAGCCCACAGATCATGGGGCGGATGATCAACCTGACGGTCGACGAAGGATCGGAAGTGAAGAAGGGCCAGTTGATCGCGGAGCTTGATCCGAAGGAGCTCGAAGCGAGTCTGGCGGCAGCGAAGGCCAACGTCGCGAGCCTTGAGGCGCAGGTACGCGAGGCGAATCACAATTACGCGTGGACGGACGATCAGACGGACGCGTCGCTGAAGCAGGCGGAGGCGACGCTGACCTCGCAGCGCGCGCAGCTGGATCAGGCGAAGGCGAGCCTGTGGCGCGACCAGACCGATTTCAAGCGCATGCAAGGCCTCTTTAATGCCGGCGTGGAATCGGCGCAGGACCGCGATCACGCTCAGGCGACGCTGCAGGTGTCGGAGGCGAATGTGAAGTCGCTCGAGGAGTCGGTGAACGCGCAGGCGGCGGCGCTGGGCGTGGCGCAGGCGAACCGCAAGCAGGTGGACGTGAGGCAGAGCGAGATCGCGACGACCATCGCGCAGCTCGAACAGGCGCGCGCCAGCGCCGCTGAGACGGAAACGCAGCTTGGCTACACCAAGATTTATTCGCCGATCGACGGAATCGTTTCCGTGCGCGTGGCGAAGCAGGGCGAGGTGGTGGCGCAGGGCGCGCCGATCGTCGTGGTGGTGGACGTCGATCATCTGTGGGTGCAAGCGGATGTGGAGGAAAGCTACATCGACGACGTGCAGTTCGGGCAGGTGCTTCACGTGCGATTGCCTTCCGGGCGGATGATCGAGGGACCGGTGTTTTTCAAGGGCGTCGAAAATGATTTTGCGACGCAGCGCGACGTGAGCCGGACGAAGCGCGATATCAAGACGTTCGCGATCAAGGTCGCGGTGCCGAATGATGGGCGGCGACTGTTCACCGGAATGACGGCGACGGTGCTGCTGCCGCCACCACCGGCGAAGAGTTGGTTTGCCAAGCTGTGAGCGGCGAATGTGGAGTGCGGCGGCAAGCCGCCGCACTCCACACCGGGTTTCTGCGGGATCGAGAGCGGCTATGAAAGCGATTGAAGTCGACCATCTGACGAAGAAATTCGGCGATTTCGTCGCCGTGAACGACGTGAGCTTCGACGTCGACCAGCAGGAAATTTTCGGGCTGCTCGGGCCGAACGGCGCGGGGAAGACGACGCTGATCCGGATGATGACGACGCTCACGCCGCCGACCTCGGGCACGGCGCGCATCGGCGGGCACGACATCCGCACGGACCCGGACGGCGTGCGCGGCGTGCTCGGCGTGATTCCGCAGGCGTTTACGTCCGACCCGGAACTGACGGCGCAGGAGAACATGGCGATTCACGCGAAGCTCTACGGCGTCCCGGCGAGCGAGCGTGGGCCGCTGATCGACCGGCTGCTCGAATCGGTCGAGCTGCTGAAATTCCGCGACGCGCTGGTGCGGACGTTTTCGGGCGGCATGCGGCGACGGCTCGAGATCGCGCGCGGGCTGGTCCATTCGCCGAAGATCATGTTCTTGGACGAGCCGACCACGGGCCTCGATCCGGTGTCGCGGTCGAACGTGTGGGACATGATCCGGAAGCTGCGAGATCACTCGGAGCTGACGATTCTGCTGACCACGCATTACATGGACGAAGCGGACAAGCTGTGCGACCGCATCGCGATCGTCGATCACGGGAAGCTGGCGGCGCTCGATACGCCGATGAAGTTGAAGGATAGCGTGCCGGGAACGGAAATCGTCGAGGCGGAATTCGAGGCTGAGCCGGCGGATTGGGCGGAGCAGCTTGGCGGCCTGGCGCATGCGACGGGCGTGACGCAGCGGGAGGAGATGGTCCACATCACGTCGAATGATGGGCCGGCGACGGTGGCAGCGTTGATGGATCTGGCGCGCGCGAAGAAGGTGACCGTGAAGCGCGTGCTGGTGCAGAGCACGACGCTCGACGATGTGTTTTTGCATTACACGGGCACCGCGCTGCGCGATGCGCTGCAGAAGCCGGCGCGTGAATTGACTCCATTCTCGCGCTGAGACGCATGCGACCGACGTGTAGGACAGGTTTTTGTCCCTGGTCGATTTCTGTACTTCAGGGACAATGAATTCGGCGCTCCCGGGTGCTAGCGTGGAGGGAGGAAAGCAGTGGCTAGTGAGGAGTGGCGGGTGGCTAGAAACGAAAACGCAGCGGTTCAGGGCCTGGAGACGAGAGAGTGATGCGCGAGAAAACCATCGCGCCGGCTGGTAAGACCAGCGGCGTGGGCGCGCGCATTTGTCCGGGACGAGTCACGAATCACGAGTCACAAATTACGGAAGTTCGTCCGCAAAACACGCCAATTCTAATCGACATTTGGCGATTAGAAATCGTTGTAACTCGTTCAAAACACTCGATGGGTGCACGTTCTAATCGACACGGTTGCGGCAGCCTGCAAATCGTTTCTGCGCGTGCCGCGATCGCTGCCACGGACGATCGGCCAAAGGATAGCGAGCGATGAAACTCTACCGCATAAATGCATTGATCGAGCGGGACATGCGGAAATTCTTTCGCAGTCCGGCGCTGATGATCAGCTCGCTGATTTTTCCGCTGGTGCAGCTCGTGGTGCTGGGCTACGCGTTTGGCGGAAAGATCAAGGGAGTGGCGCTGGGCGTGGTGGACCAGGACCATTCGGTCGAATCGCGCCGGGTGCAGGAGATGTTCGACGGGATCGCGGCTGGCCCCGAGACATTCCGGATCGTGCAGTACAACTCGCTGCCCGAGGCGATCAACGATCTGCGGCAGGGATTCGTACGAGGCGTGGTCGACATCCCGCCGGAATTTTCGCGGCGCTACTACCAGCAGGACCGGCCGCGGATCGTCTTCACGGAAGATAATAGCGACCAATTTATTTCAAGCTCGGTGCTGGAACGTATCCAGGAGATGACGACGCAACTGAACACGCCGGATGTGTCTCCGCGCCTCGACCCACAGGTGGAACTCGATACGGTGGAGATCTATCCCTACATCGAATACATCAAGTATTTGCTCGCTGGATCGACCGCGATGGGAATTTTCATCACTGCGATGATCGGCGGCGGCATCACGTACATCGACGACAAGACGCGAGGGCTGCACGAAGGGTATTTACTGACGCCAATTACCAAAACCGAGCTGATCGGCGGCTTGATCGGCGCGGGGACGGTCAAAGCGTTCATGGCGGGAATGTGTTTGATTGTAATCGGCGGACTGATTGCGGGGATAGACAGGCTTTGGGATCCCTTGCGCTTGCTTTATCTCGGGATGATCATTTTCTGCGCGTCGGTGGCGATGATCAGCCTGATGTTCCTGGTGATGGTGCGCGTGGACGACCCGCTTGTGCCGCGCGCGATTTTCGGCGTGCTGAATATGCTGCTGTTTTTCCCGTCGGGAGCGGTGTATCCGGTGGAGGCGTTTCCGCCGTGGCTGCGCTGGATTTCGGTGATCGATCCGTTCACCTACACGGTGCACGCGCTGCACGATCTGACGCTGAAGAATACCGGCATTGATGGCATTTACAAGGACGTGCTAGTCTTGATTGGCTTCTCGGCGTTGATGGTTTCGGGGAGTATCGCCCTCTTCAAGCGCCAGTTCTGACTTTTAGATATGAGGGGCAGGAATCCGCGTGGCCCTTTTCGAATCGCCCATCGATCATCCCCCGTCAAAACTGCGGCGCTACGTGATACGGATCGCGGCCGTGATCGTCACGATCGCGGTATTTGTCGCTGTGTTTCCGGCGTATCTGTGGTATCCGTTCGTCTACCACCGCGAAGTGGCCACCGCGAACCGCTTCATGAGCACGGTGAGCCAGGGCGACCTGCAGAAGGCCTATCAGATCTGGCAGCCGTCGCAGTCGTACTCGTTCAAGGACTTCACCGAAGACTGGGGGCCCGGCGGCTATTACGGCCCCGTGAAGACTTACAAGATCGGCCGGCCGGAGCACGTCAAGGACGGCTCGGCGACGGATATCGAGATCGAGGTGAGCCCTTATGCGCCGTTTCCCGACCGCGATGATATCAAGATGAATTCGACGAAGACGGTCCACCTGTGGGTGAACTTCAAGGACCAGTCGATCACGTTCCCGCCGTATTGACGACCGAAGTCCCCAAAGAAAATTCCACCGCAGAGACGCAGAGAACGCAGAGAAAAACCCCGCGCCTCGCACGCCTGCTTAATTCTATTCTTTATCGATTGTGGCTTCGTCGACGAGCATGACTGGGATGTCGGAACGGATGGGGTAGACGCGGCGGCAGGTGGCGCACTTTAGCCCCTGCTCGTCGGGCGTGAGCTTCACCGGAGTTTTGCACAGCGGACAGACCAGAATTTCGAGAAGTTCCTGCGAAACGGACATGCTTCTTTCCTCCGCGTAACGCAATGTAACAGAAGTGTGAAGAACGTGGCTAGTGGCTAGAAGCGCGTGATTCGTGACTGTGACTCGTGACTCGTGCTGGGATGTGTGGCGCTCCCGCGCCATTGTTATTTCGGCTGCAGGTCTTCCGTGAGAATAAGGCAAGCAGGCCACCAAAACGCTCGCAAGCGCCGCGAGATTGATGCTGGTGTAGAAGGCCGGCTTTCGTTTTGCGGCTCGGCCCGCTATTGCCTGACTGGGTGACCACACGGACGCACCTCGTGTATTCATTAGACTCCAGCGTGTACGGCGAAGTGCCCTAAGCAGTGATGGACGTAGCGGAATGGTTACCAGGGAAGTGGCGGGTAACCGCAAGAGCAGATCCCTCGCTTCGCTCGGGATGACAGCTCGTAGCCATGTGCGCGACTCCGCTTGAAATGACGATTTCCTTGCGACTGGTTAGAGGCGGGTGGCGGTTAGCTTGAGTTGGGCGCGGAATTCGGAGTCGGGGGCGAGCTCGATGGGCCAGACGGCGAGGATTTGGGAGCCCTGGTAGATGCGCTCGAATCCGTCTTCGGATTCGGAGACGGTTTCGATGGGGGCGATCCAGAACTGGCGGGCGTTGGAGGCCTGGAGCGAGACGGCGACGGCCTGCCATTCGTCGACGATGCGGAGCTCTTCGCCGGGAATGGCGGCAGACCAGCGGAGCGGGTAACGGCGGCCGTCGGATTCGAAGAAGCGGTCGGGCGCGGAAGGCGCGAGAAAATTGAGGACGACCTCTAGACCGATGTTGATGGACGCGGCGCCGGGGGCGCTACGGCGCACGAAGACATCGCAGACGATTTCGAATCCGTCTTCCGTGGGAGCAAACGAAAACTTCTTTCCGGCGGGCCAGTCTGCGGAATCCTCGGAGGCGAGGGCCACGCGCGATTCGGCGACGTCGGCGACGCCGTAGCGGCCAGCGGCGAGCGCGGCGTCCTCTTCTAGGTGAATGGCAGCGTAGTCCTGTTGCGTTTTGCTCTGGCTGAAGAGAAGCAGGCGGAAGGCGTGGCGCGGCCAGCGATCGTAATTGAGCCAGCGCTCGAGACCTTCTTCCTTGGTGCGAACCTGATCGTGAATGGATTGCGCGACCTGAGGTTCGGCCGTCGTCAGATTGCGAATCTTGGCGTGATAAGACTCGGGGCGGCGCATCAGCGAATTGATCAGCGTGACGTTGGCCGGGCGGAAATCGATCGCAGGGAAAGTGGCGCCGTCATCGGGCTTGAGCAGGGCGGCGTAGCGGTCGGAGGTGAAATAGATTTCCTCGCGGCCGTCGGCATCGAAATCGAGGCGCGCCATATCGACGTATTGATGCTTGCGGTGCGAGAGCAAATCGGCGAGCGCTTCGGCCTCGGCGAGGGAGCGCCAGACGGCGGTGCGCAGGTGCGGCGAGTAGAGGCCGCCGAAAATGCCGTGCCAGTAGGGATCGTTGCACTGGCCGCGGAGAAGCAGGATGGTGGCTTCGTCGCGCGAGGCGAGGAAGGTCTGGTCGCGACGGCGGCTGGGCGCGAGTTCGTGGACTTGCTTCGAGACGTACAGCATTTTCTTGTGCAGCAGATTCGATTCGGCGTATTTCGAGAAAAAACCGCGCCAGGTGCCGCCGCGAAGGAAGGGCAGCACGTCGGGACGGGAGGAGAATTCCGTGACGAGATCGTGAAAACGGATGCGCGCGGGGGTCGGGAGCGACCATTCCATCATTTCGGTGTAGGACGCGGTGGGAAGCTCGGCGCGGCCGAGCGGCGGGCGCGACGAGACGGCGTCCGACGGCTTGGCGATCGAGAGCCAGTCTGCAGATTGTTCGAGCATCACGAAGAAACGCTCGAGCCAGCCGTTGGTGTAGCAAAGTTCGTAAGTGCCGGGCCAGACGCCGAACTTTTCGAGGTCGTCGCCCATGGCCGCGAAGCCACCGGGATGTTTGCCCGCGACCGCGCGAAGAAAGTCGGCGGTTTCGCTGACGTCGCGAAAGGGAATCAGGTAGCGGAGAATTTTCAAGCCGGGAATGACTTTCACCGTGTGACCGAGATCTTCGGCGAGGGCGTAGCCGTAGAGCTGTTCGAGGTCGAAGCCGGCGCCGAGGAAATGATTGTCGTCGACGAGCGTGTAATCGACGCCGGCGGGCGCGAGCGACGAGGGGATTTCGGGCTCCCAGACGCGTTCCGTGAGCCATGCGCCGCGCGGAGGAGCGCCGAAATGTTTTTCAATGTAGGCGGCCAGACGCGCGATTTGTTCGCGGCGGTCTTCGTGCGGGATCGAGATGAGGATGGGCTCGTAGAAGCCGCCGCCGACCATTTCGATCTGGCCGGAGCGCACGAGCGCGCGCAACACGTCGAAATATTCGGGATGGAGGCGCTCGATCCACTCTAGGAGCGGGCCCGAATAGTGAAGGCCGGCGCGAATCGAGGGATGGCGCGCGAGGACTTCGATGAAGGGCAGATAGGAAGTTTTGTAGGCGCGTTCGATTACGTCGTCAAAATTTCCAACTGGCTGGTGGGCGTGGATCAGGAGGACGAGTTCGAATTTCCGCACCGGCGGACCCTTTCGAAGACACAAACAGGATAACCTGATTCGCGGGAACTGCACAGGCGGAGAAATTCGGGCGTGTGTTGGGAAGTGTTGAAAGGCGGGCGCTCGCTGGGCGCCTATAGCAAAGGCCCCACCCTCACAAACCGAGGATGGGGCATCCGGAAAATCAAAGGCAAAGTCAAAGGCGACGTCCCGGGGCTGAAGCCCCTATCATTCCCCAACGTTTTCGCGAGCCTGAAGGCTCACGCTTCCACCCAACGCCTTGACCCTTCGGAAACTTACTGCTAGGGTGCAAGCCAGACGATGAAAAAGTCGCGAAGGTACCTTCTGCTTCTCGTTGTCCTGGCGGCTTTCGGTTATTTCGCTTACAAGTTTCGCAACGCAATCACACTAGAGGGCTTTCGTTGGGGGATGGTCACGGCATCGCTGCGGCATTCGCGCGTGTCGTTGCTGCTGCTCGGCGTCGCCGTGATCTATGTTTGCTTCGCGGTTCGCGCGCTGCGATGGATGAGATTTTGCAGGTGGCTGGGCCCGACGAAGTTCTGGAACGTGTACAGCGCGACGCTGATGGGATTTTCGTGCATATTCTTGCTCGGGCGCGCGGGTGAGCCGATTCGTCCCGTGCTGATTGCGCGGAAGGATTCGCTGTCGATGCCGGGGATGTTTGGCGTGTACGTGCTGGAGCGGATTTCGGACGCAGCGGCTACGCTGGTGCTGGCGGGCTGCGCGCTGCTGATGCTGCAGCACGGCCCTCTTTCAGGCATTGCGGCGAGCCCCGCCGCGGGCGGGACGTCCGGCGTGTCCATCGTCCAGATCGCACGCTCGACTGGGGTGCTGTTGTTGGTGGCGCTGATCGCGGCGATCGCGTTTCTGGTTTATTTCCGGTATCACGGCGCGGGATGGCTGGCGAAGAGACTCCATGACAGCATATGGCGCCACGGCTGGCGCGGCAAGATCGTATTGCTGCTCGAGGGCTTCAGCGAGGGGTTACAGGGCATTCGCACCTGGGAGGATCTCAGCGCGCTGACCGGCTACACAGCGGTTCATTGGCTACTTGTGGTTTCGGTCTACGTGATCGTGACGCACGCTTTCGGCGGGAGGCTCGCGCAGCTGAGTTTGGGCGAAGTGATTCTGGTGGTGGCGTTCACGCTAGTTGGTTCGGCGGTTCAGCTACCGGGTGTGGGCGGGGGCGCGCAACTGGCGACGTTCCTTGTGCTGACGCTGGTGCTTGGAGTAGAAAAAGAGCCGGCTGCGGTGTTCGCGATCGTCATTTGGCTCGTTGGATTCGCGTCCTGCTGCATCGTTGGGTTGCCGCTGCTATTTCGGGAGGGCTGGTCGATGGGAGAACTGCGGCGCATGGCGCAAGCGGAAGAGCAGGCGGGCGAAGCGGAGTTGCTGGCCGAGGCGGAGCACGTATCGGACTCGCAGGTTGGTGCGAAGGAGTTGCCGCGGTGAGGTGTCCTTTTTGCGCGCATCTGGATGACAAGGTGATCGACTCGCGCGAGGCGCGGACCGGAGATTTGATTCGGCGGCGGCGAGAGTGCCTGAAATGCAAGCGGCGGTTCACGACGTACGAACGGATCGACGAGATTCCGTACATGGTGATCAAGAAGGACGGGCGGCGCGAGAAATTCGAGCGGCAGAAAATTTTGCAGGGACTGCTGAAGGCGTGCGAGAAGCGGCCGGTGGCAGTGAGCAAGCTGGAATCGATTGTGGATGAGGCGGAGGCGTTTGTCAGCGAAGCCTCGGAACGCGAGCGGACGACCACGGAAATCGGCGAGCTGCTGATGGCGCGGCTCAAGAAGCACGACAAGGTGGCTTACGTGCGATTTGCGTCGGTGTATCTCGATTTTAAAGATGTGAAGGAATTCATGGATGAGCTGAAGGGACTGTTGAAAGACCGCGTCAAAAGAAGTGCGATGCCGCGCTGAAGTCCGCGGCGCTACATTTAAACCTTAAGCGCTTTACGCCTGCCAGACGCCAGCCGCGAAAGTCTTTAGGGTGCGAAAACCGAGATGCTCGTAGAGATCGACCGCGTGCTTGTTGATGGCGGTGACGGTGAGCGATAGCGCATCGTAATGGCGGTGGCGGAGGGCCTGAATCGAGTGTTCCATCAATTGGCGGCCGATGCCGTGGCCGTGATAACCCGGCATGACGCAAACCTGCGTCGTGTGGCCGACGCCTTCGTCGACGGTGGACGTGAGGATCATGCCGATGAGGCGGTCGCCGGTGGCGGGGCGGACAAGGAATGAGGCTTCGGGGAGGAACTGTCCACAGCCGGGCAGGAGCACGATGTTGCGGAGGAATTTCAGGCTGCCGGCTTCGCTGCGATACTGGTCGTTGATCTGGCCGTCGACGTGGTCGGCGTAGGCGAGCTGGATCAGCCGAGCGGCGGCCTCGAAGGCGCGGTCGTTCCATGGCTCGATGCGCAGCCCATTCGAGAGCGGCTTGCCGCACAAAATCGAGTCCGCAAGCGGCAGAAGCATGAATTGGCGTGGATGAAGGCGGAAGTGTTGCGAGAGGAAGGCGGGATCGAGTTCGCTGCCGAAGGGCATCAGCTGGGCCTCGATGCGCTCGAGGCGCGGCGTACCGCGCAGCGCGCCGAGCATCTCGCCGAGCAAGGCCTGCGTGACCGGCCTCTGCGCGCAGCGCGGCGAGACAAAAAGTCCACCGATCAGGCCTTTGCGATCTTCGAGGACGTAGAAGCCGTAACCCAGCGGGAGGCTATTATCGATGGCGGCGTATCCGCCCAGGGCGCGGGAGTCGATGAACCGCCGGATCAGCTCGATGGACGCTCGATAATCCCAGTGGAGCTCTTCCCGCCAGTGGCGAGCCTCTTCCTGGAACAGGCCTTCGAGCGACCGTGATTGTAAGGTGCGGAGGTCGACGATCTGCATGAGAGATAGATGCCGTTCAAAAGCTATTATAGCTTTGGGACGCCCAGAACCCAACTCGCGGGATTCAGGGCGAACAGTATGAGAAACTAGCTCCGAAAGGAAGTGCGCTAACACGTCGCGCTGGGGCTCGCCGCAGAGCTCCCCCACGATTACTGGATGGCCATAGCTTTCGAGCTGCGCAATTCACGCCTCGCCAAGATTATCTCCGGACTCCTGGCGCTATTTCTGTTCGCGCTGGTTTCCGTCGCAACGATTTCAGGTTTTGTTCTTTACCAGATCGTTCATCCCCCGCGAAATCCGGCAAACATTGATGTGGACATCATGATGGGACATCCGACGACCCTGTCGTTTCCGGTCGCGGGCGGCGCCTCGCGGGACGGCCTGTTTTTCCCGGGTTTGAGGGGCGCGCCGACCATCATCGTGTGCCACGGATACGGGGCGCAGCGCAGCGATGTTCTCACGCTGGCGACCGCGCTGCAGGAACATCAGTTCAACGTCTTCCTGTTCGACTTCACGGGCGCCGGGACCAACCCCGGAATCCCGACACTCGGGTACCGCGAGACCGGCGAGCTTCGTTCCGCGCTGCAATACCTCGCGACCCGCGATGATGTCGACGTCCAGCATTTTGGGCTGTGGGGCACCGATATGGGGGGATACGCGGTGCTGGAGGTGGCGTCGACGGACAAGCGGGTTGCCGCGTTTGCGGTCGAGGATCCGTATGCCGATCCGCGGGATATGGTGCGGATACAGGTGAAGACTTCCGGGCTGCAGGCCATCCCTTACGTGGAGCGTTTCGTGGATTTCGGATTCCGGATGTACAACTATCCGCAGAGGCATGAACCTCCGGTCTCGACTCGCCTGGCGGCGACGGCCGGAATTCCCAAGCTATTCATCCTCGCCGACGATAGCCCCGTGCTGGCCGATCAAGGTCTGCAGCTTTTCGTCAAATCGCCCGATCCGAAAAGGATGGCGCGGGTCAAGTCGGCGTACCGAGACTTGTCGGACGACGATCGCCGAGCGTACGAAAACCAAATCGTCAGTTTCTTCCTGCTCAATATTCCGCCGACATCCCCCAATTAGCTAGCGCGGCGCCTGATTGATCGGGACGTAGAGAACACCCACATAAGGCTCGTCGAGACTGCCCTGGAACCGGCCGAGCTTTCGAATTTCCGCGAGGCCTGCCGGCGTCGTCAGAACGAGCGCGGCGTTGGGATCCTGGGACGACCACTCGGGGAGTTCGCGATGGAAATAGAACGCCAAGCCCCAAACCCAACTGCGGCTCAGGTGGTAGGTGAAGATTCGATCGGGATGCAGATCGTTGCGCATCAGGGCGGCGTGTGGCCTTGCGGAGTAGAGGCGATCCAGCGTTGGCAGAAGAGCGAGATTTGCAGTCTCAACGCTTAAAGCAACGAAAAGGGCGCCGACTGCGATTGCGTATTCGAATTTACCGTGAAGGGCCGCGGCCAGGATGAACAGCACCACAGTCGCAACGAAAACGAGCGCAAGGCGGCCGACGATCGAAACGAATGCCGGAGTGTACTGATAATTGAGCGCTTCCCACGGGATCCGATGCGCCCCCGCGAGAGCGGCGATTCCCAGGGCGAGTAGAGTCAGGCCGATGCCGCCAGCCAGGAATATCTGGGACGAGCGGCCTCGATCTGCAGCTCGGGCAGTGCAGACCGCGCAGAGCAGCGCGACTGCGGGAATCGAGGGGAGGATGTAACTCGGCAGCTTGGATTGCGAGAGGCTGAAAAACAGCACCGGAAAGACGGCCCAGCATGCAAAGAAAAACCCGGGAGAGCTGTGCCAGGTTTTTTCGCGCCAGAGGCGAAGGCCTTCCTGTGCGGCGGGCCAGAGCATGACGGTCCACGGAAGCAGCGCGAGAAGGACGATCGGGCCGAAGAACCAGAATGGCTGCTGATGGCGGAAGAGCGGCGTGAGGTAGCGCTCGAAATTGTGCTGCAGGATGAAGACGCGCAGGAAATCAGGATTGCGGTAAGCGCAGATCGCGTACCAGGGAAGAGCGACGACGCAACACGCGACGATCGCCACCGGATGCGCGAGATGAAAGGCCGCGCGCCATTTTCGCGTTGCGAGCGCCCAGAGCACGACCGACCCACCGGCCAGCAGAACTCCAGCAGGGCCTTTCGCGAGCACTGCCGCACCCAGAAACGCGCCGAAAGCGAGCAGCGGCCAGAAGTCGCGCGGCGCCGGATCGGAAAGGGGATCGCGATCGCCCCGGAGCGCGCCCGTTTGGTGGAGAATGTGCGCGGCACTGGCCATCGCAAGCGTGAGGCAGGAGCTGAAGAGCATGTCGGGCGTGGCGGCGCGCGCGAAACCGATCACTGCGACGCTTGTTGAGAACAGGACGGGAGCCAGGATCGCCGGATTTCGCGCGAGGCTACCGGGTCGTGCCGGGTCGCCCGCTTCGCGACCTGCCTCTACGAAACCGCCCAACGGTGCCGTGGAGCAGTGCTTCGACGCGAGCCAGCCGATCGCGATCGCCGCAAGGAGAGCCGCAAAAGCGGATGGCAGGCGGGCTGCCCATTCGGCGGACAGGTGCCGGCGGAATCCGACGGCAGCAGCCCAGTAATAGAGAACCGGCTTTTCGAACCACGGCTGGCCGTAGAGGCGGGGAGTGATCCAGTCGCCGGTTTGGGCCATGGCGCGCGCGATCCAGACGTAACGCGGCTCGTCGGGGCCGACGAGGCCGATTGCGCCCAGGCCTCCGAACAGGCAAAGGACACTTGCGAGCGCGGCTGCGATGGGCGCCGGTCGCAGCCACGTTGACCGCGTTGGGGAATGATTGCTCAAAGTTGGTCAGTCTAGCACCGCTCGACACCCTCTGGCGCCGACATTCAGCCTCCCGCATAATGGCTCGCGATGCGCGAATGGTTGGAGTATGCCGCGGCGTGGACTGGACTGAAACTGATGGGGCTTCTGCCGAGGCCGGCGGCGCGACTTGCGGGGGCGTGCTTTGCCGCAACCGCTTACGCGATTCGGACGCCGCTGCGGCGCGCCGCGATGTTCAACCTGAAGCTGGCGTTTCCCGATTGGACCGACGCGCGGCGCCGAAAAGTTGCGCGCGGGATGATCCGGCAGGTTGGCTGGATGGCGGGCGAGTTCTCGCAATTTCCGAAATATACGCAGGAGAATATCGAGCGGATCGTCCTGCTGGACGGATTCGAGAATTTCGACGCGGCGCGTCGGCGCGGCAAGGGCGTCCTTTTCTTGACCGGACACATGAGCGCGTGGGAACTGGCGCCTTTCGCGCAGGCGCTTTACGGCCATCCGCTGCACTTTCTGGTGCGGCCGATCGCGAATCGCCGCGTGGACGCGCTGATCAACGGATACCGCTGCGGATCGGGGAATCAGCCGATCGAGAAGAATCGCTCGGCGCGTTCGATCCTGAAGGTGCTGGGGGACGGAGGGACGGTCGGGATTCTGGCGGATCACAACACGACTTTGGAAGAAGGCGTATTCGTCAACTTTTTCGGAATTCCCGCATCGACGACGTCGGGGCTGGCGCGGATCGCGCTGCGCACCGAAGCGGCGGTGGTGCCGGGATTTCTCTCGTGGGATGCCCAGCGGCGAAAATACCGGCTGCGCTTCGAGCCAGCCGTGGAACTGGTGCGCACGGGGAACGAGGAGTCGGACGTGCGGGAGACGACGCAGAGGTTCATGCGCGTGGTTGAAGATTACGTGCGCACGTACCCGGATCAGTGGTTGTGGGTGCACAAACGGTGGAAGACGCGACCGCCGGGCGAAGAGCCGATCTACCCCTTCTAGTGAGCCGATGGGCCATTCGAATCGGTACGCTCGGGAAGGTTCGGCAAAGGAGACGCGACAATGACTCGCACTGAGACTCGCACCGGGACTTGCACTGCGGGTGATCTCGCCAAGTATCTCGGAGCTGAGCTGCGTGGAGATGCGTCGGCGCTCGTCTCGGGCGTTGCCAGTCCCGAACGCGCACGCACCGCGGATTTGATTTATGTCGATTCGGCGCGCCATGCGGAGCGTGCCGCGAAGTCGGCCGCGGTCTGCGT
>CAVUDN010000047.1:0-5680 GCA_963740095.1 uncultured Acidobacteriota bacterium
AAACCTGGGACTTTGAGATCCTGACGCGCTGCGAGCGATTCGAGCTCGCTCTCTCACGGTCGGCGAGTGATTTTTTCCGATCTAGACTGCTACAGCGGCTGCCTGCTACTGGCGCAGGGGCATCTGACGTGGGGGCCGTATGCGGTCATGGTGCAGCGGACCCTAGCAAACAGTCTGATCGCGTGCTAAACATTGTTGTTCTTTCAAGAATCCCTCGATAGCAAAAGTATTGGGTTACGAGAAGCAGATGACTCGAAGACTCGATTACCGCGAGGGCGTGATTCGGCTTACCCCGAGGTCTATACGCCAGCGGCGATTGAGGCGATGGAGGCCTGGCGCCGTTGAACCGCGAGCGGCGCGAGTTGATGGCGAAGCGCATTGCGCGGCGCTTGACGCGGCAGCGCGAGCGGAAGCGCATCACGTTCCTCGATCCGCAGGCGCTGATTCCGCGCACGGGCATCCGCGTTCAGGATGCGCGAGACGGAAAATTCGAGGGGAGCGAGATTCCGGCCGATCTGAAGCGCCAATGGATTCAAGGCACCGGGCCCGCGACCAAGCCGAGGGCGAGCCTCGAGAGCGGCTTGCGCAACGTCGCGTATGCGCTGCTCTCGGGCGCCGACGGCTGGATGTTCGATGGCGAGGATGCCCTCGGGCAGGTCGATACCATGTCGCTCGAAAACCAGCGCAACTTGCGGCTCGCGATCGACGGCGACGCGCGATTTCTGCGCGTTGCCGAAGAAGTCGCCGCGGAGATGAACAAATGGGCGCAAGGATTTTTCGGGCGAACGATCATCAGCGATTGGCGCCAGCAACTTAAATTCACCACCAAGATTTTCCGCGCACGCGGTCTGCATCTCGACGATCGCCATGTGCGCGAAGCCGACGGCACCGGCTTCTCCGCTTCGATCGTCGACCTGGCGCTCTACGTGGTCAACAATCAGCAGCGGCTGCGCGATTTGGGGGCGTCGATCGTCCTCTACTTGCCGAAAATTCAGACCGCCGAGGAAGCCGCGCTGTGGAACGATTTGCTCGCCGCGCTCGAGCAGCACCTCGGCCTGCCGGTGGGCACGATCAAGGTCTACGTCCTCGTCGAGCAGATCGAGGCGACCTTTCAGTTGATGGAAATCCGCGCCGCGCTCGGCCGCCACTTCGTCGGCTTCAACACTGGGCGCTGGGATTACATCAACAGCGTCTCCGACGCGATGGCGTGGGACCCAAGCTTTCTCAATCCCAATATCGACGCCATCGGCATGACCTACGGCTACATGCGCAACTACGAGGATCGCGTGCGCCGCGCGGTGAACACGCCGGACCGCGAACGGCCGCTGCGCACTCTGGCAGGGCGGCATGGAACCGAACATCCCGGTCGGCTCCGAGGCGGGCGTGGCCGCAGGAATGCGCAGAGCGAAGGCCGGCGGCCAGCGCGAGATGCTCGCAGGGGCGAGCGGCAAGTGGGTGGCGCATTGGAAGATGGTGCACATCGTGCGGCCGGTGTGGGAGGAAGCCGGCGCCGACAACCAACTCGGGCGCGCGTTCCCGCCGCTCACCTACACGCAAGAGGACGCCGACGGGCTGGTGCTGCTCGAGCCCGCGCCGCGCACCGTCCGAGGCGCGCGCGATTTGCTGAGCGTCGCCGTGCAATACGGCAACGCTTTCGAGCAGGGATTCCAAGCCGCGGCGCTCAAGCCCGCGGATTTCTTCGGCAACGACAACGAGCTCTACTTGATGGAAGACATGGCGACCGGTGAAATCCGCGTCAGCATTCTCTGGGAGTGGCTGCACAAGGGCGCGCGGCTCACCGATGACGACGCCGCGACCGGCGCGCGCGCCGGCGATCCCTTCAACGCGACGCTCTTCGCGCGCTTGCTCGCCGAAGAGTACGAGAAGCTGCTGCGCGCCCGTGACCGCGACGTGCACGACGACTCGAAGGCCACCACGCTGCCCATCGCGCGGGAAATCGTCGCGAACTATGTCAGCAATGGCGTCAAGCTGCCCTGGTACATCGACCTGTTGAACCTCAATCTCAATAGCTATGACCTGAGCCACCGCCAAGTCCCGCATCCATGCCTACATCGAGGCTTTCGAAAAGGATGGATCGCGGATCACCGAGAACCTCGACTTCAGTCGCCAGAGCCAAGGAGCGCCGTCATGAGATCGTTCGAGCAGGAAATCGCCGCGACGCAGCAGTGGTTCGAAAGCCCCAGATTCGCGGGCATCGTGCGCCTCTACACTGCGCGGCAAGTGGTGGAGCAGCGCGGCAGCATCGCCACCGAATACCCGGTGGCGCGCGAGGCCGCGGCAGCATTCTATGATCGCTTGCGACAGCTCTTCGCCCAACGCAAGTCCATCACTACCTTTGGTCCGTACTCGCCGGGGCAAGCGGTAACGATGAAGCGCATGGGAATCGAAGGAATCTATCTCGGCGGCTGGGCGACCTCCGCCAAAGGCGGCACGAGCGAGGAGCCGGGACCAGATCTCGCCAGCTATCCGCTCAGCCAGGTGCCCGACGAAGCGGCGACGCTCGTGCGCGCCCTGCTCACCGCGGATCGCAATCAGCAATATCTGCGTTCGCGGATGACCGAGGCGCAGCGCTCCGCGTCGCCCGCTCATGATTTCCGGCCGTTCATCATCGCCGACGCCGACACGGGCCACGGCGGCGACCCGCACGTTCGCAATCTGATCCGCCGCTTCGTGGAGGTCGGCGTGCCGGGCTACCACATCGAAGACCAGCGACCGGGCACCAAAAAGTGCGGCCATCAAGGCGGCAAAGTGCTCGTGGCACAGGACGAGCAGAACAAGCGATTGAACGCGGCGCGCTTTCAGCTCGACGTGATGGGCGTTCCGGGCCTGATCGTCGCGCGCACCGATGCCGAAGCCGCCAACCTGATCGACGGTCGCGGCGACGAGCGCGATCAACCCTTCTTGCTCGGCGCGACGAACCCCGACGTCCCCGCGTACAAGCCCTGCTTCCTCGCGCTGATCCAGCATTTCTTCGAGTTGGGAGTCACCGAACTCAACGGCCATCTCCTATACGCCATCGCGCCCGGAGAGCACGCCGTCGCACGCGAGTGGCTGGAGAAGAAGGGAATATTGGCGCTCGCTGCTGAAGCGGCGGCGTCGTTGCGTGCAGGGAAAGAGACATCGATCGATGCCATGTTCGACCGCATCGCCGCGCGTTTCCTCGACGCGTGGGAAGACGAGGCCCGCCTCAGGACCTTCGGCGAGGCCGTCGCCGAAGTGCTTGAGTTCCGCAAGAGCGAGGGCGAGCAGCTCGAGATGAGCGCCGACCAGTGGCGGCGCTTCGCCGCGCGCGCCTCGCTCTACGCCGCCCGCGAAAAGGTGCGCGCGCTTGGCGCCGAAGTCGAGTGGGATTGCGAGGCGTCGAAGACGCCCGAAGGCTACTACCAGGTGCGCGGCGGCATTGCGTATGCAATCGCGAAGTCGCTGGCAGCGGCGCCTTTCGCCGACCTGCTCTGGATGGAGACCAAGACCGCCGACCTCGCCGACGCCCGCGAATTCGCCGGAGCGATCCACGCCGAATTCCCCGACAAGATGCTCGCCTACAATCTCTCGCCGTCGTTCAGTTGGGACACCACCGGCATGAGCGAAGAGGAAATGCGGCGCTTCCCCGAGGAACTCGGCAAGCTGGGCTTCGTCTTCAACTTCATCACCTACGGCGGTCATCAGATCGACGGACTCGCCGCCGAAGAATTCGCCACCGCGCTCAAGCAAGACGGCATGCTCTCGCTAGCGCGCCTGCAACGAAAACTCCGCATGGTTGAGTCGCCCTACCGCACGCCGCAGACGCTTGTGGGCGGACCGCGCGCGGACGCGGCGCTGGTCGCGACGTCGGGGCGCACCGCGACGACCATGGCGATGGGCAAAGGCTCGACGCAGCACCAGCACCTCGTGCAAACCGAAGTGCCCAAGAAGCTGCTCGAGGAGTGGCTGGCAATATGGACGCGCCACTACGAGCTACCCGCAACGCTGCATGTGCAGTTGCGGCCGCACCGCGCCGGCTCGGAGTTGCTCGAACTCGGAGTCTACGACAAGGGCGAGGAGAAAGTGGCCAACGTCGTCTTCGCCCCCATTCACGACCGGCACGGCCGCAGCATTCTCTCAGTGCGCGACCAGAATACTTTTGCAGAATCGCTGCGAAGGAAACGCCTGATGACGCTGGTTCACCTCTTCCTGGTGCATCGCTTCAAAGCCGACTCGGTGCACTACGTCACTCCCACCGAGGACAATCAGTACCAGGCTGCAAAGATGAAGTCGCACGGTATTTTCCGGCAGGTCAACACCGAGGTCGGCCAAATCATCGTCGCTGACGTCGACCACCAGCGGATCGCCGAGCTTCTGGCGCCGGACCAGGAGGCGTTGAAGAAGCTGATTTACAAGCAGCGATAGGGTCGGAGACAGCCTGTGCTGTGGTTTCGCGAAAAGCCCACGAGATCGCGCGATGCTTCGCTATCCCGTCACAGCAGGATCGGTTTGATACCGGTCAGTTCGCAAAAATCGCGCAACGCAGGATAGAGGTCCGTCCCATATCCGAGGCAGGCATATTCGTTGGTCCAATTTTGAATCAGTGCTTCTATATCGCAATGAGCGGTGACGAATCCGTGCGGCCAGAAGGGAATTCCGCACTCGTTCAGGCGGCGGTCGATCTGGCTGGCCGGCGGCTCAAAAATGCTGCAGCGTGCGATCGCCATTTGAAACACTCCGTTCACGCGCCCCAAGCGGGCCAGAACGCCTTGGCCCACTTTGCAGATCAGCTTCACGGAGACGCCGCCGGCTTTGCCTTCCGTCGGGATTCCGTGCGTGGCAAATCCTGCCGGACCTAGTTTGCCCGCCAGCGATGGAGGGCACGCGCCGTCTCCGATGATTTTTATTTCTTTCGTATGTTTGTCGATGTGCTGCAGGTCTCCGTAGTAGACGCGCTCTTTGCTGAGCTTAGTCAGGAGAAACACCGTGAGCGCAGTATTCAGATCGCCGAGCGTCGAGGTGCCGTGGCCATCTTCGAGCATCATGCTTTGCGCGAAACACGTGGCCGCGTAATCATCACCCAGCCCAGGAAACGATTGGATGGTGTAGAAATCAAATTTCTCCGCTTCGACTAATTCTTTGAGCGCAAGATACAGCCGCATGGATTTCTCGTTGACGATGGTTTTATCCGGCACGGCGCCGAACAACTTCTTGAGCCGTGGCTGGAGTTTCGAAATTCTCTGCGACGAAATGCGCTCGGCCGTTTGAATGAGTTGAGTTGTATCTCGCGAATCGATGTCCACGCCAAACATTCGCATCCATTGCGATGGGTCGGCGGCCCCGCAAGTCTGGCCCATGCCGCGCCCGCCAAACGCTCCGACAGTGGACATATTGATCAGGTTTTTCAGATGGGCCGCGCGCACGTAGCTGACGATGCTGTCGAGAGTCCCGCGATCGTCGGCGCTGCCATAGACAAATTTATGAGCCACGCCAATTTCCAGCAATCCTCCGTGCATCACCAGGCCGCCAACGGGCCGCCAGCCCTGCGAGCCGTCATGCGTCCAAAGCAAAACAGCCTTGCCGCTCGTGGCAAAGTCGCGAATCGCCGCAACGAGATGCGCTGCCCAAACCCAGGTCCCGGAAAACAGAATCACGGCATCCACCAGGTCGTTCGACTTCATGGCTTTCAGTGCGGTTG
>CAVUDN010000048.1:0-97836 GCA_963740095.1 uncultured Acidobacteriota bacterium
GTCGGCGTAGAGGCGGAAAATGTCTTCGAGTTCCTTGCGCAGCAGCGAGCCGCGCGAGCGCACGCGCCCGAGGTTCACGCCGATCACGGCCGCATTCTTTTCCATCAGCTTCAGCGGATGAAAGCGCGGAGTTTCAAGATAAGCGCGGGCAAGCCGCAGCGCGCTTCGTTTTCCATCCGAACTTGCGCCGGCCGAAAAGCCGTAGACCACGAGCCGGCCGACCGGGCCCAGGCAGTCGAAGCTGCGCGAGAAGGATTTGCCGCCGATCGGGTCCATCACCATCTCGACGCCGTCCGGCGCGTATTTCTTCACCACTTCCACGAAATCGCTTTTTTCGTAGTCGATCGCATGATCCACGCCGATCTTGCGGAGAAATTCCTGCTTCCCCGGCCCCGCGGTACCAAAAATAACCAAGCCGCGAGTGTGCGCAAGCTGCACGGCAGCGATTCCGACGCCGCCCGCGGCGCCGTGGATCAGGATGCGGTCGCCCGGCTGGAGATTCCCCATCGTGAACATCGCGTGGTAGGCGGTCAGGTAATTCGCGGGGATCGCGGCGCCATCCTCGAAGCGCATGCCGGCCGGCAAGCGGTGGACCTGCGATGCGGGCACGGCGGCCCATTCGGCATACGCGCCGAAATTGGGAAAGCCATCACGGCGTCGCCGGGCCTCAGAGTTTCACCTTCGACGGGCTTTCCGCCCTCGGCAATTTTCTCAACCACGCCGGCAATTTCGAGCCCGGGGACAAACGGTGGCTTCGGCGAGCCGGGATAGATGCCCATGCGCTGCATCAGGTCGGCGAAGTTGACGCCGATCGTCTTGACGCGGATCAGGACTTCGCCCGCCTTCGGCTGGGGATCGGGCAATTGCTGAAGTTCAAAAACGTTGGGCGGCCCATACCGCCTAACAACGAGCGCGCGCATCTAACTCTCCTTCGTGCCCAGTCCGTGCGTAAATCCGGTAACCACTACTCTCTCGATCCCGTCCATCATTCGACCGGAAGGCAACCGCCTCCGGGTTTTCATTTGGGAAACGGACCATCCTATCTTAAACTGTTGGACTTTGCGCAATCATGAAAAGCAAATATAGACGCAGTATCTCTGTGACCGCCACGGCGCTGCTGGCCATGGCCTGGACATGTCTCGCAGCCAACCGGCCCGCGGACAAGCCGGCGGACGCTCAGCCCGCCGTCCTGACGGCGATGCAGCAGGAGCTCGACCGGTCGTTCGCCACCCTCTCGAAGGCCGATCCGCCCGCCTACTTCATTAGCTACACGCTCTCCGACCGGCGGTACGCCGACGTCTCGGGCTCGAACGGCGCGTTGCTTTCGAGCACGGAAGATCGCGGCCGATGGCTCGAGACGCAGACGCGCGTCGGCAGCTACCAGCTCGACGACACGCACAAGCTGCCCAACCAGCAGCCCAGCTGGACCAGCCCCGGCACGTCCGCGATTCTCGACAACGACATCCCGGTGCTGCGCCGCGAAATCTGGCGCGAAACCGACCAGCAGTATCGAGCGGCCGTGCAAGCCCTGATCAAGGTGAAGACGAGCGAGGAGGTCCAGGTGCAGACGGCCGAAGGCGCCGCCGCCGATTTCTCGCACGAGCCGCCGCAAACATATATCGGCCCCTACGTGGATATTCACGTCGACCGCAAGCCCTGGGAAGAGCGCGTGCGGAGATACACGGCCGCTTTCAGCAAGTCGCCTGCGGTGCTGAATTCGATCGCGACGTTCACGGCGCTGGCGACGAATCAATATCAGGTCAACAACGAAGGAACGAAGCTCGCGTTCGGCCTGATTCACTACCGGCTCGAGCTTTTCGTGCAGAGCAAGGCTCCCGATGGAATGGACATCGAGCGCTACGCCAATTTCGATTGGCTGGATCCCAAGGACGAGCCGACCGACAAAACCGTCTTCGCCAGCATTCACAAGCTGATTGAAGAAACCGAAGCGCTTGATAAAGCGCCGCTCGTCGATCCGTACGCCGGGCCCGCGCTGCTCACGGGCCGCGCCGCTGCCGTTTATTTCCACGAAATGTTCGGCCATCGCGCCGAAGGATTCCGCGAGAAAGACATCAATGAAGGGCAGACCTTCGCCAGCAAGATCGGCCAACAGATCTTGCCCGATTTCATTTCGATCAAGGACGACCCGACGGAGAAAACGCTCAACGGCCAGATGCTGCTCGGCTACTACCCGTACGACGACGAGGGCGTGCCGGCGCAGGACGTGCATCTCGTCGATCGCGGCGTGTTGAAGACATTCCTGATGTCGCGCTCGCCGCTGATCAATATCCCGCATTCGAACGGCCACGGGCGCCGCCAGCTTGGCTACGCTCCGGTGGCGCGCCAGGGCAACCTGATCGTTTCCAGCTCGAAAACGATGACCAACGCGCAGCTTCGCGAAAAACTCATCGAGCTGGTCAAGGAGCAGGGCAAGCCCTTCGGCCTGCTGATCGACGATATCTCCGGCGGGTTTACGTTTACCGGTCGCAGCGAGCCGCAGGCATTGCAGGTGACTCCCCTGGTCGTCTACAAGATTTTTCCCGATGGCCGCCCGGACGAACTCGTTCGCGGAGTCAATCTCGTGAGCACGCCCCTCGTCTCGCTCGGCAAGATCGTCGCGACCGGCGACACGCCCGAGATTTTCAACGGCTATTGCGGAGCGGAATCCGGCTCCGTGCCCGTATCCGCGGTCGCGCCTGAGACGCTGTTTTCCGAGATGGAATTCGCCAAGAAAGAGACCTCTACCGACCGGCCGCCGATCCTGCCGCCGCCCGCGCACGATCCGGATGCAAAGGGGCAGCAGTGATGAAACTATCGACGTGTGTGCTGCTTCTTTCAATGTTTGCGATGCCTGCGGGCGCTGCCGCGAAAGACGCGCATGGCCCGCGTGGCGCGGCTGCCGCGGTGGGAACGATGCCGGGTGATGTTTCGGCCGCGCTGGCGGCGCAGACCACCGCCGTCGAAAACGACAGCGATCAGACGCTCCACGCCATGCACGACGAAATGGAGCGGGCGCGCACGCGGCTCGTGCTGCCCGACGCGCAGAAGCCGTTCTTCATCCAGTACCGTCTGCTCGATCTCGACGTTCGCAGCGTTACCGCATCCTTCGGCTCGCTGATTTCTAGCTCGGTTTCGCGCACGCGATTCATGAGCGTCGACGTGCGCGTCGGCGATTACCACCTCGACAGCTCGAATTTCCTGAGCGAAGACGGCTTTCGGGGTTTTCTCGGCTCGACCGGCGAAGTCGGCATCGACCGCGATTACAATTCGCTGCGCCAGGACCTTTGGCTCGCCACCGATCAGGCCTATAAGGCTGCCGTCACGCAGATGTCGCTCAAGCAGGCGTTTCTGCGCAGCCTGACGAAGCCGCCCGAGATCGACGATTTCTCGCAATCCTCGCCGATCATCAAAATCGAGCCGCACGTGGAGCCGGACTGGACCTCGCGCAACTGGGACGATGAGGCGCGCGCCGCTTCCGTCGCGCTGAAAGACTATCCGCAGCTCTACGGCACGCGCGTCACCTATTACATCGTCTATGCGACGACGTACCTGATGACGAGCGAAGGCACCACGATGCGCACCTCCACCGGCCTCGCCTCGATCGAGGCCGCGCTCGACACGGAAGCCGACGACGGCCTGGGGTTGCACAATTTCTATTCCGTCTACACCGCGAAGCCCGGTGCATTGCCGGATGCCGCGACGGTCTCGAAAGCGCTCACGCAAGCCGCGACCGACTTGCTCATCTTCCGCGCGAGCCCGCTCGCCTCGGACTACACCGGGCCGGTGCTCTTCGACGCGCCCGCGGCCGCCTCCGTGCTCGCGCAGGTTCTCGAGCCTTCGCTTTCCGGCGCGCGCCCGCCGCTCTCCGCGACGCAGGATTACGATTCGTTCATGGACCGTGTGGGCGGCCGCAACGAATGGTCCGGCCGCGTGGGCACGCGCGTGCTGCCTACTACCGTCACGCTCGTCGACGATCCTACGGCGGCGGATTTTCAGGGCCAGCCGCTGCTCGGCGCCTACGATATTGACGACGAGGGCGTGAAATCGCAGAAGGTGACGCTCGTCGAAAACGGCATGTTGAAAAGCATGCTGATGTCGCGCCGCCCCGGCCCCGATTTTCAGATGTCCAACGGCCATGCGCGCTCGTCCATGCTGTCCGATCCGCTCCCGCTCAGCAGCAACCTGTTCTTCCAGTCGAGCGCCGCTGTCAGCCCGGCCGATCTGCGCACTAAATTCCTCGCCGCCTGCAAGGACGATGGCCAGCAATGGTGCATCGAGGTGAAGCGCATGGATAATCCCGCGCTCTCCGCGCTGCGCCAGCAGGACTTCGGCGATTTTATGAGCCAGATCGGCGGAGATATCGAGAGCGGGGCGCGCTTGCCGCTGGCCCTCTATAAGGTGTACGTCTACGACGGCCACGAAGAGCCGATGCGCCAGGGCGTGATCGAGGGACTCACGGTGCGCTCGCTGCGCAATATTCTCGGGATTGGCAACGACCTCGCCGTCTACACCTACATGCAGCAGAATTCGACAGCCGGCCTTGCCGGTACGGCGCTCGGCTCGTTTGGTTCTGCGCAGGCCGGCATTCCTAGCACCGTGATTGCGCCATCGTTGCTGCTCGATGAAGTCGAGATCCGCGGGTTCCACGGCGAACCGCGCCGCCTGCCGCTTGTGCCTGCGCCGCCACTCAAGTGACGACCCGAAGAGGGTCGTCATCCTGAAGCCGACGCTTTTGGTTTGAGTCGGCCGAAGGATCTCTCTTCGATTCCGGGCTCTTCACGCCTTTCGCAAAGGCTGCGCGCGTCAGCGGGACGCGCCGCCGCTCATCGAGGCACGTCATTTCTTCGCGAAGTAGACTTCCTTGCCGCGCAAGCCGTCATGCGAGTGGCGCAGCGGCAGCACTCCCTTCGGCATCTGTCGCAGTTCGTCGGGAACCATCATGCCGGGGCTGCCCTTCGCCGGCGTCACGCCGCCATCGGCGAGCAGCAGCGCGCCCGTCATGTAGCTCGCCTCATCCGACGCGAGGAACGCGAAAATATTCGCCATCTCCTCCGGCGTGCCGCGCCGCCCGAGGGGCACCGATCCGTTGATCGTGTCCTGTATCTCGGGGCTGAGCGGGCCGCCGGGGCCGCGCGTCCACGCGGTGTCGATCGCGCCGGGGCAGACGCAGTTGGCGCGCACGCCGTATTTCGCCTGCTCGAGCGCCACTCCCTTCGCGAACGCGTGCAGGAATCCCTTGCTCGCGCCGTAGGGCGTGAACATCGCCGAGCCGTTGATGCCGGCCTCGGAGCCGGTGAAGAGGACGTTGCCGCGCGTCTTCTGCAGGTGCGGCAGCGCGAACTTGGTCATCAGAAACGCGGTGCGAATGTTCGCGCGGATCGTGCGGTCGAAGTCCTCCACGCGGTAGGCGTCTGTCTCGGCGTTGGCGATGAAGACGCCCGCGTTGTTCACCAGCACGTCGATGCGCCCGAAGTGCCGTATCGCCGCATCGACGCACGCGCGCGCCTGCGGCTCCTCCGCCAAGTCGCCGAGATACACCTCCGCCTCGCCCCCGGCCGGCGCGTTCGCCGCCGCATTGGCGGCGACGATCGCATCCGCCACATCTTTCACCGGATCGCTCGGCAAGCCCGCCAGCAGCACCCGCGCCCCCTCGCGCGCAAATTTGTGCGCGATCGCCTCCCCGATGCCAGTCCCCGCCCCCGTGATGATCGCCACCTTATCCTTCAGTCGCATGTGTTCCTCCCGTTCGCCGCCCGATGATACGCCAAAGTGCATCCTGTGAGGCTGCCTCGGCATCTTCAGCAGCCTCGGAGCGTATAATCGCGGGAATGGCCGCACAGGCAGCGGAACGAGAATCGGGCGCGCAGCGAGCGGCGGAATCCGCGCGTGCGGCTGCGCCAGGCGCAGCGTCGGCAGCGAGCGCCGAGCTGAACGCGCGAGCGACGCGCGAGAAAAAATTGGCGGCGCTCGGGTCGGTTGCATCGGCGCTGGTCCTCGTCACCTTGAAGGTGATCCTCGCGGTTGTCACCGGCAGCCTGGGAATTCTTTCGGAAGCGCTGCATTCGATCCTCGATCTTGTCGCGGCGGTGATCACGTATCTCTCAGTACGCGTGGCGGACAAGCCCGCCGACGCGCAGCACCTCTACGGCCACGGCAAAGTCGAAAGTTTCTCAGCCTTCGTCGAGACGGGCCTGCTGTTGCTCACCGCGCTCTACATCATCTGGGAAGCGTTCCAGCGGCTGCTCTTCCGCACGGCGACGATACGGCTCAGCCTCGGCGTGATCGTGATTCTCGGGCTCGCGATGGGCATCGATTTCGTCCGCTCGCGGGCGCTGCGGCGCGTGGCCAACAAATATCCGAGCGAGGCGCTCGAGGCGGACGCGCTGCATTTTTCGACGGACGTGTGGAGCACGTTCGTCGTCGTGCTGGGCATCACGGGGGCATGGCTCGGCCAGAAATTCGGCATCCCGTGGCTCGGCATGATGGACGCGGTGGCCGCCCTCGGCGTTGCGGGCGTGATCATCTGGATCGGCTCGCGACTCGGCAAGCGCACGATCGACGCGCTGCTCGATGTGGCGCCGCGCGGCCTGCACGACCGCATCGCCCGCGCGGTCGACGCAACGGAAGGCGTGCTGAGCACCGAGCGCGTACGCGTGCGGCGCTCGGGCCAGCGCTATTTCGTTGATGTGACCATCAGCGTGCCGCGCAAGGCGAGCCTCGAACAGGCGCATGCGGCGAGCGACGCGGTCGAGCGCAACATCGAGAAGATCGTCCCGGCGGACGTGGTGGTGCACGTCGAGCCGCGCGCCCCGACCAACGAGCACCTCTTCGACACGATTCGCGCGATCGCACAGCGCCGCGGCCTGGCCGTCCACGAACTGTCAGCGCACCAGCTCGACGGGCGGCTCTTCATCGAGCTGCATCTCGAGGTGGATGAGGACGCAAGCCTGCGCGAGGCGCACCGGCGCGCAACCGAGCTCGAGGATGAAATCCGCGCGGCTACCGATCCGCACGCGCTCGTCAATATCCATATCGAGCCGCTGGGCGCGCGCATTCCCGGCGCCGAGGAGATGAAGGAACTCTCACACGCGGTGCAGGATTTCCTGAATTCGCTGCCGAAGGAATATCCCGAGCTGCTCGATTGCCACGAAGTCCACGTCCGCAGCGTCGAGCACAGAATTCTGGTGTCTTGCCACTGCGCGATGGATGGCGATCTGCCGATCACGCTCGTTCACGACATCACGGCGGCGCTCGAAAGCCGCGTGAAGGACCATTTCCCGCAGATTTTCCGCCTGACGATTCACCCCGAGCCGGTCGAGGAAAGCTGAGGCGCCGCTCGCCGGCGCCACCGCCACCGCGCGGAAAACGCCTGCGCGGCAAGCGCGATCACGGCTGGAAAGCATTCGAGGACGTAGCGCGGCTCCGGCGTTTCGACGAATCCCGCGATGTAAATCGTCCGCAGCAGGATAAACGCAACCAAAATCCCCCAGCCGCAGCGCCCGCGCGCGACCCAGGCGCCAATCAGCGCCAGAGCGAAGTACGCACCATTTATCGCGATGAAAGCGAGGGTGACGAGAAGATCCTCGCGATCGTCCTCCCACTCGCTCGCAAATGGCACCATCTGCCCCGAATAGGGCAACAGCTCGATGCGCGGCGTGAACCACAGCGCGAACGAGCGCAGTAGCGGAATCTTGGCGTAAGTACGCAGCGGGTCGCGCGCGGTGCGCTCGCGGGCGATTTCGGCGAAGGCGCTGTCCTGCTGGCCCGTCAGAGTGAGCGTGTTGTTGTACCGCTCGAGCAACGCGGCGACGCGCGTTCGCTCCTCCGCCGATTCGAATGCGGATTGAGGCAGATCGCCGATCTGAATGGGTTCGTCGTTGATTGCCCATAGCGTTGGATACACGTCGTGCATGCGCCAGAGCCACGTGCCGATCCAACGGTCGAATCCGAGCGGCTCGAATTCGCCGGGCAGCGTGCTGTAGCGCGGAGCGAGGAGGCACACTTCGTGCAGCGTGCGCCAATTGCGCGCGGCCCACGGCACAAGCGGCAGCGCGAGCCCCGCCGCCATCAACACGCCCGCGCGCGCGAGCTTCCTCCAATCGCGCGGACGCCACCAGCGCGCGGCGAGCATGAGGCCGGTCGCGGCAAGCAAAAGCGGAGTCTCCGGCCGCACAAGCGTGCCGAAGCCGGCGATGAGCCCGCCGAGAAACCACGGGCTCAATCCGCGCGGGTTGCCCGTGGCGGACGCGCCAATCATTTCGCGGCGATTGGCCTCGAGCAGCACGAGGATCGCGAGCGCGGTGAGGAACGTCACCAAAACTTCGGTCAGCACCACGGCCGAGTAGTTGGCCGTGAACGGGCACAGCGCGGCGAGCCAGAGCCCGGCGATCGTGATGCGGCGGCGCGAGGCCTCGGGCGCAAGCCGCGCGGCAATCAGCGCGATCACGAAACACCCGGCAACGTCGAGCGCGGCCTGCGCGAACATCACCGCCCGCGGCGACTTTCCCGCAAACGCGAAAATGGCCGCGAGAAACGCCGGATAGCCCGGAACGCGCATGTCGACCGCTATTAGGCGCCCGTTAATCAAAAGGCCATACACCCCGTTCTTCAGCCAGTTCCGGGCCAGCTCGATGTAAAATGGCGCATCCCCCGAATCGCTTGCGGGGAACTTGAGAATGAAGTAAAAACGCAGTACCAGTCCGGCGAGTGCAGCACAAACCGCGTTTGCACGCATCTTAGCTGTGGGGGTCCAGTTCATTTCTCGATGTGATGGATGATTAGCTTGGATTGTACGCATGCCTGAACGCAAGCCCATTTTCTACGATCAGGAAAGGCGGCGCTGGCGGAGAACCCGGCTCGCGCTCGAAATCGCCGGCGCTGTCTTCACGCTGGTCCTCCTGATCTTCGTGCTCAACATCGGGCGCAATCCCGAGCTGCCGGAGATTCTGCGCACGGACACGCACGCCAGCCTGCACGCCATCCGCTGGAAGCCCAAAAAGCCGCTGCGAGAGCGAAAGAAAAAAGTGGCGGCACTCGGCAAGGTCCCCCAGAGCTACAACCCGCTGCGGGCTGCGTTTTACGTGAGCGACGACTACACGGCTCTGACGTCGCTGGAACTGCACTACAAGGACCTGGACCTGCTGATTCCCGAGGCGCTGGCCGCCGTTTCGGTGGACGGAACTCTCACGGTGGACCCCGATCCGAAGCTCGCCGCGTTTCTGCAGTCGCTGCAGGCCAAGAACCCTCCCGTCGACATGCAAGTGATGGCGATGGTGAATAACTACGACGCGAAGACGAACGTCTGGTGTCCGCCCACGATGCTGCAGATGCTGGCGAATCCAGCGGCCCGCGAACACCTGGCCACGCAGATCGAGGAGTACGCCGACGCGCAGCACGAGCCTGGAATCGTGGTCGATTTCGAATCGATGCCGGAATCGAGCATGAAGGATTTTCAGCAGTTCATCCACGACCTTTCGGCGGACCTGCACGCGAAAAATCTGAAGCTGATGGTCGCGCTGCCTGCCGCGGACTGGAGCTACGACTACAAATATTTTGCCGCGCAGACGGACGCCATCATCCTGATGAACTACGATTTCCACTGGCCGACGTCGCTGCCGGGGCCGATCGCGCCGCAGGATTGGTTCGTCAGGAACATCGACAACATGGTCAAGCTGGTGCCGCCGGATAAGCTGATCATGGGAATCGCGACGTATGGCTACGATTGGCCGGTAAAAACGAAAAAGGATGCCTCGCAGCCGGTCGCGAAGGCGATCAGCTTTCAGCAGGGAGTGGTGACCGCCGTCGAATCCGGTTCAGACGTTCTCTACGATCCGGATTCCTTCAACCTCCACTATTCCTACGACGATGAGGACAATCAGGCGCACAACGTCTGGATGCTGGACGGCATCACGGCGTACAACGAGCTCCGCGCCGCCGAGCGCGCGGGTGTGCGCGGCACAGCGATGTGGCGTCTCGGCCTCGAAGACCCGTCGATGTGGGATATTTGGGATGCGACGCATGCGGACGATCCGACGCGCGCCAAACTCGAGCAGGTTCCTCCCGGCTACGATTTGATCCTCGAAGGCGCGGGCGACATCTGGCGCATCACCGGAACGCCGCAAAGCGGCTCGCGAACTCTCGATTACGACGCGAGCTCGGACGACTTCGACGATGAGAGCTTCCAGAGCTATCCGATGTCGTGGCGCATTCAGCAGGTGGGCGCCGCGCCGCACAAAGTGGCGCTGAGCTTCGACGACGGCCCCGATCCCGACTGGACGCCGAAAATTCTGGATATCTTGGAAAAGAAGAAAGCGCCGGGCACTTTCTTCGTGATCGGCGAAAATGCCAACGCGTCCGACAACATCGTGAAGCGCGAGTACGCGCTCGGCGAGGAAGTCGGCAACCACACGTTCACGCACCCAGATTTCGAGACGATCAAGAAATCCGACCTTGAAATCCAGCTGAACCTTACCGAACTCCTGATCGAAAGCAGCCTGGGCGTGAAGACCACGCTCTTCCGCCCGCCGTACGGAATCGATCACGAGCCGGAATCCGCCACCGAAATCCAGATGCTGCCCGTACCGCAGGAGATGGGCTACGTGCTCGTCGGCGGGCGCATCGATCCGCACGATTGGGGCGAAGCCGACGGCGAAAAGCCGCCCCCGACGGACGATATCGTGCAGCGCGTCCTCGAGGACGTGGAAGCCAATAAGGGAAACATCATCCTGCTCCACGACGGCGGCGGCAACCGCATCCACACCGTCGAGGCGCTGCCGCGGATCATCGACGGATTGCGCGCCAAGGGCTACCAATTCGTCTCCGTCTCGGATCTGCTGGGGCAGACGCGCGCGCAGATGATGCCTCCGCTTTCACACAAGGAATGGCTGATGGCGCGCGTCGACGCCTTCATCTTCGACGTGTTCCGGCTGCTGCGGCAGGGAATCGCGTTCATCTTCATCGCCGGGATCGTGCTGGTGAGCGGGCGCGCGCTGATCGTCGGCGTGCTGGCGCTGATCGAGAAAATGCGTCCGGCGCCGCTCGACCATCCGGAATATCAGCCGCGCGTGACGATCTTGATCCCGGCGTACAACGAAGAATCGGTGATTGTCGATACGGTGCACGCGGCGCTCGCCTCGGGCTATCCGCGCCTCGAAGTGCTGGTGGTGGACGACGGCTCAGCCGATCGCACCGCCGAACTCGTGCGCGAAAATTTTGGCCGCGACCGCCGCGTCCGCTTGCTGCAGCAGCCGAATCGCGGGAAGCCCACCGCGCTCAACCACGGGCTGGCCGAGGCCACGGGACAGGTGATCGTCTCGATCGATGCGGATACGATCGTCGATCCGGAGGCGGTGCCGCGCTTGATCCGGCACTTCGCCGATCCAAAGGTAGCCGCGGTCGCCGGCAACGTGAAAGTGGCCAACCGCAACAAGTGGATCACGCGCTGGCAGGCGCTCGAATACATCACCAGCCAGAATCTCGAGAAGCGCGCTTTCGACCTGCTGAATTGCATTCCTGTGGTGCCGGGAGCGGCGGGCGCGTGGCGCGCGGACGTCCTGCGCGAAAGCGGCGGATTCTCGGGCGATACGGTGGCGGAAGACACGGACCTCACGTTGACCATCCGGCGCAACGGCTGGAAGATTCTCTACGACGAAGACGCGATCGGCCGCACCGAAGTGCCGGAAACCGTCGACACGCTGATTCGCCAGCGCTTCCGCTGGACCTACGGCACGCTCCAGGCCGTGTGGAAGCATCGCGACACGGCCGGAAACCCGAAATACGGCACTCTTGGATGGGTCGCGATTCCGAATATTTTCCTGTTCCAGATCATTCTGCCGCTCGTTTCGCCGGTGATCGATCTGTTGTTTATTCTGTCGCTCGTCCTCTGGGGGCTGGCGCAGCTGCGCGTGGCGCAACTGCCTCAGCTATGGACTTCGCAGGACGTGGAACGCTCGCTGATTTTCTTCGCGCTCTTCATGCTAATCGACCTTTTCACCTGCGTGGTCGCGTTCGCGCTCGAAAAGAAGGAAGAGTGGACGCTGCTCGCCCCGCTGATCATCCAGCGCTTCTATTACCGCCAGATGATGTACGTGGTGCTCTTCCGCTCGGTTAAGGAAGCGGTGCGAGGGCGCCCGGTCGGTTGGCGCGGCGTGGAAACTCACCTCCCGGCGGTGGCTCCGCCTCCGGAGCCCGTCGCGCACGTCTGAGATTTCCGGCTGCTCGCACCGAGACTACCTCGCAAATTTTAGCGCCTTCCCGCTAACCTTCTGGTATATACTCCCGGCCATTTTGAATTCGCGAGGAGGACCCCATGCGAAAAGCTCAGCTTCTCTTGGCAGTCCTGTGTGTGACGTACGCCTCACCGGCCGTTTTTGGGCAGGCAGGCAGCGCTGGAGTACCGGCCAATGCCAAACCAATCGAGTCCACCAGCGTCCAACCAAAGTTCAAGACCATCAATAAGCTCGCTTCGGCGACGCAGGCCGCGCTTCGAAACGACGGCGACTCCAACGGGAACGCCGGCGGTAGCGGCGGTCCGATACCGACCATCCCGCACTGGCACGGTTCATTCACGTACCAGAGCGTACAGTACCCCTACATCATGGCGGGCCAGAATCCACGCCGCGGAGGCACGACGTGGGTCGGCACGCAGATGATTCCCGTGAACATGGTGCTCGACGGCTGTGTCGACGCCAACGGGAATCCGGTAACTTTCGGCCCCGGCCGCGGCACCTTGCAGAACACGTTCAACTCGCCCGACTTCGAGGCGGCCAACTTCTCCACTGGGTACACGCAGTATACGGACGCTGATCTGCGAGCTGAGTTCAACAAGGTCATGGGCAGGAGCTGGCACACGCTGCTGGGCGAGCCGCAGATGCTCCAGCCCGTGACGATCGAAGTTCCGCCCGAAGATTCGGTATGCCTGTACATACCCCCCAGCGGCCAGCCGTTTGCCGATGTGGACATCGATTATTTCGCCGGGCAAATGGAAACGATCCTCGAGCTGGAGAATGTCGACCCAACCCGCCTTCCGATCGTGCTCACCAAGGACGTCACCCTCTACGAGAACGGCCAGATTTTCGACTGCTGCGTCATTGGGTTTCACGGCGCCGGGCCGGTGCTCGGAGTCGTCGGCAATCCGGCGCAGACGTTCGCGTGGGCCTCGTGGCTTTCCGAAGCCGACGATTTCGGCGGCGGAGTTCAGGACATCCTCCCGCTGAGCCACGAAATCGGCGAGTGGGCGAACGATCCCTACACGAATAATCTCGTTCCGCCCTGGCAAGAACCCGATGGCTCGGGGAATTGCGGCGGCAACCTGCTGGAAGTGGGAGACCCTGTCGAGATATTCCCCTATCCGGCATTCCCTGTATCGCTGAACGGCTACACGTATCACCCGCAGACCTTGGCGCTGCTGCAATGGTTCACGCGCGAGACGCCGTCGAGCGCCATTGATGGCGCGTACAGCTATGCGAACGAAAGCATCCTGACGTCGCCTTCGCTCGCATGCACGCCGTGAGAGAGTAGGGCCTACACAATGGGGTAGTGGTGCCTTTACCGATGGCGCCACTACCCATAGGTCGCGAATCTTTGCGGCGTGGGCCGTGTTCTGCTACGATTGCTGTGTTTGGCGGGCTGCATCCCGAGGCTTGGGAGCGGCACCAGGGGGTAACATGAGTATGCTTCGGCACGCGGGCAACGGGAGGGTTTCCGTGCCCGACATTCTTTCGCGCAAGACTGTTCCATCCGGCGGCTCTCCTGAATTGAAAGACAAGATCACCTGCCTCACCGCATACGACTATCCGACCGCGCGCCTTCTCGATGATGCCGGCGTGGATATCATTCTCGTGGGCGATTCGGTCGGCATGGCCGTGCTCGGTTACGACAGCACGCTGCCGGTCACGCTCGACGAAATGCTGCATCACGTTCGCGCGGTTCGCCGCGGCACGCGCCACGCGCTGCTCGTCGCCGACATGCCCTATGGCAGCTTCCACGTGTCGATCGAAGACTCGGTGCGCAACGCGATGCGCCTCGTGAAAGAGGGCGGCGCGGAAGCCGTGAAAATCGAGGGCGGCGAGCGGCGCCTCGAATTGATTCACCGGCTGGTGGAAGCCGAAATTCCGGTGATGGGCCACGTCGGGCTGACGCCGCAATCGATCAATGCGATGGGCGGATTTCACGTGCAGGGCAAATCGGTGGATGCGGCGCGGCACGTCGAGCGCGATGCGCGCGCCGTCGAGGCGGCAGGCGCCTTCGCCGTGGTGCTCGAATCGATGCCGCGCGAACTCGCGGCGGGCATCACCAAGCAATTGCGCATTCCCACGATTGGCATCGGCGCGGGTCCTGATTGCGACGGCCAGGTGCTCGTGTTCCACGATCTCGTGGGGCTCACCGAAGGCTACACGCCGAAATTCGTCCGGCGCTACGCCGATCTCGCGGCGGAAGTCACGCGCGCGGTCACGGAATATTGCGGCGACGTTCGCAGCGGCAAGTTCCCGTCGGATGCGGAGTCATATCATTCCACAGCGGAGCTGCGCGAAAAGCCCGTCAAGGTAAAGATTTAAATGTAGCGCCGGGTGCTTTAGCCCGGCAGTCTTCGCCTCGGTACACGAGCACGAACATCAATGTGGAACGGAGGGAGAACTCGCATGGACAACAACGATTTTCGCCTGCTCTACGATTTCAACGCCTGGGCCAACCGCCGCACGCTCGATACGTGTTCGAGCCTCGCGCCCGAGCAATTCACGCGCGACCTCGGCTCGAGCTTCCACTCGCTGCGCGACACGCTCGCCCATATCTACGGCGCCGAATGGATTTGGCTCGAACGCTGGCAGGGGCGCGTCGCGGCGGGGCTGCCCTCGGCCGCGGATTTCCCCGATTTCGAATCGATCCGCAAGCGCCTGACGGAAATGGATAGCACGCTCGTCGATTACGTCGCGGGACTCAGCACCGAGGATGTTCAACGCGTGGTCCAATTCAAAACCACGGCGGGCGTGGCATTCTCGCAGCCGCTCTGGCAGTGCCTGCAGCACGTCGCCAATCACGGGTCGTATCATCGCGGCCAAATTGCGACGATGCTGCGGCAGCTCGGCGCCAAGCCCATCGCAACCGATCTGATCTTCTTCTACCGCGAGCGCGCTGCAGCGCAGGCCAGCGCATGACGATTCGCCGCCTGCGCACAGGCTGAACCTCCCGGCCCTCCGCGTGGAAATCATTCGCACAACTGCGTGGATGAAGCAGGTCGCTCGCGACGCGCGCGTGAAAGAGCGCGTCCTCGGGCTCGTCCCCACGATGGGCGCGCTGCACGAAGGCCATCTTTCGCTCGTGCGCGAGGCGCAGAAGCAGTGCTCGCCCGTCGTCGTCTCGATTTTCGTGAATCCCACGCAGTTTGGCCCCAATGAAGATTTCAAGAAATATCCGCGCACGTTCGACGTGGACCAGGCGGCGCTCGAAGACCTGCGCGTCGATTACATTTTTGCGCCGCCGCCGGAAGAAATTTACCCGCCGGGATTTCGCACGGCGGTCACGGTCGAAGGGCTGGGCGACGTGCTCGAAGGGCGCGTGCGGCCCGGCCATTTTCGCGGCGTCACTACCGTGGTGCTGAAGCTTCTCGAGATCGCGCAGCCGCGCTTCGCGTTTTTCGGCCGCAAGGACGCGCAGCAGGCGCGCATCATCCGCCAGATGGCCGCGGATTTGAACCTCGACGCGGAGATCGTCGTCTGCCCGATCGTGCGCGAAGCAGACGGCCTCGCGCTCTCCTCGCGCAACGCGTATCTGAAGGGCGCCGAGCGCCAGTCGGCCACAGCGCTGTATCGTTCGCTCGACGCCGTGCGGCGCGAAGTAGCGAAGGGCGAGCGCGATGCGGCGCGCCTCATCGCCGCGATATGGCGCGTGTTCGATCCCGAGCCCGGCGTGGCGCTCGATTACGCCGAGATCGTAGACGCGGACACCTTCGAGCCCGTGGTCAGCCTGCGAAAAACGTGCTACGCGCTGGTGGCCGCGCGCGTGGGCGCCACGCGCCTCATCGACAACGCGCTCATCGACCAGCAGGGCGATTCGTTTCGCGTTACGGTGTAGCCGAACGCGACGCAACCGGTGCCGCGCCCGCCTTGATGGTCTCGAGCACATCCGCGGCGTGGCCCTTCACCGTCACTTTGGGCCAGATCTTGCGAATCTTCCCGTCGGTGCCGATCCAGAAGCTGCTGCGGACGATCCCCAGCGCCGTCTTGCCGAAGAAGCTTTTCATGCGGCGCGCGCCGTACGCCTCGATCACGTCGAATTTCGTGTCCGCCAGCAGCGGAAAATTCAGGTCGTACTTCTCCTTGAATTTCGCCTGCGCCGCCACCGAATCGCCGCTCACGCCGACGATCGCCGCGTTGGCCGCCTCGAAATCGCCGAGCATGTCGCGAAACTGGATCGCTTCGCTCGTGCAGCCCGTCGTATCGGCCTTGGGATAAAAATAGAGGACGAGATTGCGCCCCTTGAAATCCGCGAGCGCAACCGTGCTGCCGTCGTCCGCCGTAGAGCGAAAATTTCGGGGCCTTGTCGCCTTCCTTGAGCATGGTGATCCTCCGTCGCACGGCATGGGGATGAGCGCGCTCGATCTATTCGCTTAGAACGCGTTTGACGATTTCGTTGACGAGCTGGGGATTGGCCTGGCCGCGCGTCTCGCGCATCACCTGGCCGACGAAAAACTTGAATACGCCTTCATTTCCGGCGCGGTATTTTGCCACATTGTCCGCATTCTTCGCGACGATCTCGCGCGCGATTTTCTCGATCGCGCTCGTATCTGAAATCTGCGAGAAGCCTTCGGCCGCGATGATCTCGGCCGCGCCCTTCCCGGTTTCGAACATCTTCGCGAATACTTTCTTCCCGCTCGCGGCGGTGATCTCGCCCTTTTCGATCTTCGCGAGCAGTTCGGCCAGCGCCGCGGGCGCGAGCGGGCAATCGGCGATCTCCTTGCCTGCATCCTTCAGATGACGCAGCAGCTCGCCCGAAATCCAGTTCCCGGCGGCTTTCGCCGGCGCGCCAGCCTTCACCGTCACCTCGAAATATTCCGCCAGCGCCCGCGTCGCGGTCAGCACGCCTGCGTCGTACGGCGTGATGCCATAGTCGCGCAGGAAGCGCGCGACCTTCGCGTTCGGCAATTCCGGCATCGCCTCGCGCACGCCATCGATCGTCGCCAGCGATATCGTTACCGGCAGCAGATCGGGATCGGGGAAATAGCGGTAGTCGTGCGCGAATTCCTTCGAGCGCATCGGCTCGGTGCGCCCCGCGGTGACGTTCCACAGCCGCGTCTCCTGCGAAATCGTCCCGCCCGACTCGATCGCGCCGATTTGCCGCTCGATTTCGTATTCGAGCGCGTGCGCCAGATAGCGGAACGAATTCAGGTTCTTCACCTCGGCCTTCGTCCCGAATTTCGGCGCGCCGCGCAGCCGCACGCTCACGTTGGCATCGCAGCGCAGCGAGCCTTCCTCCATGTTGCAATCGCTCACTTCCGTGTATTCGAGGATCTGTTTCAGCGTGTTGAGATACGCGTAGGCCTCGGCGGGCGTGCGCAGGTCGGGCTCGGAAACGATTTCGATCAGCGGGACGCCGCAGCGGTTGAAATCGATGTAGCTCCAGCGGTCGGATTCGGGGAAGCCCTCGTGGAGGCTCTTGCCCGCGTCGTCTTCCATGTGCAGTCGCGTGATGCCGATGCGCTTCTTCTCGCCCTCGACTTCGATCTCGATCCCGCCCGCGAGCGCCAGCGGCAGCTCGTACATCGAAATTTGGTAGCCCTTGGGAAGATCGGGATAGAAGTAGTTCTTGCGCGCAAAGCGCGAGCGCGGCTGAATCGTGCAGTTGATCGTCAGCGACGCGCGCAGCGCCAGCTCCAGCGCCCGCTTGTTCAGCACCGGCAGCGCCCCCGGCAGCCCCAGGCACACAGGACACGTATTCGAATTCGGCGCGGCCCCGAATTTCGTCGAGCAGCCGCAAAACGCCTTCGTCACCGTGTCGAGCTGCGCGTGCACCTCCAGCCCGATCACAGCCTCGTAGCGCGCCATCACCTCCGGCGTCACCTTCGTCGTATCTTGTGCAGTCTTGCTCATGATAAGCGAACGATTATAGCACTGGCCGCCGCCGCGACATTCGGCAGTCGCAGCGGCGCGCAGTGGGAGGGCAGAGACAAGATGCTCGCCGCAACCTCACCCCCGGGAGTGAATCACTGTAATTGTTGGGCGGGCGCGTTAATCAGGAGTTGCGACGAGCCGAGCCCCTTAATGGCTCTGAG
Organism: uncultured Acidobacteriota bacterium; assembly: GCA_963740095.1. Taxonomy (GTDB): domain Bacteria; phylum Acidobacteriota; class Terriglobia; order Acidiferrales; family UBA7541; genus Palsa-295. The sequence continues at coordinate 18,266 of CAVUDN010000048.1, forward strand.
GGATGCTCTGCCCGTTCCTACTTTCGTTGAATGGACGGCCTTCGTTTGATGCCACGGCATGGCGATACTGCTTCTCCGTACCGACATAGAAGTACTGCTCGACCGTCGTATTTGCATCTCCCCAGATCATTCCACCACCTCCCCAACCTGTGTCTCTTAGAGCGGTAACCGAGCCATCTGCGGAATAGTAGAAATACTTATCCTTCGCCCAACCTTCTTCCAGTCGCGACGAAGTGCTTAGCAATCCTCCTTCAGGAATTCGGCAAACTAACGTGCCGCGATTAATGGGAAGCGCGGAGGATCCAACGACGGCATACTTCACTTCGACCCAGCCGACGTACCTTTCGGTAATCAGGAACCTTGTTGGGTGGCGGGCTAGCGGTGCTCCCATTGAGATGCCAGCAGCAGTCGCAAGAAAGAACCACCACAGTCCAGTAGCCACGGACGTCCCAATGCCCAGAAGTCGTATTCGTCCACTGCCTACAGCACTCGTCACGAAGCCGAGTAATGTGGGAAAGAACAGAAGAAAAGAAAGGATCTCAATGGTTGTCACCCCGAGGCGCTGCGAAATGCCCGGCGAAATCCAAGACAGATGAAGAAGCCACAATGATCCGACCGCGACTGCCAACAGTACAATGCCAGCGCTAGTCAGGTGCGTGCGGAACGTTTGTTTCCTGTTCGACCCGCGAGTCTTCAGTGACTTCCAGGCTGCTCGACATAACAGAGCCAACCAGCTTGTCAGTAGAATGACCGAGACATAGAGCCAGCCACCGCTTAACATGCGCGCATTTTAGCTCAGAATTTGCTAAATCCAGGCGAGTCGGACAATCGGGCAAGTGCCAAACTGCGCGTCGGGGTCAATTCCGGAGTAGGGGTGGGTTTGAAACCCGCCCCTACGGACGATGGGGAACGCTAGCGGCTTGCGCCCGAGGGTTCCGCCGGGAAATTGAATTTGATCCCCGAGACGAAATTCAGCCACAGCGTCGGATAGCCGAACGACTCCTCGTAATGCTGGTTGAGGAAATTATTCAGCCGGGCGTAGATTTGGACGCCGCGCGGAAGCTGATACGCGAAGCCGGCGTTCACGTCGACATACCCCTGGCTCCAGAACAGGCATTGCAGGCCGAGCGTGCAGGCGTAGCTGCCGAGATTCGGCTCGAGATCGAGGACCGCGCCGCGAATGCTCGCATTGGAATTGAGCATCAGCCGCCGGTAGGTCCACGTGATGTCGTAGCCCGCCGAGCTGCGCGGCCGCCGGATCAGCTGCTGGCCCACCGAGAACGGCAGCGCCACGTCGCTCGTCGACCCGTTGAGCGCGAGGATCGCCGTATTCAGCCACGTATATTCTGCGGCGATTTCGAGCGAGCGGATCGGATGCAACCGCAGGCTGTTTTCGAGGCCGTACGCGCGCGAATTCGCGATGTTGGCTGATGAAAACGTGCTCAGATTCGCAAACGACCCGCCCAGCGTGACGATCTGATCCTTGTAGCGATTGTAGAAAAACGTGGTGTCGAGCGCGCCCTTGTCTCCCCAGAATCGCTGCTCGACGCCCGAATCGAAGCTGATGTTTTTCTCGGGCTTCAGCTGCGGATTATCCGTGAAGCCAAGCTCGAAGCCGTCCGGCGGACGAATGCCCATGCCAAAGCTGCCGTGGATGCGCGTCGCGCCGAAAAATCCATCGCCCGATTCCCGCGCGAGATACGCAACCGAAATCCGCGGGTCCACCTGCGTGATCGAGCTCGCCGGAATGAACGGCCGCCCCGCGTCCGTCTCATCCGCAGGCAAATCGCCAGTGCGAATGTTGTCCACGCGCACGCCGGCGCTGAGAAACCACCGATTCCCTGCGTTCCAGCGATTCTCGGCAAAAAACGCGTAGGTATCTCTCGGCAGCGTGAACGGCACATAATCCGCATCGGTCACATACGTGTCCTTATATGTGTCGTGGTCGAATTCGAATCCCGCCACCAGTGAATCTTTCGTCGAGAGCGCGATTTCGCTTCGCGTATTCGCGACGACGCGGACATTCTTGGTGAACGAATTGCCAAACTGCGATGGAAACGAATACTGATCGGTCGCCGCGCTCACGGTCGTCACTTGCTGGACGCGGCTCGAGAACTGCTCGGTGTAATTCGCCTGGTAGCCGAAAAGGTCCTGCTTCTGAAATGTCGCCGCAGTGGCCAACCCCGGATACAACCCATCCGGATCGGAGCCCCACGGCCCGGGATTCCATTCGCGCCCCGCATCGCCAAAGAAATGAATGTTGAACTGCCGCCGCGGGCTGCGCGAATAGCCGAGGCTCACGAACGATGTCTGATTGCGATAGGTGTCGTACGGCACCGGCCCGTCAGTGCTGAGCCGCGCGAGGCTGTAGGCCCAACTCAGTCCATGCGTGAGCCCCGCGCCGCTGGTGGCGATGCGCCAAGTATCGTAGCTGCCACCTTCGCCGAGAAAGCTGAAATGCGGCGTGCCCTCGCCGGGCTCGCTGATGACGTTGATCACGCCCGCGACGGCGTTCTCGCCATACAGCGCGCTTTCCGGCCCGCGCATCACCTCCACGCGCTCCACGCCATCCACCGGAAGCGGCATGAGGTCGAAGCCGCCGCCGAAATCGTTCATGGGAATGCCGTCGATCATCACGAGGTCGTAGTTGGAATTTCCGCCGCGAATGAACGCGCTCGTCACCGCGCCCAGCTGCCCCGTGCGGTTGATCGCGACGCCGGGAACATTGCGCAGCGCATCGGCCAGCGTATTGACGCCCTCGTCCTGAATCTCCTGCTGCGTGACGACGGTGACCGACGAGCCGGTCTGCGGCGCCAAGGCCCCGCCGAGCGACGCCGACACGACGACCTGTTCCTGCACAACGGTGAGCGCTAGATGTAGATCGGCCGTGCGCGTTTCGCCGCTCGCGACGGCGATTTGCTGTGCGAGCGCCGTAAATCCCGGCGCATTCGCGGCGATCGTGAACGTCCCTGCGAGCAGCCCATCGAATCGATACTCGCCCTTGGAATTTGTCTGCGTGTCGCCGACCGCGACCATCGCGGAAAGCAGGCTCACGCTCGCGCCCGGCACGGCGCGCCCTTGCGGATCGTAAACGGTTCCCTGAATCGCGGCCAAGCGCGACGAACCGGAACCTGACGTCTGTGCGGATGTTGAGTGAACAAAAAGCAGCGGAGCAGCTAGGAAAAGCAGCAAGGAAACACGAAGTCTCATGGTGTCCTCCTCTCCCTCTCGCGCGGGAGCTGAAGGTTGTCCCGATTCACATGCGGCGAGCATGCGAAATCAGGATTGAGACTCCGCCGGTCTCCTGGCTTGGCGGATCGCCCCGATCGATTCGATCGGGGCTACGGCGCGGCCTTCCCATCCCGGCAGCGAATCGAATCGCTTCGATTCACCGCGCGGGCCAGTGGCGCGCGCCGAAATTCCTCCGCCTTACAGTCGCGCGGCGGCGACGGATCTTCACCGTCTTCCCGTGCGCGGAGTCTCGCGTGATTGTCGCCGCCGGCCTCGCCTGCGAAGCCGCCGTTTGCGGGAGCCAAATGCGCGCCCCCGCGAATGAAGTGCACAATTTGTAGGGGCGGGTTTCAAACCCGCCCGATGCTTGCGATCCGCTTCGGACTCAAAACGGCGCTTTTCGAATTTCGTGTTTCGAATTTCGGGTCCCTACGAATTCCCGCGCAAAATCACGCGCGGCTTCCCGCCGGCGCGCATCTCAACCTCGATCGGCGCGTCGAAAACCTCGCTCAGCAGCGCGGGCTCGTACACCTCCGCCGGCGTCCCGACGCGCAGGCACTTGCCCTTGTGCAGCAGGACGACGCGGTCGGCAAATTCCGCGGCGAGATCGAGCTCGTGCGTCACCACCAGCACGGTGTAACGGTTGCCATCCGCCAGCTTCCGCAGCCGCCGCAGCAATTCCACTTTGCCGCCGATATCGAGATGCTGCGTGGGCTCGTCGAGCAGCAGCAGCGAAGGCTGCTGCGCCAGCGCGCGCGCCAGGATCACCCGCTGCTTTTCGCCGCCGGAAAGCCGGTCCATCCAACGATCGCGCAGCGCATCGGCGCCCACCTGGGCGAGCGCGTTTCCGGCGAGCAGGCAATCCTCATCCGATTCGAAGCGCAGCCGCCGCCCGTGCGGATAGCGCCCCTGCAAGACGTATTCCCACACGCGCAGCGGAAACAGCAGCTCGCTTTCCTGCTGCACCAGCGCGATGCGCTGCGCGCGCGTCCGCAGATCGAGCTTGCCGATTTCGGTGCCGTCGATTTCGATGCGGCCCGAGAGCGGCTTGGCCAGGCCCGCGAGCAGCCGCAGTAGCGTCGATTTGCCGCTCGCGTTCGGACCCAGTATCGCAACCAGTTCGCGCTGCCTCGCCTCGAAGCTCGCGGGACCAAGCGCGAATTTCGGCGCGGAGCGGTCGGTCGCCGCGTAGGCGTAGCTTGCTTGCTCTACCTTCACGCGCGGCACGTTCGCGCCAATCGCGATGGGCGCGGCCGAGGCAAGCGATGGCGATGGAGTCGGCGTTGGCGTGCTCATCGCACCCTCCGCCGCATGAGATAAATGAACACGGGCGCGCCCGCCAGCGCCGTCATCGCGCCAACAGGCAATTCCGTCGGCGCCACCACCGTGCGCGCAAGCGTGTCCGCCACGACGATCAAAATCGCGCCGCCGATCGCGGACGCCGGAATCAAAATCCGGTAATCGCTGCCGAAAAGCATGCGCATCAGATGCGGCACCAGCAGCCCCACGTAGCCGATCGCGCCGCTCACGGAAACTGCAAGGCCGGTCAGCACCGATGCGGCGACGTACACCACGATTTTCACGAGTCCGACGTTCACTCCCAGGTGACGCGCCTCCTGCTCGCCGGTGAGAATCAAATTCAGATCGGAAGACGCCCCGTAAATCGCCCCGGCCGCGATCGCAAATACCGTGAACAACGCCCCAAACCACGGCAGCGGGTGAGTTGGCATCGTCATCTGAAGATCGCCCATCAGCCAGAAAGCCATGCCGCGCAAATCGCGCGTGCTGAGCAAGGTCATCAGAAACATAATCACGGCCGAAAGAAACGACGCGGTGATGATGCCGCCCAGCAGCAAAGTTGCGCTGTCGAGCTGGCCGCCGCGCCGCCCCAGAAAATAGACTGCCGCGATCGTGGCGAGCGCACCGGCGAATGCGGCCACTTGAATCAGGCCGGCCGTGTGCGGCGCCGCGATCAGGCTGATGATCGCGCCGAGCGCGGCCCCGCTCGAAACTCCCAGCACGTAAGGATCGGCGAGCGGATTGCGCAGCAGCGCTTGAAAACCCGCGCCGGACGTGGCGAGCGATGCTCCGACCAGAATCCCCAGCGCAATCCGCGGCAGCCGCAGCCCGAATACGACGAGCCTAAATTCGGAGGGAATGTCGTTCCAGCGGCCCAGCGCGCCTTGGAAGAGCGTGATAACAATGTCTCTGATGCTGATCGGATACGCCCCCATGCGCAGCGAAATCACCACCGCCGCAAACAATACGAGGCCCAGCCCGAGGCAAATCATGGCCACGCGGCGCGAGGTCAGCGGCCGCATTGATTGCATCCCCATGTGGCAATGCCTGCCGCCCCGAATGCCCGCCGTGTTTCGAATTTCGTATTTCGAATTTCGCCTTCTTCCGAAAATGCCTTGGGATGCACCTCACGCGCGAGCTGCTCAATCGCATCCACCAGCCCGGGAGAAGGCCGAATCGACTCCTCGCTCAGATTCACCACGTGGCCTTGTTCAACCGCATCGAGATCACGCCACACGGGACGCGCGCGCAAGCCCGCCAGCTCGGATGCCGCCGTATCGCCATGGCCTCCGGCGAAGATGATGTACTCCGGCTGCAGCCGCACCACCTCTTCGAGGCTCAGCTGCGGCCAATTCTGATCGGTAAGCACCATCGATTCGGCGCCAGCCCAGCGCAGCGCATCCGCGATAAACGTCTTTTGCCCAATCGTGATCAGCGGGTCCTGCGAGACCACAAAGAGCACGTGCGCCATCGGCCAGCCGGCAAGTCGCGCGTGCAGCGCATCAAGACGCGCCCGCAGACGCGCCACGACGGCGTCGCCCTGCGGCCCCGCGCCCATCAGGTCGCCCATCTTCGCCATCGAATCGAGCATTTCGAGCATGGTCTGCGTGTCGCCGGCCGTGGTGTAAACGGCGATGCCGAGCCGCGCCAGCGCATCGGCTGTCTCCTCGCGATTGATCGAAGTGGTCGCCAACACGAGATCGGGCCGCAGCGCGACGATCGCTTCGAGGCTCGGGTCCTGCGGATCGCCGACGTGCGGCTTTTGCATCGCGGCGGGCGGCGTGTCGCAAACATCCGTATCGCCGACGAGCTTGTCGCCGAGGCCGAGCGCGTAGACGGTTTCCGTCAGATTCGGCGCGAGCGTCACGATGCGATTCACCTGAGCCGGCATCAGCACGCGGCGGCCCACGTCGTCGATCACCACGCGCGTGCTGCTCGCCTGCGCGCCATGGCTCGCCGAGAATCGCGCGGCGGCCGCTTGCGGCGCCGCGAACGAAAACAGCGCCGCCAGCAGCGCAATCGCCAAGCACGCGCGCAGGGGGCATTCGCAAAAGGGCGCCGTCATTCGGCCTGCCCTGAGCATAGTCGAAGGGAGGGCCGCCGTTTGGCCCGAAGAATCTCTCTTTCTTCCATGCAACGCCAAGCTCAGTCTCCATCCAACAAAAAAGCCTCGCGAGAATCGCGAGGCTGATCGCCGCTCTCTTTCTCGCGAAGAGGGCTAGCTCCGGCTGGCTCGGGGGCGTTCCTGACTTTCGGTTTACCCTGAGAACCGTCCGGTAGACGCTTCAAATGGGTAGCCGATCACAGTGGCGGGACCGTGGCCGATTTTCACGACCTTCCAGAATCCCCGCGCCAGTTCAATTGTCGTTCGTGAGTGTATGCTGCGCTTGCGATGGTGTCAATCCGCGCGAGGCGGCGCGGAATTTGCCTCAGCGGTTCTTCCACTTCGGGGCGCGCTTTTCAACCAGTGCACGTAAACCTTCCTGCGAATCTTCGAGTTCGGCGAGTTCGTTGAGGAAAACCTTCATCGAGTTGCGGACGCCTTCGCGCAGCGTCACGCCGAGGCTGCCGAGAATGGCCTTCTTCGCCATGGTCAGCACAGGACCGGACTGCGCTGTCACCTTCGCGATCACGTCCTCGACTTTCTTTTCCAGCTCTTCTTCGGGCACCAGCCAGTTCACCAGCCCGATATCGCGCGCGCGTTCCGCCGAAATCGTCTCGCCCGTGAGGACGAGCTCGAGCGCCTGCTTCGGCCCGAGAATATACGGCAGCACAGCCGCGGCCAGCGGCGGAAAAACTTCCAGCTTGATTTCCGGCTGCGCAAATTTCGCCTTGGGAGTCGCGATCACGAGGTCGCCGAGCGCCGCCAATTCCGCGCCGCCGCCGAATGCGGGGCCGTTCACGACCACCAGCAGCGGTTTCGACGTATCGAGCATCGCCGCAAACGCGCCGTGAAACGCGTCGAGCAATTGAAACACGCGCCGTTGCGTGTATTCGCCGAGCTCGATGCCGCCGCAAAAAGTCTTGCCCGCCGAATCGAGCACGATCAGCTTGATTGCATTGCGCTCACCGAGCGTGTTGATGCCCGCGGTCAGCTCGGCGATCATGCGCTCGTTCAGAAGATTGTGATCCGGGCGATCGAGCGTCAGCCGCGCCACCGGCCCTTCCACACGCACTTTTACGAACTGGAATTCATCGAGCTTCGGCGCAGCCAGCGCCAGCGTGCCGAGGACCTCTACTCCGAGCCCCTTTGGGGACATGAAATCGCTCCGGTGATGCGGGTCTTGGAAACGCGAGCACAGGACCAAAAGTCCGCCGCGCCCCTGAAAGCACCCTAAGAAAGATTAGACCGTTTCGATTTCGACCGCTACGCCCATTCCGCCGGACACACACAATGCGGCAAGACCCCGCCGGCCCGTCCGCCTTCGATTGCCAACCGCCGTCACTCCAAGTAAGATTCACGCCCGCGGTTAAGGTTTGAGCGTAGCGCCGGGTCCTTCAGCCCGGAAGTGTTTAGGCGCGACCGGAGAGCCAAGCACGACCGGTCCGACGAGGAGCCACGAAATGAGAGGGTTAACATTCGCAGCAGCCGCATCCCGCCGCGCATGCCAATTCGCGCTCGCACTCGCGCTCCTCGCGATCTTTTGCAGTCCCGCTCGCGCACAAATGGCCAAAGCTTCCGATTACCCGCCGCCGAAGCCTGCATTCCCCGGCCAGACCAACGCGCCTCCGCCCGCGAAGAAATCGCCGCCGCTCCAGGTCGACACTGTGATCACGCGCCTCATGGCGCCGTGGTCCCTCGCGTTTCTGCCCGACGGCCACATGCTGGTCACCGAGCGCTACGGCTTTATGCGCGTCGCCCAGATGAACGGCTTCTACTCCGCGCCGATCGCCGGCGTGCCCGACACGAAAATCGTCGCGGCCGAATCGCTCCACGACGTCGCCCTCGATCCCGATTTCGCGCACAACCGCCTCATCTATTTCACATACTTCGCTCCGCCGCCCGGTGAACCCCCCGGCGCGTATCCGATCGACGATTTCTATAAAAACGTCTGGGACGCCACCGTCGCCCAGCGCCGCACCATGCGCGTCGGTGAAGAGCGCGTCGGCCGCGCGCGCCTTAGCGACGACGAAAGGCATCTCGAAGACGTGCAGGTGCTGATCGATGGCGTGAATCGCCGCATCGTTTTCGCGTCCGACGGCACGATGTTCGTCACCGGCGCCGACCGTTTCCGCTTTTACGACGCCTCCTACGACAGCTCCAATCACGAGACCACCGATCCCGACATCCTCCGTAATTTTACCGGCCGCGTGATCCGCATGAATACCGACGGCTCGATTCCAAAGGGCAATCCGTTCCTGAGCGATCCGACCGTGCTCCCCGAAACATATTCCTATGGCCACCGCGATCCCGAAGGCGCGGCCATCAATCCCGCCACGGGACAGCTCTGGGTCGTCGAACACGGCCCGCTCGGCGGCGATGAGGTCAACATCATCAAGCCCGGCGGCAATTACGGCTGGCCCAACGTCAGCTACGGCCGCCGATACAACGGTGACCCCATCGCGGGCACCGGTGCCACCTCCAAGCCCGGCACCGAGCAGCCCATCTATTTTTGGTATCCCGATATCGCTCCGGGGTGCGCGATGTTTTACACTGGCGACGTGTTTCCCGAGTGGAAGGGGAATCTCTTCGTAGGGGGAATGGCCGCAAAGGCCCTGATTCGGCTCGTCGTCAAAGACGACAGGGTTGTCGCCGAGGAACGACTGCTCACCGATCTCAATCAGCGCATCCGCGACGTAGTGCAGGGCCCCGGCGGCGCCCTCTACATCCTCACCGACGACGGCCACCTCTACCGCATCACGCCGAAAAAGTAGCTTCGCGATAGGCGTTGGTCGACGAAACTCCCGATTGACAACCGCGAAGCGCCTCTGCTATATGCTCGCGGCATAACCTAGGCCACGCACGAAAGAGGGACTGATCTCCTGTTAGGGGGGGGAATATGAGATCCAAGTTCGTCATCGGGCTATGCTTTTTCTTTTCTTGCGCGATTCTCTCGGCGCAAACCATCTCCACATCTCAGATACGCGGCACGATTGTCGACGCAAGCGGCGCGCCCGTGCCCGGCGCTCAGGTCACGCTGACGCAGACGGCCACCGGCGCCGTCCGCACCGCCACCAGCGGGACGGATGGTGGCTACACGCTTCCCGAGCTGCCCGTGGGCCCGTATCAGCTCACCGTGACGAAAACAGGCTTCAGCAAGTACGTACAAAATGGCATCGTGCTCCAGGTCGGCGTCAATCCGACAATTAACGCTACGCTGCAGGTTGGCTCGATGACGCAGGAAGTGACCGTGCAGGCCGCGGCGCAAATGGTCGAGATACAGAACACCGGCGTCGGCCAGGTCACCGCCCCGCAGGAGGTGCAGGACCTGCCCCTGAATGGACGCCAGCTTACCGACCTGCTCACTCTCGCTCCGGCCACCGGCGAGGGCAGGGCGTTCCGCGCGTCGTATCCTTCCTCCGCCGTCATTTCGATCGCGGGTGGAGCGCAGGGCAGCGTCGCTTACTGGCTCGACGGCGGCACGCACAACGACCCTCTGAGCAATCAGAATCTGCCGCTCCCATTCCCGGATACGGTCGAGGAATTCAAGGTCGAGACCAGTTCGCTGCCCGCGCAATACGGCACACATCCGTCGGGGACGGTTAACGTGGTCACGAAATCTGGCACCAACGCATTTCACGGTGACGCCTTCGAATACCTCCGCAACTACATCTTCGATTCACGCAACACGGCGTTTGCCGCCGCCTCGCCAGCGTTCTACCCCCAATTGTCCGCCACGGATGCCGCCGCTGCCGCGCTCGCTGCTTCCCCGCGGGACGACCTGAAGCGCAATCAGTTCGGCGGCACGATCGGCGGTCCCATCCAGAAAGACAGGCTCTTCTTCTTCCTCGGTTGGCAGGATACGATCCAACGTTCCACAAATCCGGCGACGACGACTCTCCCTACGCAGGCAATGCTCGATGGAAACTTTCAGCCCTGCCTCGGAACAGGAGATGGGAGCCCAGGAAACATGATTGTGCTCGGAGCTCCCTACGGCACTGGGGGAGCAGCGCCCAACCAAATTGACCCGGCGAACTACAGTCCCGTCATTCAGGCCCTCGAGAGCCATCTCCCAGTGGCGCCGCCGGCGGATGTCTGCGGCACGATTAACTATCAGACGCCCGCGAACTTCACCGAGAATCAGGGACTCGCGCGCATCGACTTTCACCAGAGCGACAAGAACACGATTTTCGGGCGCTACTTCATCACGAATTGGGTCCAGCCGCCGGGATCGTCCAACCTGCCACCAAGCCAGGGCGGTCTGCTGATTGCTGCGATCGATGGCCAGTCTGATCGCGTGCAGAGCCTTACTCTCGGCGACACCTACGTTTTCAGCCCGAACTGGGTCAACAACGTGCGCGTGACGGGAAACCGAAGCGTGAACCTCACCGACCAAAACTCGACCGTCAATATGGCCGACTTGTTTGCGGCTGCGGGGATAAACCCGGCCACGGTCAATCTCTATCAATTGGGCCCGCCGAAATTCCCGAAATACATGCCGGGTTTCAACGTAGCGGGCGGTTTCTTCGGGTTCCTCGCCTCGACGCCCAGTCTTCAGCCGTATGACACTCTCGAATTTTCCGACGACGTCTCGTTTACGCGCGGTGCTCACCAGATCTCGTTTGGCGCGGACTTCATCAACCTGAGAGCCTTCGCCACGAATTACCTGAACAACCAGGGAGCATTCACGTTCGACGGTTCCCGCACCGGATCACGGCTCCCCAGCGCAGGGCTTGCGGACTATCTTCTGGGCTATACATCGGTAACGAGCGCCTTTGCTCAGGACGCGCCCATTCCCTCTATTCAGCACCAGAATGTCTTCGCGATCTACGCGCAAGATGCATGGAAGATGAATCGGCATGTGACGGTCACGGTCGGCCTCCGCTGGGATCCTTTCTTTGGTCACACCGATCCCAAGGGCCATGTAGTCAACATCTCTCTTCCCGACATCATCAACAACGTCCATAGCACCAAGTTCCCCACAGCGCCGGCCGGATATCTCTTTCTGGGAGACCCCGGCGGTCCCACCAGCAACAAGCTGACAAAGAACGCCCTCGACAAGTGGAGCCCGCGCATCGGCGTTGCCTGGGATCCCATGGGCGACGGCCGCATGTCGGTCCGGGCCGGCTTCGGCATCTTTTACGATTTCCCGAACTTCTCCTACGACCAGTTCGGATTCGAAGAGCCATACGGCGGCGCCGTCACCGTTCCTGCGAACGGTTGCACGACGACGTGCATCACGGATCCCTGGGCGAACTTCTCCTTCACCGACCAGGGCGGCGTCACGCACAACGGCGAAAATCCGTTCCCGCAGTATGTCGGAACGGGCCCAACGAATGCCGCGTACCTCCCGGGCTCCTTGGTATTTAGCTATCCGCAGAACATCAAGCCCACTTACGTCATGCAGTACAACCTCAGCGTGGAAAAGCAAGTGGGTGCGAGCTGGCTGCTGTCGGCCACCTACCTCGGGAGCCAGCAGCGTCACCTCTGGGGAAACAACGAAGCGAATCCTGGCATGCAAGGACCATGCCCAGTCGCGTACCCGCTTCCGAATGGCGTCTCGTGCACGCCCGGACCGTGTATCGGGGCCGCTCCGCCCTTCACGTGCCCCCTTGGTTTTCAGCCCCCGCCTCCGCCGGGCGATCCTGGATTTTACAATTTGAGCGAGAATCGCATGCTCCAGCATTATGGCTCGCTCTGCTCGCCGACCACCTCCTGCTACGGCGAAACGCTTCTCCTAGAAGAAGGGGGGACGGGAAACTACAACGGGCTCCTCTTATCGGCCCAACACCGATTCGCCAATCACTACACGTCGACCAGCAATTTCACGTGGTCCCACTGTATCTCGGACAATTACACAACCACGCTCGGCTTCTTCCTTGCTGCGGAATCCGTGCCCTTCGACCGCCGGGCGGATCGCGGCAATTGCCCCAGCGCGGATACGCGCCTCATATTCAATCAGTCGCTGGTCGCGGAGACCCCCAAATTCTCGGACCATCTGACGGACATATTCCTAGGCCACTGGAGAGTTTCGCTTTCTGCTATCGTGCAATCGGGGCTGGATTTCTCTCCAATAAACATCCTCGATTTCGCGGGCAGCGGCAACGGGCTTACGCAACGGCCCAGCCTCTTGCCTGGTGCCGACCCGTATTGCAAGCCCAAGGGAAGGAATTGCTGGCTGAATCCGGCCTCCTTCGTCCCGCCGGCTTCGTACACCTTCGGCAACGTGGGTAACAACAGTCTGGTTGGTCCCGGGTCGGTCATTTTCAATACGGCGCTGTCGCGGCTTTTCCAAATCACCGAAGGCCAGCAAGTGGAATTACGCTGGGAGGTTTTCAATCTCGCGAATCACGCCAATCTCTACCCGGCCACGGGTGCGCTGGTGGCGCCCACGTTTGGCAAGCCCGCTCCCGCCAGTACCGCCGGCCTCGGCGCTCTCAACCAGACGGTCAACGATCCGCGTGTCATGCAGTTCGCACTGAAGTACAGCTTCTAGTTCCAACAAAGCCTCGGTGCGCTCGCGATTCCCACGAATCGCGAGCGCACCGCTCCAAGACGTCCGAATCCGCAATTCCGGTATAATCGTGGCGTGAGCAATCCTCCACCGCAGCAAATGCAGTGCATGGAAGTGTGGGGCGGCAGCCAGCTGACGGCGCGCACCGTCGAGCTGGGCGGCCTCGACGCCTGGGTCTACAGCAAGCCCTACCAGCAGGCGCAGCGCGGCGGCGATGTCTACTACGCCTCCAGTTGCGCCACAGGCCGCATCACGCGCCTCCTGCTGGCCGACGTCTCGGGCCACGGCAACACGGTCGCCGCCACGGCCGCCGACCTGCGCACGCTGATGCGCCGCTTCGTCAACCACCTCGACCAAACCGAATTCGTGCGCCAGTTGAATCGGGAGTTCGCTGCATTGTCGCGCGCGGGCTCGTTTGCTACGGCGATCGTCGGCACGTTCTTCGCGCCGACCGGCCGCTTGATTCTCTCCAACGCCGGGCATCCGCGCCCGCTGCTCTATCGCGCCGCCGACCAGCAATGGAATTTTCTCGGCTCCGCCGATCCGGACGCCGGAGCCGGCCCGCAGAATCTCCCGCTCGGCATCATCGCCCTCACCGAATACGAGCATTTCGATATCGAGCTCGCGGATGGAGATTGCCTGCTCGTCTACACCGACGCGCTGATTGAATCGCACGACGCGGATGGCGAAATGTTCGGCGAGGAAGGCTTACTGCGCATCACGCGCCTGCTCGGCGACGTTCCGCCGCACAAAATGATCGATACGCTGCTCGCCGAAATCGCCGATCGCCACGCCGAAAATCTCACCGATGACGACGTGACCGTCCTCATGGTGCGCGCCAACGGCAAAAGGCCGCGCGTCTCGTTCGCCGCAAAAGCAAGCGCCGCGTTCAACCTGCTCGGCTCGCTGATTCGCTCGATCAACCCGCGCGCCGAGCGCCCCCCGCTACCCGACGCCAACCTCGCCAACGTCGGCGGCGCCATCATCCCCGCGCTCGAGCAACGCTGGCGCGCCCCCACCTCCACCCGCCAATAACGCAGTCTGTAAGGTTCAAATATAGCGCCGCGGTCTTCAGCGCGGCATTCTTCGCGCTTCAGCCCCCGGCTCTTCGCCTTTGACGTTTCGGGTGCCCCATCCTCGGTTTGTGAGGGTGGGGCCTTTGCGCCTCCCCAGCAGGTACTCACACCTCGGCTACCAAACACCGTTGCCATATAACAACTCTTCAGGTTTTTTCCGGCCTCGCCATCTAGTTTTCTCTGTGCGCTGCGCCCGCTCCTCGCAAAATCGGCCGCAGCGGCGCCAGATCGCCGTCGATGTGCCCGATGCGCAGCCCCAGAATATGCGCGACGAGCGGATACACGTCGACATTCTGAAACGCCTGCAATCTGTATCCCGCGCGAATATCCGGGCCCGCAGCATAGAAAATCGCGCGCATCGACTGCATCTTCGACGGATCGTAGCCATGCTCGCCCTTCGGCGGCGCCACTGGCTTCTCAGGAGCGTGCGCGCGAATCAGATACGGCCCCGTGGGAATCACCACCGGATCGCCAATCCTCGCATTGCTGTCGAAATGCAAATACGCGGGGACATCGCGCCGCCGGTACACGACAAACTTGTCACTCGCCCCGCGCAATTGCCGGTACGCCCGCTCCGCGGCCTGTTCGTCGGGCGCATAGAGCAGCGAGCCAATCGTCGTGAATTTCGAGAGATCGGCGTAGTGGTCGAGATCGATCCAGTCGCCCTGTACGGTCGCCATTCCGTGATCCGACACCACGATCAGATCGACCGGCAAATGGACCGTCTTCAAATCCGCCATCAGCGTGCCCATCAAAGCGTCCACGTGATGCACCGCATCCCCGGTCTCCGCGCTGTCGGGCCCTGCCTCGTGCCCCGTGTAGTCCGGTTCGTAATAATAGAGCGTGATGAAATGCGGCCGCTGCGCCGCCGGCAGCTTCAGCCACGCGATCACCTGGTCGATGCGCTGCTCGTCGGGGACCACGTTGTCGTAGTGCAGGTAATACGATGGACGCTCGCCCGCAATTTCCGCCTCGGAGCCGGGCCAGAAAAAGCAGGCGCTGCGCATGCCCTGCTTTTCGGCGAGCGACCAGAGCGGAACGCCGCCATACCAGCTCCCGTCGCGAACCGTATCCGGATTCCTCGATTCATACGTCTTCATGCGCGCCGGATCGTAGAAATTGTTTTCGACGATGCCGTGGTGCTCCGGATACAGTCCGGTGACGATCGTGAAGTGATTCGGAAATGTGACCGACGGAAACGAAGGGATCATTCCATCCGGTGCGCTCGCTCCTTCCGCCGCAAGGCGCTGCAGATTCGGCGCCCCGAATTTCGCGGCGTAGTCGTAGCGAAACCCGTCGAGCGAAACGAGCACCACATAGTGCTTTGCCCGCTGCGCCGCCGCATTCGCGCCATGATCGACGGCGATAACGGCTGGAATAGCCGGGGCTTGCGCCTGCGTCGCCATCAAGATGGCGCAACAAATCCAGGCGGCCCGAATCATTTTCCGCAAAAGTTTGGTCACTATGCGACTCCGCTCTATTCCTCGCCGCTCCAAAACACGCCCCACGAGCGCCGATAATAAGGCGGCGACGGGGTGTCCGTCATTGTCTTTCGCACAAGACCCATCAGTAAAGTACCGGGCGTTGGATAGATTTTTTCTACTTGACTGCACCCATCCCCGAAACGATAATGCGCGCTTCTGGCGAGGCAAACCGTGCTTTCCGCTCATTCACCGTCTATTGATTTCCCTTTCTTCGTTGAGAAATACGGACGCACTACATAGGTTGTAGTGAGTTTGGGCTGAAGAGCACGTGTCGTACGGGTTGGATGGGGTGTGGGTCGGCCGCAGTTGGCAGCCCGCAGATAATTCATGAGGGGTGTGCTATGACGCGATCGTTACGGGTGTGCGTTGGGTGTACCGCGATTCTTGTTCTTGCAATCTATGCATTCGTTCCTTCCGCTCTATACGCTCAGCAAACGCTCGGTTCGATCGATGGCATCATCACCGATTCCAGCGGCGCGGTCGTACCGCAAGCAGGCATCAGTGTGCGCAACGTTGGCACAAACCTGACGGTCACGGCTCAAACGAGGGGAGATGGCTCGTTCAGCGTGGCTGCCCTGCCCATCGGCGCCTATGAGGTCACCATCACCAAGCAGGGATTCGAGAAGGCGGTCTACCCGCAGATTCTCGTCCAGGGCAACCTGACGACAACCGTCAAAGCGACGCTGCAGCCCGGAGAGATCACAACCTCTGTCACCGTGAATGCCACTCCGCTGCTCAACCAAACCGACACATCCAACGGCTACACCTTGGGCACCGATGTCATTCAGTCCACGCCTCTCGGCACGGGCAGTTTCACCCAGCTCGCTATCCTGGCGCCTGGCACCAGCGCCGATTTCCTCTCCGGTTCGGGGAGCAATGAAGGCTTGGGCAACCAGGGCATCGTGGCCAACGGCCAGCGCGATACCAGCAACAGTTTTACGTTCAATTCGGTGAACGCGAATAACCTCTTCAATGGCAACTCGACCAGCAACATCGCGGATAGCCGGTTCACCCTGAACACGGGCGAAATTTTCGGCACCGGCGGCCAAGTGCAAACCAACACATCGGTTTTCGACGCGATCGGCGAGGGTTTGCCCACGCCGCCGCCGGAAACCATTCAGGAGCTTCACGTCACCACTTCGATGTACGACGCTTCCATGGGCCAGAATAGCGGCGCGCACGTCGAACTGACCACGATGTCGGGTACCAACTCGTATCACGGGCAGGCCTACGGTTACCTGCAGAATAGCGCTCTCGACGCGAAGCCGACATTTCTCGCAAAGTCGGCCATAAAAGAATTCTACAACGGCAATGCGCCTCCGCTGCACAGGAGCGTCTTCGGAGGCGCGTTCGGCGGGCCGATCGCGAAGGACAAGCTGTTCTTCTTCGTTTCCTACCAGCGTCAAAACGTCAGCGACGCTCTGAGCGGAGCCTTTAGCGGTGTTCCGACGATCCAAGGCCTTACCGACGCAATGCGCACGAATCCCGCGGCGCTGGTGGCCCAGGTCAATGCGGACGAGCAATGCGGAGGCTACAATCCCGCCTGCATCACGGTTGGCCAAATAGACCCCGCTGCCCTCAACTTTCTCCAAGCGAAACTCCCGAACGGGCAATACCTCATTCCTTCGCAGACGCTCGCATCCGGTCCCTTGCCCTCGCAGAATCCCGAAACCACGGGCCAGCTGTTCAACTCCGAAATTCGGGGACCGGCCAGCACCTTCAAGGCGAATCAAGTAAACGGCAATGTCGATTACAATTTCAGCTCCAGCGACCGCCTTGCCGCGAAATATTACTTTCAACGGAACCCGACGGGTGCCCCCTTCGCCGTCAGTGCGGTAGCAGGCTTTCCCCAAACGCTCCAAGCAGGCAGTCAGGTTTTGTCGCTCGACAACACGACCGTGCTCACGCCCAACACCACTTGGGAACAGAGATTCGGGTTTATTCGCGAAATCGCCAACGCCACCACCGCTCAGCCTTTTACTCCCTCTTCCGTGGGCATCACTCTCCCAAGCGGCCAGCTCTTCCCGGGCATCAACATCAATAACGCGGACGCGGGCGCCATCAACTCAGATGGGTTCCCTGTCGATCCGTACGGCGGAAATACCATGGCGATAGGCCCGTCGACGAACTTCGCGAACGCCGGGATCTTCCAGAACCAATTCGAAGGATCGTCCAAGTACGAATGGGTTTTCGGGAGGCACACGTTATCTTTCGGCGGAACTTTCGACTACGCCCAGCTCAACGTAGCGAATCGCGAAAACAACGCCGCCATATTCAATTTCAACACGATCGCGGATTTCCTCACCGGAACCTTGGGCTCGGATCGCAGCAGCGGGTTGCTTCTGGATGGCGAAACGAATCGCCATTTCCGCTCGAAACAGGTTGGTTTGTATGCCCAGGATGATTTCAAGTGGACGCCAAATCTGACGGTCAACATTGGTGTCCGATGGGACTGGGATGGTCCGCTCTATGAGAAAAATGGTTTGATGACCAATTTCTATCCCCAGGATTACGGATATAGCCTGGCATCCGATATCTTCAATCCGGTGAATGGAACTCCCGGGATCGGAATCGTGGTTCCGGCAATTAACAAAACCTTTGGCATGAAAGGGGTGGGTCCCTCGACCTTGACGGGACGCCAGTGGGGTTTCGCGCCGCGCATTGGAATCGCCTGGAGCCCACGCAAAAATCTCGTTGTCCGCGCCGGCTTCGGTATGTTCTACGATCGCGGCGAATACTTCACGGAACTCTCCGCCAGCGCCGGTCTCGGCATCAGCGGACCGTTTAGCGTCACCACCCAGCAGCCTTTCACGATTCCGCTCAACACGTCTTGTGCGAGCAGCCTGAATTGCCTGTCCAACGCGCCTTTTGGGACCACGCTGCCGCCGGTGAACACGATAAACAACCTCACGGCTCTCGTTCCCGACATGCGCCAAATGGCTGCATGCAACCAGGCGACCGCTCCGGGCTTGCAGCAGCCCAATGCGGCCTACTGCACCGTCAACTCGGGAGAGAAACGCCCGTTCCTCTTTGGCGGCTACAATCCCACCAACAAACTGCCGTACTCCGAAAACTGGAGCCTCGATTTGCAGTGGCAGCCGGAAAACGACCTCGTTCTGACGCTGGGTTATTTGGGAAATCGCGGCGTGCACGAGTTGTTGCCCATTCCCTTCAACCAGCCCGGAATCGCCACACCAACTCGTCCCATCAACAATCAGATCTATTCCTACGGCTATCTGGCCGCGAACGGATCGAATTGCGATGGTTACAATGATGCGTCGCCGACCTGCTTCCAGCTCCCGGCAGAGGAAGTGCAAACGTGGGTGGGCGACTACTCTTTCTCGGACGGCAACGTCGACCTCCGCACGCCCTATATCGGCATCAATCCGAACGCCGATCTTTGGACCGGAAGCGGAATTTCCTTCTACAACGCCCTCCAATTGAGCGCTACGAAGAGAATGGGTCACGGCTTGCAGGTGAACGCTTCTTACACCTACTCTCACACTCTTGACGAGGGGAGCGGACTGGGCGCCGGTCTCTTCTTCAACGGCAATAACCCGCTCGATCCGCGCACCTCCTATGCCTCGTCCGATTTCGACCGGCCCCACGTGTTCACGGTCAGCTACCTCTACGACCTGCCGACCATGAAACAGGCCTCGGGTCTCCTCGATGCCGCCGTGAACGGCTGGGGCATCACCGGAGTCACCGTCTTGCAAAGCGGAGAGCCGTACAGCATCGTCGACTTCTCCGGAACGGCCGGCGGACTTTTCTACAGCGCCGATGACTTCGTCACCAACCCGCTTCTTCCTCTGGCTCCGGGAATTACCCCCGCCCAGGCCAAGACGCCGGGCGGCGGAGTAAATCCCAACGACTTCTCGGTTCCGTATCTGTTGCCGACGGACGGCTCGAACGGCGTGCCGCCCTGCCAGACCATCAGCGGCTATCAGGTTTGCGACAACTTTGAAACCGGCTTCGGCACGACGGGCCGCAACATCTTCCGGGCACCGTTCGAAACGCGTTTCGATTTCTCCGTCTTCAAGAATTTCAATCTGAGCGAGCGCTTCAAACTGAAGTATGAATTCGACGCGTTCAACATTTTCAATCACCCGAGCCTCGACGCGCCATACTCCAACTTCACGCTGAATCCTTGCTACAACCCAGTGCCGTGTTACACGACAACCCCTTCAACTTCGAGAGGCTACGGAGTGATTTCCAACACGATCGGCAGCAGCCGTTTCCTTCAGATGTCGCTGCACCTGACGTTCTAGCGCGCGCTTCCGCTCTCCGGCTCGCCCACCCCGGGCCGGAGAGCGCCGTCCGCGAATTTCCACGCCGCGATTAGCATGTACGTGACCATTGACATCCGCGCTCGGCGAAGTAAGCTACCACCGATGAACTCAAGCCAAGGAATGAACCCGAATTCGATGAGCGTCGAGGCGCGCGCCGAATTCCAAAAAAGGGAAACCGAAGCCGCGCGCAAGGCCGCCCACGATATGTGGGTCGCCGGGATCACCATCGTGGGATCGTTCGTTTTCGTGATCGTGCTGGTCGCGCTCGTCATCATCATCGGCCACATCCGGCTTTTCTGAGCGCGAGCATGAAGGCCTACGAAATCTCGCCCAACCCCACGGGCATCGACGGAATCCGCCGCGTCGAGCGCCCCGATCCCGCGCCCGGTCCGCTCGAAGTCCTCGTTCGCCTGCGCGCTGCGGCGCTGAATTATCGCGACCACGCCATCGTCACGGGCGCATATCATTACAATCTCACGCGCCCCACGATTCCCTGCTCGGACGGCGCGGGCGAAGTCGCCGCCGTCGGCACCGGCGTGACGCGCTTCAAGGTGGGCGACCGCGTGGTGCCCACATTTTTTCAGGTGTGGATCGACGGCGCGCCTCCGAAAAATCGCGGCGCGCTCGGCGCCCCGCTCGACGGCACTCTCGCCGAAATGATCGTGCTCCACGAAGACGGCTTGGTCGCGATGCCGCCCAGCCTTTCGTTCGAAGAAGCCGCCACGCTGCCCTGCGCCGGCCCCACCGCGTGGAACGCGCTGATGAACGCCGGCAAGCGCGTGAAGCCGGGCGACACCGTCCTCTGTCTCGGCACCGGCGGTGTCTCGACGTTCGCGCTGCAATTCGCGCATGCGGCGGGCGCGCGCGTGATCGTCACGTCGTCGAGCGACGCCAAAATCGAGCGCGCCAAAAACCTCGGCGCCTCGGCGGGCGTCAACTACAAAACGCATCCCGATTGGGAAAAGGAAGTCCTCGCGCTCACCGGCGGACGCGGCGTGGATTGCGTGATCGAGAATGGCGGCGTGAATACGCTACAGCGCTCGTTCCAGTGCCTCGCCTGGGAAGGCAAAGTCTCGCTGATCGGCGTCCTCGCAGGCAACGAAGGCCACGCCGACCCGCACGACCTCATGTTCAAGCGCGGCAACCTCCACGGCATCGGCGTCGGCACGCGCGCCACCCTCGAGCAGCTGATTCGAGCCATCGAAGTCAATCGCCTCAAGCCCGTCGTCGACAAAGTTTTCCCCTTCGACCAGGCCCTCGACGCCTTCCGCCTCCAAGCCTCCTCCAACTTCTTCGGCAAAATCGCAATCACCATCTGACGCCGCGCCGTTATTCTGAGGCCCGCCCTTGGCCGAAGAATCTCTCTTCGCCTTCTCTAGCCACTCGCCACTAACCACTAGCCACTCTCATGCTATGATCCGCGCGATTCGATCGCGTCTGTAATCGCGATCAGCCGGAGGACACGCCATGAATCGCAATCGCCGCGATTTTCTTTCCGCCACCGCCGCCGCGGTCACTTTCTCGACCGCGCTACCCGCGGCCCTCGCCGCCGAAGAACCGCGCCCGCATCCGTCGCCCGCGCCGCCGCAAACCTCGACCGTGCCGGGCTACGCCGCGCCCACGGAAATCAAAGCCATCGAGATCATCAATCTCCGCGAACTCGAAGCCGCGGCGCAAAAAGTGATTCCGCCCGGCGGCTTCGGCTACATCTCGAGCGCCGCCGGCGATGAATGGACGAAGCGCGAAAACGAAGCCGCCTACAAGCGCCTCACCATCGCGCCGCACTATCTCAGCGGTTACAAAGACGCAGACCGCTCCATCACGCTGCTCGGGACGAAACTCTCGATGCCGATCGTCAATTCGCCGATGGCCGCGCACGGCATGGCCCACGCCACCGCCGAGGCCGGCTCCGCGAAGGGCGCGGACGCCGCCGGCACGCTCTACATCGCCGCCACGCCCTCGAATCTCTCGCTCGAGCAAATCGCGCAGGCCTCGTCCGGCCCGAAATGGTTTCAGCTCTACATGCCGTCCGATCGCGGCGTGGCGACTGAACTCCTGAGCCGCGCGAAGGCCGCGGGCTACCGCGCGATCGACTTCACGATCGATACCGTCGTCGCGAGCAACCGCGAGACCGACACCCGCAATCATTTCCGTTCGCCGCTGCCCTCCGGAAATTTCGCCGGTCAGGACACCGCCTACGGCCGCATGGGATTCAAGAGCGATCTCGGCTGGGACGATGTCGAGTTCATCCAGAAGACGACCGGCCTGCCCGTGCTGCTGAAAGGCGTGATGACGCCCGAGCTTGCCGCTGCGGCGATGGACCACGGCTGCGCAGGCGTCCAGGTATCGAATCACGGCGGGCGCCAGCTCGACGATGTCTCCGCATCGATCGCCGCGCTGCCGCGAATCGTCGAAGCAGTGCGCGGCCGCGGCGTGATTCTCATTGATGGCGGCGTGCGCCGCGGCCAGGATGTTTTCAAGGCGCTCGCCCTCGGCGCGAATGCCGTCGCCATCGGCCGGCCGGTGCTGTACGGCCTCGCGCTCGGCGGATGGATGGGCGTGCAAGCCGTCTTCCAGCACCTCGACGCCGAGCTCGAAATGACCATGCGCCTCGCCGGCGCCCGCAATATCGCCGAAATCTCGAAAAAATATCTCAACACCTAAATTTTCGCGCCGTCATTCTGCTTGCCCTGACGAAGAAAGGGAGCGCCACCCAAGGGGCTGGCGACCGGAAGTTTCCGCGCCGTCATTCTGAGGCCCGGTCTTGGCCGAAGAATCTCTCTTTGCCGTTCGTTGCCGTGCGCGCCGTCCGCGTCCGCCGTGTTGCGCCGGGAAAAACCATAAATCCAAAACCGCGCGCCTGCCCTTCGACTAGCTCAGGGTAAAAAGGCGGCCGCTACAACGACAACGGCTGCCGGGCTCAAAGCCCGGCGCTACATGTGGGAAGATGCAAACGCCAAGGCGGGGAAATTCGGAGAAGCGGTGCTTAAAGCACTGTGGCGTCACGCTGGCGAAGTCGTTCCCAGTGGTAAGGAATTCAAAGCCGGGAAGATCATGGACCAGATCGAGAAGAAGATGACGCTGACCGATTCTCTGCGGCTAACGATCCCCCGTGCATGTCGCTTCACTTATGAGATCGCCAGCAACCGTGGCGCTCGGCACGACGCTGACGAAATCGAAGCAAACGAGATGGATGCCAATGCTGTGTGGCTTCGTGTTCGTGGGTTCTTGCAGAAATGGTTAGGTATTCGCAGCACGGGCTCGATTTGGACGCAGCCAAAGCTGTCGTCGAGTCCGTAGTGAAACGCCGATATCCGTTCATCGAAGAAATCGACGGTCGGGTGTATGTAGACATCGCAACGAGTGCCAGGGAAGCGGCCGTCTTGATTTTGTGGCATGACTATCCTAAGAGGATCTCCGAACAAGCCCTCTTCGAGCAACTTCGCCGACACCAGTACAAGAAGCCGAATTGCGAGATGGCAATCAAGCGGGTTCAGGGACTCGTAGACAACGACAACGGGAACATGAAGCTGAGGGCAATTGGTATCAGGGAAGCTGAGCAACTGATCGAAGCGGCCGAGCAAGAAGAACGGTAGGAGAACGCTATTTCGGGCAGCAAGCTTACACCCGCGCCTCAGTAATGACCCGCAGATGTGGCTGTGAGTCGCCGTCACAAATCACAGCTTTTCGCTGCTCTTGTGTCCCGATGCTTGATCTTGGATACGTACGGGATCACGTGGATGTGCTGGAGACGATGGCGCGGGACCGTAGTCGGTCTCGATGAGTTCGCAGAAGCGAATATCAGAACTGCAGGACGGTGAGGCCGGGAATCAGGCGGAAGTGGCGAACGTTGACAGTCAAAAGCGAGTAGCCGATTTCCAGGGCGGTCGCGCCGATTAATAGATCTGCGAAAGGGATAATAATTCCGCGACTCTGTTGTTCGCCGTCGATCCGACCCGCGAGGATGGCGGTGTCTCTGGTGTAGGGATAAACCTCCACGTCATCCAGGAGTTCACGGACGAAAGAATCGCGGCGGGCGCGGGCTTGCGGCGTTTGCGCGCGGTGAACGCCGTGTACGAGTTCCGTAAGTCCGATCGAGGAAAGCACGGACCGCTGCTCGCCAGTGGCGGCGACGATCTGCTGAAGCATTTGCGCGACGTTGTAGCCGCCGCGCTCGGCGGCGATGACAACGCTGGAGTCCAGGATTATTCCCATGCAGGGGCGTTGAGGGGTTCGCGATGGCTGTTGACGACGCCTTCGAGGTCGCGGGCAAAGTCTCCGTCGAGCGTGGTGGTCGAGCCGTGGGCCTCCGCCAGTGCAATCGATTCCGAAAGCAGGCGGCCCGGATGAGGTTCTGCCGAGCGAAGCACGGCCACGGGGCGAGAGTCGCTCTCGATTACCACTTCCGCGCCCGCGCGAACGTGGGCTAGAAGCGTCGCCAAGCCCGTAGTGGCGGCCTCTTTTTCGGAGATGTGGACTACGTTCTTCGGCATGCTGCGATTCTACACCCGCATGGGGGCAACGGAAAGCGGCGGGGAGGCGGTGGCGAGTGGCAGACCAGAAGAGAGATTCTTCGGCCACAAGCGGGCCTCCCTTCGCCACATCTCTCAGGACGAGCAGAATGACGAGCGCCGGTAGCGTGTCGCGAACGACCGGCACCGGTTCACCTCGGCGCATCACGAATCACAAGTCACTATTCACGAATCACGGGTTTCCGCTATCCTTGTGTCCCTATGCTTGATCTTGGATACGTACGGGAACACTTCGATGTGATTGAGAAGATGGCGCGGGACCGCGGGGTGGCGGTCGATCTCGACGCGTTTCGCGCGATCGACGGCGAGCGGCGCAAAATCATTCACGCGACCGAAACGAAGAAGGCGGAGCGCAACAAGGCCAGCGAAGAGATTGCGCGGCTGAAGAAGGCCGAAAAGCAAGAAGGCCGGCGGGACGCCGGCGCTACCGGCTCTGCCCTCGACTCCATCCTCGCGCAGATGAAGGCGCTCGCGGAGGAATTGAAACGCAACGACGAGCGGATTGCGGAGCTGGACGAACAGCTGAAGCAATTCATGCTGACGGTGCCGAACATTCCGCACGCGAGCGTTCCGGTGGGGCACGGGGCGGCGGAGAACGTCGAGGTGCGGCGGTGGGGCGCGCCACCGAAATTCGATTTCGCGCCGCGGCCGCACTGGGAGGTGGGCGAGGGCGCGGGAATACTCGATTTCGAGGCGGCGATCAAGATGGCGGGGTCGCGGTTCGTCGTATATAAGGCGCTGGGAGCGCGGCTGGAGCGGGCGATCGCGAATTTCTTTCTGGACGTCCACACGCGCGAAAGCGGATTCACGGAAATTCTGCCGCCGTTTTTGGTGAACACGCAATCGCTGACAGGCGTGGGGCAGCTTCCGAAATTCGCGGCGGACATGTTTCACCTCGAAGGCACGGACCTGTGGCTCACGCCGACCTCGGAAGTGGAGTTGACGAGCTATCACCGCGAGGAAACGCTCGACGCGGACACGCTGCCCGTGAAAATGTGCGCGTGGACGGCGTGCTTCCGGAGCGAGGCGGGCGCGGCGGGAAAAGACACGCGCGGGATCAAGCGGCAGCACCAGTTCCAAAAGGTGGAGCTGTTTAAGTTCACGCGGCCGGAGCAGAGCTACGACGAGCTGGAGTCGCTGGTGCGCAGCGCGGAGCTGGTGCTGCAGAAGCTGGGGCTGCACTATCGCGTCGTGCTGCTGTGCACGGGCGACTTGGGATTCGCGTCGTCGAAGACGTACGACATCGAGGTGTGGCTGCCGTCGTCGGGCGAATTCATGGAAATTTCGTCGTGCTCGAATACGGAGGCGTTTCAGGCGCGCCGGTCGGGGATTCGTTTCAAGGCGAAGGGCGGCGGCGGGAAATCGGAGTTCGTCCACACGCTGAATGGGTCGGGGCTCGCGGTCGGGCGGACGTGGATCGCGATTGTCGAGAATTACCAGCAGGCCGATGGGTCGATTCTGATTCCCGAGGCGCTGCGCGGGTATATGGGCGTGGAGAAAATTACAGGCGGAAAATAGAAAACGGAAATTGGAATTTGAAATTCGAAACAGATCATCCTGCGCGCAAAAAATGGTGGCAGGGAGTGCGGCGGGAGTCCGGACGGACTCTGCTGCCGCAATCACTGCCACCGAAGAGCTGCAACCTGCCACCTACAACCTGCGACCTAGCCTAAGCTAGCTCGCAGCTTCGAGCTTGTCGATCGTCAAGACGCCCTTGGCGATGTGGCCGGTGACCTTCACTTCATGGCCGAGCGCATCATCGGGAACGATGGAGTCCTGATTGGCGATGGGGATGACGTGCTTGGTCTTCTCGTTCACGAAGACCCACTTGGCGTTCTTGGTCTTGACGCAGGTTTCGGCGCAGGCTTTGTGGTCCGCGCTCATGCCTTTGGCGCCACAATGGCTGTCGCTGATCCAACCGGTATACGTCATCGCTTTGTCGCTGGCGCGTGTGGTGACGCCGGCTACGCTGATCGCCGCGCCCAGCAGCGCGAGCAGACCGAACATGCTGATGGCCTTCCTCATGATTTCCTCCTCAGAAGTTTGCTGACTCGTCCAGCTGGCCCCTTTCCGCGAACCGCTCTTCAATTCGGACTGCAAGGTGATTGTCGTGGAGATGGGTGAATCGGTCGCGGAAAAAGGCGCCAAGCTCCCTCAGCCGGGCACCTTCGGTTATACCCCAGGCACGGGCCGGAGGCCACAACAAACATTTTGAGGCGCACGTGCTGCGAGGGCCGCTTGTGGAAATCAGGAGACCATGCCCATTAGGACCATCGGTCCCGTGGGGTGCGGCATGCCGCCGGCGGGCTCGAGCGTCACCTGGAACCATTTGCACGGCATTCCCTCGGGCACCTTCGCCATCCAGTGATCCGGCTGCCCGCTGAAGACGCCCAAGCTGATCGGATCGCCCTTCACGGGGACGAGCCAGAGCTGGTAGGTTTCCGCGGCGGGCGCGGGCGCGATTTCGCCGTCATACATCACCATGCCCATTTTCGCGTTGTACATCACGTGCGCGCCGCCTTTCGGCATGCCGGATTGCTGCGCGAGCGGGACGGTGATTGTGTTCTGCGAGGTCATCAGCTCGGCGACCTCGCGAGCCTCGTCGAGCTGCCGCTGTTGCTGATCCATCGAGGCATGCAACGCAGCGAGCCGGCGATCGAGGGCGCGATTTTCGCGCCACAGGAAAATCGTCAGCGCCGCAAGCGCGACGGCTGCGGGAACAAGGATGGCGTTCCACCAGCGGCCGAAGACGGCAGGCGTGGGAGCGGAATCGAGCTCGCGCGCGGTGCGTGGCCGGCCGGCGGGCGCGGGCGCAGCCGCGGCCTCGCCGCGAATCTGCGCCATCAGGCGCTGCTTCACGGCGGGCGACGGCGGCGCTTGCGGCGCGGCGATCGACAGCATCGCGACGCGGCCGCGCGCCTCGGCAAGCTTGCGCGCGCAATCGGCGCACGAGGCTACGTGCTCTTCGAGCGCCTGCTTCTCTTCGCCTTCGAGCGCACCGAGCGCCAGCAGATCGAAGTCTTCGTCGCGAGTTGGGTGGCCGTTTGTCATGTCGCCAGCATATTCATGTTCATGACGCCGCCGCGTACAGCGTGCGCTTCAGCGTCTCGACCGCCGACCGCAGCCGCGTCTTCACGGTGCCGAGCGGGTCGCCGGTGCGCGCGGCGATCTCGCTATGCGTGAGCCCCTCGAAATACGCCAGCTCGACACAGGCACGCTGCTCCGCCGGCAGATTGTCCAGCGCGCCCTTCACGCGTTCAAGCAATTGCTTTTGCGCCACGGCGCTCTCGAAATTCACGGGCAGCACGACGGAATTCTCGTCGAGCTCGTCGCCGCCCGCCGCAGCCGGATTGTGGCGCCGCAGCCGCGAAATCGCGCGGTTGCGGGCGATCACCAGCAGCCAGCCCGGCAGCGAGCCGCGCGACGCGTCGAATCGCGAGGGCATGCGCCAGAGCTGGAAGAAAATATCCTGCAAGATTTCCTCGGCTGCCTGGGTGTCGCGCAGAATCCGATTGAGGACGGACGAAAGCATCGCGGCATAGCGGTCGTAGAGCGCGGCGAGCGCCGCTTCGTCGCGCTGCGCGATTCGCTCGATGAGCGCCGCATCCGAAGCCCTCACCCCCGCTCCTGTCGCGCCATAGCCAGATTTTGGCGACGGCGGATCCGCTCCCATCTGCGAACTCACCAGGTTGGAAGCTCCCTTCTCGAAGGTACGCGGCGAGCGGCCTTTCCGGATTGCGCCGCCGGGCGTGGCGTTTGGCCGATGCAGCAGCGAGTGGCGAGCCTACATTGGGGCTTGGCGCGCGGTCAATCTGGTTGTTTCGTTGAGAGGGCAGGACGCCCCAAAAGCGGCTGCCGATTTTGCAAGTGTATCTATTTCAGTAAGTTACGAAGGTGCAAGCCTCAAACTGGGGCGTTACTCGCATTACTCAATAAGTGGCTTGGGGCATCGTTTCCGTTGACATCTTTTGGCGCTTGGCTAAACTTCGAGTCTCGATAGACTTACAAGCGATCGTATCGAAAAACTAGGCCATTTATATAAAGTTTCACGATAGCGTCGAGGACGGCGTAAGCTCCCCCCTCAGGAGGAAGGCAAGATGGCCACCGTTGCCAAAGCGGCTCCCCAGCCCATACCGCGGATCGCTCCGCGCGAGGACCTGAATCCCCACAAGATCGCGCAGATCCAGTTCGACATCGCCGCCGAATACTTGAAGCTCGACGCGGGCCTGCGCCAAATCCTCCGCACGCCGAAGCGCATGCTCGAAGTGTCGATCCCCACCAAAATGGACAACGGCCAGGTGAAAGTTTTCACCGGCTATCGCGTGCAGCACAACGTGGCGCGCGGCCCGGCCAAGGGCGGCATCCGGTATCACCCCAACGTCACGGTCGACGAAGTGAAAGCGCTCGCCACCTGGATGACGTGGAAGTGCGCCACGGTCAACATCCCGTTTGGCGGCGGCAAGGGCGGCGTGATCTGCGATCCCAAGCGCATGAGCAAGGCCGAGCTCGAACGCATGACGCGGCGTTACACCTCCGAAATTCTGCCGCTGATTGGGCCGGAGCAGGATATTCCGGCGCCCGATGTCTACACGGACGCGCAGACCATGGCGTGGATCATGGACACGTATTCCATGACCAAGGGATATTCCACGCTCGGCGTCGTGACGGGCAAGCCGGTCTCGATCGGCGGCTCCGAAGGACGCAAGGAAGCGACCGCGCGCGGCGTGCTCGTGTCTGTCGAAGAAGCGTGCAAGGTGAAGAAGATGTCGCTGCGCGGCGCGGCCGTCGCGATTCAGGGATTCGGCAACGCGGGTTCCATGGTGGCGAAGCTTTTCGCCGAGAAGAAGGCGCGCATCGTCGCGATCAGCGATTCGCGCGGCGGCGTCTTCAATTCGCGCGGCATCGATCCGCTGAAAGCGATGCGCTACAAGGAACGCTCCGGCACCGTGGTTGGCATGCCGGGCACGTCGCGCATCTCAAACGACGATTTGCTCACGATGAAATGCGACATCCTGATTCCCGCGGCGCTCGAAAACGTGATCACGCTGAATAACGTCGATCAGATCAAGGCGAAGATCGTCGCCGAAGCGGCCAACGGCCCCACCACTCCGCACGCGGATGAAGCGCTCGCGCGCAAGGGCATCATGCTGCTCCCCGATATCCTAGCGAATGCCGGCGGCGTCACCGCCAGCTATTTCGAATGGGTGCAGGACCTGCAAAGCTTCTTCTGGCCCGCCTCCGAAGTGAACCTGAAGCTCGAGTCGCTGATGCGCCGCGCCTTCCTCGAAGTCTACGAATCGATGCGCAAGCACAGGACGCACATGCGCACGGGAGCCTACGTGCTCGCCGTCGGCCGCGTCGCCGACGCGACGCTAGTCCGCGGCCTCTTCCCCTGACCCAGCGTTGATTCTAGCCTCCGCAGTGACATGAATGCGCCTCATCTCGGTATTTGCCGAAGTGTGTTCGCCCGTCTAATGAAATCCACGAGCGGACGCTGATTGGCGTCGGGCGGTAGGAATATACGTTGTTCGAGGGGCCGCCTGAAGGCGTCCGCGCCTTCCGCAAGGTTCAGACCCTCGAGCACCCGCAGTTGCCCCTCATTCATTCTCATTCGATACTGCTCGTCCAAATAGATCAGTCCGGCATCGAATGCCCGATGGTATGTCGGGGAAAGGGCGATGCCGTTCCGTACCTGGTCCACGCTTCCGGGGGCACCAACCGGGACAATGTGCGCGGCGTCTACGAGACGCAATTGTAGCCGCGTGACTGCACAGCGGTTACCGTAGGCGAAGAGCACGCTTCGTTTGAAAGCCGCGTCCCTACTCCAGCGGCTCACTTCGACAACCACACGCAGTCGCTCTTGAGTGAGAGTCTGCGTTTCCTGCGGTTGCAGCGGTTGCTGGTTGACTGCACGGTTGAGTAATCGCAGGACGTTCGCGTCGCTACCGTAGCGATGGAGAACTGTCGCGCTCATCGCGTACACCACGAACATGTCCGGCCTGATCCCGACGGCAACCTCGTCGTTGCTCTTCCGGTGAAAGCTCAATCCGTCCGTCTCAGCTCTCCGCAAAGCTTGTCTATCGATTTGTACGGAAGGTGAGCCACTCGTGAACGTGCTGTGGGCGGGTGGCGCATCCTTCGAGGAGTCGCGAGCAATTCACACCCGAGTTCGTTCAAGCCGCGAAGAAAATTAAGGGGTGCCGTATCCCTTCACGCTTTTTGTGAAGGGTGCGTGAGGTAGCTCAAAACTCACGATTGGGCGGCGCGCTCGAGTTCGGCGATGTCGAGCTTTTTCATTTTCATCATCGCCTGCATGGCCTTCGAGTGTTTCAGGTAGTCGGACATGCGCGCGGGAGTGATCTGCCAGGCGAGGCCGAACTTATCCTTGAGCCAGCCGCATTGAACCTCGCTGCCGCCGGCAGTCAGCTT
This sequence comes from uncultured Acidobacteriota bacterium, assembly GCA_963740095.1. Lineage (GTDB taxonomy): Bacteria > Acidobacteriota > Terriglobia > Acidiferrales > UBA7541 > Palsa-295. Next base: position 49,221 of record CAVUDN010000048.1, read on the forward strand.
CGACCAGTAGTAGTCAATCTCCTGCTGCGAATCGCAGCGCACGACGAACGAAACGGCTTCCGTGAATTTGAAGGCAGGGCCGCCGTTCAGCGCGGTGAACTTCTGGCCGTCCAGCTCGAAGGCGATCGTGAGGATGCCGCCTTTCGGTGCGGGAGCGTCGCCGGTGTTGCGGAGTTCGTCGAGGCGGCGCGAATTCTTGAAGACGCCGATGTAGAAGTCGACAGCCTCCTCTGCATTTGAGTCAAACCACAGAAACGGCGTGATGCGGGGATAGCCTTCTAGAGCGCTCACTTTAGCCTCACTTTCCGCCTACATCTCATAGCCAGATTGTAAACACAAAACGTCCCCTGCAAAAACCTGCGAGCTGTCATCCCGAGCGAAGCGAGAGATCTGCTCTTTGCGCTCGACTCTCGACTCTCGACTCTCAACTCTCAACTCACTACTCAATCCTCCACATCCTCGTGCGTGATCTCGGAAACAAATTTCACAATGTCGCCCTCGCGCAGCTTCCGGCAAAGCCGGCTCAACGTATTCTGCTCTCGCAAAGTGAGCGCGCGCATGAACGCCCTCACCACCTTCGAATGCCTCGGCAGGACATCCCCCATCAACTTCTTTCCCGGCTTCGTCAGGCCGACGACGCTGATTCGCCGCCCCTCCCGCTGCTCGCCCTTTTGGGAATTTGGCAGGTGCGCTTGCTTGAACTCCGCTGGCGGCAGCACGACGATCACCCGGCGCACCCACCCCTGCTTTCCGAGTCGCGCAATCAGCTCGTGCGTATTCTGTGGCTTCATCTTTCGCCGCCTGCCGACGTCCGCCACCGGCAGCGCCCCCTCGCGATAGAGCAACTCCAGCAGGCGAAACTCCGCCATCGTCAGGTCAAACAACTCGAGCGGCCCGCGCATCTCCGCCCTCATCCACTCCGCTGTGTCGAGCAGGTCCGTGTAGGTCCGGAAAGCTTGCTGCGTCTTCTCCCTGGGGGTCGGATAGTCCTTCATGGCGGCAGGAACCTCCAAAATTGGCTTTTTTCGACCATTTAAGCCAGTTTAAGCCTCCGACGAGATCATGATTCATGCTCCCACCGGAGCAGAATTGCAAGGGTGTTTGGCGCGGGAAAAATAAAGGCCAACACTTCCGGGCTGAAGCACCCGGCGCCACGTTTAGATCTTGCGACGCGCGCGCTAGCTCGGTCCTAGCAGGACGTAGGCTTGGAATTTGCGGAAGGCTTCGCGGCGTTCCGGCGAAATGAAGACGCTGCGCAACTTCATCATCGCGCCGAGGACGCCGGGCAGCCGAATCGGGCGGCCCAGATTTTCGGCCTCTTCCACCAGGTAGCCGATGCGCTTGGACTGCCAGCCGTGGCTCGCGAAAAATGCGAACCAGTCTGGCGGCGTGAATTTGAATGGGGCGTTTTGCATGTTCCAGCGCACGCGACTGCTGCCCCGGTATTTCATCAGCTCGGAAGAAAAATATTCGACGATCCACCCGTCGATGCGGTCGAGCGCTCGCAGGTCGTCGGCCAGCGACGCGACTTCCTCGACGCTTAAGTAGGAAACCACTCCTTCGGTGAGGATCAGCAGCTCTTTCGCGCGCGCGTTGGTGGCTGCGAGAAGCTTGCGGCGCTCGGGAACGTTCGCGAGATCGAGCGGCACGCGTTCCAATCGGCAGCGCGGCTGCTGGCCCGCGAGGCGCTCGTCCTTGAATTCAATCACGCGCGGATAATCGACCTCGATCCAGAGCAGAGACTCCGGCAGGTCCATGCGATACGGGCGCGTGTCGAGGCCCGCGCCGAGATTCATGATCACATCGACGCCCTGCGCGATGGCCTGCCGGATGAAATCGTCGATCACGCACGTGCGGATCACGACGATCTGGCTGACCATGAACGGCATCGGCATCGCGGCCGCCATTTTCTTGCCGTGATCGCCGGCAAGCACGCCGGCGAGCGGATCGCGGAAGAGCGCGTTGGCGCGCGCTGTTTCTTCCGCGCGGTAATTTGCTACCGCGAATGCGGTGTCCGAGACGTTTTCGATTTGCGGGCTGGGCATGGCAAGCATTGTCTCTCGTTTTTCAAAGAAAAGACGCCACTTCCGCGGGCCTAAATTTTTCGCTTGACATATTCCCATATGGGAATGTAATATCCGAAACATGGCAAGAGCAGCGACAACGTCGGATGCGTTCAATGCGGTGGCAGAGCCGCGGCGGCGGGAGATCCTCAACTACCTGGCGCTGCAGGAACGGCCGGTGGGCGACATTGTGGCGACGCTGCGGCTGGAGCAGCCTTCCGTGTCCAAGCACCTGAGGGTGCTGCGGGATGTGGGGCTGGTTCGGGTGCGGCGCGACGGGCGGCGTATGCTCTACCGCACGAACGCCGACGGGATCCGGCCTATGCACGAATGGGCGGGCATGTTCGAAAAACTCTGGCGGCATCAGTTGCAGCAAGTGAAGGAACGCGCGGAAGCCAAGGTGAAGGAAAGCGAGTCGAAACATAAAGAACACAAAGAAGGAGGGAATCATGAACGCAATGGCAACAAGAGTTGAAGATTTGACGCTGAGCATCACCGAAGAAATTCACGTGAAGGCGCCCCTGGAGCTGACGTTCGCCACGCTGCTCGAGCAAATCGGGGCGTTCAATCAGGTGGCCCCGGATCGTCCGCTGCCGATGAAGATCGAGCCGTGGCCGGGCGGGCGATGGTATCGCGACCTCGGCGACGGCAACGGACATCTCTGGGGGCACGTGCAGGCGATCAAGCGGCCGACGCTGCTCGAGATCTACGGGCCGCTGATCATGTCGTATCCCTGCATGTCGAATCTGCAATACCGGCTGAGCGAAGAAGCAGGTGGGACGCTCATCAAATTCCAGCATCTGGCGCTGGGACTGATTCTCGACGAACACCGGCAGGGCATTCCAAACGGGTGGAGGTATACGCACGCGCTTCTGAAGGAACGCGCGGAGGCGCTGCGTGCGGGACAGGCGGCGCGCTGAGCGAGCCGCGCACGAATTTCATTTCAAGCGAATCGAACTGCGTTTCTAACCAACAAACTGAAAAGGAGGAGGAAAGATGAGCGCAATGGCAATGGCAACAAGAGTTGAAGATTTGACGCTGAGCATCACCGAAGAAATTCACGTGAAGGCGCCGATGGAGGTGACGTTTGACTCGCTGCTCGAACAGCTTGGCTCGTCGATGGAAACGAGCTCCAGCCAGCCCATGCCGATGAAGATCGAACCGTGGCCGGGCGGGCGATGGTATCGCGACCTCGGCGACGGCAACGGGCACCTTTGGGGACACGTCCAGGCGATCAAGCGGCCCACGCTGCTCGAGATCTACGGGCCGCTGATGATGTCGTACGCGGCCACTTCGAATGTTCAGTACCGGCTGAGCGAGGAAGCGGGCGGGACGCTAATTAAATTCCACCACATGGCCATCGGAATGATTCCGGCGGATCAGCGGGAAGGATTCGGCAAGGGCTGGGCCTACATTGCCGCGCACCTCAAGGAACGGGCGGAGAAACTTCGCACGGGGCGCTGAAGTGCACCTTACCGGGAAACGAACGATCAACTTCATTTCTGAAAAAGGAGAAAAACAATGACGAATGCAACAGCAGCAGTGGAAAAGACAATCGCAGTGACGCCAGTCGGTGCGGAATTTCGCGAAGAGGCAAAGACGACGCGGCGCGTGCTGGAAAGGGTCCCGGCCGACAAGCTAAGCTGGAAGCCGAGCGCGAAGTCGATGTCGCTCGGGCAGCTGGCCTTTCACATCGCCGCGGTTCCCGGGCGATTTGTGGCCAATCTCAAGAAGACGGAGCACGAAGTCGATCCGACCGCCTTCAAGTTCGAGGAGGCGAAGAGCACGGAAGAGATTCTCGCCGTGTTCGATCAAAGCGTGAAGGACGCGGGAGCGTATCTGGACGGCCTCAGCGACGATCAACTGCGGGCGGCGTGGACGCTGAAAGCGAACGGCCGGACGCTCTTCACCAAGTCGCGCCAGGATGTGGTGCGAATGATCATGCTCAGCCACATTTATCATCACCGCGGGCAACTCTCCGTGTATTTGCGGCTGCTCGATCTTCCGGTGCCGTCGATTTACGGTCCGAGCGCCGACGAAAATCCGTTTGCGTGAGCCGAGCGCGGCCGCCGCTTCGAAGAATCGAGGCGGCGGCTGACGATTTGGCCGCGAGGCACACCGCGCGAGAAAGAAATTTGTTGCGCGCAGGGCAGGAAGGCGCGTACATTCCAATTGCCGGCACGCTCCGAGGTTGGGCGTCGCCGGCATTTGTGCCTCGCGCGGAGGGCACTCGAAGTTGAGCAGTCACGCTACTCACACGAATCACGGAACCCACGTACCACCCATCCTGCTGACGATTGCCGGATTCGATCCATCGTGCGGCGCGGGTGTGGCCGCCGACCTGAAAACATTCGCGGCGCACAACTGCTACGGCATTGCCGCGGTGACCGCGTTGACGGTGCAATCGACGCAGGGGGTGCTCGCGGTGCAGGTGACTCCGGCGGCGACGCTGCGCGCGCAGCTCGATGCGCTAGCGGAAGATTCGCCGATCGCGGGCGTGAAAATCGGAATGCTGGGGAATCGCGCGAATGCCGCGGTCGTGGCGGAATTTCTCGACAAACATAAATTCGCGCACGTGGTGCTCGATCCGGTTTCACGGCCCACGGCGGGAGACACGGAGTTACTGGACGCGCCGGGACTGAAATTTGTCCGCGACGAATTGCTGAAGCGCGCGAGCGTGATCACGCCGAATATTCCCGAAGCGGAATTTTTGACGGGCCTCGAAGTGAAAGACGTGCACGGGATGAAAGCGGCTGCGCAGAAACTTTTGGAGATTGGCGCTCGCGCGGTGATCGTCACGGGCGGGCACCTCGAAAGACCGATCGATGTGTTGTGCGAAGCAACTGAGGTCGAGACGTTCGGCAGCGATCATGTGAAAAGCCCGAACACGCATGGATCGGGATGCACGTTTTCATCGGCGATCGCGGCGCAATTGGCGAGCGGGCAGCAGTTGCGCGATGCCGTCATTTTAGCGAAGGCGTACGTGACAAAGGCGATCGAGAAGTCGTATCAGATCGGAAAAGGCGCAGGCCCGCTCAATCAGCTTTTCCGATTCCACCAGGAAGCGCCGCCGCGCGGCGTCCACGAAGTGCCGCAACATGGAATGCATCCCGCCGCAGAGCCCGCCGCGCAGTAGCAACAGCCGAAAAGCGAAACTGGAAATTCGAAACTGGAAAAGCGGACTCTCTTGGTTCGTCGCGCCGAGGGCTAGTGAGCGCTGACTAAAGGAAGAGCAGATTCCTCACTTCGCTCCCTCCCTTCGTCAGGGCAAGCAGAATGACAGGGCGAGTTGTGTGGCGTCTTTGTTGGTTGACGGCTGCGGCTCGCGGTTCGACTAGCCTGCGGCTGCAGCGGCGAGCGCTTCGATGACTGCGATATTCTGCAGCAAGTTATCCGGCAGATTGTGGCGATCCTTTAGATACGTGGGCGCGTTGTAGGAGACCCACACCTTTCCGGCGGCGTCTTCCGCGATCAGGATTTTCAGCGGGAGGTCGATGGCGATGTTGGGCGACGCGATCATTAGCGGCGTGCCGGCTTTCGGGCTGCCGAAGATCAGGAGCTTGGTGGGGCGCATTTTCAAGCCAGCCTTCTCGGCCTCGCCGCTGTGGTCGACGAACGCAAAGAGCGCTACGCCCTTGGCCTGAAGGATTCCTTTCAGGTTTTCCACGGTTGCATCGACAGAATGATTGCTGAGCTTGCTGAGGATTCCGTTGTCTGCGAGCGAAGGCGTTGCTGAAGGCATTGTTGTCTCCTCTCCTGAGAAATCCCTGAAGCGATATTTAAACCGACACGAGATAGATGGCCATGGCGAGGCCAACGATTCCCAAAAAGATGGCGAGGACGACACCGGCTCTGGAGGGTTGCGTGAACTCGGTTGTGCCGCGATTCAATTGGCGCACGAGATTTACGTGATGAATGCAGGCGAAGATGTCGATCGACACACCGGTGAGAATGAGGGCGGTTCCAAACCAAACGGAGTGCCCACCAGTGACGCGGCTCTGCACGGCCAGAGCAGGCGCTATGATTCTGAATTCCTGGAGGAAGAGGCCGAAACGGGCCACGACGAAGCCGAAGCCCATGAAGGCGAGGCCGGTGCGAATCCAGGCGAGGAAGGTGCGCTCGGCGGCGAGGTAATCGCCGGGGCTGCGGTCGGGATGGTGCGTTGCGGCGGTCGTTTCGGTCAAGAGAACCTCACTGGCGAAGTGGAAAAAGTAACATAGATTGGGCCGGTCGGAGTAAGTATGGATTCAGCGCAGAGACGCAGAGGACGCAGAGAAATTCCAAGACAGTGGTTAGTGTGCGCGGGCTAGCGGCGGAAGACGATTTTGCCGGCGACGATTGTTGCCATGGGGGCGCCGCGGAAGGCGCGGCCGTCGAAGGGGGTGTTGCGGGATTTGCTGGGAGAGTCGGCGGCGCGGAACGTCCAATCGTGATCGGTCGAGAAAATGGTGAGGTCGGCTGGTTCACCGGCAGCGATTTTGCGATCAAGGCCGATGACGTGCGCGGGCCCGGTAGTGAACAGCTCGACGAGGCGCATCAGCGAAAGTTTTTTTGAATCTACGAGGACGGTGAGGCCTAGCGAGAGCGCGGTTTCGAAGCCGGTGACGCCGAATGGCGCGCGATCGAATTCGACATCCTTGCTCGCGGGATGGTGCGGGGCGTGGTCGGTGGCGATGGCGTCGATGCTGCCATCGGCGAGGCCGTCGATGAGGGCGTCGCGATCCTCGCGCGAGGCGAGCGGCGGATTCATTTTGTAATGCGTGTCGTAGCGAACGTCTTCGTCGGTGAGCGTGAAATGATGCGGCGTGACTTCGGCAGTGACGCGCTGGCCCTGCTTTTTGGCCCAGCGGACATATTCAAGGGAGCCGCGCGTGGACATGTGCGCGATGTGAAGGCGCGCGCCGGTGAGCGAGGCGATTTCGACGTCGCGGCCGGCGCAGATCGATTCGGACTGCGCGGGAATGCCCTTCAAGCCGAGGCGAAGCGAGTGCGGGCCTTCACGCATGACGCCGCCGGCGAAAAGCGACGGATCCTCGCAGTGGTCGATGACAGGCAAGCCGAGCGAATTGCAATAGTCCATCACCTGGCGCATCAGGCGGGCGGTGGCGATGGGCTTGCCGTCGTCGCTGACGGCGACGATGCCCGCGTCTTTCATGGCGGCGATTTCGGCGAGCGCTTCGCCTTTGCTCCCGATCGACGCTGCGCCGATGGGCCAGACGCGAACGGCGGCTGAGGCTGCGGCGCGTTCGACGATGCCGCGCGTGACCGAAGCGCTGTCGTTTACAGGCTGCGTATTCGGCATGCAGCAGACCGCCGTGAATCCGCCACTCGCTGCGGCAAGCGTGCCGGTCTCGATCGTTTCGGACAATTCCCCGCCAGGCTCGCGCAGATGGCAGTGAAGATCGATGAAGCCGGGCGCGACGATCAGGCCTTTGGCGTCGAAGATCTCGGCGCCGTCGGCGGAGAGATTCGCGCCGACTCGGGCGATGCGGCCGGCATCGAGGAGGACGTCGAGCGGCGCGTCAGTCTTGGTGGCCGGATCGAGGACGCGGCCATTCTTAATCAGAAGCATTCGAGCGGTCCTTTGCGGGATGGGGCGCGTCGACGGGCGCGCCGCCGATCAGATGATAGAGAAGGGCCATGCGCACGGCGAGGCCGTTGGTGACTTGCTCGAGAACGCCGGACTGCGCGCCATCGGCGACGGCCGGATCGATTTCGAGGCCGCGGATCATGGGGCCCGGGTGCAGCACGAGAGCGTCGGGGCGCGCGAGACGCAAGCGCTTGGCCGTGAGCTGATAGCCGAGGATATATTCCTCGGCGGCCAGCGCGGGCTCGTGGATGCGCTCGGTTTGCACGCGCAGGACCATGACCACATCGGCGCCTTCGAGCGCGTCTTCGATGCGCGTGGTGACGCCCAGGCCGGGAGCCATGTTTTCGAGTTCGCGCGGCACCCACATCGCAGGGCCGCACAGCGTGATTCGCGCGCCGAATTTCGTGAGGAGATGAATATTCGAGCGAGCGACGCGGCTGTGGAGGATGTCGCCGAGAATCGTGACGTTCCAGCCTTCGAGGCCGCCTTTGCGATCGCGGATGGTGAGCGCGTCGAGCAGTGCCTGCGTTGGATGCTCGTGCGTGCCATCGCCCGCATTGAGCACGGGAATTTCCAGGCGTTGGGCGACGAATTCGGGCGCGCCGGAGGAAGCGTGGCGAATCACGATGCCGTCGGGGCGCATGGCTTCGATGGTGCGGACGGTGTCGATCAGAGATTCGCCCTTTTTCAGGCTCGAGGATTCCGCCTGAAGCGCCATCGTATCGGCGCCGAGTCGCGCGGCGGCGGTGGTGAAGCTGATGCGCGTGCGCGTGGACGACTCGAAAAAAGCGATGGCGACCGTCTTGCCGCGGAGAGTGGCCAATTTTTTTAGCGGATAGCGCTGAAATTCCTGGAAGGGCTTCGACTGATCGAGAATAAAAGTGATTTGCTCGCGTGTGAGATTTTCGGTTCCGAGCAAGTGTGACAGGCGCTGCACTGTGTCCCTTTAGTTGAGTTAGCCGCCTCCGAAAGCCCGGCGTCGATCAGGGAACGCGGTCGACCAGAACCACGCGCTCCTCGCCATCCATCTCCTGGAGGCGAACTTCCACAATTTCGGTGTCGCTCGTCTGCACGTTGCGGCCGACGAAGGTGGCCTCCACGGGAAGCTCGCGATGCCCACGATCGATCAGGACGCACAGGCGAATGCGTTTCGGGCGGCCCAGATCGAACAGGGCGTTCATCGCGGCGCGAATCGTGCGGCCGGTGTAAAGAACGTCGTCGACGACGACCAGATCGCGGTTATCGACCGGGAAGGCGATTTCGGTGCCTTGCAGCGACGGCTGCGGGCCGATGGTCGAGAGATCGTCGCGATAGAGCGCGATATCAAGAATGCCCATCGGGACATCGGCCCTCGAGAAGGCGCGAATCGAACGCACCAGGCGGTCGGCCAGCGTGACGCCGCGGCGACGGACGCCGATGATGGCTAGATCCTTCGCGCCCTCGCTCTTCTCGATGATTTCATGGGCTAGACGCTGGAGAGTCCGATTAACTTCTTCGGCGGATAGGAGTTGACGCTTTTCGACGACGCGCATTTTCGGCGACTCATCCTAGCATAGACGGCGGGGAGTCTGCAGCCCCAGGGCTAAAGCCCCTTCATTTTGGCTAATTTTTTCGGGGCCTGAAGGCCCACGCTTCCACTTAAAACCGGCGGTCGCAAAATCAGCGACCTGCTTTCGGCAAAGATATTGAGAGCATGCGATTCCAACTGGAACCAGCGACCGCAAGCCGGCGGGACGCCAGCGCTACGTAAGTCGACGGAGACCGCTGATTCCTTGACTCGCGTGCTAGACTTTTGGGCGGTGAGTTCGCCCGAGCCGGTACGCATCCGAGAGCGGCCTTCGGGGGTAGACCTCCGAGTTAACGTAGGCACCGTTTCCCTCAAAAACCCAATTATTGCGGCCAGCGGGACGTTTGGCTATGGGGTGGAGTTCGCGCCCATCGTCGACCTGAACCGCCTGGGTGGGATTGTGGTCAAGGGGCTCTCCCGAGAGCCCATGGCTGGCAACCCGGCGCCCCGAATGGCTGAGACCGCCAGCGGGATGATCAACGCCATTGGGCTGCAAAATGTCGGCGCGCGGACATTCGTGGCCGAAAAGCTGCCCGAGCTGCGTCGGTATGAGACGGCCATCATCGCGAATGTGTTCGGCCATACCATCGCAGACTACGTGGAAGTGATTCGTATCCTGGAGGATGCCGAGGGGATAGCGGCTTACGAGCTGAACGTCTCGTGCCCGAATGTCGAGCATGGAGGGGCGGAGTTCGGAACCGATCCAGTACTCACAGGGGAAGTCGTCCAAGCGGCTACGAAGGCTTCCAGTCGGCCTCTCTGGGTGAAACTCTCTCCTGTTGTTGGTAGAATTGGACTTACAGCGAAGGCAGCTGAATCTGAGGGGGCTGACGCCGTCGTCATAGCAAACACCTATCCGGCACTGTCTATCGATGCACACACCCGAAGGTCCCGCTTAGGAAGTACGACGGGCGGATTGTCGGGTGCGGCGATAAAACCTATAACCATGAGGTTGGTTTACGAGGCGAGTCGGGTGATTCAGATACCGATTTTAGGCTTAGGCGGTATTGAAGGCCCGGCAGATGTGGTCGAATATATGGTCGCAGGCGCCTCGGCGGTGGAAATAGGGACAGCCCATTTCGTGGACCCGCGAGCTTCAGAGAGGTTAGTCGGAGAACTCGAAATGTGGTGCCGGGACGAAAATCTGTTTGAGATCAGCAACTTACGGGGATCGCTTGAAAGCTAAAGCGGTTGCTTTCGCGGGCCTCGGAAGGTTACAATATACTGATTTCAAAAAGGTTAGGTGAACATGAAGGCCAAAATATTTGTGATTCTCGAGACGGTGTTTTTAGGAATGGGTATGCTTATTCTGACTCCGTCGGCCAATCCAAAAGCCGCAGCCAGAACGGGCAGCCCCGACCAAACAGCCTCAAGCATCGCAAACACCTCCCACGATAAGTCCAACCCCTCAGCCCAGCCCAAGCCACTGGCTGTCTGGGAATGCACCACCAGCTGGTATGGTGAGGATTTCGACGGTCTGCCGACGGCGACCGGTGAAACATATGATATGTATGGACAGACGGCGGCCCACCCGACGCTGCCGCTGGGTTCGATCGTGCGGGTTGTGAACCCGCGGAACCACCGGAGCGAGGTTGTCCGGATCAACGACCGCGGACCGTATGTCGAGGGACGTGAATTGGACGTCTCTTATCAAGTCGCCCGGGAGCTCGGGTTTGACCAGCGCGGAACTGCCAAGGTCCGGCTGGAACTGCTGAAGGTGCCTCCACGCTCCACGTCGGATCATCGCAACTAATTGTTGCCCTGGATGTCGATCGCCTGGGGCCGGCCTGCGTCTTGGCACGCCGGCTCCGGGGGACGGCAGGCATGTTCAAAATAGGCAGCCAGCTATTCACGGCGGAAGGACCGCTGGCGGTTGAGAAGATCGCCCGGCTCGGCTTTGGGGTCTTCCTGGACCTGAAATTCCACGATATCCCGAATACGGTGGCTGGTAGCGTGGCAGCGGCGGCGGAGCTGCCTGGAGTCCGGTTCCTGACGCTGCACACGCTAGGCGGCGTCGATATGATGCGGGCTGCGGCTCAGGCTCTGGCTGGCCGGAAGAAGCGTCCCGCGCTGCTGGGCGTGACGGTTCTGACGAGCCATGACGCAGCGACTTTGCGCAGCGTCGGGATCAGCGGCACGCCGGGATCGCGGGCACTGGCGCTCGCGAAGCTTGCCAAGCGAGCAGGGCTCGATGGCGTGGTCGCTTCGGCGCACGAGGCGCAGGCGATCCGGCGGGCGTGCGGGGCGAAATTCCTGATCGTGGTGCCGGGCGTGCGGCCGGCAAGCGCGTCGGCGAACGACCAGTCGCGCGTGGCGACTCCAGCGGCGGCGATTCGCGCCGGTGCGGATTATCTCGTGATTGGGCGGCCGATTACCGGCGCCGCGAATCCGCGACAGGCGGCGCTAGCGATTGGCGAAGAGATCGCGTCTGCCCGCCGCTCAAGCTAGTCTTCCTCGAACACTGTTTGACCCTTCTGCGACGCTTCGTTAGCATCTCCCCGGGGGAATTGCCTTCCAATGGCTGCGAGCATCAAGCACGTAATTGTCGGCACGGCCGGGCACATCGACCACGGGAAATCCGCGCTGGTTGAGGCGCTGACGGGGACGAATCCGGACCGCCTCGAGGAAGAGAAGCGGCGCGGGATTACGATCGATCTGGGGTTCGCGTTCCTCGAGCTGGAGGATGTGCGATTCGGGTTCGTCGATGTGCCGGGGCACGAGCGGTTTGTGCGCAACATGCTGGCGGGCGCGGGCGGAATCGACGTGGTGGTGCTGGTGGTGGCGGCGGACGAATCGATCAAGCCGCAAACACGCGAGCATTTCGACATTTGCAGGCTGCTGGGAATTCCGAGGGGAATCGTCGCGATCACGAAATCCGATTTGGTGGACGCGGATATGGTTGGATTGGTGCGCCTCGAAATCGAGGAATTCGTGCGCGGATCGTTCCTCGAAGGCGCACCGGTTGTGCCGGTCAGCGCGCGGACGGGAGCGGGACTCGACGCGCTGAAGAAGGAGCTGCTGCGCGCGGCGCACGAAACTCTGGCGAAGGACGTAACGCGGCATTTCCGGCTGCCGATCGACCGGTCGTTTGCGACGAAGGGATTCGGGACCGTAGTGACGGGGACGCTGATTTCGGGCTCGGTGAAGGTGAAGGACGAGGTCGAAATCTATCCGGTGCGGCAACGCGTGCGTGTGCGCGGGCTGCACTCGGGCGGGAAGGCGATCGAGCAGGCTGTGGCGGGGCAGCGCACGGCGGTGAATCTGCAGGGCATCGATCATGGAGACGTGAGGCGCGGGATGGTGCTGGCGCCGCCGGGGATCTTTGCGTCGACAAAGCGAGTGGACGCGCGGATCACGCTGCTGCCATCCGCACGGCCTCTGCGAAATCGCACGCAGGTGCACTTTCATGAGGGCGCGGCGGAGACGATTGCCGAGGTTGTCCTGCTGGACCGTGCGGAGCTGGCGCCGGGCGAGTCAGCGCTCGTTCAATTGCGGCTGGACGATGAGATTTTGCTGCTGCCGGGCGACCGCTTCATCCTGCGGCAGTTTTCGCCCGTCGTCACGATCGGAGGCGGGATCGTGGTGGATGCGCGGCCAACGCGCCACAAGCGAAACGATCCGGCTGTGGGGCAGTTTCTGGAGCGGGTCGAACACGGGAGCCCTGAGGGAGTGCTCGCGGCGATTGCAGAGGCGGCGCCGAGAGGGCTGACGCTCGAAGACATGGTGGCGAGGACTGGATGGCTGGAGGGCGACGTCCGCACGACGGTGAAGAAGCTGGTCGAACAGAAGAAGCTGCGAATTCTGGCCGAGCAGCCGCTGACGGTGGCGCCGGAGCAGGCGCTTACGAAAACCGCGGCCGCCATCCTCGAAGCGGTCGACCGATTCCACAAGGACAATCCCCTGCTGCCGGGCATTCCGAAGCAGGAGCTGCGCGGGCGTGTCGGCAAGCCGCGGTTGGAGCTTTTCGAGGCCGCGCTCGGCGATTTGGCGAAGCGGCAGGCGGTGAGCGTGGCGGGCGACCTCGTGCAGCGCGCCGGGCGCGCCATTGCGCTTTCGGCGGACGAAGCGCGCGCCAAGGAGATGATCGAAGGCGAATTCGAGCGGGCGGGGCTGACGGTGCCCAGTGTGACAGCGGTCCTCGGAAAGCTGCCGGTCGAGCCGTCGCGCGCGCAGAAAATTCTGCAGATCCTGCTGCGCGAAAAAGTGCTGGTAAAGATCGCGGACGACCTCGTGTTTCACCGCGAGGCGCTGGCGCAACTGCGCGGACTGCTGGCGAAATACAGCAAAGAAAAAGGCAATCGCCTGCCGATCACGGCGTTCAAAGAGCTCGCCGGGATCAGCCGCAAATACGCGATTCCGCTGCTCGAGCATCTCGACCGCGAGCATGTGACGCGGCGTGCCGGGGACGAGCGTGTTATACTGTAGCCGTAGATGAAGGGTTTGGGGCGCCCGGCGGCCGGGCCGCGAGGTTGAGCGATATGCGGCATGCGCCGGATGTGGTAGGTTTGGGGCGCCTGGCGCGGTCGGCCGGGTGCGAAAGGTAGGTTTCGATGTTTGACAGCCCAATGCATCTTTTGATTATCGCTGCTGTGGTACTCGTCCTTTTCGGCGGGAAGAAGATTCCTGAAATGATGAAGGGCCTGGGGCAGGGCGTGCGCGAATTCAAAGACGGCATGCGCGGCGATCCGCCGCCACAGCCGCCGGCAGCGACTCCTGCGCCACCGGTCGCGACGAACGCGCCTCCCTCGGTGTCGGTCGAAGAGAAGAAGTAACGCGCGAATTTCGTGTGAGTTTGTGACGGCGGCCTCCCGGCCGCCGTCTTCATTTGCGCCAATCCCGGCCCGGATCACGCGCCCGCAGAATTTTCCCAGCCGAATTCCTTCAAGAGCGACCAGAGCAGCGCAAGCGGCAATCCCATCACGTTGAAGTAGCAGCCGTCGATGCGGGTGACGTAGCGCCCCGCGACGCCCTGGATTCCGTAGGCGCCTGCCTTGCCGAATGGCTCGCCCGTGGCGATGTAGGCGGCGATTTCGTCGTCGGAGAGCGGGGCGAAACAGACGCGCGTGATCTCTTCGACGACGCGCTCGATTTCGTCCGGCCGGCGCAGCAACGCGAGGCCGGTGTGAACCTCGTGCGTGGTGCCGCTTAGGAAGCGGAGCATGCGGCGCGCGTCTTCGTCGGATTCAGGCTTGCCGAGGATTTCATTGGCGGCAACGACCGCCGTGTCTGCGCCGATGAAGAGAGCGTCATCCCGATCTCTGCGTGCTTCGGCAGCGGCGCGGGCCTTTTCGAGAGCGAGGCGGCGGACGTAGTCTCCCGGCAATTCTCCCGGGAGGAGCGATTCGTCGAGAAGCGTGATCTGCGCCTCGAAGGGGATGCCCGCATTGCGCAGGATTTCGGCGCGGCGAGGCGAGGCGGACGCCAGGATTAGTTTCATGGGCGGTCTCAGGGACCGAAAAACTTAACACAGAGGACACCGAGAAGGCACGGAGAACACGGAGAAAGGCGGCCGGCCCGGAAAGGCCTCCTGATTCTCCATTCTGGCGCTGGTCCACCGGAACTCTCGATTTCCGACGTTTCCGGCCACGACAAAGGCATGGAGGTGCTCCAGGCACCTTCCGCCTCTCTATACTTCTCCGAAAACTGTCGCACTGGTTTCCTCGCCGCGGTTGTTATGTCAATGGATTTCCACTTTTCAACCTGGGCCACCCGCGCCGGAGGCGCGGTTGTAATTAGCCCGGCACGAAGCAGAGCGGAGTGCCGGGAAAGCGGAAGACAAGCGCGTAAGTCCCGGAGGGACGATTGACATGGCGGGTGGCGAAGCCGCCCACCCTTCGCTCGGCTGGCCGAGGCTCAGATGACGACGGATTCGCGGTATTCGCCGAAGGCGCGGCGGAGGGCGTCGGAGATTTCGCCGACCGTGGCGGAGGCTTCGACGGCGGCGAGGATGGCGGGCATGAGATTTTCGGTGGTACGGGCGCGGCGCTCGACTTCGTCGAGTGCGGCGCGGGATTTGGCGGCGTCGCGGCGGGCGCGCAACGCATGCAAGCGCGCGACCTGCGTGCGCTCGATTTCGGGGTCGATGCGCAGCGTGGGGATCGGGCGCTCGTGATCCGTTTGGAAGCGGTTCACGCCGACCACGACTTGCTCGCCACGCTCGATGGCGCGTTGATATTCGTAGGCGGATTTCTGGATTTCCTGCTGGACGTAGCCCGCCTCGATGGCGCGCAGCATGCCGCCCATGGCGTCGATCTTTGAGATGTAATCCTGCGCAGCGGATTCGATTTCGCTCGTCAGCTTTTCGATGGCGTAGGAACCGCCGACGGGATCGATCGTATTGGCGACGCCCGTTTCGTGGGCGATGATCTGCTGCGTGCGCAGGGCGAGCAGAGCTGCCTGCTCGGTGGGAAGGGCGAGTGCTTCGTCGAGGGCATTCGCATGCAGCGATTGGCAGCCGCCGAGGACCGCTGCGAGGCACTGGAGCGCGATGCGCGCGATGTTGTTTTCGGGCTGCTGCGCGGTGAGCGCCGAGCCGGCCGTTTGCGCGTGGAAGCGCAGCATCATCGAACGCGGATCGCGCGCGCCGAAGCGGTCGCGCATGGTGCGGGCCCAGAGGCGGCGCGCCGCGCGGAATTTCGCCACCTGCATCAGGAATTCGTTGTGCGCGTTGAAGAAGAAGGAAAGCTGCGGCGCGAATTCGTCGACCGGCAAGCCGGCGCTGATGGCGGCTTCGACGTAAGCGATGGCGTTCGCAAGCGTGAAGGCGACTTCCTGCACGTCGGTCGAACCGGCTTCGCGAATGTGATAGCCGGAAATCGAGATCGCGTTCCAATTGGGAATTTCGGCGCGGCACCAGGCGAAAATGTCGGTGACGATGCGCATCGCGGGCCGCAGCGGGTAGATGTAGGTGCCGCGCGCGATGTATTCCTTCAGAATGTCGTTTTGCACGGTGCCAGCCAGCCGCGCGAGATTCGCGCCCTGCTTTTTCGCGACGGCGACGTAGAGCGCGAGTAGAATCGCGGCGGTCGAGTTGATGGTCATCGACGTCGAGACGCGCTCGAGCGGAATACCGTCGAAAAGCGCGAGCATGTCGTCGATGGAATCGATGGCGACGCCGACTTTGCCGACTTCTCCCTGCGCCAGCGCGTGATCGGAATCCATGCCGATCTGCGTGGGAAGATCGAAAGCGACGGAGAGGCCGGTCTGTCCTTTTTCGAGCAGGTAGCGATAGCGGCGATTGGATTCGATGGCGGAGCCGAAGCCCGCGTACTGTCGCATGGTCCAGAGGCGGCCGCGGTACATCGTGGGATAGACGCCGCGCGTGAACGGAAACTCGCCCGGGTAGCCGAGATCGCGCCCGGGATCGAATCCGGCGAGATCTTCGGGCGTGATGACGGCTTCCATCGGCAGACCCGTGGTGGAGGCGGCTTTGCGCTCGGAGACGGTGGCGGATTGCTTGGCGTGATCAGTCATTTGCGATAGGGCATCGGCGAAAGGGCATGTGCAGCAGGAAATTCAGCGGACGCGGCGCGCCCGGCGAAACGACGCAAACGAAAACGCGGCCATCATTATGGCATACGCCAGCGCAAAGCCCATCAGCCACAGGGCGGGGCGCTGCTTCCACTGCTTCCAAACCGCGTAGGCGGCCCAAGCCGCAAAGACTCCGAAAAACACGCCGGTGGCTTCGTGAAAGAGCTGGCGAGCGAGGCGCCAGGCCACGCGCATGGTAACGATGAACGAGCGCCAGAGCGCGGAAAGCATCCGGGCGGACATAGCCCGATTTTAATGCGGATTCGGCCGCTAGGGTACGCTATTTGCATCGGAGCCCGCGCGTCCGTAGCGCCGGCGTCCCGCCGGCTCTTTCTTCGGTTTCTTAGCCTTTGTTTCTCGTCGGCCACTGCCCCGAATCGCTCTGTGGCGCCTTCCCGACGGCATTCGCGGAGCAACGGTCACCCGTGCGTATTTCTCCCTATATCGACGCTTGTGGCTGGCGCGGCTATACTGCCGAGATGGTCTCGGATGGAGAACTTCTAGCGGCGCTGCGGCGTTATTGGGGATACGACTCGTTTCGTCCGCTGCAGCACCGGATCGTGCGGAGCCTGCTGGCGAATCGCGACACGTGCGTTGTGATGCCGACGGGCGGAGGGAAATCGCTGTGCTACCAGCTTCCCGCGGCGCTGCTTGCCGGGCAGACGGTGATCGTGATTTCGCCGCTGATCGCGCTGATGCAGGATCAGGTGGCGCAACTGGCGCAAATGGGCATCGAGGCCGCCGCGCTGAATAGCATGCTCTCGGATGCAGAACAGTCGGAACTGATCCGCGGGGCGCGCGAGGGGCGGTACCGGCTGCTCTATGTTTCGCCGGAGCGGCTCGCTCGCGTGGACACGCTCGAATGGCTCGCGCGTGTGCCGATTTCGCTTTTTGCGATCGACGAGGCGCACTGCATCTCGGAGTGGGGCCACGAATTCCGGCCGGAGTACCGGCAGCTGAGCTGCCTGCGCGACCGTTTCCCGGACCGCCCGATCGCGGCGTTCACGGCGAGCGCGACGCGGCGCGTGCGGCACGACATCATCGATCAGCTCAAGCTGCGCGAGCCCGACAAGTACATCGCCAGCTTCCACCGGCCGAATCTTCGCTACATCGTGAAAGAGTGCGACGCCCGGACGCAGCCCGATCTGCTGTTGCGAACGCTGCGAAATCATGCGGGCAGCAACGCGATCGTGTACGCGCCGACGATCGCGCGCGTCGAGCGGACGGTCGACTTCCTCGAGGAAAACGGCATTCTGGCGATCGCCTATCACGGGAAGATGGACGCCGCGACGCGAAGGCGCAACCAGGAACGGTGGATGTCGGACGAGGTGCGCGTGCTCGTCGGGACGATCGCTTTCGGATTGGGGATCAACAAGGCGGCGGTGCGCGCGGTGGTTCATCTGTCGCTGCCAAAATCGATCGAGCAATTTTACCAGGAGGCGGGTCGCGCGGGCCGCGACGGAGATCCCGCGGATTGCCTGCTGCTGTGGCAGAAGCGCGATACGGCGCTGCTGGTCCATTTCACGAAGGAAATTGCGGACGAGGCGGAGCGGCGGCGCGCATGGCAGCGCTACGACGAGATTCGCGGATTCGTCGAGCCGGGAAAGTGCCGCCATCATGGAATCTGCGCGCATTTCGGCGAGAATCCGAAATGGAAGACGTGCTCGGCCTGCGATACATGCAGCGGCGAGCCGGAATGGCTGGCTGCGCCCGCTGAGATCGCGCCCGTCGCGGCGACGGCGAGCGGCGCGAAATCCAGAAAGAAAGCTGGTGGGGCTGCGAGCGCGGGCGACGTCGATCCGGACCTGCGGGAGTATCTTCGCGAATGGCGGCGCACCACGGCGCAAGAAAGCGGCACGCCCGCTTTCATCATCATGCACGATACTTCGCTCGATGCACTCTGCCGAAGGCGGCCGCAATCGCTGGCCGAGCTGCTGCAGGTTCCCGGATTCGGCGAGCGCAAGTGCGAGCTCTACGGCGAGCAGATCATCGAGGCGCTGAAAAGCTATTGCAGCGGCGCGCGCGCCGTCGGAACGCTCGAACCCAAATCGAAGCCCGCGGAGGAGACGATGCGATTGCTCGCGGAAGGGCGGACGCTGGCCGAAATCGCCGGGATTCGCGGGCGGCAGCTATCGAGCGTGATTTCGATGGTTGCCGATCTGGTGCAGCGTGGGGAAATCGAGTTTGAGCCGCGATGGCTGGGCGATGAAAAGCGAGTGAAAATCGAGGAAGCATGCGGGCAGCTTGGCGTCGAGAGGCTTCGCACGCTGAAGGATGCGCTGCCTGCCGACATCACTTTCGATGAAATCCGGCTGGTGGCCGCGCGGCTGCGCCGGGGGCGCGGCCAGCAGGCTGCACGGGCGGGCAGGTGACAAGACGGATGAGAGGCGTGCGGCGGGCCTTGTTTCGTGCTTGCGCCGACTTTAGAATTAGGGTAGGAAAGGGCTTCGAGAGGAGGCCGCCCCTGTGCAACTCGACGACCGGATGAAGCAGCTCCTGCGCGAGCTCGGGCACGCCATCAACGACAGCGTCTCGGAGTCGGAACGGATCGCCGAGGCCATTTCCAGCATCCGCGCCGCCGGCTTCGATATCGTCCTCAAGCTCGATGCGACGATCGGGCTGGCGAAGCGGACGGGACAGGACGCGAAAATGACTACCCAGGACCGCCGATTTCTCGAGTCGCTGCACATTCGGGTGGACGAAGAGGCTCTCGAGGAAGACGACACCGAGCCGAAGGTCGAGATTACGCCCCAAGACATCAAATTTCTGAAGTCGCTGAAGATATCCTTCGATGAAGAGCTATAGGATCGCCGTCGAGATTGCCGCCGCAATGGCTCTGGCCGTGATGTTTGCGGCCGCGCCAGCTTTCGCGCAGGTGACGATGTCGGCGACGACGTCCGCCACGCCGATGATCGTGAAGCAGACCGCGCCGAAGAACGTCTGGCTGAAGGCGGAAGTGGTGCACGCGGACAGGCGTTCGATGACCGTGCGCGAGCAGGGCAACGAGATGGCGCTTCATACCTTCACGTATTCCACGAACCTTCAGGACGCGATGGGGCAGATCAGCGATGCGGGCGGATACCAGTACGGCGACAAAGTGAAGATCCTGTACAAACAGGGAGAGACGGTGGCGCTCCGTATCAAGGGCAAACCCTCGCTGTAACTTACGTCCGCGCGAGCGCAGCGCTCGCCTTAATTCCCATCTAGTGCAATGATTCTGCAATGATTCGCCCACCTGCCGTGGCGGGAGCGTTCTATCCGTCGAATGCACGGGAACTCGCGCGCCAAATCGATGGATTCACGAACGCTGCGACGGCTGCCCCTGCCGCCGCTTCGGCGAAAATTGCGGCGCGCGGCTGCGTGGTGCCGCATGCGGGGTACATGTATTCGGGGCACGTCGCGGGGGCGGTGTACGCCGCGATCGAGATTCCGGCGCGGTGCATTCTGTTGGGGCCGCGCCATTTTCCGCGCGGCGAAGCCATGGCGATTCTGACCGAGGGAAGTTTCGCGACGCCGCTGGGCGAAGCACAGATCGATTCGACGCTGGCGCGGGAGCTTACGTATGAGTGTCCGCGGCTGCGGGAAGACGCGGTAGCGCACGAACGCGAGCATTCGCTCGAGGTGCAGATTCCTTTCCTGCAGCGGCTCGCCGGGAATTTCCGGTTCGTGCCGGTCGTGCTGGCGACGGATCGCTATCCGGCGATCGAAGAGCTCGGGCACGCTGTTGCACGAGTGGTAGCCGCGCAGAAAGAACCTGTGCTGGTGATCGCGAGCTCGGACATGAATCACTACGAGAGCGACGCGATCACGCGCGCGAAAGATGAGCGTGCGATTGTGCGCATTCTCGCGCTCGATCCGCAGGGGCTATACGACACGGTGCGGCGCGAACAAATATCGATGTGCGGTTACGCGGCGACAGTGGCGATGCTCGTCGCAATGCGCGCACTCGGCGCGACGGAAGCGCGGCTCGTTCGGTACGCGACCTCGGGCGACATCAACGGCGACCGGGAGCGCGTGGTCGGCTATGCAGGGATTGTGATTTCCTGACGATCCGACGAGGATCGTCATCCTGAAGCCGACGCCTTTGCCTTGAGTCGGCTGAAGGATGCCTCGGCCGCCTTACGTCCACTTATCGATCGAGATGCTGACGCCGTAGCTGACGATCCGATGAGGATCGTCATCCTGAACCCGGCGGTTTTTGCCGGGTGAAGGATCTCTCTTCGAGTTTCCTATGCCCACTTATCGATCGAGATGCTCACTCCGTAGCTCATGTTGGCGGCCTGCGGGTACGCGTTCGTCTGGCCGCCGGTGACCACGATGTTGAAGCTTTCGGCGCGCGGGAAATGCGGGATCACGGCGTCGTCGGGCATTTTATACCATGTGGCGTACGGCTCGACTCCCTGCAGCGCGCGCGGATAATCGAAGAGGTACGCGTAGTTGCGGCTCTTGTAGTCCTTCACGGTTTGCGTCGTGTTCTTGTAGAACCACTGGATGAGCTGCTCCTTCGTATCGTAGCCCTGTTCCTTCAGGCGCTTGGCCACCAGCGGGTCGGCGATCACCAGCGCGCCGAAAAATCCGGTGAACGTGCTGAAGAGGTCGCTCAGCTGCTCGTCGAATTTCGGGTTCACATTGACGCTGCTGCCGCGCGCCACCTGTCCCGGCACCAGGCCCAGGCCGCGGAAGATGCTCACCACGTTTTCCTCGGGCTTGAATCCGCGCTGCACGTGGAACGGCACCCAGGGGCTGCTGGCCTCGTCCTCGGCGATCACCACGTTGTTGTAGTTGAGGTTGTTGCCGACCGAGCCGAGGTAGGTGTCGCCCGGGATGCCGCCATTCCCCAGATTCTTGGACATGATCGTCCACGCGCGCCCGAGCGTCGCGTTGGGCTGCGCGAACGGGCCGAGCGAGCCGATCCCGTAGTTCATGTTGAGCTTGTCGCGGATCGGCCCGTTGACGATCATCGAAAACGCGAACGAATTCGTCGAGCTGAAAAGCGACGCGATTCCCGACGACGCGATCGCCAGCACGATCGGGAAATATTCCGGCCGGCATCCCGCCATCACGGCGTTGATCGCCGCGTGCCGCACGGTGTAGGTCCACGGCGGATACGCGCCCGCCGCCATTTTCCCCAGGGGTTCGTCCGGCTTGTGGCTCGTGCCCGTGAGCATCTCCGCGACGGCTTCTTCGGTGGGAATGATGATGGGCATGTAGTCCGTCATGCCGTTGTCGAGATAATACTGCTGGAGATTTTTCGGCGTGTCGGGGCCGTAAGTGGCGGGGCCGGTTGAGACTTCCACGATTCCCGATTTGCTCTCCTCAGCGCTCAAAGGCACGGTGAGGTAGTCGACGATTTCCGGCATCAGCGGCTTGCCGCTGATCGGGTCGGGGCCGTCGACGTAGACGCGCAGCTCCTCCGGCGTTTTCCCCCACACGGGATGCGGAGTGAAGGCGATGCGCTCGTGCGGCATTCCGCGCTTCGCGGCGTTGAGGATCGCCAATTCCTTGAACGCCCGGGTGACCATCGGCGCGCTCGGAATCCCCATCTTTTCAGTTGTTATGCAGTGACCGACGGTCGCTGGCGTGCACGTGCTTCAATGGCCCACGGCCATGATGACCGCGTTGCCCTTTGCCTTGATCTCCGCCCAGAGCTTCGGATCGTCTTCGGCATACGGCCCCGCCTTGCGGCGGAAAACCGTCGTCACGCTTGGCTTGTTGCGGCTGAACCATCCCGCGACCTGCTCGAGCAGCGCGTCCGAGCCGTGAAATCCGGTGTCGACCAGATAGACGGTTTTCCCGTCGAGCGTCGAGAGACGCGGCGCCATCGGAATGAGTGTGATGGGAGGAGGCACGCCGCGCGGATTGAGACCTACGATTTTGTATTCGCTGCTGGTGCTCTGCTTGCTCGCCGCGGCTTTTGCTTTTTTCTGCGCCTGAGCCTCGGCATCAGCGGAGCCCGCAGCGCCCGCGAGAATCGCAGGAGACATCCCGATCAGCGAGAGCAGCTTTCGTCTGTTGATCTTCATCCCACCACCCCGTTTCCTTGGCGTGAAAAATCATTCAGGCAGCCCCCGCTGCCCTTCATTCTTATAGTTCTGCAACGCGCGGATTGCAAGGCGTTTGCCGCGCAGGTTCGTAGGCGCGCAGCGTTCGCACGCGGTTTCCGTGGCGGAAATTTGCACGCTATTGCGGGGCGACGCCGAGCTGCCAGAAGAGGAAACTCAGGACATCTCGATTTTCCTCGATGAGCTTGCTGACCGGGCGGCCGCCGGAGTGGCCCGATTTCGTGTCGTAGAGAATGAGGATGGGCCTTTTGGAGCCGGTGGCCGCCTGCATGCGCGCGGTCATCTTGCGGGCGTGGAGCGGCGCCACGCGCGTGTCGCCATCGCCGGTGATAAAGAGCGTGGCCGGGTATTTCGCGCCCGGTTTGACATTTTGGTAGGGCGAATATTTGTAGAGATACTCGAACTGCTTTGGATTGCCGGAGCTGCCGTATTCGGGAACCCAGTAGGGACCATCCTCGAACTTCTGATAGCGCAGCATATCGAGCAGCGGATACCCGCACACCGCAGCCTGAAAGAGATCGGGACGCTGCGTGATAGCCGCTCCGACCAGCAGTCCGCCATTGCTTGCGCCGATGATTGCGAGCTTCGAGGAGTTTGTGTATTTGTTGGCGACGAGGTATTCCGCAGCGGCGAGGAAATCGTCGAAAACGCTCTGTTTCTTCGCGAGCATTCCGGCCTGGTGCCACTGCTCGCCGTATTCGCCGCCGCCGCGGAGGTTGGCGTCCGCGAATACCCCGCCATGTTCTGCCCAAACAATCTGCACGGGCGAGTACGATGGCGTTTCGTTTACGTCGAACCCGCCGTAACCGGTCAGCAAAACGGGATTCTCGCCGTCGAGTTTCAGCCCCCTTTTGTAGAAGAGAAACAGGGAGACGCGCGTTCCGTCTTTCGAGCGGTACCACACCTGGCGCGTTTCGAAAGCGGCGGGATCAATCGGCACGCTCAGCTTCGACCAGATCGAGGACTTGGAAGTTGCGAGATCGTAGACGAAGTTTGTCGGCGGGTAATTGAAGCTCGTGAAGGTGTAGAAAAGCTCCGGCGATTCCCATCGTCCCGTGACGGTCGCGGCGCCCAGGGAAGGCAAGGCCAGCGGCTTCGCGTTCTTGCCGTCGGCATCGAAAATCTTGATCTCCGAGGTTGCGTCGTGAAGGTATTCCGTCACAAGTTTGCCGCCCACCGGCGCAAAACCGTCGAGCAGCGCATCTGTTTCCGGAATCACCTCGCGCCAGTGATCGCGGGAAGGCGCGCCAAGATCGGTTTCATACACGTGCCAGCGAGGCGCCTTCCAGTTCGTCGTGATGTAGAGAGCGTCGCCTGCAAGGGACTCGCCGAATTGCGAAACGATATCGTTCACGACGGTGACGATCGGGCCGTGGTCCTTTACATCCTGAGCGTAGAGCGCGGTCTGTTGGGAACCGGTCCCGTACACAACGGTGTACACGAGATAGGCGCCATCTTCGGAAAGATCGACGACGAGAATCTTGTCCTTGCCGAGGTCCTTTCCGAAAACTACTTGATCGTGGGCCACGTCCGTTCCCATCGCGTGGTAATACGCGCGGGGCCCCGCGGGCGTTGTCCTCGCATAGTAGACACCGCGATCGTCCGGCGTGGGCATCACGCTGAAGTAGGTGGCGGAGGGAAGCACGTCGGGAAGGTCGCCGTGAGTCTTCAGATCGAGAACGTGCACCGTTATTTCGTCCTGCCCGCCCTCGCGCCGACCGTAGAAAACCAGCGTGCCGTCGCGGCTCACCGCTTCGAGACTCGCGCTCACCGAGTGATCCTTGCTCCAGGAAAGCGGATCGACGAGCACCTCATCGCGGCCCCCTCTCCCGCGGCGCATGTAGATCAGCGAGAGATCCTGATCCGCCGCGCGCTTCGTGAAGAAATAGCGGCCGGCGCGCTCGATCGGAACCGAGTACTGATCGTTGTGGTAGAGGTCCGCGAGCCGCTTGGCAATCGCGTCGCGCCCCGGGATTTTCGAAAGCGCGGCGTTGGTGCATGCGTCCTCGGCATCGATCCACGCGCGGGTTTCGGGGCTCTTCTGATCTTCGAGCCACTGGTAGGGATCGGCAACGACGGTGCTGCCGTAGGTATCCGTGATGTTGTCGGTGCGAGTGGAGGGAGGACACTTCGCGGGCGGCGCGGACTGTCCTACGGCTGCTGCAGCGAGGCCGGCACTCAATATTAGCGCGAGCCCGAGACGGGGAAAATCGCGCACGTTATTTGTGGGGGCGAGCCTCCGCCCCTTCACCGCACACGCTCGCGTCCACGGGCGTTTTTCGCAGCAGCTCCACGGATCTGCACAAACGACATCCCTTTGCCCTTCTTGCTGGCAAGCGCACCTTTGAGCAACCGTATACTCTCCCGGGCCTTAGGGCTCTTCTTATTCGATCTGGAATTCTGCATGTTCCCGAGGCCACTCTCGCATTCAGCGTCGCACAACCGAGACATAACCAATGGTCAAGAGACATCCTTCAGCCGACGAAATCCAAAAGCGTCGGCTTCAGGATGACGATTCTCTGCCCTGAGCCTTGCGAAGGGTCGTCGGATCGTCACATCCACTTGTCGATCGAGACGCTCCCGCGATAGCTGATGTTCGCCACCATATGATACGGGTTCGTTTGGCCGCCGACGACCACGAAGTTGTACCAATCGGCGTGCGCGTAGCGCGGGATCATCGTGTCGTCCGGCGTATTCGGGTCCGGCACCAAGCGCCCGCCGAAGAGCGTCGAGCGCGCGTCTTTCGCCGAAACCTTCGAATTCTTCTGCAGCCAGTCGGCGAGTTTTTCCTTCGTGTCGAAGCCCAGCTCAACGAGCCCTTTCGCCACCAGGGGGTCCATCACCGCGACCGCACCGAAGAGGGACAGGAACGGAGTGAAGTTGTATGCAAACGCCTCGTGATATTGCGGCACCGGCTTCACACCGAGGCCAGCCCCGCCTTGCCCCTGCGAGATGCTGAAACCCACGAAGACGCTCGCGACGTTTTCCTCGGCCTTGAAGCCTTTCTGCACGTGGAAGGGCGGCCAGGGCGAGTCCTTTTCGTTTTCCGGGATGATGAGGTTGCCGAAATTGGTGCTGTTGCCGAGCGTGCCGAGATACGTCTGCCCGGGAATGCCCGAATTCGAGAGATTTTTCGAGAGCATCGTCCACGCGCGCCCGATCGCCGCGCTGGGCTGCGAAAATGGCCCCATCGCGCCGATCCCGTAATTCATGTTGAGCTTGTCGCGGATCGGTCCGTTGATCACCGCCGCGACCGTAAACGAATTGGTGGAGCTCGAAAGCGCCGTCAAGCTGCTCGCCGCGAGCGCCAGCACGATCGGCAGATATTCCGGCTTGCACCCGGCCATCACTGCATTGATCGCCACCTGCCGCACGTTGAACGTCCAATCGGGATACGATCCTCGCGCCGGGCTCATCTTGCCGATGATTTCGTCCGGCGAATGGCTCGTTCCTTTCAGCATCGCTTCTACGCGCTCTTGCGTCGGCAGGACGATCTGCATGAAATCCGTCATCCCGTTGTCGATGTAATACTGCTGAAGATTGTCGGACGTGTCCGAAAACGTCGGTGGCCCGACGCTCGGCGTCACCGTTCCGGTTTTCGTCTCATCGGGCGTCAGCGGATCGGTGAGCGCGCCGATCACTTCCTTCATCAGCGGCTTGCCGCTTACGGGATCGTTGCCTTCGAGGTAGGCGTACATCTCCGCGTCCGTTTTGCCCCACACCGGGTGCGGTGTGAAGCAGATTCGCTCGTGCGGCATGCCGCGCTGCGCGGCGTTTGAAAGCGCGAGGTCCTTGAATGCGATCGTGACCATGGGAGCGGTCGGGAAGCCCATCTTCTCAATTGTTATGCAGTGACCGACGGTCGCTGGGGTGCACGTGCTTCAATGCCCGATGGCCATGATGACGGCGTTGCCCTTCGCTTTGATCTCCGCCCACAGTTTCGGATCGTCGTCGGCGAACGCGCCCGCCTTCAGGCGGTAATACGTCGTCACGCTCGGCATGTTTTTCTGGAACCACAGCGCGACCTGCGCGAGGAAGTGGTCTGCGCCGGGGAAACCGTCGCCCACGAGGTAGATTGTCTTGCCATCGAGCGACGCCAGGCGGGGCGCCATCGGCACCAGCTGAATGGCGGGAGGAATGCCACGCGGGTTCAGCGCTTCGATCTTCGCTTCGCCGTCCGGCGCCTTTCCGTCCTTCTTTTTCGCCTTGGCCTTCTCAGCCTCAGCCGCGCTCGCGCCCGTCAACAATGCCGGCGCAACCCCCAGAAACCCCAGCATTTTTCGTCTATTCATCTTTATGTTCATGGCCGCTCCCCCCGCGTAAATTCGCGCAATTCCACCCGAAAGCGAACGCCTTTGTTATAGTCCGGCATCTTCAAAATTGCAATTGACGATCCGATGACCCTTCGGGGCTCGGGGCCAAGGGATCGTCATCCTGCTTGCCCTGACGAAGGAAGGGAGGCCGGCGAATTTGGTTTTGGCCGGCCGAAGGATCTCTCAAGCGCACTCTGCGCCCACTTGCCGATCGTGCCGAAAAACGTTAGTTGCCTGATTTGTTTCTCGGCGACTTCGCGTTCAGCATCGCCAGCAAGAGGCTCGCCGATGGCGGAGCCGGCACGGCGTGGTTGAGGACGATCTCCTTCGCCGAGATTTCTTTTCCGTAGAGCCGCTTGTTCGCATCGTTGTCCGGCCGAAGCGTCGAACCGGCCAGCGATATCCCAGCGAACAATCCACGCGCGCGCGAATACGACAGAATCTGCGCGCGCAGCGTCACGTCGCTTTCAGCCGACGCATTCCTCCCGACGGTCCGGCCGCCGCCGATACATCGCCGCCGAGCTTTACCTTGCTGCTCAGGATGCTCGATGCCGCGCGCTCATTCATCAAGAGCAATACGAAATCGGTCGCCTGTCCTCCGAGTTGCAGCCCGAAGCTGCCGCCTTCGAGCGCCATCATGGTCGGCGGGCCCCAGTGGCCGCGGAAATTCGCGCCGCCGCGGCACGTCATCACGCCGCGGCCGTAGCTGCCTCCGATGCCGATCGCAAATTCCAGCACGGACGGAAGTACAACCACGCAATCCGCCTTGTCGATCACGCTCTGCGGAATGTCGTCCGGCA
This sequence comes from uncultured Acidobacteriota bacterium, assembly GCA_963740095.1. Classification (GTDB taxonomy): domain Bacteria; phylum Acidobacteriota; class Terriglobia; order Acidiferrales; family UBA7541; genus Palsa-295. The sequence goes on from CAVUDN010000048.1 coordinate 77,146, forward strand.
CGTCCATGATCTCCTTCATCACTTTCCCGGCGTTCTCGACGCGATCCTGCTCCTTGCCCTGCGCGGCTGCAGCCGGCGCAATCGCCATCGCAACAACGGCCGCAAGACCGCATGCCAGCCACACCTTCGCCACGAATTTCATAGCAGCCTCCGCAAACCACCAACGATTCTACGCCCACTTGTCGATCGAGATGCTCACGCCGTAGCTCAGGCAGCCGCCCTGAAAGAACGCGTTCGTCTGCCCGCCGACGACCACCACGTTGATGTCGCTCACGTGCGGCCATCGCGGAATCACCGCGTCGTCCGGCATCTTGTACCACGTGGCGTAGGGCTCGAGTCCCTTCAGCGCGCGCGGATAGTCGAATCCATACGCGAAGTCGCGGCTCTTGTAGTCCTTCACCGTCTGGTTCGTATTCTTGTAGAGCCAGTCGATCAGCTTTTCCTTAGTGTCGTAGCCGCGGTTGTGCAGGCTCACCGCGATCAGCGGATCGGCCACCACGAGCCCGCCGAAAAATCCGGTGAACACGCTGAAGAGGTCGCTGAATTGCTCCTCGTATTTCGGCGTGTCGGTGCTCGTCCCCCGTGCGCCCTGCCCCGGAGTGATCCCGAGCCCGCGGAACATGCTCACCACATTTTCCTCCGCGCGAAAGCCTTTCTGGACATGGAACGGCGCCCACGGGCTCGCCGCTTCGTTCTCGGCCATGATCAGGTTGTTGTAGTTCAGGTTGTTGCCTTGCGATCCCATGTAGGTGTCGCCGGGAATTCCGGCGTTGGCGAGATTCCTCGAGAGCAGCGTCCACGCGCGCCCGATCGCGGCGTTCGGCTGCGCGAACGGCCCGAGCGCGCCGATGCTGTAGTTCATATTCAGCTTGTCGCGAATCGGCCCGTTGATCACCGCTGCGTACGCGAACGAATTGGTCGAGCTCATGAGCGAAGGCGTTCCCGACGACGCGATCGCCAGCACCACCGGCAAATATTCCGGCCGGCATCCGGCCATCACCGCGTTTATTGCCACTTGCCTCACCGTGTACGACCACGGCGGGTACGCGCCCGCAGCCATCTGCCCGCACTTTTCGTCCGGCGAGTGGCTCGTGCCCTTCAGCATCGCCTCGACGCGCGCCTCCGTCGGCAGAACGATCGGCAGAAAGTCCGTCATTCCATTGTTGAGATAGTAGTCCTGCAGGTTGTCCGCGGTATCGCTGTAGGTTGGCGGCCCTACCGAAGGCGAAATCGTTCCCGTCTTCGACTCTTCCGCCGAAAGCGGCCGCGTCAAATAGTCGATGATCTCCGGCATCATCGGCTTGCCGCTGATCGGATCGTTGCCCTCCACGTACGCGCGCAATTCTTCCGGCGTCTTGCTCGCCACCGGATGCGGCGTGAACGTGATTCGCTCGTGCGGCATGCCGCGCTTCGCCACGTTGAGGATCGCGAGATCCTTGAACGCGCGCGTCACCATCGGTGTGGTCGGAATGCCCAGCTTCTCAACGCTTATGCAGTGACCAACGGTCGCTGGCGTGCACGTGCTTCAATGCCCGATCGCCATGATCGCGGCGTTGCCTTTTTCCTTGATCTCCGCCCAGAGCTTCGGATCGTCTTCCGCGTACGGCCCCGCTTTTCTTTTGAAGACGGTCGTCACGCTCGGCATGTTGCGTCCGAACCACAGCTGAATCTGCTGCAGCAGCATCCCGCCGCCCTCGAATCCCGTGTCCACCAGGTAGACGGTTTTTCCGTCGAGCGTGCTCGGCCGCGGAGCCATCGGAATCAGCTGAATCGATGGCGGCGTGCCCTTGGGATTGAACGCCACGAGGTTTGCCCCGCCCGACTCGACGTTTGCGGCAGCCCGGCCCCCGGCCTTCGCCGCGTCGCCAGCCAGCAGCGCCGGCGACATCCCCAGCATCGACAAAATCCTTCGCCTTTTAATTTTCATCGCCACACCTCGATTCGCGGTCGAGCGGTCCCCAGCCCGACGGTCGCTCACCTTATAGTTCCGCCCGCCCCCGATTGCAAGCGCGGGAAAAATCAGGGGGAGGGATGCAGAATCGGGGTCGCACGTCCTCGGCATGGAAAAGCGGGCGCAGCAAGCAGCGCCCTACGATAGTTGCTCGACGCAGAACATCAGGAGGGATTCGTGGCCAAAAACAAGAACGGCGGCCAGCGATTGTTTGCTGGCCGCCGTTCTTCTCTCAACTCTTAACTGTCGACTCTCAACTGTTCCTACTGCTGCGGCTGGTTTTCGTGCGTCGGCGCTTGCGGAGCAGGCGCAGGTGCCGGGCCTGGCGCCGGGGGAGGCGGTGGGCCGAATGCGTTGTCCGAAACTCCGGCAGGCGCTCCAGGAATCGGCACGTTGGCGTCGAGCGCGAAGGCGTAGATACGCGCCTTGCCGCCGCGTCCCGAAAGGACCGCAACGTACTGCTTGCCGTTCACTTCGTACGTCACCGGATTCGCGAATCCCGGCCTCAGCTTCGCCGACCACAGCTTCTCGCCTTTGTCGGCGCTCAGGGCGACGAAATCGCCGCTGTCCGATGCGCAGAACACGAGGTTGCCCGCGGTCGTCACCGTGCCGCCGCCGTTCATTAGATCGGCGCGCCACACTTGTTTCTCCGTGACCGGATCCCACGCCGTCAGGAATCCGTGGTTCGGCGGTAGCGGATGCTTGGGGTCCGGCGGGCCGAGGACGATTCCCCAGTTGTACACGCCGAGCTCGGGGCGGAACACTTTCGTCGAAACGTAATGAAAGGTGCTGTCGAGCGCCGGCAGATAGATCAGTCCAGTCTTCGGGTTATACGACATCGCTTCCCAAGCGTGGCCGCCCGCCGGTCCCGGCGAGACGTCCTTCGGCTCATCTTCATATCGCATGCCGGGAGCTTCGTTCGGGCGTCCCGTCTTCGGATCGAGGCCGGTAGACCACGTGACTCGCACGTACGGTGCGCCCGAGATGAATTGTCCCGTCTTGCGGTCGAGCACGTAGAAGTAGCCGTTCTTCGGCGCCTGCATGATTACCTTGCGCATCTTTCCATTGATCTTCAGGTCGGCAAGCGTGAATCCTTGCGTGGCGTCGTAATCCCATTCGTCGGCGGGCGTCGTCTGAAAATACCACTCGAATTTGCCGGTGTCGGCATTGAGCGCGACGATCGAGCACAGGTACAAATTCTCCATGCCGATCGGGCTGCGGAAGCCCTGCACCCAGGGTCCGCCCTGGCCGATTCCGATGTAGATATCGTGGAGTTCGGGATCGTAGGCGATTCCGTCCCACACGTTTCCGCCGCCGCCCAGCTTCCACCAATCGCCTTCCCACGTGGGCGCGGCCGCTTCCATGGCCTTGTTCTCGAAAGGCTTGGTCGGGTCACCGGGGACCGTATAGAAGCGCCAGAGCTCTTTGCCCGTTTCCGCGTCGTACGCCGCTACGAACCCGCGAACGCCGTATTCGCCGCCGGCGTTGCCGACGATCACTTTGCCGTCCGCGATGCGCGGAGCGCCCGTGATGCTGTAGTCCTGGCTGTCGCTGATCATCTGCGTCGTCCACACCGGTTTGCCGGTTTGCTGATCGAGCGCCACCAGGCGGTCGTCGAGCGTCCCGACGTACACCTTGCCGTCGTAGATCGCCACGCCGCGATTGGCCGGGCCGCAGCAGACGCTCGGACCGGTCCGGACCTTATCGGGTTTTCCCGCCGAGCCGACGGGGAAATTCGTGTGCGGAATCTTCGGATCCCAGCGCCACTTTTCTTTTCCGGTGGCCGCATCGATCGCCACCACAACGCTCCACGGCAGCGTCGCGTACATTACGCCGTTAGAAACCAAGGGCGTGCTCTCGACCGTGCCGCGGTCCGAATCCGTGTCGTAATACCAGGCGAGCCCGATCTTGCTCACGTTGCTCGCGTCAATTTGTTTCAGTTCGCTGTAGCGCTGGTCCATGTAACCGTGGCCGGTCGTCAGCCACTCGTCCGAGTTCTTGCCTGAGTCCAACAGCGCTTTGGTGTCCTGCGCTTTGGCTGCTGACGACGAAAGCCCCGCCGCCATTAGCAGCGCCAGCGCGATAAGCCACACTTTTTTGCCGTTCAAAAATCGCATGAAAATTCCCCCTCGGATATTCCCCAAATGCTCTCTGCCGGGTCGCCACCCCGAATACCCGCAAAAAGCCCCGCGTATCTTTATCCCATCATCGAACCGGATGCAAGCGGTGAATGCTCACCGCTCCATATTGTACCGTCGTAACTTGCTGATTGTACAAGCTGCCTCGCGCACCGCGCGTAGAAAGGAAACAGGAAATTGGAAATCAGGATTCCAGGCCAACTACGCGGGCCACGCACCCCGTTCGCGTCTACTGGGACGCTTTTCCATAGAAGCAGTTACTGTCTGGATCGATGACGATAGACGGCGGATGCGTGAACTCAACGATGAGGCTTTCGCTTTCCCGTTTTGGAATCGTTGCGTCCACCGGGAATGTCCACCGTGAATCTAGCGCGATATTATGTCTCGGGAGGAACGTCCATTTGTTGCCGGTGGAGTCGTAAACTCGCCCGTCGAGGAGTCGCAAATGCTGATCAAACGTTCCATTCGAATAAAGAATCAATTCGTCCGAGCTGACCTTACCGTAGATGCAGTTTATTTCAGTATGTAAGAACCATCGCCCAGGCAATACGTACTTTGCGGTCGCATCATTTGCGCCCATGTCGCACCCAACTTGTAATAACAATAGAGCGATCACGGCGAGTTTCCGGCAGGTGGCGCAGGTTGGGGAAGTGAAATCCATTGCCGTAACAACCGCAGCGAGGATATCACTGCGGCACGTCTCGCAGAAGGATCGAGGGGAGGTGGGTACCCAGGTTCGGTTCCGGGAACCTGGGTCTTGGGATGATGCCGAACGATCGAAACGGACGGTACGCTTTGGACATCTATCGGCCAATCGCTCATGCCCCCTCAGAGCCTCCGCGGTATTCTGAGTCCAGGAGATTGCGCCTTGAACGAGTCCAGGGAGGCGCAGCTTGCCTAGGTGAGGCTTATGTCACTGAAAATCATGGTTGTCGACGATGAAGCTCTAACTCTGAAGGTCATGAGGTCTCTGACCGTCCCGCTGGGTCATAGGGTCCTGACGTTGGACAAAGGCCGGGAGGCCAAGCAGCACGCCGAGAAGGAGCGGTTCGACGTGATTTTTGTAGGCATGCCTGGACCGGACGGAATCAAACTCGCGCGCCAACTTCTTGATTCGCAGCCCAACAAGGACGCGGTCGTGGTGATGCTCAGTCTCAAGGACGACCTTGCGACGTTGCGGGAGGCTTTCGCCGCCGGCGCCACCTTCGTTCTGCCAAAGCCGATTGCCGCCCCGCGCATCGTTCCGATGTTAACCGCCATGGACTCGCCCAACTGGAAAGCGAGAAGGGGCGCGGCCCGATTGCCGCTCTCTGCCGAGGTCAATTGCCGGTGCGGCAACCAAACCTTTTCCATGCGAAGCATGAACATCAGCGAAAGTGGCATGCTCTTGCGATCGTCGCACGAGGTAGAGGTAGGCTCGGAAGTTTCGCTGGAGTTCAAAATCGCCGAATTTCGCGCCTCGCTCGACGTACGTGCGCGTATCGTCCGCAAGGAAGGATCCGAGGGCGTCGGCGTTGAGTTCGTCGGCCTCGAGATTGAAGATCGAAACGCGATCCAGCTCTACATCATGGGCCACCTCGGGCAACAAAAGCCGGCACGAGATTTGGCAGACCCTCGAATGCATCGATTGCTCAGCCGCTAAGAGGCGAGCTCCCGCACCCTTCTGGGAAGCGACGAGTGCGGCACCCACAAATGTCAGGCGAGGCTTCAACGAACTCGGGTGTGAAGCGCTCGTTCGCGGCTCGAGCTGCGTGATACGAAAAAATGCGACACGGAGGGTCGGCCACCTGCCCAACACCCCATCTCTATCTCTCGGCTCACGGGAAATGGCTAGTCGGCCGTGAGGGAGATTTCGCGGAATATCTGGGCCAGCTGGCCAGGACTGACACCTTTGAGGAGGTCAATAGCCCAGAATCCTAGGCGCTTTATCTTCTCCGCGCTCGATGAGGCATTGAATTGGCGAGTCGCTTCAATCGCTGTTGCCACGACGAGTCTTGTTTCCGGGATCGGACCTCTGGGGTCGTCAGTTCCGAGCACGATTCCAGTTACGACGAACGGTGGCATTCCCTTCTCCTGATCTTCCGATGTTGTTCGCAAGAGCTGTGCCTTCCCCGAAATTGGTCGCGAACCCCAGCGCTCTGCCGCAGGCAGCAATAGAAAGATGGCATCTAGCCCAGATGGCGGAGACGTGTACCTGACATTGTCAACCTTCACGAAGTCAATGTCTTTGATGCCTAGGAAGGCCTTCGAGAGGTCATCCAAAGTGGACTGCTGTGAATCGATGAGGACTATTGTCGGACTCATGGAACGTCAGGCTCCCCAAATGGAATGCCAGGGCGGGTGGCCCAATTTGAGAAGTGGAAATCGCGGGTGGCCCGGGTTGAGAAGTGGAAATCCATCGACATAACAACCGCGGCGAGGATATCACCACGACACTTCTCGGAGAAGTATAGAGAGGCGGAGGGTGCCCCAGGTTCGGTGTGGGAACCTGGGTCTTGGGGTTACTCCGAACGCGCGAAACTAAGGGGAAAGCTCATTCTGCGGCCGGAGAATCATCTCCGGCCGCAGAATGGTTTCACGCTTTACGTCCACTGACGATCCAACGAGGATCGTCATCCTGAGCGGAGCGAAGGATCTCTCCGCTCGCGCTCTAAACCCACTTATCGATCAGGACGCTTACGCGGTAGCTCATGTTTGCGAGCTGGTGGTACGGGTTGGTCTGGCCGCCGACGGCGACGAAATTGAACGAATCGGCTCGCGGCCACTTCGGGATCATCATGTCGTCCGTCAGGTTGGCTGCTTGCGGGCCTCGCGGCAGCATGCTGAAGAGCATCGACTTGACGTCCTTCACCGAGACGAGCGTGTTCTTCTGCAGCCAGTCGGCAAGGTCTTCCTTGGTTTTGTAGCCCAATTCGACCAGGCCGTTGGCCACCAGCGGATCGGCAAGCACGAGCGCGCCGAACATCGAAGCGAACGGTCCCACATTGTAGGAGATCGCCTCGTGATAGAGCGGAATCGGCTTGACGCCGAGGCCGCGGCCGCCCTGCCCTTGCGTGACCAGGAACCCGAAGAAAAAGCTGATCACGTTGTCGGTCGGCTTGAACCCCTTCTGCACGTGGAACGGCGTCCAGGGGCTGTCCTTCTCATTCTCGGGAATGATCAGGTTGTTGTAGTTGATGACGTTGCCCTGCGAACCCATGTACGTCTCGCCCGCGATTCCGCCGCCGTCGAGGTTCTTCGACATCAGGGTCCACGCGCGGCCGATCACCGCGTTCGCCTGGTTGAATGGACCCATCGCGCCGATTCCGTAGTTCATCTGCAATTTGTCGCGAATCGGCCCGTTGATTACCGCCGCGGAAACGAGCGAGTTCGTGGAGCTGAAGAGCGCCGAGATGCCGGTGGATGCGATCGCCAGAAGCGTCGGGAAATAATCCGGGGTCGCTCCCGCCATCACTGCGTTGATGGCCACTTGACGGACGTTGTAGGACCACGGCGGAAACGCACCCTGCGCCGGAGACATCTTGCCGACTACTTCGTCGGGCATGTGGCTCGTTCCCTTGAGCATCGCGTCCACTTTTTCCTGCGTGGGCATGATGATCGGCATGAAGTCGGTCATGCCGTTATCGAGGAAATACTGTTGCAGGTTGTCGGAAGTGTCGGTGAACGCAGGCGCGCCCACGGGAGGCGTCGACGTGCCGGATTTCATTTCATCCGCCGTCGGCTGTGTCGTCAGGCCGTCGATCACTTCCTTCATAAGCGGCTTGCCGCTCACCGGGTCGTTGCCCTGCAGGTACGCGTACATCTCGTCGTCCGTCTTGCCCCACACCGGGTGCGGCGTGAAGACGATTCGCTGGAGCGGCATGCCTCGTTTTGCGGCGTTGGTTTTGGCGAGATCCTTAAACGCGATCGTCACCATCGGAACAGCGGGGATTCCCATCTTTTCGTATTCGATGCAGTGACCGACGGTCGCTGGTGTGCACGTGCTTCAATGGCCGATGGCCATGATGACTGCCTGGCCATTTGCCTTCACTTCCGCATTCAGCTTGGGATCGTCGTCCGCGAAGCCGCCGGCTTTCAGGCGGTACACGGTTTTCACGCTGGGCATGTTCGTCGCGAACCACTTCGCCACCTGCGCAAGAAAATGGTCCGCGCCCGGGAAGCCGTCGGAAACGAGGAAGATCGTTTTCCCGTCGAGCGAGCTAAGCCGCGGCGCCATCGGGATTAGCGTGATCGGAGGCGGCATGCCCCGCGGATTCAACGCCGTGATTTTCGGCTCCATACTCGAAGCCTTGCCGTCTTTGCTTTTCACTTTTTTCTCCTTGGCCTCGGCCGTCGCGGCGGCCAAAAGCGCAGGAGACGCTCCTATCAATGACAACAACTTTCGTCTATTAATCATGGACGCTCCAATCTCCCTTCATGGAGATTCCCCCATCGTAGAGACGAACACGACCACCACCCGGTTACACTACAACCCCGCCCAAACCTTATCCCCACTGGCATCGCAATTGCAACAGAGGGAAGGAATAATCAGCGGCCGGTGTCGGCGTCGCGCGACTGCCTCGATTTCTTTCTAGCGGCTTTCCGCGCGCGCCTCTTGACCTGCTTTTCCGCCGCAGCCGTTTGCGCGTCGATTTCTTCGGGACTCAACGCGTCGTCCAGCGCTTCGCGCAGCTTTTCTTCGAACTCGTTGGCCGCCACGCCGCACGCTTCCCGGGTTTCGTCGATCACGCGCGCAATGCGCATCGCGATGTGCTGCGCCGCCTCTTCCGCCATGCGGTTGACCATGGTTTTGAGCGACGTCGCGATCGTTTCTTGCAGGCGCGCGTTCAGATCGGCGGGCGCGGGGTCTGGTTCCGATTCCTCGGGCGTGAATCCAATGGCGCCCGAAATGTCGATCTCTTCAAAGGCAACTGGGGGAATGTACCGCTTGGCCTCGATTGCCGCCGCTTCCCGCAATGTTTCGGAATCCGTACCCTCGGCCGCCGCAATTTCGGCGGCAAGCTCCTGTGCCGCCTCGGCGACTGCCTCGTGCGGCGGCACTTCATCGTCGGGATGCGGGAACCAATCCGGAGGAGGAGATGCAATCCCCCAAACATTTCCCGAGACGACGAACTCGAGGCCGATTTCATATTGCTCGCGCAGATTCCTGGGCCGCTGCACCCACTTGGCCCGCCCCCGGACGACGCGGGGACTGAGCCGGGGATTCGTATGCATGATCTCGATCGTCACCAGCGAATCGCGCTGCACGTAGTTTTTCGACTTGTATTTGCAGCCGTTGCAGCTGACGCTCAACGTCGAGGTGATTTCGCGGAATGCCTCGCCGAGGGCATCGACGCCGCTGACCGTGATGGGGATCGCGGCCGGCACGCGCGAACTCCGGCGCTTCTCCGAGCCCGAAGTGCTTCCCGTTTCGATGGATGCGAGCGTGTCCGTCAAGTGTCCTCTGAGGGCGAACACTTCAAAACTATCACGTTGCTTCGCATCCCTCGCAAACTCTTGCCCGCATGGTGCAATAAGGGTAAAGCGGGCGGGCCTCCCATGGCGGGAAGGCGCGCGTGTTGAAGAATCAGAGTGAGGGCCGCGGCTAAGCCGTCCATATAGTGAGCGGCTTTTCGCGGGCCTGCCCTTCGACAGCGCTCAGGATAAAAAGGCCCACGCTTCCACCGGTATGCCGGATCGCAAAAGCGGCGGCCCGTTACTGGGGCCAGCTCGGTCCGGGCAGATTCAATCGGCTGCTGTTCAACGGCGCCTTTGGCGTATTACGATGTGATTCGTGAACTGAATCGTTCCCAGGCGATTCCAAGGGGGGATGATTGCCATGGGCGCTGCTTCCAAGAAAGCACTTCTTTGCACACTTCTGGCGTTGCTGATCCTGCCGGCTGTATCTCGCGCGCAAAATCAGGTGATGGGCCGGCTGCAGTTTGTGGCGAAGACCGACGCCGACAAGAAATCGGGCGTGTGGATCGACAGCCAATACGTGGGTTACGTTGACGAGCTCAAGGGCGATAAGGAGATATTCCTTCTACCCGGCGAGCATGAAGTTTCCGTCCGCCAGGCGGGGTACAAAGACTTCACGGAAAAACTCACCATCGAGCCGGGCAAGGAGATTACGGTGAATGTCTCGATGGAGAAGGATCCTGACGCCGAGTACTCGAAGGTCACTTCCGAAATCAAACTCAAGGTGTCGCCCGACCGCGCGGCGGTGTTTGTCGACGGCGCGTACGCCGGCACCGCGCACGAATTCGGCGGCATCGGTCGCGCCATGCTGGTGAAACCGGGCAAGCATCACATTAAAATCGACCTGCCCGGCTATCGCACGTTCGACACCGAGGTGAGTCTGCTGCCCAAGCAAAAGATCACGATCAAGACGAAGCTCGAGCCCGGCAGCATCACGCAGGCCGATCCGGCGCTGAGGCATTAGCGGAAAGGGCGGGTTTGAAACCCGCCCCTACAGCCGCGGCGCCGTTCAAGTGGTGCCGCTGCGAAAGGATCACCTTTTCTGCGCCTCGGCGCGTCGAATGCGGGCCGGGTCTGCTAGTATTCTGCCGTGACTGTGGAGCGCGAACAACTCGAAGCGGACGTGTTGATCATCGGCGCCGGGCCCGGCGGGCTTTCTTGCGCCCTGCACCTCGCGAATCTGATCGAGCAGCACACCGCCGCGAAGAAATCTCCGGCGCTCTCCGCTGAAAATATTTACGTGCTCGAGAAGGCGCGCGAGATTGGGGCTCATCAGCTTTCGGGCGCGATCATGGACCCGCGCGCGCTGCGCGAGCTCGTTCCCGATTTCGAGAAATCCGCGCCGCTCGATACACCGGTCACCGGCGACGCCGCCTACTATCTGACGGAAACGGGCTCTTTCAAGCTGCCGATCACGCCGCCGCCCTTGCGCAATCACGGGAACTACGTGATCTCGCTGAACAAGCTCGTCAAGTGGCTCGGCGGGCTCGTCGAGAAGAAAGGCGTGAATCTCTTCACGCAATTTGCCGGCAAAGAACTGCTTCTTGAAGCGAACGGCATCGCGGGCGTGCTTACCGAGGACAAAGGCGTCGACAAGAACGGCAAGCCGAAAGATAACTTCACGCCTGGGTACGAACTTCGCGCGAAAGTGACCGTGCTGGCCGAAGGGCCGCGTGGCTCGCTCACCAAGGAGCTCGTGAATCATTTCAAGCTCGACGGATTGAATCCGCAGGTCTACGGCATCGGCATCAAGGAATTGTGGGACGTGCAGCCGGGGCGCATCGACACGGGCTACGTGGCGCACACGCTCGGCTGGCCGCTTGGTTCAGAAATTTATGGCGGCGGATGGATCTACGGCTTGCGCGACAATCGCGTATCGCTCGGCATGGTGGTCGGGCTCGAATATCACGACCCGCTTTTCGATCCGCACGCCGCGTTTCAGAAATTCAAGACGCATCCATTCGTGAAGAAGATTCTCGAGGGCGGTAAACTGGTCCGCTACGGCGCCAAGACGGTGCCTTACGGCGGGTGGTATTCGCAGCCGCGCAACTATGTGGATGGCGGGCTCATCATCGGCGATTCGGCGAGCTTGTTGAATGCGCAGCGGCTCAAAGGAATTCACACCGCGATCAAGAGCGGCATGCTGGCCGCCGAGACGATCTACGAAGCTCTCTGCGCGAACGATACCTCCGCAAATGCGCTGAAAAAGTATCCCGAGAAAATCGAGCGCAGCTGGCTGAAGCAGGAATTATGGGCTGTGCGCAATTTTCACCAAGCGTTTCACGATGGATTGTGGAAGGGGCTGGTGCACGCGGGGTTTCAGTTCGTCAGCGGCGGGCGCGGGCTGATCGATCCGATGCGCGCGAAGCCCGGCTACGAGGACTACACGAAGCTGAATCGGGATCGCACGCTGGTCGATCAATCGACGCGATTCAAGGGCGACGGCAAGCTGACGTTCGACCGCCTCACCGACGTCTATCATTCCGGCACGCGGCACGATGAGGACCAGCCGTGCCACCTCGTCGTCCTCGATCCGAATATCTGCAGCGACCGCTGCGTGCGGGAGTTTGGGAATCCTTGCCAGTATTTCTGTCCCGCCGCGGTTTACGAGATGGCGATGGAAAACGGCGCGCCGAAATTGAAAATCAACGCCGCGAATTGCGTCCACTGCAAGACCTGCGATGTTGCCGATCCGTATCAGATTATCAATTGGGTGCCGCCGGAGGGTGGCGGCGGGCCGAATTACGAAGGAATGTGACGATCCGATGAGGATCGTCACACTGAGGAGGGCGCCATGGTGTGTTGCCCTCCGAAGTGTCACCGCGCAGGTTTTCGCCGCAGCATAACGGAGCCGGGAGACGCCAGCGCTACGCGCGCAAGTGCTTAGCTTTCGCCGAGCTTTACGCGGATGTCGATTTTCTTGCCGTTGCGGACGACCGTCAGCGTGACGGTGTCGCCAGGCCACTCGCGATTCAGCAGCAAATTCAAATCGGTCTGGCTGGTGACGGGCTTGCCGTCGATCGCGACGACGATGTCGCCGCCGATTCGCAGTTGCTGGAGGCCGGCGAGGACGATGCGGTCACCGCCGCGCAGTCCCGCTTGCGCCGCCGGGCCTCCCGGCTCGACGCGCTCGATCAGGATTCCCTGCTTCGTGCTGAGCCCCAAGGCATCCGCAAGTCCCGGCCAGATGGCGCGGCCTTCGGCGCCGAGTGTCGCGCGGGTTACGCGTCCCTTGGTGATCAGATCCTCGGCCACGCGGCGCGCCGTGTTGATGGGGATGGCGAAACCGATTCCCGATGACGTTCCCGTTGGCGCGTAGATCGCGCTATTGATCCCGATCACTTCGCCGTGCGAATCGAGCAGCGGACCTCCTGAATTGCCCGTATTGATTGCCGCGTCGGTCTGGATTGCCTCGTCGATGAAGGTGTTGTCGCCGGTTTGCACCGTGCGGCCGAGCGAGCTGACAACTCCGGTGGTGAGCGTGCTCTCGAACCCGAAGGGATTTCCGATGGCGAGGACGCGCTGGCCGACGAGCAGATTTCGCGAATCGCCCAGCTTCAGCGTGGCGAGCTTATGCCCGCGCGGATCGATTTGAATGAGGGCGATATCGTTGCGCGTGTCGGCGCCGATGTATTTCGCTTTGTAATGCGACTGATCGCCGAGGATCACCTCGATCGTCTGCGCACCATGGACCACATGGTAGTTCGTCAGGATGTGCCCGTCGGTGTCGATGACGAATCCCGAGCCCGCGCCTTCCACCGGCACCGCGTTGAAAAAGAAATCGTACTGCACGGCGCGCGTGACGATATTGGCGACGGCGGGCGACGCCTGCTTGTAAATGCGGACATTTTCTTCTTCGATCGAATCGAGGGCTCCGGTCGATCCGGGCGCCTGCAACCCTACCACCGATCCCGGCGTGCGCTGGCCGTAGTGCGTGCCGAGCCAGTACGCGCCGAGGCCGATGATTGCCCCGAGAGCGAGCAGGCGTAGCGCGCGCCTTCGATTTTCTTGTGTCGTCATTTCTGTTTACCGGGTGCACCGGTCCCTTGCTCGAGCTTGGCCAGCAGCGCTTCGACTTGGCGTTTCGTGTCTTCGAGCGAGCCCGAGCAATCGATCACGTCGTCGGCGAGGCGGCGCTTCTCGTCGATCGGCATCTGCGCCGCGATGCGGCGAGCCGCCTCGTCGAGCGAGAGGCCGCGTTCCTTCAATCGCTCGATCTGCTGCTCGGGGCGGCACCAGCAGACGACCACGCGGTCGAAATATTTTCGCAGGCCCGCTTCCAAAATCAGTGCGGCGTCTTCGAAGGCGATTGTCGGGCCGCCGGGACCGTCGAGCCGCGTGAACCAGTCCTCTGAAATCTCTCTGATGCGGGGATGAAGGATTCCGTTGAGGATCGCGCGCTTCGCGGGCTCGGCGAAAACGATCGCGCCGAGCTTACCGCGGTCGACCGCGCCGCCCGCGCCGAGAATGCCGTCGCCGAATGCGCGGACCACCGCATCGTAGGTCGCCTGGCCGGGCTCGAGGAGCTCGTGGGCGATGGCGTCGGCGTCGAACACCATTTGGTCGCGGTCGCGCAGCATTCGGTCGACCGTCGATTTGCCCGATGCGATTCCGCCGGTGAGCCCGATTCGCAGCATCAGCCACGCGAAGAAACTGCGGCGGGTGCGCGCGCGCCGCGACGCATGCGAGCCGCTTTCACCGTGTTGCTCATCAGCATGGCGATGGTGAGCGGACCTACGCCGCCCGGCACGGGCGTGTAGGCGCCCGCGACTTCGACGACCTCCGGATGAACGTCGCCCGCCAGAATCGAGCCCTTCGCGCGAAACGATTCGAGCTTCGCCGGAAACTTCGCGAAAATGCGCTGGGCTTCGGCCGGGTCTTTCACCACGATCTGGCCGACGTCGATCACCGTGGCGCCGGGCCGGACGTAATCGGGCGTGACCATCGCGGCTTTGCCGATCGCGGCCACGATAATGTCCGCGCGGCGCGCGATGCCCGGCAGATCCCTGCTCTTCGAGTGGCAGATCGTGACGGTGGCGTTCGCATGGAGCAGGAGGAGGGCCTGCGGCTTGCCGACGATGTCGCTGCGGCCGATGACGACGGCGTTTGCGCCCTCGATCGGAATGTTGCTGCGCTTCAGGATCTCCATCACGCCCGCGGGCGTGCAGGCTACCAGCGCGGGACGGCCCGCGACGAGGCGCCCTACGTTGACCGAGTGAAAACCGTCCACGTCCTTTTCCGGAATCACGGCGTCGAGAATCCGCTTGGAATCGATCTGCTTGGGCAGCGGCATCTGCACGAGGATTCCGTCGACGTCGTCGCGGTCGTTGAGGTCATTGACGATGGCGAGCAGCTCTTCGGTGGTGGTGGAGGCGGGCGGCGTGATGTGAAAGCTGCCGAGGCCGAGCTTTTCGCAGGCCCCAATCTTGCTGTTGACGTAAAGCTTCGACGCGGGATCGTCGCCAACGCGCACGGCGGCCAACCCCGGCTTGATTCCCGCCGAAGCGAGCGAGGCGATTTCCGCCTGCAGTTCGGCGTAGATTTGGTCTCGAATTGCGTTGCCATTCAGGATTCGGGCTGACAAGGAGCACTCCTCGTGGTGATTTGTGGTTTTTCCGGACCCGCCATCATAGCAAAACCGTGAGTCGTGAGTAGTGATTCGTGATTAGTGAAGCGTTACGAAGCGAGCAGACACAAAGGGAAACGGGCAGGAACCCGCTTGCTTACAGTTGTATAATCCAGCGCCAATGGGCCTTGCCGCTGGCGTGATCCACGGCCCTAAATTCTCTCCGACGGCGCCGGACGCGGTACGCGCCACGAGTGTGATTTGAATTTTCGAGGAGGATGAAATGCGAAAACCGCTGTGGGTTGCTGTGACTTGTTTGCTGGCTTCCGTTGCGCTGGCAGCCACGGGGAAGTTCGAGCCGCTCAAGGTGAAGACCGGAGGCTGGCAGATGACTGAGACGATTAAGTGGACGGGACTTCCGCCGCAAATGCAGGCCATGATGCAAGACGGGCGCACCATAAAGTACAAATCATGTGTGACGGCGAAAGATTTGAACACCAATCCGTGGGGGAACGGGCCCGACGAAAAGTGTAAGTGGACCGTGCTGAGCTCCACGGGCACCGAGATGGAGGTGCAGGGCACGTCATGCGAGCTTGGCAAGAACTACGGGATGACAGCGGAGGTCCACGGGAAGATTCATGTCCAGGATTCGGAGAACGGCACCGGAACGATGGAGATTACGTTGACCGGCAACGGCCAAACGATGCACGGCAATGCTTCCTATACCGGCAAGTGGATCGGCGCAACCTGCCCTGCCGACTTGAACTGAAATCGCGGAGGGCGCAGCCGAGGCAGCACCCGCTTCAACTCAAACCTGGTCACCTCGGCAGAACTCTGACGGGCGCGACGATTTTAATCGCGTGGCCGGTCGAGTTCTGCCGAGGTGATCGCGGGCGAAGAACCGAGAATCGAGCGCCGAGTTAGTTTCCTCCGCCGGCTGCTGCTGCTGATTTCTTCGCTGTCCAGTTGATTGAGTTGCCCATTACGGAGAGAGTGCCCTTCATCGAGTCGCCGTCGACCGTACCGGTGTAATCGAGCTTGAAATCACCGTTGGGCGTGCTGCGCGTGACGGAGAAGGCGATGTTGTTGCCCATGATTGTGCCTGTGACGGGTGCTTCGCCGCGCGCGCCCTTTAGCGTGCCGGTCAGCTTGGTGCCGTCCTGTTGCAGCGTGAGCGTCTGGGTCATGACGTTGCCGTCGCGACCCGGCGCGCTGAGATCCCACGCGCCTGCCACCTTGGCATCCTGCGCCCGAGCGATGTGCGCCATCGAGAGAACCAAAAAGCAAAGTGCCACAAGCAAAATGCTGTTTCTCTTCATTCGATCTTCTCCTTCGATTGAACGACGATTTTTTTGGAGCCCCGATGTCGGGTGTTCCGGCAACCCTGCGCAAGCTCGGCTGGAAATACAGCCACCCCTCTGCGTACAAGGACGTTCGAGGTGGCTTTCGCGTTACATAGGCCGATCGATGCGGCAGAGTGCAGGTGGAAGTGAACACAATTCGCCGTGGGCGGAACATAACAAGAAAATCGGGAGCCGTCGCGCCAAGTGCGTTACACTCCCCTTTTCTCAGGAGGATCGCCGGCATGAAAGGCTCGCCCAAGGTATTGGAAGAACTCAATAAGGCGCTGCGCGAAGAACTCACGGCTATCAATCTATATTTTTTGCACGCGGAGATGTGCGAAAACTGGGGCTACGAAAAGCTGTCGGAATACATCAAGAAGCAATCCATCGGCGAAATGAAGCACGCCGAAGCGCTCATGGAACGCATCCTCTTCCTCGACGGCTCGCCCTCCATGAAGCCACTTGAACTTACCGTCGGCAAAAACGTGCAGGAAATGCTGCAGAGCGATCTCGATCTAGAAATCGGCGCCGTCAGGGATTACAACGCCGCCATCCAGGTGGCCGTGACGGAGAAGGACAATGGATCGCGCGACCTCTTCGTGACGCTGCTGAAGGACGAAGAGGATCACGTGGACTGGCTCGAAGCGCAAATGCACCAGATCAAGGAGCTGGGCTACGAGCGGTATCTCACCATGCAAATGGGCGAGGACGAAGAAGAATAGAGGGTTTCGTCGTGTGGCGCTCCGCGTTGATCGCCGGGCTCGTGATGCTTTCGGTTGCTTTCGTCTTTGGCGATTACAAAGACGCGTTCGCTCCCGATATCGATAGCCCGCCAATCGAATACGGCACGCGGCCCACGACCGACGCGGTCTCGCAGCTGAATCTGCAAATCCAGCAGGGCAAAGTTCATTTGAAGTCCGACGATCAGCAGGGTTACCTGCGATCCGTGCTCGAGGCGCTCGACGTGCCGATCCAGTCGCAACTCGTGGTTTTTTCCAAGACGAGCTTTCAGATGTACCGCATCTCACCGAGCAACCCGCGCAGCCTGTATTTCAACGATTCGGTGGCGGTGGGCTGGGTGCGCGGCGGACCGATCGTGGAGTTAGCCGCGGAAGACCCGACGCAAGGGGTGATCTTCTACACGCTCGATCAGAAGCCCGCGCAGCAGCCGCAATTCGTACGGCACGACGACACTTGCCTGGCGTGCCACGAATCGACCGCAGCCGCGGGCGTGCCCGGAATGCTGGTGCGCAGCGTGTATCCGTCGGCGAGCGGCATGCCGCTCGTGAGGAGGCGCCATACCAGCAGGGCCACAACCGAGGCAACAAAGCCCCAAAACGAAAGGAAAATGCGCGTCTCCATGATTCCGAGTATTAGAAGCGGAAGCGAGACTGACATCGCCAATCCTCTTCGCGGCTGGCGGTTGTAAACCTGACCCAATCCCGGGAAGACAAGGCTGAGCAGGGCGGCAGCCGTTGCTTTTCCCAACCTGCCGAGGGGCTGCGGCTTGAAATCCGCGCTGGAATCTGCCGCAGAACTCTGCGTTCGCGAATCCTTCATCGCGCTACTCTAGACCAATTCACCGGGGAGCGAACACAAGATTATCCCAAGGGTTTAATGGAGAATCCGTAGAGCAGCTCAGCCGCCTTGCCGAATACCCTGGTTTCAGGCCAAATCGCGGCACGTGAAACGGTCGATGTACAATACTCTTCCGGGGCTCATACGCCTGCGGAGAACGCGCGATGATCTTTGGCGAAACTACGGAGCGCAAACAGCTGGAACGTGCGATGCGCGAAGCGGGGCGGCTGCCGCCGGGGCAATCGGCGACGCTGAAGTGGCCCGTGCTGCATGTGGGCAGCGTGCCGCGATTCGATCCGCGGACTTGGGATTTCAAGATTACGGGATTGGTCGAAAAGCCGGTGCGGCTGACGTGGGACGAATTCAGCCATCTGCCGATGATCGGCGTCACGGCGGACATGCACTGCGTGACGCGATGGAGCCGCTTCGACGTGCGATGGGAGGGCATCGCGTTCAGCGAGGTGGCGAAGCTGGCCGCGCCGAAGCCTGAGGCGAAATACGTGATGGTTCACGCCGAAGAGGATTTTACGTCGAACGTGCCGCTCGAGGACTTGATGCGGCCCACCACGCTCTTCGCGCTGAAGCACAATGGCGAGCCGCTGCCGGGCGATCACGGCTATCCGGTGCGGCTTGTGGTCCCGCACCTCTATGCATGGAAAAGCGTGAAGTGGGTGCGCGGGATCGAATTCATGGCCCACGACGCGCCGGGATTCTGGGAAGAGAACGGATACAACATGTACGGCGATCCGTTTCGCGAGCAGCGATTCTCGGGCTAGACACCGTGCGCCCATTCGACATGAAAAAGAAGAATCTGCAAACTAAGGACGCCGGAAAGCGGCGATTCCTCGCTCTCGCCAATCGCCTTTCCCGATCTCAGAATTCCTCCGAGCGCAAACGGATCAAGAAGGAACTGGCGCGGATGACGTTTGGTGAGTACCCTCGTCCCTCTTAGTCCACCTCGTCCCCATCGTCCATCGTCATCTCTAGGGCGAACTTTACCGCATCGCCCTCCGCCAGCTTCCGGCACATCCGGTCCAAGTTCTCCAGTTCGCGCTTTCCCAGCACGCACATCTTGGCTCGAAGGACTTTCCCGCGCTTCGGCAGAATCCTCTCCACCATCTTCTTTCCCTCCGGCGTCAGATGGACGATCGCCTTGCGCCCGTCAGTCTTATCGCTGCGGCGGACCACCAGCCCGGCGCTCTCCAGATTCCTGGTGACCACGCTGATGGTGCTGTCGCCGAACATCACGCTCGAGGCAAGTTCCCCCGTGGCGGCGGGCCCATAGAGCAGCAGGTGCTCTAACACCCTGAATTGGCTTGAGGTTAGGCCCAACGTCTCGCATTGCCGGTCCAGGAGGTCGTCCAGCGAATGAACCGCCCGCGCCAGGCTGGCATAGGTCGCCAGCGCTTGTATCTTCTTGTCGTTTAGAGGTTCCGCCATTTAAGCCCCTTTTAAGGCGAGATAAGGCCCCGAAAGCAGCCATTTTACGCCATTTTGTGGCCGAATTCGCCACCACTGGAGAAATATTAGAAGTTTCGGAGTGAAGTAGCCTTTATCGACGGACTGGTGCCTAAAACGGGAAACGCCCCGGTTACAATCGAGACGTTTCGCGTCTCTCTGAAATGGCTCCGTTGAAGGCTGCGCTTCAGAGCTTTGCCTGACAAATCCGAGGAATCCTTGTGGGTCGTGGCTTCCAGCCACGACATGAGCCGTGCAAGTCATCAGGGCTTCAGCCCTTGAAGTTCCAAGCGTACGCTGCTACCACACGGGCTGTGGTGCCGTGCAGGACCGTTTCCGTAGCGCCGGCGTCCCGCCGGCTCTTCTAGCGTTGCGCGGGAGCTTCGAGGCTGCGCGCCGCGAAATCCGGGACGGTTGTCACCTGTTCCGCCCCACCCAAGCGCTGTCATCCCGCTTGCCCTGAGATCGCGAAGGGAATCCCATCCGCGCCTTTTGCGGATGGCGTGAGGCCCGTCTGCCGGACGGGCAGGGATCTGCTTTGCTTTATTGCGCTTCGCCGGGTAACAATGCGGCCGTTGATGCGTTCTGGTGCAAAGTGGTGTAGACTGATGGCGATGGCAACACCTAAGAAATCCGTTCGCAAGAGCGTCTCGCTACCTCCTCGTATTGCCGAACACGTGCGCGTGATCGCCAGAACGCGCAGGACAAGCGACAACCGAGTGCTTGTGGACCTGATCGAAGCTGGTCTCCAATCGAAGGAGGCCGAAAAGGTACGCTTTTTTGCCCTTGCCGACCGCCTCTCGCAATCTCAGGACTCTGCTGAGCGCAACCGCATAAAGAGGGAACTCGCGCGGATGACGTTCGGTGAGTAAATGCCGACAATCCAGTGGACGAAGCTTCCGCTGGCGCTCCGACAACATCTTCTGGACCGCCTCGAAGAACGCAAGATAACCGCAGATGATCTCTACAGGCTGAACTGTGGCGAGAGTCAGAACCTGACGCGCCTGAGGGCGAATGGTACAAGGACTTTGGCTCATTCAAGCTTTGCGCCGAAGGCAAATTCCCCAAGACATTTCTCCTCAAAGGACAGGCGGCCCGCGGGAAACAGCTCTGATGAGATAACGCAGAAGAACAAACGCCGCAGAAAAGGTCTCCGCGGCGTTTTCGAACTCTGCTTGTGCGAGCGGGCGTGAGCGTCAG
>CAVUDN010000049.1:0-29629 GCA_963740095.1 uncultured Acidobacteriota bacterium
GCTACCTATTGCGTCCCCGTGCCACAAGGAATTTCCCGACATCGAAAAGCTCCAGAGCAAGTACGGCGACAAGCTCCAGGTGGTTGAGGTCTCGATGAACGATGTGACCGACGCCGCCGAAAAGACCGAAATGGCCAAGTATCTCGAAGAGCAGAAGCCGCCTTTCCCGGTCTACATCGCGTCCACCACCGACGACTCGTATTACCAGGGCATCGATGCGCGCTGGGCCAAGAGCGAAGCCCTGCCGATGACGATGATCTTCGATAAGGATCGCAAGGAAGCGCGCTTCTACGAGAAGGCGCTCACCTTGGCGGACGTGGAGCACGACGTCGACCCGCTGCTGGCGGCCAATTAGCGGGGTGGCACGCCGCGGACGAAAACGGCTATTTCGAATCTCGAAGAGCGGCGCGCAACTCGCCGCTCTTTTCTTTTTTCTGTACCGGTTGCGCTGAGGGCGCAGGGCACGAACTGGCAATATCCCGGCTCCAACCCCGAATCGACGCGCTTTTCTCCGCTGACCCAGATCAATCCGCACAATGTGACGAAGCTGGTTCGCACGTGGACGTTCCACACGGGCGGGGAAGTTGGCCGGACGTGAATTCCGAGGGCGCTCCGCTCGTTGTCGATGGCGTGATGTACTTCGACGCGGGCAAGAACGTCTTCGCGCTCGATTCCGATACCGGCAAGCTGATCTGGAAATACGAAACGAAGGGGACGCAGCGCCGCGGCCTCGCCTACTGGCCCGGCGATGCGCAGACCGGCCCGCGCCTTTTCCTCGGCGTGGCCGGGCGGCAGATGCTCGCGCTCGACGCGAAGACGGGCACGCCCGCCGAGGGTTTTGGCGATGCCGGACTCATCCCGGACGCCGCTGCCGCATCCGCGCCGGTGATTTACCGCGATCTGGTGATCGCGGGACAGAACGGCGTGCAGGCGGTAAAGGCGTGGGACGCGCGCACCGGCAAGCTCGTCTGGACATTCGACACGAAGGCGCAGCCGGGCACGCCCGAGCACGCCACCTGGAAGGGTGATAGCTGGAATGCCCGCGGCGGGACGGACGTGTGGAGCTTCATGACGCTCGATCCCGATCGCGGCATCGTCTACGTGCCGATCGCGCCGACCGGCGGGCCGGATTTTTACGGCGGCGTGCGGCTCGGCGATACGCTCTTTGGCGATAGCGTCGTCGCGCTCGACGCGAACACCGGCAAATTGATTTGGTATCGCCAGCTCGTCCACCACGATCTGTGGGATTGGGACGTGCCCGGCACCCCCACGCTCTTCGATATCAAGCGCGATGGCAAGACGATTCCGGGCGTCGCTGAATTCGGCAAGCAGGGCTTGCTGTTCATGTTCAATCGCGTCACAGGTGCGCCGCTCTTCGGGCTCGAAGAGCGCCCCGTGCCGCAGACCACCGTCCCCGGCGACGAAACTTCTCCCACGCAACCCTTTCCGCTGAAGCCACCGCCGCTTGCTCCGATGAGCATCAGCAAAGCGACCTCTATACGCTCACGCCGGAGCACGCCGAATACTGCAAGAATTTCTGGGACACGAATCATCTCTACAATCTCGGGCCGTTCATGCCCTATAGCATGGACCCAGACAAAATGGCGGTGATTTTCCCGGGGCGCGAAGGCTCGGGAAACTGGGCTGGCGTGGCGTTTGATCCGAAGCTCGGCTACATCTTCGGGACGACAGCATTCAACGCCGGACAGACCGGGCGGATCGTGAAGGCGGATCATCCGAATCCGCAGGGCGGCCCGTACGACAAAGTTTTTCCGGGCGGCCCATCGCGCTACGGCTCACGTTTCTGGGACCCGAAAAATGGCTGGCCGTGCATTCAGCCGCCGTGGGCCGAAATCTTCGCGGTGAATGCGAAGACGGGCGTGATCGTGTGGCGCAAGCCGTTCGGCACGGTCGATGCGCTCTCGGAAAAAGGCTTTCCCGATACGGGCGCGCCAAATACAGGACCGATGATCGTCACCGCAGGCGGCTTGATCTTCATTGGCGCCACCAACGACGGCCGCTTCCGCGCGTTCGATGTGCGCACAGGCAAGACTCTGTGGACCGAAAAGATCGACGCAAGCGCCCACACCCTGCCGGTCACCTACACGGGAAAGAACGGCAAGCAGTACGTTGTCGTCGAAGCATTCGGCGGACCCGGCATCGTCGCCATCAACGGCTACTTCAACGACGCCCCCGGCGACAGCGTGATAGCTTTCGCCCTACCTTAGCCGGGTTCCCGGGAACGCCATTCTCCCGAATGGCGGTTTCGGGTTGGGGTAGCCGTCATTCTGAGGCCGGCGCCGGTAGTGGGTCAGTTTCCGGTTACGCGACGCGATATAAAAGGGCGCCCCTCTTGGAGTAGGGTTTGGAGTGTTCTGGCTCAAACCCACTTCGGAAAGGAGCGCCCTCAATGGATAGCGTGAAGTATATCGGGATGGATGTTCACAAGGAAGCGATCTCGATCGTCGTTCTAAATTCTGCTGGCAAGCTGGTGATGGAATGCGTTATCGAGACCAAGGCCATCACCATTCTGGAATTTCTGGAAGGATTGCGCGGGAGCCTGCATGTCACTTTTGAAGAAGGCACCTGGGCGGCCTGGTTGTACGATCTGCTGAAGCCGCACGTCACCGAGCTCGTCGTGTGTAACCCCCGCCGGAATGCCTATATGAAAGAAGGCAGCAAGAGCGACCGCATCGATGCGCGGAAACTTGCCGAGCTGTTGCGATCGAACATGCTCCGGTCGGTCTATCACGGAGAGCACGGAGTGCGGACCCTGAAGGAGCTGGCGAGGAGTTATCTCGCGATCAGCAAAGATCTGGGGCGAGTGATGAGTCGAGTGAAGGCGATCTACCGCAGCTGGGGTATTCCTTGTGCGGGAAAGCAGGTCTATGCACCGCGGTATCGCTCGGAGTGGCTCGGTAAAATCCGAGAAGCTGGAGTGCGACGCCGGGCGCAGTTCTACTACCAACAACTCGACGCCCTACGGCCACTGCGGCAGGACGTACGGCGCGAGCTGTTGGCCGAGGCGAAGAAGCACGACGCCTGGAAATTGTTACGCGCGATTCCGTTTATCGGTCCGATCCGAGCGGCTCTTATCATCGCGTTTCTCCAGACACCGCACCGGTTTCGTACCAAGCGACAGCTCTGGACGTACATTGGTTTTGGAATCGAGACCTACAGCAGTGCTGAGCACCGTTGGGTCAAGGGAGAGCTGAAACGCTCGAAGAAGCCGGTCTCGATTCGGGGGCTGAATCGCAATCACAATCATGATCTGAAGAATCTGTTCAAAGGTGCCGCCACCGTGGCCGCTGCTAAGGATGGTCCGTTTAAGGAGTTTTACGAAGCGCGAGTAGCCAAGGGAATGCGGCCGGAGATGGCGCGCCTGACTCTGGCGCGCAAGATAGCAGTCATCACGTTGATCGTGTGGAAGAAAGGAGTGCGCTTCGACGCCCAACGTCTGAAACCACAAACAGCTTGAGTGTCTCTGGAAATCCGCTCCATCCCTGGGGGTCGATCCTGGTGGTGGCGAGTCGGGTTCTGGAGACACTCGGGTTCGAGGGAGAGTCTCAGCTGGTTAGTTAGGCTTAGCGTGCCTCGGGCACCTCAGTCTCACACGCGACCCTAGTCCCCCTCGGATAACCCGAAAAAGCTATGGGCCACGAGTCCCAAATAGAACCATGGTTGCCACCTGACAACCGTACTGCTTGTTGGTCTCAGAACGAACTGGCTTCGTCGCGAAGAGGCGATGAAAACCGCTGGGAGAGAAACCCCAAAGCGCTACGCAACTGTTGGTAGCGTCCCGAGCTCACGGAACGGAAGGCAAGAACCATCCTGCTCAACGAGGTGGGCTGGAAGGCAAGAAAACTCCCGGCCGCGGGAGAATATTTTCTTCTTGACGCCTTTTATAGAACTAATCAGGAGTTACGGAAGTTCACGCGCTGACGGCAACAGTTCGGAATTGTCTATCCACTCGAAGGCGCGGCCTGGCTTGCAAATCTGTTGAACCCAGTCGTGCTCATCATCCTCCACGCGCCAGACCCACACCTTATAGGGTTCAATGCACTTGATACCCCAAAATAGAAAACCACCGGTACTTCCGCCGCTCTTTGTGTAAGTCATATACCGCGAGTCAGGTGACCAAACTGGACCCGCGGAGTCGTTGGTCCTGAAAAGTTTCTTGCGTGTTCCTGTCGTTTGATTCAGCAGCACGTAATGCTTCCCATCGTCGAACCCGAGCCACTTGCCGTCCGGCGACCAAGTGGGGAAGCTTCCTCCCTCCCCGATGTCCGTGCTCTTCCTTTCGGCAAGGTCATGTACTCTCACCATCTTTCCGGTGGAGTAGACAAACTTACCCTGCGGGGAAAAGCACTGGGTGGAATACTGGCCCTCGGACTCGATCTGTTCGACTTCTTGAGACTTGGTGTCTCGTAACCAGATTCCGCCGTTTTTGTGGAGAACGAAGTATCGTCCTCCCGGTGATGAGCACTCCACTGACGCGAGCTTTTTAGGGTCTTTCAGTTTGGTCGCTTTCAGAGTGCGTTTATCAACAGAGACAACATAAGCGTCCCCGCCGTACACGTCGGCCAGGGAATACCCTGATGAACGCAGTTGTTCAGCCAATTCGACGCGTAGCGGCCGCTTTGTGTTTTTCGCGCTCAGTGTAACGATTCCAAGCACACAGGTCAGCACCGTGAGCACGAGGCGTTTCATATCATTCAGTTCAGCACAGCAGGTGGGGGGGCCGGCAAAATTCAGTCCGTCATGGATTCGTGCTAATCAACCCCCCACTTTCCAGCAAGCTTGTTCCACAAGCCTGATTAACACGACTTATCAGGAGTTACCCCTCATTTTGCTCTGCACCTGTGGAGTGGGGGGGATTGCTTCTTCACGCAGATTCTATATGATGGCTCGATGAGGAAGAGAATAAACTATTACAGCGACGGCCTAAAGCTGTCCGGAATACTTTCCACGCCTGACAATTCCGAAGGAAGGCGTTTTCCTGGTGTCGTGCTTGTGCCAGGTTTCATGAGTACGGCGGACGCTTTCTTTCCTGGGTTCGCTGAAGAGTTGAACGCAGGTGGCTTTGTAGCCCTAACCATGGATTTCAGAGGATTCGGAGAGAGCGAAGGCGTCCGCGGCGAGGCCATTCCATACCTACAGATCTATGACGCTAGAAACGCCATATCCTACTTGCAATCAAGACCGGAAGTTAACCCCGACCAAATCGCCTTGTTAGGTGTGAGTTTGGGAGGTGGAGAAGTAGCATACATAGCAGCTCAAGACCGACGAGTAAAGTGTGTTGCCTCAATGGTCTTGGTCGGTGATGGCGAGCGGAGAATGCGAAGATTTCGAACCGAGCAGGAGTGGGAAACGCTCATGCAAAAGGTTCAAGAGGACAGGATAAACAGGGCTTTGACTGGCAAGTCCAAAGACTTCCATGGGTTTTTGGGAAAGGGAACCGATTCGGTACTGATCATGCCTCCTGATCTGGCCTCTTCCCTGAAGAGTGCTGAACAGGTGGAAAAGGAAAAAGGCAACAGGACAACTCTAGCAACCGTCGATGGGTGGCTGGGCTACAAGCCGGAAGAGATTATTGACAAGGTGTCTCCAACACCAATTCTCTTCGTTCAAGCTGAGAAGGACGAGCTCGAGGCTGATGATGCCGATAGGTTGTATAGTAAGGCTAGGGAACCGAAGAAGCTCTTCACTCTAAAAGGCGGCGTACACTTCGACGTGTATGGGAAGAGGACAAATGAAGCGATGCAACCGGTCCTCGAATGGTTCAAACAGTACCTTC
Source organism: uncultured Acidobacteriota bacterium (assembly GCA_963740095.1). Lineage (GTDB taxonomy): Bacteria > Acidobacteriota > Terriglobia > Acidiferrales > UBA7541 > Palsa-295. The sequence continues at coordinate 5,798 of CAVUDN010000049.1, forward strand.
AATGAATCAAATGCAGGAGCGATCAATATCTGCAAGTTTGACCGTTCAAACGTAACGTGTATATAGGACAGAAAGGTCGCCTGCATCGGAATCCCCAGTCCCGCCAACTATAGAGGTTATCCGCGCTCTTGACGCCGTTCGAGCGATTGATTCCGAGGGCCTGAGGCCCATGCTTCCACCGGCACCCTCGTGCTCACCGCGGAAAGCGCGGTGAGCTACATGAAGACCGAAGATTCCTTCAGCTAGCCATCGCTCTGTTTTCCACGGTCTACGAAGCAGACTCGGTTGCCTGCCCTTTTGTGCACGTTTGGGCTAGTTCTAGTTCCTGTCCTTTTTAGTGCATGTTAACCCTTGAAACTCCCGCGCCACCGTGCAAGCGTAGATTGAGTGGCTAGGTTCAGGTTCGAGGAGCGGCATATGGAATTGGGAGCGGCGAGCGAGATGAGGGCGCGCAGAACGAATGCCGCGGCGCGTACGATCGGGGGCCTGGTTCGTCACGCTCACAACCGCCATTTTTCGCTGATTTCTAATCGACATTTGGCGATTAGAAACGGGGCTATCTCGCTGAAAACACGCCTCGAAACTTTTTCTAATCGACACGGCAGCGGGAGGTTTTCCAGCCCGCCTAAAACCCGTTCGGCGGCGCCTTTTCATTTGGACTTGAGGAGTCGTCGCTGCCTGAAGACGAGCCGAAGGTGTCGCGCATGACGACTGAATCCAAGCTTTCCTTCGTGTATCAGGCGTCGCCGGTGCGCGCCGTGTTCGGGATTGGCGCGATTGAGAAAGCGCCGGAGGAAATGGCGCGGCTGGGCGCGGAGCGTGTGCTGATCGTCGCCACGCCGGGGCGGCGCAAGCTGGCGAACGATCTCGCGGCGCGATTGGGAGCGAAGGCTGCGGGAGTTTTCGATCGCGCCGTGATGCACGTGCCGATCGAGAATGCGAAGGAGGCGCGCGCGAAGGCGGAGCGTTTGCGCGCGGATGGCTACATCGCCGTTGGCGGCGGCTCAGCGACCGGTGTTGCGAAGGCGATTGCAGCCGAGACGGGGCGCCCGATCCTGTCCATCCCGACAACCTATTCCGGATCGGAGATGACGCCGACATGGGGATTTACTGAGGGCGGCATCAAGAAGACGATGCGCGATGTGCGCGCGCAGCCCAGGACGGCGATTTACGATCCCGCGCTGACGGTGAGCATGCCCGCAGGGCTTTCAGCGACCAGCGGGATGAACGCGATGGCGCATTGCGTTGAAGCGCTTTACGCGCAGGACGGGAATCCGATCGTGTCGCTCGAAGCAGAGGAGGGAATTCGCGCGCTCGCGGCAAGCCTGCCGATTGTGGTGAAGGAGCCGTCGAATATGGAGGCGCGCTCGCAGGCGTTTTACGGCGCGTGGCTTGGCGGCATGGTGCTCGGCGCCACCACCACGGCGCTGCATCACAAGCTGTGCCACATTCTCGGCGGCGCATTCAATCTGCCACACTCGGAGACGCACACGGTCCTGCTGCCGCATGCGACGGCGTACAACGCCGGCGGCGCGCCCGATGCGATGGAGCGAATCGCGCGGGCGCTCGGCGGCAAGGTGGGCGCGAAGTCCGCAGCGGCTGGATTGCATGAACTTGAAGCGTCGATGGGCGCGCCGCTATCGCTGAAATCGCTCGGAATGAAATCGGAAGGCTTGGACCGGGCCACGGAGCTTGCGATGCAGGCGACCTTCTACAATCCGCGGCCGCTGACAAAGGAAGGAATTCGGGCCTTGCTGGACGATGCATTCGAAGGACGGCCGCCGCGGGCGTGGGCCGCTTCGGCTTCTTCGAGCTAGTGTTTTGGATCGGCGGCGGGCTTCGATCCGAGCATGGTGGGCGTGACGTCGAGAGAGAGGCGCACCCAGCGATCCTGATGGGTGAGCTTGGCCTGGCTGAGGAGGGCATTGAGGAGGGCGACTTGATCGCGACTCATTTCGCGGCGCGTTTTGGGATCGGCGAGCGCCATCGAGCCGATCATGCGAAACCCTTCGAGCAACGTCGACATTTCGATGGCGTGCGTCATCGAGTCGCACTGGGCGTCGAGCGCGAGCTGCAGATCGTCGGCTTTGGGCTGGCCGACGAGCGTGAGGCCCTGAATGTTGTGTGCCAGTTGTTCGAGTTGCGGAGAGCCGCTGAAATTGTTGTAGAAAGCGGGAGGCAGGTTGTCGGTGCGCGCGACGGCAAAGATCGGCGCCGCGGCAACTCGATCGATCAGGGCTTGTATGGCCGGATCGCGCGGGCCCGGTTTGAAAAGGCCGAGGAGGCTGGCCGGATTTTTCCCGCTGGCGAGGATGATGCGCGTCGGCGAGAGGAACTCGAACGCGGTGGGCGGGTTGCCGGGCACTTCGTAGATTGAATCGGAGCCGCGCATCACGACGTGGCCCGTGCGGAGAGCGTAGGCCTTGATTTTCGGCTGATCGAGGCGGCCTTCGGCGATGGCGACGGCGCGGTCGAAGATGCCCTGCGCCGCGATATGGCTGGCAGGCCAAAAAGCAATCGCGGCTTTGTCGAGATCGCGCGTGTAATCGAAGCCGGTGCCGCGAACGAAGTTGGCATAGTCGCGATCGGTCGCGGGATCGGCGCCCGCGAGGCCCAGCATCGCCGCCAGCGGCGAGCCTTGCAACTTACGGAGCGCTGCCACATCTAAGTAGGCAACGCCGGGCGCATCGGGTGGAAGCTCACTAAGAACACTGGGAACGGGAAGGACGCTTGGAGCAGCGGCTGGCATCGGCCGCCGGGCGCGGTAGAGATAAACTCCCGCGACTACTGCGGCCAGCAGGAAGATCGCCGCGAGCGCGATGAGCGCGCGTTTTGTGGCGGACATAGACATGGCAGCGTGCGGCAATTAGTGTAATGTTTCGCAGCGTGATTGCGAACGGGAAACGTGAAATGAAATTGAAACGATTGCTCACAGTGGCGGTGATGGGAATCGCCCTGGTCGCGCCCGCGCGTGGGCAAGCATCGCCGCAATCGCCGGCGGCTGCGCCGCTGCCTTCGGTCGATCGGATCCTGGATCATTACCTTGATGCCGTCGGAGGACGCGGCGCGTGGTTGAAGCTGACATCGCGAGTGACGATGGGAACGATCGACGTGCCGGCACAGAATCTTTCCGGGACGATTGAGCTGCGCGAAAAGGCGCCCGACCGGATTCTTTCGGAGATCCGGATTTCGGGCATTCTCTTCCGGCAAGGTTTCGACGGCACGGTAGGCTGGACGGACGATCCGCTGAACGGCCTTCGCGAGCAAAGTGGTCCGGAGCTGAGCGAAGCGCGGCGCGACGCGGATTTCTATCACCCGCTCGATATGAAGAAGCTCTACGCGAGGCTGGCGGTAGTCGGCCTGGAAAAAGTCGACGACCAGGACACGTACGAAGTGGAAGCGGATGTTCCGGAGGGCGCTCCGGACGAGATATACTTTAGCGTCGCGACGGGATTGCCTGTGCGAGTCGTCAGCCACCGCCACGGCGCGCAGGGAGTCGTTGACTTCCGCGAGGATTTTGACGATTATCGCGAGGTGGACGGAATCAAGCGTCCATTCAGGATTCAAGAGACGACCGGCGACCAGGCCGTGACGATCACCGTCACCGAAGTCCGGCACAACGTGCTGCTGGATGATAGTGTCTTTGCCAAGCCGGCTGCACAATAGGGCATAAGCTGGTTAAGAGGTTATAATAAACCCAACGGTGGCAATGGGTGTGCTGCGGGCCGGAAGCCCCGCTTGCAATTTGATTGCCGCTGTGATAATTTCGGTAGGTTTGGCAGTGCTGGCGTAGCTCAGTTGGTAGAGCATCTGATTTGTAATCAGAGGGTCGGGGGTTCAAATCCCTCCGCCAGCTGAGTTTGAGGGAAGCGGCATTTTTTGTTCAAGTATACGGACGGATTCCTCGCGAGATGAGCGAACAGGGCTGGTGTCCGCGGACACGGCCCTTTCTGCATTGCGGAGTACCCCATACAGGAGTCCGATCAATTCTGGCGTGGTTCGTGGGAGGCGACTTTTGTGTCCTGAGGGTTTCTAGCGGGACGGGTGGGTGAGTGGCTAAAACCAGCAGACTGTAAATCTGCCGCTCCTTGCGGGCTACGGAGGTTCGAATCCTCCCCCGTCCACCAGTGTCCTGTGGAGTCTGGATTTTCCGGGAGGCCGGATCGGGCCTGGGTAGCTCAGTTGGTAGAGCGCGTCCTTGGTAAGGACGAGGTCACCGGTTCAATCCCGGTCCCAGGCTCCAGATGGAATGGCGTTTTGGGATGAGCGGGGGTAACTCAGTGGTAGAGTCTCTGCCTTCCAAGCAGATGGTCGCGGGTTCGAGCCCCGTCCCCCGCTCCGATATAGGGACGCTGGCGAGCGAGCTTCGAGGCGATTGAGACTCAGGTGGGGAACGCGCGGGGAGCGGCTGCGGCCGCGAAGCTGTGATGCGAGGGTGAGGCGCGATGGCGAAGGAGAAATTCGAGCGGAGTAAGCCGCACTTGAACGTGGGGACGATCGGGCACATCGACCACGGGAAGACGACGTTGACGGCGGCGATCACGAAGGTGCTCAGTAAGAACAACCCGAAGGTGTCGTTCCGAGCGTTCGACACGATCGACAACGCGCCGGAAGAGCGAGAGCGCGGGATCACGATCGCGGTGTCGCACGTGGAGTACGAGACGCCGAACCGTCACTACGCGCACATCGATTGCCCGGGGCACGCGGACTACGTGAAGAACATGATCACGGGCGCGGCGCAGATGGACGGAGCGATCCTGGTGGTGGCGGCGACGGATGGTCCGATGCCGCAGACGCGGGAACACATTCTGCTGGCGCGGCAGGTCGGCGTGCCGGCGATCGTGGTGTTCCTGAACAAGTGCGACATGGTGGAGGATCCGGAACTGCTCGAGCTGGTGGAGTTGGAAGTGCGCGAGCTGCTGAAGACGTATCAGTTTCCTGGGGACACGATTCCGGTGATTCGCGGCTCGGCGCTGAAGGCGCTCGAGGGCGATCCGAAGTGGGAGAAGTCGGTGCTGGATTTGATGGAAGCGGTGGACAAGCACATCCCGCTGCCGCCGCGGGAAGTGGACAAGCCGTTCGCGATGCCGATCGAGGATATTTTTTCGATTTCGGGACGCGGGACGGTGGTGACGGGACGAATCGAGCGCGGCAAGGTGAAGGTGGGAGAGGAAATCGAGATTGTGGGCTTCCGTCCGACGATGAAGAAGACGGTGACGGGCGTGGAGATGTTCCGGAAGCTGCTGGATGAGGGGATGGCGGGCGACAACGTGGGGCTGCTGCTGCGCGGGACGGAGAAGGATGAAGTGGAGCGCGGGCAGGTGTTGTGCAAGCCGGGCTCGATCACGCCGCACACGAAGTTCAAGGCGGAAGCGTACGTGTTGACGAAGGAAGAGGGTGGGAGGCACACGCCGTTCTTCACGGGATACCGGCCGCAGTTTTATTTTCGGACGACGGACGTGACGGGAGACGTGAAGCTGCCGGCGGGAGTGGAGATGGTGATGCCGGGAGACAACGTGTCGGCGGAGATCAGTTTGATCACGCCGGTGGCGCTGGAGAAGGGGCTGCGGTTCGCGATTCGCGAAGGCGGCCACACGGTCGGCGCCGGCGCCGTGGCGGAGATCATCGAGTAGACGACTATGCGCGAAATCATCACACTGCAGTGCAACGATTGCAAAAACCGCAACTACACAACCACGAAGAACCGGAAGAAGCATCCGGACCGTTTGGAGTTGCAGAAATTCTGCAACACGTGCCGGAAGCACACCGCGCACAAAGAGGTGAAGTAAATCCGTTGCAGCGGATTCACGCGCTGCATGGCAGAAAGTGAAGAGCGCTGTTTTTCTACATGCTGCAGTGCGGCGATGAGTCGCTGTACGTCGGAGTGGCAAAGGATCCGGAACGGCGGGTCAAACGGCACAACTGGGGAGTTGGTTCACGGCACACAGCGTTACGGCGCCCCGTGAAGTTGGTTTGGCAGGCGGAACACGCGAGTCAGCGCTCGGCGCTCGGCGCGCGGTCGCGAAGCGGAGTTGAAGGGTTGGCGGAGAGAGAAGAAGCTCGAGCTGATTGCGGCATTCCGGCGTGAAATTCAGGGGAGTAGGTTCAACGGTAGACCGCCGGTCTCCAAAACCGGATGTGGGGGTTCGAATCCCTCCTCCCCTGCCAGATTTTGGGCAGCGGAGACGGCGAGCGGTTGGCTGGGATAGTTGGAAGAGAGCAGGCGGCAAATGGCCGACGCAATACGACGAAATCGAGAAGAAGAGTCCCACGGCGTAAGCGGGTTTTCGCTGATGGAGCCGGCCCAAAAGCTGGGCAGCTATCCAAAGCGGATTCAGAATTACATTCACGAAGTGCGCGTCGAGATGAAGCAGGTGAACTGGCCGTCGCGCTCGGATGTGACATCGACGACGGTTGTGGTGGTCGTGACGGTGGCTTTCTTTGCGATATTTTTTGCTTTGACGGATACGATTCTAACGCGTGCAGCGAACTGGTTATTCCACCTTGCCTCATACTGAACAAGAAGGAAGCGGGATGTCGAAACAGTGGTACATCGTCCACACATACTCGGGGTTTGAGAAGAAGGTAAAGGAAAGCCTCGAGGGCCGCGTGGCCGCATTCGGGCTGACGGACAAAATCGGCCAGATCATCATCCCGACCGAGTCGGTGGTGGAGGTGCGCGGCGGCAAGAAGGTGATTTCGCCGCGGATGTGCTATCCGGGCTACGTGCTGGTCGAGATGGATATGGACGATTACACGTGGCACGTGGTGCGGTCGACGCCGAAGGTGACGGGCTTCGTGGGCTCGGGGCAGATGCCGTCGCCGCTGAGCGAAGAAGAAGTGCAGAACATTTTGAACCGGGCCACGACGACGGCGGAAAAGCCGAAGCCGAAGCTGTCGTTCGAGCGCGGCGAGAAGGTCCGAATCGGCGAAGGGCCGTTTGCGAATTTTACGGGCGTGGTCGAGGAAGTGAATTCGGACCGCAGCACGCTGAAGGTTTCGGTGACGATTTTCGGCCGATCGACGCCGGTGGAACTGGATTTCGCGCAGGTTGAAAAGGTCGCGTAAGGCGCGGCTTGGGGCGAGGGAAGCACTGATATGGCAAAGAAAGTTCAATCGACGGTGAAACTGCAGTTGCCGGCCGCCAAGGCGACGCCGGCACCGCCCGTGGGCACGGCGCTTGGCCCGCACGGCGTGAACATCATGGATTTCTGCAAGCAGTTCAACGCGAAGACGGCGAAAGAGCCGGACGGCATGATCTTTCCGGTGCTGGTGACGATCTATACCGACCGGACGTTCACGTTCATCTTGAAGACGCCGCCGGCCTCGGAACTTCTGAAGCGCGCGGCAGGGATCGTGAAGGGTTCGCCCGAGCCGAACCGCAACAAAGTGGCGAAGGTGACGCGCAAGCAGGTGGAAGAGATCGCCAAGATGAAACTGCCCGACCTGAACACGCTGAAGCTTGAATCGGCGGTACGGTCGGTGATGGGAACAGCCCGGAACATGGGCATCGAAGTTACCGAGTAGGGAGAGAATCGATGGGCCGCAGCGCAAAAGTAGGCGGAAAGAATATCGATCGCGCCCGGAAACTGGTCGAGGCGCGTCCGTATAGCCTGGAAGAGGCGGCGGAAGTGCTTCGCAAGGCGCACTTCGTGAAATTCGACGAGACGGTCGAACTGGTGCTGAATCTGGGCGTCGATCCGAAGCAATCGGACCAGATGGTGCGCGGCACGGTGGTGCTGCCGCACGGGCTGGGAAAATCGAAGCGCGTGCTGGTGATCGCGAGCGGTGAGAAGGTTCGTGAGGCGCAGGAAGCGGGCGCCGATTTCGTGGGCGGCGACGACATGGTGCAGAAGATCACCGAAGGCTGGACGGATTACGAGGCGGTGATCGCGACGCCGGACATGATGAAGTCCGCCGGGCGATTGGGCAAGGTGCTCGGCCCGCGAGGGCTGATGCCGAACCCGAAAACGGGCACGGTAACGTTTGACGTGGCGCGCGCGGTGAAGGAGATCAAGGCCGGAAAAGTGGAGTTTCGTCTCGACAAGACGGGGCTGATTCATTCGCCGATCGGGAAGATCAGCTTCCCGGCAAAGAATCTGGCGGAAAACGCGCACGCGCTGCTTGGAGCGGTGGTGAAGGCCAAGCCGGCGGCGGCGAAGGGAAAGTTCATCAAGAAGATCACGCTGACGTCGACGATGGGCCCTGGAATTTTGATCGATCACGCGGAAGCGGAAACGGCCACGGCGGTGGCGGCGTAACAGAAGTCGGAACCGGAGGAGTTCGGCATCATGAAGAAGAAAGCCGAAAAGATCGAAAAGGCCGAGCAGCTTCGCAGCCAGCTCGCGAACGTTTCGACTGTAATTCTCTCGACGTTTCAGGGAATTACCGTCGAGCAGGACACGCAGCTGCGGCGAGCGGTCGAGGCGGCAGGCGGACACTACGAAGTGGTGAAGAACACGGTGGCGGAGCGCGCCGCGGCAGGCACGCCGACCGAAGGGTTGCTCAAGGACCTAAAGGGCACGAATTCGATCGCGTATACCGCGACCGATCCCGTGTCGCTCGCGAAGATTCTGACGAAGGTGGCGAAGGACGTTCCTGCGTTTCAGTTCCGCGCGGGATGGGTCGAGGGCCGCGTCATTTCGATTCAGGAGATCGGGCAGCTCGCGCTGCTGCCGAGCAAGGAAGAGCTGATCAGCAAGATCATGTTCCTGCTGAACGCGCCCGCTCAGCGCATCGCGACCGCGATGGCAGCGCTGCCGCGCAATCTGGCGGTGGTGACGAGCGAAGCGGTGAAGGCCAACAAATTCGGAGGCGGGGGCGCGGCAGGCGAAAGCGCGCCGGCGCCCGAAGCGGTTCAGTCGTAGCGAGCCGCTGGACGAAATTTTCTGCAATCAGATTTTCATTTCTTGAAGAGGAGAGAAAACGGCAATGGCTAGCAAAGTAGAGACAATACTGGAAGAGATCAAGGGGCTGACGCTGCTCGAGGCTTCCGATCTCGTGAAGAAGATGGAAGAGGCCTTCGGCGTGTCGGCGGCTGCGGCGGCTCCTATGATGGTTGCGGGTGGAGCGGCGGGCGCGGGCGCGGCGCCGGCTGAGGAGAAGACGGAGTTTGCCGTCGTCCTCACCGAGGTTGGCGCGAACAAGATCAACGTGATCAAGGCTGTCCGCGAAGTCACCAGCCTGGGCTTGAAAGAAGCCAAGGACCTGGTTGATGGTGCCCCGAAGACGGTAAAAGAGGGCATCAACAAGGACGAGGCCGCGACGATCAAGAAGAAGTTCGAGGACGCCGGAGCCAAGGTCGAGATCAAGTAGTGGCAGCCCTGAACGGCCAAAGTGCCGGGCTGCAAAGGAATTCGCCCGCCGCGGCGGGCAAGAGCTCCTTGGAACATAGAACATCAAAACACGTCCTTCCCGGACCGGCAGGGCAGGCCTACGCCTGCACTGCCGCTATCGGCGTCATTCTGAAGGGAATTATCTATGACCCATCGTAATGGTAATCGCGTGGTTCGCGAGCGAGAACGGCTGGACTTCGCCAAAATCAAGACGACCGTCCAGATTCCGAACCTGATCGACGTTCAGAAGAAGTCGTACCAGCGCTTCCTGCAGATGGATCTGCTGCCAAGCGAGCGGGAAGATGCGGGGCTGCAGTCCGTTTTCACGTCGGTATTTCCGATCCAGGATTTTCGCGGGCTTTCGCAGCTGGATTTCGTCGACTACGCAATCGGAAACTGGGAGTGCAAGTGCGGCCATTTGCGCGGCCTGCACCACTTGCGCGCCACCTGCCGCAACTGCGGCGCGTCGGTTGTGACGAACCCGTATAAGACGGGCGATGTGATCTGCACGAAGTGCGGCACATTCAACAAGAACACGCCGACTTTCTGCAACAAGTGCGGCGACCCCGTCACGCTGCAATTGAAATACGACGTGAACGAATGCCAGGAACGTGGGATGACGTATTCCGCGCCGCTGAAGGTGACGATCCGCCTGACGATTTACGACAAGGATCCGGACACGGGCGCGAAGTCGATCCGCGACATCAAGGAACAGGAAGTTTTCTTCGGCGACATTCCCCTGATGACGGAGAACGGCACGTTCATCATCAACGGAACCGAGCGCGTGATCGTGAGCCAACTGCACCGGTCGCCGGGCGTGTTTTACGAAACGGCGAACAACCGCAGCTACTTCCTCGGCAAGATCATTCCGTACCGGGGCTCGTGGGTGGAATTCGAGTACGACACGAAGAACATTCTGTACGTCCGCATCGACCGGAAGCGCAAGTTCCTCGGATCGATTTTCCTGCGCGCGCTGGGGATGAAATCGAATGAGGACATCCTGCGCACGTTCTATCAGGTGGAGCGGATTTCGCTGCGCGACGGGAACCTTTACTGGAACGTTTCGGAAGGCCTGGTCGACCGCAAACTCACGCGCGAGATCAAGCACCCGAAGACGGGCGAAGTGCTGGTGGGCGCGCACAAGCGCATCACCGATCCGCTGTACAAGGAGCTGGTGAAGGCGCGCGTGACGCAGGTGGAGGCGGGCGGCGCCGATCTCGAAGGAGCGGTGACGGTCGGCGAGCTCGTGAACCGGCAGACGGGCGAAGTGCTGCTCGAGGCGAACAAGCCTCTGACGGCCGAAATCTGGGCCACGATCGCCGAAGCGGGAATCAACGAGGTGGATGTGTGCTTCCCGGAGCGCGATGACGTGGGCATCATCGTGTCGCGCACGCTCGACAAGGACACGATTCACACGCCGAAGGAAGCGCTGATCGAAATCTACCGCAAGCTGCGTCCCGGCGATCCACCGACGCTTGAAACGGCGACCGCGCTCTTCAACGGAATGTTTTTCGATCCGCGCAAGTACGATTTCAGCAAGGTCGGCCGGCTGAAATTCAACATCAAGCTGGGCATCGAGACGCCGCTCGACAAGCGGACACTCGACCCGGGCGATTTCGTCGGAGCGATCAAGTACTTGCTGAAGCTGCGCAAGAACATCGGCACGGTGGACGACATCGATCATCTCGGCAACCGGCGCGTGCGCGCGGTGGGCGAGCTGCTGGAGAACCAGTTCCGCATCGGCCTGGTCCGCATGGAGCGCGCGATCAAGGAAAAGATGTCGGTGTACCAGGAAATGTCGACGGCGATGCCGCACGACCTCGTGAATGCGAAGCCGGTAATGGCGGCGATCCGCGAGTTCTTCGGCAGCTCGCAACTGTCGCAGTTCATGGACCAGACGAACCCACTGAGCGAGATCACGCACAAGCGGCGTCTTTCGGCGCTGGGTCCCGGCGGCCTTTCGCGCGAGCGCGCTGGATTCGAAGTGCGCGACGTCCATCCAACGCACTACGGCCGCATCTGCCCGATCGAAACGCCGGAAGGCCCGAACATCGGACTGATCAGCTCGCTATCGAGCTACGCGCGGATCAACGAATTCGGGTTTATCGAATCGCCCTACCGCAAGGTGAAGAGCGGGCGAGTGATCGACTTCGTGCAGATCGTCAACTCGGGCGACAGCGAATTCAAGGCGGGCGAAGTTGTCGAACGCGAGAAGGTGGAGACTACGAACGAGGAGCTGAAGCGGCGGCGGATCGTGGTTGAGCCGCACTGCTTTTATCTTTCGGCGTGGGAAGAGGACCGCTACGTGGTGGCGCAGGCGAACGCTTCGCTCGACGAACGCGGGAAGATCACGACCGAACTGGTGAACTGCCGGCAGGCCGGAAACTTCGTTCTGAAGGGCCGCGACGAGGTGGATTACATCGACGTGTCGCCGAAGCAGCTCGTGTCGGTGGCGGCGAGCCTGATCCCGTTCCTCGAGAACGACGACGCGAACCGCGCGTTGATGGGTTCGAACATGCAGAGGCAAGCCGTGCCGTTGATCAAGGGCGAAGCGCCGCTGGTCGGGACGGGCATGGAGCGAGTCACCGCGCGCGATTCGGGCGCGGTCATCGTGTGCCGCCGCGACGGCATCGTCGATCAAGTCGATTCCGAGCGCGTGATCGTGCGCGTGGAGTCCGATCAGTCGGGCGTGCTGAGCCGCGAAGTGGGTTCCGACATCTACTTGCTGACGAAGTTCAAGCGGTCGAACCAGAACACGTGCATCAGCCAGAAGCCGCTGGTGCGCGCGGGCGACCGCGTGAAGCAGGGGCAGGTGCTGGCGGACGGCCCGTGCACCGAGCGCGGAGAACTGGCGCTCGGGCGAAACGTGCTCGTGGCGTTCGTGCCATGGCGCGGGTACAACTTCGAGGACGCGATCCTCGTCAGCGAGAAGCTCGTTCAAGAGGATTACTACACGTCGATTCACATCGAGGAGTATGAAATCGAGGCGCGGGACACGAAGCTGGGTCCCGAGGAAATCACGCGCGACATTCCCAACATCAACGAGAGCTTCCTGCGGAACCTCGACGAAAGCGGCGTAATCCGCATCGGCGCGACCGTGCGGCCGGGCGACATCCTGGTCGGCAAGGTGACGCCGAAGGGCGAAACCACGCTGACTCCGGAAGAGAAGCTGCTGCGCGCGATCTTCGGCGAAAAAGCCGGAGACGTTCGCGACGCTTCGCTCTACTGCCCGCCGGGCATCGAGGGAACGATCGTCGACGTGAAGATCTTCTGCCGCAAGGGCGCGGAGAAGGACGAGCGTCACAAGGCGATCGAAGCGGCTCACGTGGCGAAGCTCGAAAAGAACCTCGCCGACGAAATCCGTATTCTGACCGACGAGCGGCTGAAGCGCCTGAACGACCTGCTCGGCGGACAGAAGCTGGTGGCCGACCTGCACGACGAGCGCACCAACAAGCGCCTGCTGACCAAGGGGACGGAGCTGACACGCGACATCCTCGAGAAAATCTCAACGCGCAACCTGAAGCGGCTACGCCTGAACGACAAGGACCCGCTGCTCATCGAGAAAATCGACGAAGTCGAGGAAATGACTTCGCGGCAGATCGACGTGCTGCGGAAGATCACCGACGAGCGCATCTCGAAGCTGAAGAAGGGCGACGAGCTGCCTCCGGGAGTGATCAAACTGGTGAAGGTGTACATTGCGATGAAGCGCAAGCTTTCCGTCGGCGACAAGATGGCCGGCCGCCACGGAAACAAGGGCGTGATCGCGCGGATCGTTCCGGCGGAAGACATGCCGTACATGCCGGACGGCACGCCGGTCGAGATCGTCCTCAACCCGCTGGGCGTTCCTTCGCGCATGAACGTGGGCCAGATTCTCGAAACGCATCTCGGATGGGCATCGAAAGAGCTGGGCGTGCGGATCGGCAAAATGCTGGACGAAGAGGCTCGCGCCGATGTGGTCCGGAAATGGTTCAAGGACGCGTTCGGTCCGACCGCGGTGTGGAAGACGCTCGCCGATTTGGACGACGAAGCGCTGCTCAACGTGGCGGAGAATTTCCGCGACGGTGTGCCGTTTGCGACGCCCGTCTTCGACGGCGCCCGGGAAAACGACATCCGGCACTTGCTGCGATTCACCGAGCTGCCGGAGAGCGGGAAGATCACGCTTTTCGACGGCATGACCGGCGACGAGTTCGCACAGAACGTGACCGTGGGCTACATCTACATGCTCAAGCTCTCTCACCTGGTCGATGACAAGATTCACGCACGCTCGATCGGCCCGTACTCGCTGATCACGCAGCAGCCGCTGGGCGGCAAGGCGCAGTTCGGCGGCCAACGGTTCGGCGAAATGGAAGTGTGGGCGCTCGAGGCTTACGGCGCCGCGCACATCCTGCAGGAACTGCTGACGGCGAAATCGGACGACGTCTACGGCCGCGCGAAGATTTACGAGGCGATCGTGAAGGGCGAGCCGGGAATCGAACCCGGAGTGCCCGAATCGTTCAACGTGCTCGTGCGCGAGCTGCAGTCGCTGTGTCTCGACGTCGAGCTCATGAAGCGCCAGAAGCCGCAGCTGGAAAAAGCGGAAGCGGCCGACTAAATTTCGCGCCCGGAGAGAATTCCGGGCGCGACCGATATTCTTGAAAGTAGGTTTTCGGTCCCGGCGGAGTCGGGACGGGAGGATCATACCTTGTATCGATCAAGCCCTTATGACCGTGCCAGCCAGATCGCGGATTTCGATTCGATTCGCATCAGTTTGGCGAGTCCGGAGAAAATCCGCTCGTGGTCGCACGGAGAGGTAACAAAACCTGAAACGATCAACTATCGAACGTTCAAGCCGGAGCGCGACGGCCTGTTCTGCGCCAAGATTTTCGGGCCGGTGACGGACTGGGAGTGCCTCTGCGGCAAGTACAAGCGCATGAAGCACCGCGGCGTGATCTGCGACAAGTGCGGCGTCGAAGTGACGCTCAGCAAAGTGCGCCGCGAGCGCCTGGGGCACATCGAGCTGGCCTCGCCCTGCTCGCACGTGTGGTTCTTCAAGGGACTGCCGAGCCGCATCGGCTACTTGCTGGACATCACGATGCGCGATCTCGAGCACATTCTCTACTTCGAGACGTTCGTGTGCGTCGATCCCGGCGAAACGCCAGGGCTGAAGGAAAAGGACATCCTGCCGGAGGAAAAGTTCCGCGAGATGCAGCGCGATTTCCCCGGCAAGTTCACGGCTGGAATGGGCGCCGAGGCGATCAAGGAATTGCTGCGCCGCGTCGACGTTGAGAAGCTGTCTTCGGAACTTCGCGAGAAGATGAAAATCGATCCGAGCCTGCAGAAGCGGATCAAGTACGCGAAGCGCCTGAAGGTGCTCGAAGCATTCCGCAAGAGCGGCAACAAGCCCGAGTGGATGATTTTGGACGTGATCCCGGTGCTGCCGCCCGAGCTGCGCCCGCTGGTGCCACTGGACGGCGGCCGCTTCGCCACGTCCGACCTGAACGACCTCTACCGCCGCGTGATCAACCGGAACAACCGGCTGAAGAAACTGATGGAGCTTCACGCGCCGGACGTGATCGTCCGCAACGAAAAGCGCATGCTGCAGGAAGCCGTCGACGCGCTGTTCGACAACGGCCGCCGCGGCCGAGTGCTTCGTGGGACGAACAACCGCCCGCTCAAGTCGCTTTCGGACACGCTCAAGGGCAAGCAGGGGCGCTTCCGCCAGAACCTGCTCGGCAAGCGCGTGGATTATTCGGGCCGCTCGGTAATCGTGGTCGGGCCGGAACTGAAGCTTCACCAGTGCGGCCTGCCGAAGAAAATGGCGCTCGAACTCTTCAAACCGTTTATTTATCACAAGCTCGAAGCTGCCGGCCACTGCACCACGATCAAGCAGGCCAAGGAACTGGTCGAAGCGCAGGAATCGATCGTGTGGGACATCCTCGAGGACGTGATCCGCGAGCATCCGGTGCTGCTGAACCGCGCTCCCACGCTGCACAGGCTCGGCATCCAGGCGTTCGAGCCGACGCTCGTAGAGGGCAAGGCGATCCGCATCCATCCGCTCGTCTGCACGGCGTTCAACGCGGACTTCGACGGCGACCAGATGGCCGTGCACATTCCGCTATCGCCCGAAGCGCAGGTGGAGGCTTCGGTGCTGATGCTCAGCTCGCATAACATCCTGTCGCCTGCCAACGGCTACCCGCTGGCGGTGCCGACGCAGGACATGGTGCTCGGCATCTACTACATGACGAAGGCCAAGCCGCAAGCGAAAGGCGAGGGTCGCGCGTTTGGATCGACCGAGGAAGTGATCATGGCGCTCGAAGCAGGCGAGGTCGAGCTGCTGACGCCGATCCGCATGCGCTACACGGGCGAAGTGATCGACCTGACGAACGCGTACGACGATCAGGACGTGTCGCACACCGAACCGATTCAGCTGCACAAGCAATTCCTGCACACAACCGTGGGCCGCGTGATCTTCAACGATCACCTGCCTTCGGATATGCCGTTCATCAACGGCTTGCTGAAGAAGAAGGGCGTGCAGGCGCTGGTGCAGTACTGCTACCTGCGCTTCGGCCTCGAGAAGACGGTCGTGGCGCTCGACAAGCTGAAGGAACTCGGCTTCCTCTATGCGACGAAGGCCGGCGTCTCGATCGGCATCAGCGACATGGTCATCCCGAGCGTGAAGTTCAAGCTCGTGGACAACGCGGAGCATGAGGTCGTCAAGGTGCAGCAGCAATATCTCGACGGCGCGATCACCAACGGCGAGCGATACAACAAGGTCATCGCGATCTGGTCGGACGTCACCGAAAAAGTGGCGGACGAGATGTTCAAGACTCTCGAGGAGCAGGATAAACAGGGCGTGATCAACCCGATCTACGTCATGGCCGATTCCGGCGCTCGAGGTTCGAAGCAGCAGATCCGGCAGCTTTCCGGAATGCGCGGATTGATGGCCAAGCCCTCGGGCGAAGTCATCGAGACGCCGATTACGTCGAACTTCCGCGAAGGATTGACGGTGCTGCAGTACTTCATCTCGACGCACGGCGCCCGCAAGGGCTTGGCCGATACGGCGCTCAAGACCGCCGATTCGGGCTACCTGACGCGGCGTCTAGTGGACGTGGCGCAGGACGTGATCATCAACGAATTCGACTGCGGCACCGCCGATGGAATTTTCGTCGAGCCGATTCTCGAAGCCGGCGTCGAGGTCGAGCCGTTGCGCGACCGCGTTGTGGGCCGCGTCTCGCTCGAGAAGATCAAGGACTACGAAGGCAACGTGATCGTCGAGATCAATCAGGAGATCACGGAAGAGCTGGCGAATGCGATTCAAGCCGCCGGCATCGAGCGGGTGAAGATTCGCTCCGTGCTGACGTGCGAGTCGCGACGCGGCGTGTGCGCGCGCTGTTACGGCCGCAACCTGGCCACCGGGCGCTTCGTCGAGATGGGCGAGGCAGTGGGCGTGATTGCCGCACAGTCGATCGGCGAGCCCGGCACGCAGCTTACGATGCGGACCTTCCACATCGGAGGCACGGCCACCCGCGTCACCGAACAGTCGAAGGTCGAGGCCCGCAACAACGGCTTCGTGAAGTTCATTGACTTGAAGGTGGTCGAGGGCCGCGGCAAGATCCTGATTTCGATGAACCGTTCCGGCCTGATCGCAGTGGTCGATGAGAAGGGCCGCGAGAAGGAGCGCCACCACGTGGTATACGGCGCGCGCCTTCGTGTGGAGGACGGGCAGCCCGTCACGCTCGGCCAGACCATGTGCGAGTGGGATCCGTACACTTTCTCGATCCTCACGGAAACGGCCGGCACGATCGAATTCAAGGATTTGCAGCTCGGGATCACGATCGAAGAGCAGGTGGACGAAGTCACCGGGCTTTCGCAGCTCGTGGTCACGTTGCCACCTGGCGACGAAAAGCATCAGCCGACGATTCAAGTGCGCGATTCGCAGGGGCGGGTACGGAAGAAGTACCTGATGCCGTCGCGCGCGCACTTGATGGTTGCGGATGGCGATGATGTCCAGCCCGGCGACGTGCTCGCGAAGATTCCTCGCGAGACGACGAAGACGAAGGACATCACCGGCGGTCTCCCGCGCGTCGTGGAACTCTTCGAGACGCGGAAGCCGCGCGATCCGGCGGTCATCAGCGAAATCGACGGCGTGGTGAAGTACGGCGAAATCGCCAAGGGCCAGCGGAAAATTTACGTCGAGAGTGAAGATGGAAGAACGGTGAAGGAATACTCCATCCCGCGCGGCGTTCACATCAACGTGCAGGAAGGCGAACACGTCCGGGCAGGCGAACCGTTGATCGACGGGCCACTCAACCCGCACGACATTCTCGCCGTCCTGGGCGAAAAGTACACGCAGGCTTACCTGGTGAACTCGATCCAGGAGGTCTACCGGCTGCAGGGCGTCAACATCAACGACAAGCACATCGAGACTATCGTCCGCCAGATGATGCGCTGGGTGAAGGTCGAGGACGTTGGCGACACCACGTTCCTTCTCGAGGAGCAGATCGACAAGTTCCGCTTCCGCGAGGAGAACGACCGGGTGATCCACGATGGCGGGCGCCCGGCCACCGGCCGTCCGCTGCTCCTCGGCATCACCAAGGCGTCGCTCTCGACCGATTCGTTCATTTCGGCCGCGAGCTTCCAGGAGACCACGCGCGTCCTCACGGAGGCGGCGATTTCCGGGAAGGTGGATTACCTGCGCGGCTTGAAGGAGAACGTGATCATGGGCCGTTTGATTCCGGCTGGCACCGGGCTCGAGCGTTACCGCAACATCCAGCTCCTCACCGAATTGCCGAAGGAGGAGCCGCAGATGGCGGAGCCCGAACTCAGTCCCGAAGAGGCGGCAGCGCTCGATTTCCTGCGCAAGGAAAGCGACGCGGTCGCCGAGGGATAGTCCTACGGCTGCATTTCGCGGGCGGGTCCGCTTGCAAAGCGGACCCGCAGCGCGCCTCTTGCGATTTGTGGCTCCTCTCTTTTTCACAAGGCCCATTATTTAAATTGGCATCGACGGCCAGTTATTTCCCCCTTTCGCCGTCCCTCATCGTAAAATTCGACGAGGGAAGGAGATTCGCCTGGGCAAGCCATCTTCCTCGGAGTTGAATCGCCGCCGGGGCGCAGCCATGTCCACGGACCCACCGGGCAATCAGGGCGGGCGCGACAGCCCGGAATCTCGGCTCGAAACGCCAATCGATAAGCTGGTCGAGGTCATCTCCCGATCGCAGCAAAGCTATCGGGAGCTGATCGATAATCTCGATCAGGCGGTTTTCACGCTTTCGATCGATGGTGAAGTCCGTGTCGCGAACCGCCAATTATCCGAAATTATCGGCGTCCCATTTCAGGATCTTGTCGGCCATTCGCTAGCCGAGTTCATCGAGTCGCCTACACTCGACGAAGCCCGCCGGCAGCTTGCCACGCTCGCGAAGAGCGGGACGTGGTCCGGCGTCATCCCCATCAAACTCAAGAAGGATACGACCGTCCGTTACTTCAATTGCTGGTTTCAGGCGGTGGCGGATTCGGGCCGGGTAACGGACATCATCGGATGGGCACGCGACGTTACCGACGAGCACGAATCGGAAATACGCTTCACGCAGTTCGTGGAGTCGCTGAGCGCCGGCGTCTTCTTTTCGACGACGGAAGGCAAGATGATCGATGCGAATCCTGCGCTCGTTCGCATGTGGGGCTTCGACAGCAAAGAAGAGCTTCAGGCGCATAACATTCGCGAGCGCTACGCGGATCCGGCGCAGAGGGAGCAACTGGTTCACGACACGACCGTGAACGGATCGGTGCAGGACCGGCGGATCACCTACCTGCGCAAGGATGGCACGCCGATGCAGGGCCGCGCATCAGCGTTAGCGATCCGGGACCACAGCGGCAGGCTGGTCCGGTTTCAGGGCATGATCGTGGACGTGACGGACCGGGTCGAGATCGAGAAGCAGCTTCATCGCGAGCAGGAATTCACGCGGCGCCTGATCGAGTGCTTTCCGGACCTGATCGCCGTGATCGATTTGGAAGGCCACTTTACATTCGCGAGCGAGCGGGCCAGGGACATCCTCGGCATTCCGGGCAAGGACCACGTTGGCCGGTCCATGGCCGGCCGGACGCACCCGGACGATCAGGCAGCCCTTACTGAGACGCTTGCGGACGTGGCTTCGGGACGAAAACGATCCGCGCAACTCGAATACCGCGTGCGCCACGCCGATGGCTCCTGGAAAACGCTGCGGGGCAGCTTCAGCCCGTTATTCGACGAGGATGGGAAAATCACGGGTGTCATTGCATCGGCGCGCGACGTCACTGAGTCGATCCTGATCGAGCAGCACCTCGTACAAAGGGAAAAAATGGCTGCGATGGGGCAGATGATGACGGGAGCGGCGCACGAGCTGAACAATCCGCTCACAGCCATTCTTGGCGTCAGCGATCTGCTGCGCGAGCATGCCGTCGACGACGCGACGCGCCGGCGCGCGGACTTGATCCTGCAGCAGGCCCGGCGGGCAGCGAATATCGTGCAGAATCTTCTCGTGTTTTCGCGCCCCGCGGCGCTGGGGAATGCGAAGGTCGGAGTCGCTGAAATCGTCGAGCGGGCGCTGCTGGCGCAGCGAGTATCGCTGGGAGAGCGAGGCATTCATGTGAAGTTCGAAGCGCCTCCCGACCTCCCTCAAGTCGAGGGCGATGCGCGGCTTCTGTCACAGGTTTTCGCGAATCTGATCACGAACGCCGAACAATCCATCGCAACCACGCGCAGCAGCGGAAACCTGGACATTTCACTCTCCAGACAGGGGAACCATCTCTGCATCACGTTCACGGACGATGGCCCGGGCATTTCTCCGGAGAATCTCGGGAAGGTTTTCGACCCGTTCTTCACGACAAAGCGGCCCGGTGGCGGAAGCGGCCTCGGCCTCACGATTTGCCTCGCGGTGATCAAGGAACACGGCGGAAGAATCGAAGTCGAGTCAAAGCCCGGGCGCGGCGCTACGTTTCACGTGCTGCTGCCTGTGGCCCCGGGCACTCCGCCAGCGAGTGCGCCGGCGAAGGCTCCCGCCTCCTCAAAGGCGCCGGCGGATTCGGATGGCGATGCTCTCGCGGGACATACGGTTTTGATCGTGGACGACGAAGAAGGGATTCGGGAAATCGTGCAGGAAGGGCTCACCGCGCGGGGGATGAAAGCGGAAGCGGTGGAGAGCGCGGAGGCCGCGCTGGCCTACCTCAAGTCGAATATGTGCGAAGCAATCGTCTGCGACTTCAATCTGCCGGGATTAACTGGAATACAGTTTCTCGAGAAGGTGCGCGCGCAGGCGGGGAGTGTGCTGCCGCTGTTTGTCTTTATGACCGGCGAAATGCTCGATTCGGAAGCCTTCGACCGTTTTCGCAAGGAAGGAATGCGTCTGCTGCAGAAGCCGTTTCATCTTTCGGCTCTCGCCGGGCTTCTGGCGAAGCTCTTGCAGACGCAGCCTTCGCCGGCTCACTGATTTTCCTTCTGATTAGCGCGCGTTTGCCTCGGCGTTCACATCGACGCCGAAATCCCACACATAGAAGCTCATTTGCTCGTTCTGGAGAACCTCCGTGAGAACGTACTCCCCGGGTGAAAGCGGCTGACCGAGCGTAAAACGAAAGACGCCTTTGGCCATTTCCCAACGTTGCATGGGCACTGTGTTCGCGGACTGCCACTCTTGATCTTGCAACTGATCGACATGTTCGAGGAAGCGGCCGCCGTCATGGACCTTCGCACGGACGAGCTTCAGGTCAGGCGTGCGTTCATCGGCCGTGCGCATGTAGAACTCGGGCTGTCCGGTGTGTATCCGCGTCGTGGCGCGTTCGCCTTTGATCGAAATGTTGTGCCGCGTGGGAATGATCGGCACGGGAATCATCACCTGTTCGAGGAGACGTGTCTTGCTCAGCTTCGAGTTGATCTCGGCCTGGGTGAGCGCCCGCATGGTGTGACCATTGAACGCCCAAAGGCCGACGCCGGAAGGCAGGAAAACACCGGGAGCCGCCTCGAGGCTCGCATCGATATCGAGCGTACTGGCGCTTCGCTCTTCGTCCTGCTTCTCCACTTTAGCGAGGATCGTGGATTCGCGTTGCGCGTCCTGGGCGGCGACTTTCTTTGTCGCGTCCCAATCGACGAGCGCGGCGGGCATTACTTCCCATTGCGAACTATCGAGGTTGTAGTAGCGCACGCGGTCGCCCTCGACGCGATATTCGCGCACCAGTTCAAAGCTGCCATCTTTCAGCATGAGCTTGATCCCGCGCGACGGCACCGGCGTGGCCACCGCAGGCGACTGATTCGTCTGGGAGTTTGTTGACGAGGCGTTCGGAGAATCTTGCGCTGGCGAGGAAGGAATCGTTACCGCGAGAATCAGCAGCGCGAGCCACCTTGTTCGAGCCATATAGGTGAATTTGACGGGCTTAATTGGCATGAGCGCTGCCCCAGGGCCGCCAGCGGCTTCCCGAATTCTAGGATGCCGCGCGGGCCCGCAGAGCAGCATAGCCCCTACGGGCGGCAGGCCACAACTCGGTTCTATGAGAGGAATGCGGGAGGCGGGCCCGCCTTCGCCAGGAATCAGGCTACGGCGCGGCAAGCTAGTGTTCGCAACGCGGATGCAGGGCGGTCATGATCGACAGGTCTGAATCCGTGAAGAGCCACTTTTCAGCGTGGGCGCCGGCGGCTTCGGCGACGGAGGCCAATTTACCGAGGTGCTTGTTGCGCGCGATACCGCGGAGATGCTCGAGGCAAATGCCGGTGAGGTTGGCGACTTCTTCCTCGGTGAAGATCTTCTGGCTCGACTTGATCCGGACCATTGGCGGCCTCTCGATCTGTCCGATGCTGGGACAAGGCTAAATGTCGCTCACTTTCCTTGCAATAGTCGTTCCGTACCAATCTCGCCAAAACTTTTCGGCTACGCCCGCAGGAGAACCCCGTTGCCGCCTATGAGTTAGGCGGAAACAGGCGAAGACTGCCCGCACGGAAACTGTGCAAACTGGAGGTGCAGAGGAGGAAGAAGAGATTCATTCGTGGAATGTTCCTACAATTTGGCAAACGCGTGGAGCCGTGACTCGATACCCCTGGGGAAGATCAGGAGCGTGCTCGAAAGAAAACCGAAAGGTCCTAACGGCAGTTATAGGTCAAAGCCGCCGGCTTTTTCGAAGGCATGCGCGATTTGCAGGACTCGGCCCTCGCTAAAATGGGGTCCCAGGATTTGCATGCCGACGGGCAGGCCGGCTTTCGTTCGGCCGCAGGGCACCGAGATGCCGGGCACGCCCGCGAGCGAGCCGGTGACGGTGTAGATGTCCGCCAGGTACATCTGCAACGGATCGGCGGTCTTTTCGCCCAGCCGGAATGCCGGCGTCGGTGAAGTGGGCGCAACGATTGCGTCCACTTTCTGAAACGCGTCGGCGAAATCCTGAGCGATCAGCGAACGGACTTTTTGGGCGCGCAGATAGTAGGCGTCGTAGTAGCCGGCGGAGAGGGCGTACGTGCCGAGCATAATCCGGCGCTTGACTTCGGGGCCGAAGCCGCGCTCGCGTGTGTTGCGATACATGTCGATGAGCGTGGCGCCGGGGACGCGCAGGCCGTAGCGGACGCCATCGTATCGGGCGAGGTTGGAGCTGGCCTCCGCCGTCGCGATCAGGTAATACGCCGCAATCGCGTAGTCGGTGTGCGGCATCTTGAGCGGCACGCGGCGGCAGCCGAGTTTGTTGAGCAGCGCGATGCCGGCCTCGACTTTCGCTTTGACCTCCGGGTCGATGCCTTCGCCAAAGTAGTCTTCCGGGACGCCGATGCGCAGCCAGTCGAGCGGCTTGCCGAGTTCGGCGGAATAGTCCGGAACCGGGACGTCAGCCGACGTGGAATCATTCGGGTCGTGGCCGGCGATTACCGCTGTTACTGCGGCGGCATCGGCCACGTTTGCCGCGAACGGTCCGATCTTGTCGAGCGAAGAGGCAAACGCGACGAGCCCGTAGCGCGAGACGCGGCCGTACGTCGGCATGAGGCCGGGAACCCCGCAATAGGCTCCCGGCTGGCGGATGGAGCCGCCCGTGTCCGTCCCGAGCGATGCCACGGCGAGGCCGGCTGCGACGGCTGCCGCCGAACCTCCACTCGAGCCGCCGGGAACGCGATCGAGCGCAGCCGGATTTCGCACCGGGCCGTAGGCCGAGTTTTCATTCGAGCCGCCCATCGCGAATTCGTCGCAGTTCGTCTTGCCGAGGAATACGGCGCCAGCGCGATCGAGGCGTTCAACGGCCGTGGCATCGTATGGCGGGACGTAGGATTCTAGAATCTTCGAGGCGCAGGTGGTGCGAATGCCGCGCGTGCTGAGAACATCCTTGATGGCGATGGGTACGCCGGCAAGTGAGGGCAGGGTTTCGCCGCGCGCGATCGCTGCGTCGATCCGATCGGCTTGGGCGTACGCACGCTCGGGCGAAAGCGTGAGAAACGCGTTCAGCTCGGCATTGCGGCTGTCGATCCGGGCGTAGAACTCGGCGGCGAGCTCGCGCGCGGAAATCTTCTTCGCTTCGAGCGCGGCACGGA
>CAVUDN010000050.1:0-26919 GCA_963740095.1 uncultured Acidobacteriota bacterium
TACGGCAGCGAATTCCGCTATCGCGATCCGATCGTCGACAATCACAGCCTGATCATCGCCGTCAGCCAGTCCGGCGAAACGGCCGACACGCTCGCGGCCGAACGCGAAGCGCGGTCAAAAGGCTGCAAGATTCTTTCGATCTGCAACGTGGTGGGATCGATGCTGACGCGGGAATCGAACGGCACGATCATCACGCACGCGGGGCCGGAAATCGGCGTGGCGTCGACGAAGGCTTTTACGGGGCAGCTCGCGGCGCTGCTGCTCACGGCGTTTCATCTGGGGCAGGTGCGCGGGAAGTTGAGCTCGGCGAAGTCGCAACACTTGATGCGCGAAGTGACGCGCACACCGCACAAGATCGGCAGATCCTGCAACACGATTCGCTGATCGAGGAGCTAGCCCGGCAGATGTTCCGCTATACGGATTTTCTCTATCTGGGGCGCGGCATTCACTATCCGATCGCTCTGGAAGGCGCGCTGAAGCTGAAGGAAATCTCGTACATCCACGCGGAAGGGTATCCGGCGGGCGAGATGAAACACGGTCCCAATGCGCTGATCGATGAAAATCTGCCGGTGGTGGTGATCGCGACGCGGGATGAAACCGATCCGGCGTCGATGACGCGCTATGAGAAGACGATTTCGAACCTGCAGGAAGTGAAGGCGCGCGACGGGATCGTGATCGCGGTCGTGACCGAAGGGGACAGCTCGCGAAGGGAACCGCCGACCACGTGATCGAGGTTCCGACGGTCCCGAGCTGATTGCGCCGATGCTGGAGATTGTCCCGCTGCAACTGCTGGCCTATCACATCGCGGTGCGGCGCGGGTGCGATGTCGATCAGCCGCGCAACCTCGCAAAGTCCGTCAGGTCGAATAAACTCAGCATATGAAACATCGAGGCTGGTTCCGGTTGCGACTGCGCGCTCCGGCGGCCACCTGTGTTGCGCCGATCGTGTTCGCACTAGTCGCCTTCGCGCTATTGCCGGCGTCCTGCGCCATCGGGCAAACCGAGACGGCGACGTCGCGCCTCGATTCCATCGAGGTCACGGGCTCCTCGCGCTTTCCGTCCGCGCAGTTCGCCGCCGCCACCGGCCTTCAGGTGGGCACGCAAGTCTCTCGCGACGATCTGCAGAAAGCGGCCAACACGCTCGCGCAGCTCGGCCCGTTCATCACCGTCAATTACCGTTTTTCGACGGCGATGCCGGCCTGCGCGTTGAATATCAGGTGACGGATGGCCCCGAGGTCCCGCTTTCGTTCGACAATTTTCCCGGCTTCACGGACGACGAGCTGAAAGCGGCGATCAAATCCGCGGGCGTGCTTTTCGACGGCCAGGCGCCGCCGACGGCACAATTCTCGATGCCATGTCGAACGCACTCGCACTGCTGATCGCGAAGCGCGGCATGAATTTCGCCGTATCTCACGCGCTCATCACGCTGCCCTCGGGCGATCAGGTTCAGCGGTTCCACATCGAAGGCGACGCAATCCGGATTGCCTCGATCGATTTCTCTGATTCTCTCGCGCAGACCGACCGCGACATTCGCGCGCGCCTGGGCGACATCGTTGGGCAGCCGTTTTCACGCAGCGCGATCGAGATCTTCGAATTCGAGCAGGTGCGCCCCGTCTATCTGGCGCACGCTTTCCTGCAAGTGCGTTTCGATCCGCCGCAGGCTAAATTCGTGAATGGCTCGGTCGCCGTCACAGCCCAGGTCGTTCCCGGTCCTGCCTTCAACTGGGGCGGCGTCGCGTGGAGCGGCAATACGGCCGTCGGAGTGCTCGATCTCGATACGGCGATTCCCCTGCACGCGGGCGATGCCGCCAATGGAATGAAGATCGAGGCGGGATGGGACGCGGTGCGCGCCCTTTACATGCAACATGGCTACCTCGATGTCGATCTCAAGCCGGCTGCGAAATTCGATGCCGCCGCGGCCAAAGTGTCCTATTCCGTCTCCGTCACCGAGGGCCCGCAATATCACATGGGCAAGCTCGTCCTCAGCGGCCTTTCGATCGACGGCGAAAGCCGCGCTCGCGGCGCCTGGAACATTCCAGCGGGCGCGGTGTTTGACAACAGCATGTACCAAGACTTTCTTGAAAATGGAATCCAGCGGGCGTTTGAAGGTTTCCCCTTTCACTACGAAAAGATCGGGCGTTTCCTCCAGAAAAATCCGGCGAACGACACAGTCGACGTCCTGCTCGATTTTCAATGAGGCGCCAATCGATGCGCCGAATGCTGTGTAACCCTCGCGCCGGGATGGCTGCCTGATGCGATCCGCTCTCCCGCTCGCGTTCCTCGCCGGCGCTTTCTTTTTGTCAAGTGCTGCTGCGACGGCGCAGGAGCCGCATGCCTCCGCGCCCTCCTCCAAAGCCGCTCAGGACGCCGAAGCAAAAAAGCAGGCAGAGGCGGAAGCCGAATTACAAAAGGCGCTCGCCGACGCGGGCGACGACAGCGCCGCGCTGGTGCGGGACCTGACCGCCTATCTGGCGCGCTTTCCCGATTCTCCGCGGCGCCCCAGCATCTACCGCGCGCTCGTCGAGGCCTGCCAGCAGATTCGCAACAACAATTGCGCCCTCGACTACGCCGAGCGATTCATCGCTCTTCGCCCCGACGATTCGCAGATGATGCTGCTCGCGACGAGCCTCCTGCAAAAGAAGGGAGACGATGCCAGCCTCGTGCGAGCCTCCGGATACGTCTCGCGCGTGCTGGATCGCGTGGAAAAGACTCCGCCCGACGAAAAGCCCGCCAGCGAATCGCTCGCCGAATGGCAGGACGGCCATGCGCAGCTCCTCGCTGCTCTCTACTACGTTCGCGGCGAGATCGAAAGCTCGCAGAAGAATTACGATGCGGCGACGAAGGATTTGCAGAAGAGCAATTCGTCGCGGCCCAACGCGCTTGCCGCTGAAAAACTCGGCGAAATCGCCGAGCTAAGAAACGATCCCGCGGCTGCGATCGGTGAATATGCCCTCGCGTTTGCGCTGCCCGAAAATGGCCCAGCCGGGACGGTCGATCGGCGGGATTTGCGGCTCAAACTCGGTAACGTCTGGCGGCACGTTCACGGCAGCGACCAGGGCCTGGGCGACGCCATCCTTGCCGCGTACGACCGCGCCTATCCTGCGCAGTCGGAAGCCGCCAAGGAACCGGCGGCGCGAAACAAAGACGCCAAGGACGCGTTCGAGTTTGTGGTGCGCCGGATGGATGGCACGCCGCTTCCGCTCGCTCCGCTCAAGCGCAAAGTGGTTGTGCTGAGTTTCTGGGCCACCTGGTGCGAGCCTTGCCAGGAACTCGAGCCGCTCTTCAATCAGGTAGCAATGAATTACGTGGGGAACTCCGATGTCGCGTTCTTCGCCGCCAATACCGACGACGATCAAACGCAGGTCCCGCCGTTCGTCGCGAGCCAGAAATGGGACGTTCCGGTAATCTACGCCGACGGCCTCGACGATTTCATGAAGGTTGATAGCCTGCCGACGGTTTTGATTCTTGGCCGCGGCGGCAATATCGTGTACCGCGTCGGCGGCCTTCCGCCCGAAGGGTTCGCCGAATCCCTCACAGCGGCGATCCAGAGCGCGCTTGGGACAACTCACGAGTAGCTTGTTGTGTGTATAATTGCAAAAAGAAGTCCGGCCGGCGGCCCGGCTAGGAGGCATCCAAGATGAAAGGCAGCCAGCTGTCTCGGAAGCACTACTTTCTGTCATTCGCCGGGGTTTTCATCTTTGTGGCATCCCTGGCCCTTCTCGCCTTATGCGTCGCTGTCGACCTCCGGTACGGTTCGAGCATTGCGATCATCTGGGTCGTCATCGCAGTGCCGATATGGAGCGCGATGTTCCTGCGAAAACCTTCCCAGCGGGCGAACTATCCGCGCATCGAGCATCTTCGAATAGCCGGGAAGTACGCTCCAACGGGTCCCTCGAAGGTCGGCGTCTCTCCTCTGCATCTGCGGTAACGACTCGCGCGCAGAATCACCGGGTTGGCGATTTGACGCTGCTGAGTTGTGCGGCGTCGCGAGCGGCAAGAATCGTGTTGATGTGGATGCTCACCGTATCCTCCAGCTGCCGTGCGTAACCTCCCGCCAGCGTGATCGCCACGGGCGCGCCATTGCGCCGCGCGTAATCGAAAACGAGAGCGTCGCGACGCGCGAGGCCTTCCATCGTCAGCGAAAGTCCGCCCAGTTGATCCTCGCGATAGGGATCGGCGCCGCCGATGTAGAAAAGAATCTGCGGCGAAAAATCGTGAAACGCCTGGTGCAGATTTTTTTCCAGAATCGCGAGATAGTCGGCATCGCCGATGCGGTCGGGCAAGTCGATATCGATGGTTGACCGCGATTTCGGGAAGGGATAGTTGTGTTCCTGATGGATCGAGAGCGTGAAGACGTCTCCATCGCCGCTGAAAATTTCGGCGGTACCGTTGCCCTGGTGAACGTCCGTATCGACCACCATCGCCCGCTCGACCTTGCCGTCGAACTGCAACCGCCGGATCGCGACCGCCACGTCGTGGATCACGCAGAATCCCTCGCCATGGTCCGGGCAGGCGTGGTGAAAGCCGCCGCCCACGTTCGCGGCCCAGCCGTCTTCGAGCGCGCGCTGCCCCGCAAGGATCGATCCGCCCGCCGCGAGCCAGCAGGCTTCGACTAGCTTCTTCGAATAGGGAACCTCCATCCGCTGAATCTCGGCGGGGCTGAGCGAGCCTGATTTCAGCTTGTAGACGTAGTCCTGCGAATGGACCCGGAGAATATCCTCATCGGAGGCAAGCTTCGGCGCGAGGAAATCATTGGGCGAAGCCAGTTTCTCAGCAAGCAGCCGATCGTGGATCATCCGGAATTTCTGCGACGGAAACACGTGCGTTCCCAAATTCAGATCGTAGCGCTCGTCGTATACCAACTTGAATGGCAGCACGATTCGGCCAGCCTAGCGCGAACGCCCGCAGAAAACAATTCTCGCCGCGCTCCGGCGGTGGGTCAGTTTCCGGTAACGCGACGCGATATAAAGGGGCGCCCCTTTTGGAGTAGGGTTTTGAGTGTTCGCCTCAACCTTCTCCAGAAAGGAGCGCCCGTATGACTGGCACCAAATATATCGGCATGGACGTGCACAAAGAAAGTATTTCGAGCGCGGTCATGAATGGTTTGGGAAAGATCGTGATGGAAAGTGTCATCGAAACGAAAGCCAGCACCATTCTTCAGTTTATTCAAGGGCTGCACGGAGAGTTGTACGTTACGTTCGAAGAAGGAACCTGGGCCGCCTGGCTGTACGACCTGCTGAAGCCGCACGTTTCGGGGTTGCTGGTGTGCGATCCGCGGCGGAATGCCTTGTTGCAAGATGGCAACAAGAATGATCGCATCGATGCACGCAAGCTGGCCGAGCTGCTGTACCTAAATAAACTCCACCCGGTCTATCACGGCGAGCACGGTCTACGAACTCTGAAGGAACTGGTGCGCAGTTATCTGACCATTACGAAGGATCTCGGGCGAGTCATGACCCGGGTGAAGGCCATCTATCGCAGCTGGAGTATTCCTTGCACGGGCAAGCAGGTCTATGCACCACGTCATCGGGGCGAGTGGCTCCCGAAGATCCAGGAAGCCGGAGTGCGCCGGCGGGCGGAGTTTTACTACCAGCAACTGGATGCGCTGCGAGTGTTGCGCCAGCAAGTGCGGCGGGATCTGCTGGCCGAGAGTAAGAAACACGCGGCGTGGAAGCGGCTTTGCCAGATTCCGTCGATGGGTCCGATCCGGGCCGCCGTGTTGCTGGGCATTGTGCAGACACCGCATCGCTTCCGCACCAAGCGGCCGCTGTGGAAATACAGTGGGTTTGCCATCGAGACCCACAGCAGTGCCGATCACCGTTCGGTCCATGGACAGCTCCAGCGAGCCAAGAAGCAAATCTCGGTTCGTGGGCTCAACCAGAACTGTAATCACGATCTGAAGAATCTATTCAAGGGGGCGGCTGTCCTCGCCTCCAGCAAACCCGGCCCATTTCAGGAGTTCTACGCGGCTTTGCTGGCCAAAGGCATGAGGCCAGAAATGGCACGTCTTACGCTGGCACGCAAAATTGCCACGATCGCGCTGATCGTGTGGAAGAAAGGAGTGAGCTTCGACGCCCAATACCTGAAACCACAAACAGCTTGAGTGTCTCAGACCGTGTCCGCTCCATCGTGGGGATCTTCTCTGGCGGTGGCCGTCAGGTTCTCGAGACACTCGGGTTCGAGAGCGAGTCTCAGCCGATTAGTTAGGCCGCTGTGTACCTCGGGCACTCAGTCTCACACGCGACCCTAGGCCCTCTCGGATAACCCGAAAAAGCTATAGGCCACGAGTCTCAGATAGAACTATGGTCGCCACCTGACCGCCGTTCTGCTTTGTTGGTTTCGGAACTGACAGGCTTCGTCGCGAAGAGGCGATGAAAACCGCTGGTAGAGAACACCCAAACCGCTGGGCTACAGCGCCCTGCGACCGAGCTCTTGGTGCGGCAGGTCAGAACAGCTCTCGTTCATTCACATGGGCTGCGCTGCAGGAAAATTCCGGCTGCGGGAGGGAAGTATTTTTTTCCTCGACTTCCTTTATAGAACTAATCAGGCACAAGAACAGAAACCCTTGTCTAGGCAATGTGTCATTGGCCTAAAATTGTTAACATGCGCAAGATTCTAGCTACCATCGTTTTGTGTTCCGGCATGATGGTTCTTAGCTATCCCTGTGCATTCCTAGCAGCGCAAATCTCAAGCGCCGAGCCCTCTATCTGCAACGTAAATCGGCTGCCCACCGAGATTCAGGATCGCATCAGAGCAGATTTCGGCAGTTGGCGAGTGCAGGAACCTGAGGACCTGAGCCACCAAGCCAGATTAAGTTGGGCAGGCAAGAAAAGTTCGGGTTGTCCGGGAATTGCTGTCGGGTTTTTCCGCGGTTCGAAAGAAACCTCATACGCTGCATACGCTGTTCTGCTCGTCCCTTCCGACCATCCAGACGCCGCTTACAGGTTTGTGGTCTTTAGTCGCCAGAGTGAAAATTCAGCCTACGAAGAATTGGTCCTTGAAAAAGCTGACGTGCGTGGAGCATCGAACTTCTTCATACAAAGGGTTTCCGTCTCCGAATTCTTCGACGAAGCCTCGAAGAAGACATTTCAGGTTCAGGCTTCCGAGGCCATCCTCATCGTAGATTCGGCGGATGATGAGTACGAAGCCGACATTCATTTTTGGTCAAAGGACCGCTTCCGGCAAGAGCCGGTGGACCATTAGGGACTTTTTTTATCTTGCTTGCGGTTCTAATTCCGGGCGACAGCTCAAACCGGGCAAGTGTGGAGCTATCTAGAAAGCCTGCGATATTCCCAATAAAACGCGGCGACGAAAATGAGGATTGGCAAGGTCCAATCGACAGGCGACCGACCGGAGAACCCTACGGTGAAATCAATTGAACTTCCGCCGTGCCCCCATCCGCCGTGCGCCCGCTCCCAAACACCCAAACCGACGAATGCTACGAACACTACTACAACGGCGGACACTAGCACTGCGGCCAGCCCGATGAGGATACTTTTCAAGTAGATCATTTGTGCGCCCTGCGCGAATGGCTGAGGCCATTATATCCGGGAAAAAGCCTAAGATTCGCCTAGTGCCTGAGCTGGCAGCCGTAACCGGAAACTGACCCACTACCCGCACTCCGATGAGGTCGAATTCGAGATTGCCGCGCGGCGCTGCCGTGTGCTAGGGTTTTTGCGATGCATCGCGCGCATGCGATTCTCGTGATCCTCGCCCTGCTGGCGACTCCTATGGCGCTGCTGGCGCGTTCCGTCTGCGACCAATCCGCGTGCGATTGCATGTGCACCCTCGTGAATAAGACTCTTCTCTCGAACGGGCATCGCGCCCCGCTATGCGGGCAGGCTGCCGGCTCTCTGCATCAGTGCGCGATGCATACGAAGCATCACCCGCCGGATTATGGCCTCAACACGCTGATGGCTCCCACGGCGCCGCTCCCGGTTGCATCGCTTCCCGCAGCAATCACGACCGCGCAGGTATTCGCGCCGCAAATGCTATCCACGCCGTCCGGTTTCCTCGCCGCTCCCTTCGAGCCTCCGCGAAGCTAAGTCCACTCCCGAAATAGACTCGCGTTCAGTCTCCGCGCGCGTGCGTGCCGAGGCTGAACATCTCCGAGTTCAAGTTGAGGATGTTCGCTGCGCTGAATGCGACATCACGCACGACTCCCGGTTTGCAACAGGCAGCGGTCCGCAATGGAACGCTGCCAGACAGATGAGGATGTTTCTCGATGCGGTGGCCCTCGATAGGATTAGGCGTAGCTACTCTCATGCTCGTGTCGCTCTCGGGGTTGCATGCGACGGTGTTCGGCACGGTTCGCGGAATCGTACACGATCCTCAGCACCGGCCCATCGTTGGCGCGCGCGTGACGCTGAAATCGGCCACTTCCGCGTGGTCGCAGAAAACGCAGACCAATTCCGAAGGCGAATTCACTTTCGCTGCCGTGCCTCTTGGCGAATATACCGTCTCGGCAAAAGCTCCGGGATTCGCTGAATTAGGGCAGAGCTTTACGCTCGCCTCGGATACTTCCGAGGTGCTTCACTTGCAGCTTTCCATCGCCGCTGTCACCCAAACCGCGGTCGTCACCTCCGAGGAAGGCACATCCGCTCTGGAAACGTTTACGCCGACCACGCTGGTCAATCGCGAGACCATCGAGCGCACGCCCGGCGCCGATCTGACCAACAGCCTCGCGATGATCGCCGATTTCACGCCCGCCGCCTACATGACGCACGACATGCTTCACATGCGCGGCGGCCACCAGACTTCGTGGCTCATCGACGGCGTTCCCATCCCCGACACCAACATCGCGACGAGCCTCGCTCCGCGCGTTCTGCCGCAAGATATCGACTATGTCGAGATTCTTCGCGGCAGCTACGACGCTGAATACGGAGATCGCACGTACGGCATGTTCAACATCCTCCCCAAGTCCGGCTTCGATATGCACAACGACGCCGAACTCACCACCACCGTCGGCAGCTTCTATCAGACGGACGATCAGCTCAGCCTCGGCGGCCACACGGAGCGCTTCGCGTACTACGCCAGCATCAACGGAAACCGCAGCAACCTCGGCCTTGAAACGCCGGTGCCGCAGGTGTATCACGACGCCGCGAACGGCTACGGCGGCTTCAGCTCGCTGATGTACAACCTCGACCAGAAGGATCAGCTGCGCTTCGATGGGCAACTGCGCCAGGATTACTATCAGATTCCCTACGATCCCGATCCCACCGATTTCGAAAACTCGCAATTCGATACGCACGCGCTGCGCGACCACGAACTTGAAACCGATGGCTACGCGCTCTTCTCGTGGGTGCACACGTTCAACCCGAACGTGATCTTCACCGTCTCGCCGTTCTATCACTACAACAGCTCCGGCTATCACAGCCTGCCCACCGATATGCCGGTCGCGACGACGACGATATTTTCGACAAACTATGGGGGCGGCCAGGCCGTTCTTTCGTTCCACGCGCCACGCAACGACGCGCAAGTCGGCATCTATTCCTTCGCCGCGGGGCAAAATGAAAATTTCGGATTGATCTTCAACGATGGCAGCGGCACCGCTCCGGTTCAGGAGATGGACAGCGTCTCCGGCGACCACATCGCCCTTTTCGCGAGCGACAAATTCAGCGTCACTTCCTGGCTCACGCTGATCGGCGGCGTCCGCGCCACACATTTTTCGGGCGGCGTCACCGAGAACACCACCGATCCACGCATCGGCGGCACGCTTCGCATTCCGCACTTGAACTGGGTGTTCCGCGCCTTCTGGGGCCAGTTCTACCAGGCACCGCCGCTCGTCACGCTTGGCGGCGCGCTCATCAGTTTTTGCGGCTCCCAGGGCTGTAGCTTCTTGCCGTTTCACGGCGAACGCGACGAGGAGCATCAGTTCGGCGTCACCATCCCGATTCGCGGCTGGTCGCTCGACATCGACAATTTCGAAACCCGCGGCGTGAATTTCCTCGACCACAACAACATCGGCGAATCGAGCGTTTTCATCCCAGTGACGATCGCGGAATCCCGGATTCGCGGCACCGAGCTCACCATCCGCTCGCCGCGCGTCTGGAATCGCGCGCAGGTGCACCTTGCTTACTCGAACCAGATCGCCCAGGCGCAGGGTGCGTTTACGGGCGGCCTGATCCCCGTCGGTCCGCCGCCCCCGCCGGGATGGAGCAGGCTTGATCACGACCAGCGCAACACGCTCAACGTCGGCTCGAATGTCACTTTGCCGTGGCAGGCTTATTTTGGAGCGAATATTTACTATGGCTCGGGCTTCTCGAACGGTTCCCAGGGAATTACAGGGTCGCCGTATCAGGATGCGTATCTTTCGGGCCACGCGCAGATCGATCTATCGCTTGGGAAGAAATTCGGCGAAGGATTGTCGCTCTCGGTGACAGCGCTCAATGTCGCGAATCGCCACCTGTTGATCGACAACAGCCTGACCTTCGGCGGATTTCATTACGACAATCCCCGTGAAATCTACGCGGAATTTCGCTGGCGCTTCCATTACTGACTTCGATTTCCGATGTCGTGCGCGTAGAATGTATGGTGGTTCAGAAAGGTGAATTCAAATATGCACCAAGGAAATCATGAACGGCGGCTGGCGCACGCGGCACTCGCGCTCGTCGTTGTCTGTTTTATTTTCGGACTCGCAGCATGCAAGAAGCAGGAAGACGCCAACGTCAAGCGCTTCCATCTCGTCGGCAAAGTCGTGGCCGTAGACACGAAGGGCAGTTCCGTCGTCGTCGATCATCAGGCCATTCCGGGTTTTATGGACGCGATGACGATGGCGTATCCCGTGCACGACGTTCGCATTCTCCAGCCGCTTACCGTGGGCGATGAAATCACCGCCGATGTCGTGGTTTCGGCCGACGGCGCGTACCTGGAAAATATCGTCGTCACGAAAAAGGGCACGGGCGACAAAGGCGAATCGCCCACCACCGAACACGAGCCCACGCCGGGCGAAAAAGTTCCCGATTTCGCGCTGACCAATCAGGATGGCAAGCGCATCCATCTCAGCTCGTTCGAGGGCCACGTCCTGCTCGTGACGTTCGTCTACACGCGATGCCCGTTCCCCACTTTTTGCCCGCTCGTCTCGCGCAACTTCGCCGAGGTGTACGCGCAGACGCGCAAGAATCCGGCGCTCGCCTCGAAAGTGCGCCTGCTCACGATCAGCTTCGATCCCGCGCACGACACGCCGAAGGTCCTGCGCGCGTACGGCGGATCGTTCGAAGATGTCGCCGGCAAGATTCCGTTTGACCGCTGGGAATTCGCGGTGCCGCCTTCGCAGGCCGACCTGAAAAAAGTTGCCGACTATTTCGGCCTTTTCTTCACCGACAGCGGCGGCCAGATCGTTCATTCGCTGAGCACGACCGTGATTTCGCCCGAGGGAAAGGTTTACAAGTGGTACGAGGACAATCAGTGGACGCCCAAGGAGCTTGTCGCCGATGCGAGCGCCGTGCTACAGGAAGGAAACAGCTCGACGGCCGTGGCGAAATCCGATCCGGCGAAAGATGGCCCGCGCGCAAATTGATGATCCGGCGAGGATCGTCATCCCGAGCGGAGCAACGCGAGCGAGGGATCTCTCCTGGCTGTTTGCGGTCGACGAGCGAGCGGCTAATTTTCGCGTTCGAGGATGAAATCGGGGACCGCGCGCAGGGCGCGGCGATACTCGGTGTCGGGGAGTTCATCGAGGCAGGCCTTCGCGCGGTTCACGTAATCGCGCGCAAGATTCGCGGCGCGATCGAGCGCCCCCGTTTCGCGCACCAGCCGCGCAATCTGGTCAGGATGCACGCTCAGGAATCCTCGCTCCTCAAGGACGCGCGCGATCAGCTTTCGACCTTCCGAAGCCGAATGCCCGTTGCCATTGCCATCGGCCGCGCTTGCGCCATTTTGCAGAGCAAAAATCAGCGGCAGCGTAACTTTGCCTTCCTTCAAATCACTCAGCACCGGCTTGCCAAGCTTTTCAAGCGACGCCGTGAAATCGAGCAAATCGTCCACGAGCTGAAATGCCAGCCCCGCGTTGCGCCCATATTCGGCGAGCGCTTCTTCGATATGCTTGGGCTGCTTGCCGAGCACGGCGCCGAGCCGCGCGCATCCGCTGAAGAGGCACGCCGTCTTGCGGTAGGAGAGGTCGATCGCCTCAGCTTCGGTTAGATCGATCCGCCCGAGGCACGCGAGTTGCAGCAGTTCGCCTTCGACCATGTTTTGCGTGAGGTCGATCAGGATGTCGAGCACCGCGAAATTCCGCTCGCGCACGGCCATCTCGAAGGACTGCATGTAGAGCCAGTCGCCCGCGAGCACGCTCATGTGGTTGCCCCAGCGCGCGTTGGTGCTGGGACGCCCGCGCCGCGTCTCCGCGCCGTCGATCACGTCGTCGTGGACCAGCGTCGCGCTGTGGATCATTTCGACCACCGCGCCCAGATGGATCGCGCTCTCGCCGTGATAGCCCGCCGCCCCCGCGCTCAACAGCAGCAGCGCGGGACGCAGCCGCTTGCCGCCGCCCTCACGCAGGTAGCTTGAAATTTCCGCCACCGGCTGGATCGCGCCGCAACTCTGCCCGGCAATCTCCTGCTCGACCAGCGCGAGATCGTCGCGCACCAGATCGAATATGCCCTTGATGCCCTTGGCCATTTGGACAGCGAATGCCATCCTGGGTCTACCTCGCGCCCTCGTGGGGCTGATTCTGAGAAGCTGGCGTACCGAGTCTGAAGAACCGCCGAAAGTTCGCCGCCGTGGTGGCCGCAACCTCTTCGGCCGCTAAGTTTCTCACATTCGCCAAGGCTTGCGCTACCTCTACCACAAAAGCAGGCTCGTTGCGCTTGCCGCGGCGCCCCTGAGGCGGGAGGAACGGCGCATCGGTTTCCGTGAGTAGGTTTTCGAGAGGCAGCTCGCGGGCCACGTCGCGCAAATGCTGCATTTTCGGGTAGGTGATGTTGCCCGCGAACGACACGAGGAAGCCCATATCGAGCCCGCGCCGCGCTTCGGTCGGCGTTGCGGTGAAGCAGTGGAATATCCCGCCCAGTCCACTCGGCCGCCAATCCTCTTCGAGGATCGCGAGGCAGTCGTCCCACGCATCGCGGCAATGGATCACGATTGGCAGCTTCGCGGCGCGCGCTTGCTCGAGTTGGCGGCGGAAGACGCGCTGCTGCACGTCGCGCGGCGCCTGCTCCTCGTCGTAGTGGTAGTCGAGGCCCATCTCGCCCCATGCGATCACGCGCCGGTGCCGGGCGAGTTGGTCGAACTGCGCGAAGTGCTCCTCGGTGGCGGCTTTCGCGTCGTAGGGGTGAACGCCGATCGTCGCGTAGACCCAGTCGTGCTGCTCGGCGAAGGGAATCGCAGAATCGATGCGCTCGGCCGGGCTGGTCCCGCTGCCGATCGCCAGCAGCGCCTCGACGCCCGCCGCGCGGGCGCGCTCGAGCATCGCCGCGCGATCGCCATCGAATTCCGCCGTTTCCAGGTGCGCGTGTGAATCGATAATTTTCATGGATCTGCGAAGTAACTTTACCCCGGTGTCGCTGCTGTGCCGCGCGGATTTGCCTCAAAAAGCGCGCTTGCGGGGGCGTCCGCAATCGTGTCGATCAGAAGTGGCTTTGTACATTAGCCACCAAAAGCGCCGACTTTTAGGCAGATTATCGAGTTTTTGTGACGGTTCCCGGGGGGGCATCCACGTTCCCCGGCTCAGCAAAATAAAGCTGAGAATCAGTTTATCCACAACTTCCGCAAATTCCTGAAGCGTTTCAATCAAAGGCCCACCCTCAAGAATTTGCGGCTCTCCGAACGCCACATCAAAAGCGAATTGCATTTTCTCATTCACTTTCGCGTCTGGAGCGTCGATAAGGAGTTCGTCGCCTGTTTTCAAAGGGAACAGGCGGTCAGCGCCTCGAAAAAAGGCATGCAAGGGTTCTGTATTCGCCAAGGCCGGAACCATCTCCGCCATTCTCGCAAACATATGAGCACCCAAGTCCACACTATGGAATGCCGATCCCACAGTAATCACGATGCGGTGTTTATCGATGTTGTTAAGTCGATGGAGACGCCAGATCGTGTCATTCCCACCTTGGTATGGTTTGATGCCGTCGATAGCGTTTATCGCCGCACCGCTCATTCCCTTTACCTGTCTCAAGTATCCGGTTTTGTATTTCGCGGCGTCATCGTAAATGGGGAAAGCGGTGTCTCTCGTTGGTCTCTGCCCGTTGGCTTCAACCAGTCGCCACGCCAAGTGATCCAAACTACTTCTGAGATTTTGCAGAACGTCTCCGGTGATGAGAGCGATATGCGAAGGAATTTCTTCGACGCTGCTCACATAATAGATCAGTTGTCTTGTCTGCGAATTTTGCTTGGTCCCAATTTTATATGGATTGGTTTTGAGAAAGGCGGTGATTTCAATCTGAAGATTACGGATGTGCTCTTTAGCCCGTTCGACTTTAAGGCGAATCTCAGCGGTAGGGTCAGCCATAAATTAGGCAGCGTTATCCCAAGAGATCGGGTCAATTCCTAGCTCATGTCTTTCATAGATCAAAACGACAAGATTATGACACAGCACCTTACAAAGCGTTTCGTGCGGTGTGTGTATCACGACCGGGCAAGCCCGAGCCGCAAGCAGCGGTGCCAAGGCCCCGCACTCCAAACCGGGTCGCGCGTGGGGTGCGGGAGCTTGCTACCGCCCTTTTGACGCGAGGCTTGCCTCGCGCACTGTCGGCACGCCGCGGACCCGCCACCTTGTGCGCGCGAAATTGCGGGGTGGAAGGGCGGGGTTTCAACCCCGCCGAAAAGAATGTCGCGCGAAGCGCGTTCCTATGCGCTGTTGTTGTTGCAGCATGTAGTTGAGTTGATCTTGGAGCTTGGCTACGCGCGCCCAACATCCGCAGGCCTGAAGGCCGCCCGCTACGGAAGCAAAAGCAGATCCTTCGCTCCGAGTTGCTCCGCTCAGGGTGGCCATCCTCGTCGGATGGTCACTTCACTTTGGCGCCGGGAACGACGTCCTCGGCGAAGGTGCAGAGGACGGGCTTGCCGTCCGGGCCGACCGACGCCGCGAGCAGCATGCCGTTCGATTCGAGGCCGCGCATCTTTCGCGGTGCGAGGTTCGCGACGATCACGACCTTGCGCCCGACCAGATCCTCGGGCGCGTACGCCAGCGCGATGCCCGCGAGCACCTGCCGAACCTCGTCGCCGATATCGACGAGCAGCTTCAGCAGCTTGTCCGCGCCCTGAATCCGCTCTGCCGATTTGATGACGCCGACGCGCAGCTCGACCTTGGCGAAGTCTTCGATGCCGATCTTCGCGGTGGCAGGCGCCGTCGCCGGCGCAGCTGAGGCCGCCGTCGGTGTCGGACTGGCTGGCGTTGCCGCAGGCTGTGTGCTACCGGGGTTCCGTATCTCGTTTTCCATCGCTTCAATCCTCTCCGAAAGTCGCTTCTTGTCGACGCGCGGGAAAATGGCATCTGCCTTTCCGATCCGCGTGCCCTGCACAGTCGTACCTCCCATCAGCTTGTTGATCCTCTGCTCACTAAGCCTTCCCTGTCCACCTAGCTGCCGCCAAATCTTTTCGGTAGCATCCGGAATCACCGGGTGAGCCAAGACCGTGGCACAACGGAGCGCATCTGCAGCGCGCCACAATACGCCTTCCAGGCGGACGCGCCTCGTCGCGTCTTCTGCCAAAACCCAAGGAGCTGTCCTAGTCAAATACTCGTCGGTGGAAGCTACTATATTCCAAACTTGCACCAGTGCCAGATCCGGCTTCATGTCCCCGTAGAGCGCACTCGTTAGAGAAACGGCCGTGCCAAGGGCTTGATTCAGCTTCGAGTCGGCTCGAACATCTCCGTCGTTCTTGATAGCTTGATCATCTTGATTTGGGATGTCGCCTCCGCAATATCTCTGAATCATGGCCACGATGCGACTGGCGAGATTGCCGAGGCCATTGGCGAGGTCAGCGTTGTAGCGGGTGATCAGGGCCTCGCGCGAGAAGTTGCCGTCCTGGCCGAAGACGGTTTCGCGCAGGAGGTAATAGCGCAGGGCATCGTTGCCGACTTTGGCGCCGGTCAGCTCATCGAACGCTTTCACGATGGGCTCGGGGTAGGCGACGTTGCCTTTCGACTTACTCATCTTTTCCTGTTCGAAGAGCAGCCAGCCGTGGGCAAAGATTTTTTCCGGCAGCGGCAAATCCGCGGCCATCAGAAATGCGGGCCAGTAGACCGCGTGGAAACGGATGATTTCCTTGCCGATCATGTGCAGATCGGCTGGCCAGTATTTCTTAAACTTCGGATTGGCCTCGCCGTCCGGGCCTTCACCGTAGCCGATCCCGGTCATATAGCTGGTGAGCGCGTCGTACCAGACGTAGAAGACGTGCTCGGGATCGCCGGGCCACGGGATGCCCCACTTAATCGTTTTGCGGCTGATCGAGACGTCTTTTAACCCCGCCTCGACGAAGCTCCGCACTTCGTTCATCCGGAAATCGGGCTGAACGAATTCGGGCTTTTCGCGATAGAGATTCAGCAGCTTTTCCTGGTACGCCGAAAGCCGGAAGAAGTAGTTCTCCTCGGAAATCAGCTCCGCAGGGCGGCCGCACGTGGGGCAATTCACCGGCTCGGGCGTGTCGCTGACGTAAGCGTTGTCGTAGATGCAGTAGCGACCCTCGTATTTCGCCTTGTAGATCGAGCGTTTCTCGGGCGGCAGAGCTTTGTCGCGCTCGAGCGTGCGGCGGACCAGAGTTTGTACGGCGCGCTCGTGCTCGGGCGAAGTGGTGCGGATGAAATCGGTGATCGTGATCCCGAGCAGCTTCCACAAATCGCGAAAAATCTTTTCGTTTTTGTCGACGAGCTGCTGCGGCGTGATCCCCGCCGCTTCCGCCGCGCGCTCGATATTGACGCCGTGCTCGTCGGTGCCGGTAAGGTAAGCGACGTCATAGCCGCACATCCGCTTGTAGCGCGCGATCACGTCGCAGACGATCGTCGTGTACGCGGAGCCGACGTGTGGCCGCGAATTGGCGTAGTAAATCGGCGTCGTCAGGTAGAACTTCGGCTTGTCGTTGGAGGAGTTAGCCTGATCCATGAAATGGTTTGTGTTTCTACAGCGGACCTACAAGAAAACGATACTATAATCTTCGATTCTTTGCGACATAAGGAGCCGTGTGTACAAGACGATCGACGAACGGATTCGGAAGGCGCTGCGGCACCACATCCACGAGCGCTACAAGACGGACGTGCCGGTGGTGACGGAGCGGCCGCCGAAGCTCGCCATGGGCGAGGTGGCTTCGCCGCTGTGCTTCGAGCTGGCAAAGCGGCTGAAGAAGCCGCCGCGCGCGCTGGCGCAGGAGATCGCGAATTCGCTGAAGCCGATTCCGGGCGTGGCGCGAGTGGAAGTCGCGGGGGGCGGATACCTGAACGCGTTTCTCGACCGCGGCGAATTCTTTCGCGCGGCGTGCAGCGAATCGTTGAAGGAAGCGGCCGCGCCGAAAGCGGATGCACCGAAAGTGCTCGTCGAGCACACGAGCGTGAATCCGAATAAGGCCGCGCACATCGGGCACTTGCGCAACGCCGTGCTCGGAGACACATTCTGCAGGCTGCTGCGGTACGCGGGCAGGCGCGTCGAGGTGCAGAACTATATCGACAACACCGGCGTGCAGGTGGCGGATGTGGTTCTCGGATTCACGCATCTCGAGCCGCGAACGCCGGGCGAGGTGCGCGCGCTCGCCGACCAGCCGAAATTCGATTACCTCTGCTGGGATTTGTACACGCGCGTGACGCAATGGCTGGCGGAAGATAAATCGCGGCTCGAGCTTCGCGCGCAGACGTTGAAAGAAATCGAGGAGGGACACGGCGCGGCAGCGAAGATGGCGGAGGTTGTGTCGACGGCGATTGTCCACTGCCATCTGCGCACGCTCGACCGCCTTGGCATCGATTACGACTTACTCTCGCGCGAAAGCGAGATCCTGCACCTGAAATTCTGGGATGCGGCGTTCGAGATGCTGAAGCAGCGCGGCGCGATCCAATACGCGACCTCGGGGAAGAGCGCGGGATGCTGGGTGATGCAGCTTCCGTCGGAGAAAGAGGGCGCGGAAGCGCCCGAAGTAGAAGAAGAGCCCGACGAATTGGCCGACGCCAAGATTATCGTGCGGTCGAACGGGACTGTCACCTACGTTGGCAAGGACATTGCTTACCATCTCTGGAAATTCGGATTGCTCGGGCGCGATTTTTACTATCGCCGCTTCCACAAGCATCCCGATGGGCATGAGGCGTGGACGACGGCCAGCGAAGACGGCGAGGCGGGCGC
Source organism: uncultured Acidobacteriota bacterium (assembly GCA_963740095.1). Taxonomy (GTDB): domain Bacteria; phylum Acidobacteriota; class Terriglobia; order Acidiferrales; family UBA7541; genus Palsa-295. Next base: position 18,254 of record CAVUDN010000050.1, read on the forward strand.
GCCGGAATTCGGCCACGCGAAGGAAGTTTTTAATGTGATCGATTCGCGGCAGGCGTATCCGCAGCAGGTGGTGGTGGTGGGTTTGCGTGCGCTGGGATACGCGGAGGAAGCCGATCATCTCAAACATTTTTCGTACAACGTGGTCGCGCTGACGCCGCGCTGCGCACTCGAAATGGGCTACGAGATTCCGCCCGAAGATGCGAAGAGGCCGTACATCGAAGTGAGCGGGCGCAAGGGACAGGGCGTGAAAGCAGACGACCTGATCGACCAGCTGCTCGAGAGCACGCGGCAGGAAGTTGCGTCGCGGCACCCGGAGCTGGCTGGAACCTACGAAGGCAATCAGATCGCGAACGCCGTGGCGATTGGCGCACTGCGTTATTTCCTGCTGCGATTCACGCGCTCGACGGTGATCGCTTTCGATTTCAAGGACGCGCTCAGCTTCGAGGGCGAGACGGGGCCGTACGTGCAGTATGCCGTCGTGCGCGTAAACGGAATCTTGCGCAAGGGCGCGGAGGCCCATCCTGAAAACGAAGCGGTCGATGCGGCGAACGTGGCGAAGATTGCGAGCGGCGAAATCGATGTGGCGAAATTTCTAGCGGCGCCGGCTGGCGACGACCTGTGGGATCTGGCGCTGCTGGCGGGCTCGCTCGACGCGCGCGTTGGCGCTGCGGTCGACGGGCAGGAGCCAGCGTTTCTCACGCGCTATGCTTTCGAATTGGCGCAGGCGTTCAACGTCTTCTACCACAAGCATCATATTTTGTCGGAGGAGGATGCCGGGAAGCGTGCGTTTTTAATGCGACTCACGCAACTCGTGCGCGAACACCTTGTGACGGCGCTCGCGCTGCTTGGCATCACCGCGCCCGAAATGATGTGACGCCAGCGCTTTTCCACAAATCTGCGGTTTAATCCTTCTGCAACCGCCAAAACAGCATGTCTTAGCTCGTTATGATACATTCTCGGCGAGGCATCCGAAGTGCCGGATTCCGCGTACTTATAGTGTCCCGCGGAATCTTGGGCGAAAGTTGCGGGACGTGGGAAGCGACTGATGCTTTTGTACCTACTGGCGTTTGTCGGCGGCATTCTGACGATCGTCAGCCCGTGTATTTTGCCGGTGCTGCCCTTCGTTTTTTCCCGCGCCGACCAGCCCTTTCGGCGGAGCGGCTGGCCTCTTCTGGCCGGCATGGCGCTGACGTTTGCTCTTGTGGCGGCGGTCGCCACGTTTGCCGGCGCATGGATCGTTCGCGCGAACCAGATCGCCAGGATCGTGGCGATGGTGATTTTCGGAGTGCTGGGATTGGCGCTGCTTTTCCCGAGCTTCGCCGAGTATTTGTCCCAGCCATTCGTGCGGCTGGGAGGGCGCGTACGTGGCCAAGACAATGCGAAAGCGAGCATCGGAAAATCCTTGCTGCTTGGCGTATCGACGGGTCTGCTCTGGGCGCCCTGCGCCGGCCCGATCCTGGGATTGATCCTCACGGGCGCGGCGATCGAGGGAGCAAGCGCCCACACCGCACTTTTGCTCGTCGCCTTTGCGGCAGGCGCGGGCTGCTCGCTGGGGGTCGCCTTGCTGGCCGGCAATCGAGTATTCGCGCTGATGAAACGGTCCTTGGGTGCCGAGGAATGGATTCGGCGCGGCTTGGGAGTTGCGGTCCTGGTGGGCGTAGTTGCCATCGCCTCCGGATGGGATACGGGCATTCTGCGGCGGCTTTCGCTTGCAAGCACCTCAGGCATCGAGCAGAGCTTGATCGATCGGTTCCGTCCGATCGCGTACGCGCGAGGCGCAGACTCATCCGCGCGGCAGGCGGCTCAGATACAGCTGGGAAATGAAGGGCCTCTGCCAAGTCTCGACGGCGCGGTCGCCTGGCTGAATTCCGCGCCGCTGACGCGTGAGAGCCTAAAAGGCAAAGTCGTTGTCGTCGATTTCTGGACTTATTCGTGCATCAATTGCCTCCGCGCAATTCCCTACGTGGAGGCATGGTCGCAGAAATATAAGAGTGATGGCCTAGTGGTGATCGGAGTGCACACACCCGAGTTTGCCTTTGAAAAGGATCAGGCGAATGTGGCGAAGGCCGTTCAGGACTTGAAAATCACATACCCGGTAGCGATCGACAGCAACTACGCAATCTGGAAAGCCTTCAACAACGAATATTGGCCGGCTCACTACTTTATCGATGCACAGGGGACGATTCGCTACCACCACTTCGGAGAGGGCGAATACGACAAGTCCGAAGAAGTGATTCAGGAGCTGCTGAAGGAGAGAAACGCAAATCTGAACTTGAGCGGCTTCGTCCAAGTAACCGCGGCGGGCGCGCAGGCGGCCGCGGATGTGAATGACATCCAGTCGCCCGAAACCTACGTTGGATATGCGCGACAGGAAGACTACGTCTCTCCGGAGAAAATCAAGCAGGACATGCCCGGCGTCTACACTGCGCCCGGGCGGCTCGACGTGAACGATTGGGCGCTATCCGGGAAATGGGATGTGGGCGGCGAACGCGCGACGCTTGTGGCGGCGCCGGGCAAGATCGTCTTTCGATTCCACGCGCGGGATTTGCATCTGGTGCTTGGGCCGGGCAAGGACGGCAAACCCGTGCGATTCCGCGTCCTGCTGGACGGGACTGCACCGGAGGACGATCATGGTGTCGATGTAGACAGCCAGGGAAACGGAATCGTGACAGGGTATCGTCTCTACCAGTTGATCCGGCAAAAGGGCAAGGCGGAGGATCGCACGTTCCAGATCGAGTTCTTGGATCCGGGCGTACAGGCATTTGCTTTTACATTCGGCTGATTTACCGGCGGAGGAGATCGCAATGTTCGAGGCGGAAATCGAAAGTGCGCGTTCGCGTCGATCGATGGCACGCAGGGCGTTTCTTGTCGCTTCAGGAGCGGCACTAACCGGAATCGTGCTATGGCGCTACAAAAACCCGGGACGGGCTCAGGCCGAGCCGCTGCCTGACGGTCCGCCAAAGATGGTGAAGATCGTCGAGTTTACGGATGACGGGCGACGGAAGGACGTTGTGACGGTGCCGATGATTCGAAAGACGGACGCCGAATGGAAAACGCAATTGTCGCCGGACGCCTTCGAGGTTACGCGCCACGCCGGCACCGAACGAGCGTTCACGGGAGAACTGCTGAACGTCCACGACCAAGGCGTCTTCCGATGCATCTGTTGCGATACGGCGCTCTTCAGATCGGTGACGAAATTCGAGTCCGGGACCGGATGGCCCAGTTTCTGGGCGCCGATTGCCAAGGAAAACATCGTCGAATCGGTGGACATGAGCTTTGGGATGGAACGCACGGCCGTGTCCTGCCGAAGATGCGACGCACATCTCGGGCATGTGTTCGACGACGGCCCGCGTCCAACGGGGCTTCGATACTGTATGAACTCCGTGGCAATGCGTTTCGCGAAGGCATAATCGGAACGACGACTCGATCGCTCGCGAAGCGAGAAGCGAGCGGGGAGATACGAAATGAGCCGAATTCTGAGATCTTTTCTGTCGGTTGGCGCGCTTTCAGTGGTCCTGCTCTACGCACTCGGATGGAACCCGGTTCGAGGCGCCACGGCCCTTCCTGATCCGAAGGCTGACGAGCCGCGGGCCACCGCAAAGGGCCGCGAGACTGTCGTTCTTGCGGGAGGCTGCTTCTGGGGAATTCAGGCCGTATTCGAGCACGTCAAAGGCGTGACGAAAGCAACGGCAGGCTATTCCGGCGGCTCGGTCAAGAATCCCAGCTACGAAGAAGTCAGCAGCGGGACCACCGGGCACGCCGAATCTGTCGAGGTGGTCTATGATCCGTCCAAGGTCACTTTCGGACAGCTTCTCAAGATATTTTTCTCCGTCGCTCACAACCCGACGGAGTTGAACCGGCAGGGACCGGACTTCGGTACGCAGTATCGGTCAGCGATTTTCTACGAAACCCCCGATCAGCAGCGAATCGCAGAAGCCTACGTAGCTCAGCTGACCGACGCAAAGGCGTTTTCGAGCCCGATCGTGACGCAAATTGTGCCCTTCAAGGCGTTCTATCGCGCGGAGGATTACCATCAGGACTACGCCCTCCACAATCCGGAAAATCCTTACATCATGATGAACGACCTTCCGAAGGTCGCGAACCTGAAAAAGGATTTTCCGGAGATGTACGTCAGCTACCGGTGATGACGAAATGCCGTCAGCGCATGGAAGGCGAAGATCATAAGGGCACCGATAAATTTTCGGTGGCACTTCCGCTTATGGCTCGTTAAGGTGCCAAATGCGGCTTTTTCGGCTTTTTAACCCTGTCTAAGCTCCCGACGAGTATATGAAAGATGTACGCGTCGGAGCAGAAAAAAACACGAAAAGCTGTCGGCGCCACTCCGCTATTGTTTCAGCGCGAAATCTACAATCGAGCGGATCGCGATTCCGGTGGGGCCTTTGGCGAGCCACGGTCGCCCGTCATCCGCCCAGCATGTGGAAGCGATATCGAGATGGATCCATGGCGTGTCGTCCACGAATTCCTTGATGAACCACGCGCCGGTGCTCGCGCCGCCACCCTTGCCGCTGCCGGTGTTGCGAATGTCCGCGATGTTGCTCTTGATCATTTCCTCGTACTCTTCGTCCATCGGCATGGGCCACATTTTTTCGCCGGCAGCTTTCGCGCTTTCGAGGAAGCGGTCGAGATATTCGCGCGGCGTGCCGAATGCGCCGACGTGGACGTTCGCGAGCGCCACTTCGATCGCGCCGGTAAGCGTGGCGGCGTCGATGAGGTGCGTGCAGCCGAGCTGGCGCGCGTAGTAGACCGCATCGGCGAGGATGAGACGGCCTTCGGCGTCGGTGTTGATGACCTCGATCGTTTTGCCGGACATCGCGGTCTGCACGTCGCCGGGTTTTTGGGCGCGGCCGCCGGGCATGTTTTCGGTGGCGGGAATCACAGCGATCACGGAAATTGAGGGCTTCAATTTCGCGAGCGCGCGCATGGCGCCGAGCATAGTGGCGCCGCCGCCCATGTCGTACTTCATTTTTTCCATGTTGTTGGCGGGCTTGATCGAGATGCCGCCCGTATCGAAAGTGACGGCCTTGCCGACGAGGCCCAGCACGGGAGCGCCCTGCCGCGGGTGTTCGGGCGTGTAGCGGACGACGATCACGCGCGGCGGCTCGTTGCTGCCTTGCGCGACGCCGAGCAGCGCGCCCATTTTGAGTTCGGCGATTTTTCTTTCGTCGAGGATTTCGATTGCGAGGCCGGCTTCTTTGGCCATGGCCTCGGCGCGCGCGGCGAGCATGCGCGGCGTGAGCTTGTTGGAGGGCTCGTTGATCAGGTCGCGCGCAAAATTCTGTGATTCGGCGAGGACGCGGCCATTTTCGATGGCGGCCTGAAGATCCGCGCCGAGACCGCCGTCGAATCCGCAGAGTGAAACGGATTCGATCTCGCGGTTCTTGCGGTCCGTGCGGTATTTGTCCGATTCGAAATCGGCGACGATCAGCCCTTCGACCACAGCCTGCGCGGCAGCGGGTCCGCGCTCGCCTTGGCGCGTGAGAAACGCGAGCTTTTTTACGCCGCGCGTTTTGAGGTAGCGCACGGCGGTGCCGGCGATGTTGCGGAGATCGGAGACAGCGAATTTTTCAGGCTTGCCGGCGCCGACGAGAAGCAGTTTCTTCGCCGTGAGCCCCTGGGGGAAATGGAGCAGGGTCAGCTCGAGCGACTTGCCAGTCAGTTCGCCGCTGGATGCGAGCGAGGCGAGTTGGCCATTGAGCGCGCGGTCGATTTCGCCGAGGACTCCGTCGAATTTGTCGTCCTTATCGAAGACGTAGGTGACGAGGGCGTCAGTTTGTACGGCAAAGTATGGCTGGGACTCGAGTCGGATCTCCATGGCTTCCTTTCAGTTTCATCGCCGGCGGGAGCGATAGATCGCCTCGTCGGCCTCGCGTTTCGCTTCCTTGCGTCTTTCGGATTCGCGGCGGTCGTGGAATTTCTTGCCTCTGGCGACCGCCAGTTCGCATTTTGCAATGCCGTCCCGGAAGTAAATCTTGAGCGGGACGATGGTCATGCCCTTCTGCTGGGTTTGCACGATCAGGCGCTCGATCTCCCGGCGGTTGAGCAGGAGCTTGCGCCTCCGGAGCGGGTCGTGATTGCGAAATCCACCGGGCTGGTATTCCGGGACATGAAAGTTTACCAGCCAAGGTTCTCCGGCGCGAATCTCGGCATAGGCTTCGCGAAGCGTTCCCTTACCCTCGCGGAGGGCTTTCACCTCGGTGCCCACCAGAACCAGGCCGGCTTCGAGTTTATCGAGCAGATCGTAGTTATAAGAAGCCGACCGATTCTGGGCGACGATCTGAAGTCCCTCTCGACTCTGCTTTTTCGCCGTGGATTTCACTGTTTTGCCATGATAGCCGCGGGTCGCAGGCACCCGCAAGTTGTACTGAGCGGTGGATTTCCGCGCTGTTGCTAGCGGATTTTCACGGAGTTGTAACCGACGCGGTTACGGCAACCACTATATTAACCAAGATGACCGGCAACGGGGAGGATTCCTTGCCGCATCAAAACGCGGGTGCTAGACTTCACAAGGTTCGGGTGACCCCGGAGGTTCTTGTTGCGCCGTCCAACGTTCTGGCCGTCTTGGCGTTCGCCATTCTCCTCTCAGGCTGCCCCAAGGGGAATCAGGATTACGATGCCGGCCGAAAGGCTGAGGCGATTCAGGACTACGATACCGCTCTGGTTCACTACGAGCGGGCGCTGAGGGCGGACCCCACCAACGCTGAGTACAAGCTTCGCGAAGCCAACGTACGATTCCATGACGGCCAATACCATGTCGAACAGGGCGAAAAGGCGCTGAAACAGGGCCAGTTGCAACTGGCTCTCGGGGAGTTTCAGAAGGCGCAGGCGGTCGATCCCTCCAACGCAGCCGCCGACCAGGAAATGAAGCAGACGATGGATCTATTGGCCGCGAAGACCGCGGAGGAGACTCCGAAAATAAATCCGAATCCCCCGAATGACGGCGACCTGCTGGCGGCCCCGCCGGAACTCAAGCCTCTTTCGCGCGAGCCCATCAATCTGAAAATGACGAACGACTCGCGCACGGTTTTCGAGACGATCGCGAAGCTGGCGGGCCTGAGCGTGATTTTCGATCCGGATTTCACGTCGCGCCGCATTTCCGTGGAGCTGCCAAACATCACTCTGGAAGAGGCTCTGGATGCGGTTTCGCTTGAAAGCAAAGCCTTCTGGAAGCCGATGACGAGCAACGTGATTCTTCATCGCGCCGGACAATCCGCAGAAACGCCGAGATATCGAGGATGAAGAGGTCCGGACTTTTTATCTCTCGAACACGCTGACGCCGCAGGACTTGACGGAGGTCGTGACCGGGCTCCGGCAGCTTCTCGATTTGCGGCGCATCAGCCAGTGAACTCGCAGAACGCGATCGTGGTTCGCGATACGCCCGATAAGATCATGCTGGCCTCGAAAATCATCCACGATATCGACAAGGCCAAGCCGGAAGTCCTGATTCACGTGCAGGTGCTGACGGCGAGCATCAACCGGCTGCGCGACTTGGGGTCCTTCCGGGACAGAGCGTGACGCTGACGTTCAATCCTACCTGCGCGAACCAGCCGAGCAGCAGCAGTAGCAGTTGCGGCACCTCCAGCACCAGCAGCACTGCTTCTACCGCCGCGCAGATCGCGCTCAACAATATCAAGAATCTCTCCACGGCAGACTATAGCCTGACGCTGCCGGGGGCGATGGCCAACGCGATCTTGACCGACAACAAGACGCAGATCATTCAGGATCCCGAAGTGCGCATGAGCGACGGCCAAAAGACGACGCTCAAGATCGGCCAGCGCGTGCCCATTGCAACGGGAAGCTTTCAGGCAGGAGTGGGAGTGGGGGTGGCCGGCGGCGCGGGCGTGGTCAATCCTTTGGTGAACACGCAGTTTCAATACATCGATGTCGGCGTGAACATCGACGTGACGCCGCGCGTTCATCCCGATGGCGACGTGAGCATTCACGGGTCGGTACGGTATCGGCCATCGACGGACGAGCAACATCGGCGGAATCAACCAGCCCATCATCGGCCAGCGCAAGATCGAGCAGGATATTCGCCTGAAAGAGGGCGAGTCAGCCTGCTGGGCGGGCTTATCCAGCGCAGGACGAAAAACCGTGACGGGCATCCCGGGTCTGTCCAGCTTCCGTTGCTGCGCTATTTGTTTTCGGACAACAGCACGAGTGTCGCGGAGAGGTCGGCCTCGGTGGTGGGGCAGGCGCAGATCCGCGAGCCGTGCTCGGCCAGGAGGTCGAGCTCGTGGTCGTCCGCGTGCGTCGCGTGCACGATCGTGGTGTGGGGACCGAGGCAGCCTGCCGCGGCGAGCAATTCGATCGGGCGGCAACCGTGCTCGGCGCGGCACTCCTCGATCTCGCGCGGCTGCTCGTCGGCGTGAATGTGGAGCGGGAGCCCCTCCGCGGCTGCGTAGCGGCCGATCCCCTCGAGCCACGCCCGCGAGCACGCCCGGACGGAGTGGGGGGCGACACCGACGGCGATCCCGGCCGAGCGCAGCGACTCCCCGCCTCCCGCGAGGTAGGCCTCGAGCGAGGGCTGTCGCTGACCCGGAGTACGCCGCTACGGCGGGCGCCGTGCCGCACATTGACGAGGGTCCCGCGCCCTTGGCCGGGCTGCCCCGCGGAGGCGGGGCCCCGGGCGGCGATCCCAGCACCGC
>CAVUDN010000051.1:0-15041 GCA_963740095.1 uncultured Acidobacteriota bacterium
CTTGTTCGACACGCCGCACGCGAACGGAAAAGAAACACGTGCCGGCCCCGCGCCGAAGTGAAACGCGATGACCGCTTCGCCGCGTTCGTGTGGGTGGCGGACAACAAGCACATCACTTTTCTCGTCAGGAACGGCACGAAGGCTCTGCATTTCGAGGCTCGCGAGAGCGGGGACGTCGCGGCGCAGGCGCAGGAGTTCTTTGTAAAACGCGCGCAGGACGCCGTGCCCGCCCTCGTTTCGTTCGTCCCAGTGCAGCTTGCATCGCGCGAAGGTCTCTTCGCTCTGCGGGTCGAGCGGCTCGCCCTCCCATCGGAATGCGCGAAATTCGTCGGCGCGGCCTTTGCGCACGGCGTCGATCAGGTCCGGATCGGAATGGCTGACGAAATAGAGGAATGGCGCCTTCTCTCCATATTCCTCGCCCATAAAGATCAGAGGCACGAACGGGCTGAGAAGAATCGCGCCCGCCGCGAGTTTGAGACTCTCGAAGCAAACCAGGGACGCGAGGCGTTCGCCGAGCATGCGGTTGCCAACCTGATCGTGATTCTGCGAGAAGACGACGAAGCGCTTGCCCGGCAAATCGCGCGCGGAATTTCCATGGCTTCGCCGGCGGTACTTGGAGTACTGCCCCGAATAGACGAAGCCTTCGCGAAGGCCTGTGGCCAGTCGCGCGATGCCGCCGAAATCGGTGTAGTAGCCGTTCTGCTCGCCCGTGAGAAGCGCGTGGACGGCGTGATGGATGTCGTCGCTCCACGTGCCATCGAGGCCCCAGCCGCCTTTATCGAGATCGCGAACGATGCGCGAGTCGTTTCGATCGCTCTCGGCGATCACCTGTACTTCACGATTCAGTTCGCGCGCTCTCTCGTGGACGGCAAGTGCGAGGTGCTCGACGAACGGGCGCGCGGAAGAATCGATGATGGCGTGGATCGCATCGAGACGCAGCGCGTCGACGTGAAATTCCGTGATCCAATACAGAGCGTTGTCGATGAAATAGCGGCGCACCTCGTCGCTTCGGGGCAAATCGAAATTGAGGGCGTCACCCCAGGGAGTTTTGTAATGGCCGGTGAAATACGGGCCGAACGATGAGACGTAGTTCCCTTCGGGGCCGAGGTGGTTGTAGACGACATCGAGAGTGACGGCGAGGCCATGCTGATGGCAGGCGTCCACCAACTGCTTCAGCGCGAGCGGGCCGCCATAGGCGGCGTGCACGGCGTACGGATAGACGCCGTCGTAGCCCCAGTTGCGCGCGCCGGGAAATTGGGCGAGCGGCATGAGTTCGATCGACGTGACGCCGAGTTCTTTCAGATCGTTGAGCCGAGGGATGATCGCGTCGAGCGTGCCCTCGGGCGTGAACGCGCCGACGTGCAGTTCGTAGAAAACGTATTTTTCGAGCGGGAGGCCCTTCCACGATGCATCGCGCCAATCGAATCGCAGATCGGGAATTTCCGATGGCCCGTGAACGTCTGGCTGAAGGCGCGACACGGGATCGGGCCGGTCGCTGGCGCCATCGAGGCGATAGAAGTAGCGATCGCCGGGCTTCAAGCCATCGGCGACGGCGCGATGATAGCCGCGCGCCTCGGGTGCCATCTCGATGAATCGCTCGGCGGGCGAAACGATGTGGACTTCGACCTTTTCGGAGCGAGGCGCCCACACTAGGAATTCGTAACGGTCGCCTCCGATGTGAGTGCAGCCGAGATCGGTCTTTGCGCCCACGCTCACGTAGCGGAGGAGCCTCGGAGGAGCATGTCGATTCCCTCGAGCGGGATCGCGACCCAATCCAAGCGATGATTGAGCTCGTATTTGAGTTCGTAGATGGCTTTGCCGAGGAGCCAGAAATTCAGCACGAACTCGCGTTCATCGGGATCGGCCGGAAGGAAATTGGCGGTCGAGGCTGTGGCCGTATCGAAATACGCGCGCAGATATTCGCCCGAAGCAGCACGATACCATGCGTTCGCGAATGGGACGAGCGATCGCGATTCGTTCGATTGCGGGCCCGCGCTACCCGCCGGGCAAAACAGCGCTGCGTAGGCCGCATAGTGGAACGATCGCACCATCCCGGCCACATCGCGAAGCGGCGAATGCTTTTCGCGGCGCTCGGCGAGCGTGCGCGCCGGTTCGCCTTCAAAGTCGATGAACATGAAATCTTCGCCCGTGAAGAGCACCTGGCCGAGATGAAGATCGCCGTGTATGCGCGTACGCAAGCCGGTGAGCTTTCGATCCGTGAGCGAATGGAAACGGTCGATCAGCGTTTTCTCCGAGGCGAGCGCAGTGGTGGCCGCGGCTCGTGCATGCTCAGGCAAGTCAGGCGCGAGCTGGCGCAGCATGCTGAACGTCTCCTGAACGAGGCCGATCATGGATTCGGATATTTCGCGCTGCAGGCCCGCGGAAAACGCTTCCGGCGCAAAACCGGGGTCGCTGCCAGCCGAGGCGAGCGCGCCGTGCATCTCCGCCGTCCGCCGGCCGAGAAGCGCAGCCCGGCCCGCGTAATCTCCCAAGAGGTCCGCGGGGGAACTCGCTGATTTTGCGTTCGGCCCTGAGGCATTTTCGCTCGCGACTCGATCGTAATAGATCGAGAGAGCTTCCAGCGTGTGCTCCCATGCGTCGCCGTGATTCGCGACGAAGCCTTGCAAGATCGCCATTGTGGCGGGCTCGCCCTTTCCCGCTCTGTATTCGAAGGCGCCCGAGACCGGCGGAATATTCCGAAAGCCCGCCTGTTCAGATAAGAAGCGGCCAAGCTCAAGGTCTGGATTGACTCCCATTTCCAGATGCCGGAAAAACTTCAGAACGAATGCTCGCCCGTAGAGCACCGAGCTATTGCTTTGTTCGGCTTTCATGAGAGAGGGCTCGAGTTTTCCGGCTGCTGCGATTCGCAGCCGTTCGAGGGCACGCTCGGGAACGCCAACCAACTCGCCCGCCGCGCCCGACAAACGGCGCGCCTCGCGAATGGCATCGAAAAGAACTTCCAGGATGGCTTGATTCGAGAGCGCGTCCGAAAAGATGTGTTCCATGCCGTCCGCCTCGCGGATGCGAATCCGCGTGTTGTCGTCGCTCGCGGGCGGAGCCTCGCGGGGGCCTTCGTCGAGAAGCGGCACGGTATACGTATCACTCGGGCCTTCGAGATAGTTTACCCGAGCAACCACAACAGCGGCCGCAATGGCCGGAGTCGGAATTGGAACCACGTCGGCGATTTCGACCGACCGGATGGCTCGGGTCTTGCCGCCAAACCATCTGCGAGCCCTTATGAAATCGGGAAGGGCTCGCTGCAGTTCGTTCTGCAAGCGCATCCAAACAGTCGATCCAGAAGGAGCGCTCATCGCTTCATCACACACATCGGGCCTGGCACTTCGTACTCATAGCGGCGAAATTTCTTCCTGCTTGGTTCGTTCTTCTTCTCTCTTGGGTTCGGACGGCGGAAACATTCTGTCGAGCATGCGGTGCGCGGCGTCGCGCCCGCCGCTTCCAAAAGCAATCGCAAGCGCCAACATGATTGCGCCGAAAGCAATCGCGAACGTGATCAGGACGGTGCTGCGCGCCAGTGCGATCTGTTCGAGAGCCATGGCAACAGTAAGCAGAATGATGATGAACCGGACGAATCCGCTGATCACGCGCGCGGACGGCAGATTCGCGTTGACCGCCGCCAGCAGGGCCGCTCGCGAGAAAAAGTTGGCCGCGAGCAAACCGCCGAAAAGGACGAGCAGGGCGACGAAAATCTGCGGCAGAAACAGGAAAAATTTCTCCACTTCCAACTGCAACTCCGGAACGCCCAGGGCGTCGACTCCGATCAGCAGAAAGCCGAACCAGGTGACCCAGAAAACGAGGCTGCTGAAGAGCTCCCCGGCCGGAGGAAGATCGGCCTTCGACAGAATCTGACTGAGTCCAGCATCCTTGGAGAGCTTGCTTACACTCACGAACGCAAAGATGCGGCGCGTGACGAACTTCAGGATGACCGCCACGAACCAGCCCACGACGACAATAATGAGCATCACGAGCAGGTGAGGCAAAAATTGAAGCAGCATGTCGTCGAACTTCTCGAACGTCTGGTTGAGACTTCGAAGAACCGCATCCTTCATCGCTCACCTCCGGCTTTGGCGTTCCAGCGGTCGATCAGATAGGGCTTCTGACGCTCGAATTCCTGTCCCAATTCCTCCACTCTTTGTTCGAGCTTCGCGGCGGGCGCCTTTGTGTTTTCCAATATGAACGAACTCACGCGGGCCCTATAAAGCGGCGTCAGTGCCTGAAGAAGATGGTCGCGATTAATCGCCGAGTGGTGATACGCGGCGGCAAATTCGTAGATCGTTTTCACCCAAAGTTCGTCGGAGCAGTGGAACTGCTTGTCCGGCAGGTCGATCATTTTGCGAATCTCGACAAGCGTGGCCGGCGTGAGGATCGATTCGAGCACCGGGACGAGCTGGCCGATGTTCGAACGGAAGTTATCCAGAATCGTCTTCGTGCTGAGTTTGAGCGGCTCGAGCGCGACGTCGTACTGAAAACCGAACGTGGGGAGACTTTCGGAACCGGTGCGCGGAAGCCAATATGATTCCTGCATCTCGAGGCATTTGAAGAGCGCGCCGACGACCTGGCGGATGGTACCGGGCAAATCCTGGCCAAACTGGGGCGTCGGCTGAATTCTCGGCCCGAGGAACGCCTCGGAGATTTTGAAGCCGTCGACGATGGCCGTCGTCGTCATCCAGATTTCGAGGCCGAACGTCGTTATGTCCTGATCCCAAATGTTTTGTTCGAGGAAATGACGGGCCAATTTGCCCGAAAGGCCCAGGTCGCTCGCGATCGGCTCCCGGATTCGGATGCCGTAAGCAGCGCGAATCACCGGCGAGAGCAAACCTTTGACGAGCAACCCATCGAATTTCTGGCGCTGATAGAGCGGCGCGACAAAATCAAAGTTTTCGCGATAAACCGGCCGAACGAGACTCTCGACCCATTCCGGCGTGACGCTCAGCGACGTCGGCGACAAAATCGCGCAGGCCTTCGCGCGCAGCAGGTCCGCCGCGACGAATAGCGTGCGCAGCGCCGTTTCCTTGCCGGGAATGCCGTGATAGGGCGCGCTCACACGGTGAAACGTCCGCAGCGGATTTGAGGTCAGCATGATCTCGAAATCGCTGACGGACGCGTTTTTGAACATTTCCGGCGTGCCGTCGGTGGAGCCGCCGTCCGGATTGATCAGGACGCAGCGGTCGCGGTGAAAGTACTTGGTGAGGCCGATCTGGACGGCGCGCACGACCCGTTCGATCGTGTCCTTATTATTGAAGGTGGGGATTCCGACGAGGACGTCCACCTCGCCGACAGCCGAGAGCTGCCGGATGAATTCGTCCGAGAGTTGCGCGGTTTCAGACAACTTACATCCTCACCGTTGCTAGTTTGCGGCGGCCACTTCTCTTCATCTATTCGCACCGGTCGCGCGAGTCAAGATCAAAGCTGACGCAAGCGAAACCAATAAAATTGATACGGCCCGAGCGTCAGCAGGTACGGCAAATCTCCGATGCGCGGAAAGGGATTGCCGCCGAACATTTCGATCGGCACGGTCCCCTTCCACCGGCGCAGATCGAGTTCGGCGGCCTGCGCTTGGCTCGATAGATTGCTCACCACCAAAATCTTCGCGCCCTCGAACTCGCGCACGAAGGCCAGCACGCGATGATTGAGCGGATGCAGCATCTCCATCGTGCCGCGGCTGAAGACGCGCGTCGATTTGCGGACGCGTATCAGCTGCTTCATCCAGGAGAGCAGCGAATGCTCGGAACGCCGCTGCGATTCCACGTTCACGACCTGATAGCCGTACAAGGGATTCGAAATCAGCGCCGCATAGAGACGCTCAGGATCGGCGCCGGAGAAGCCTGCGTTCCACCCGCCGTTCCATTGCATCGGGGTGCGCACCCCGTTGCGATCGCCGAGATAGATGTTGTCGCCCATGCCGATTTCGTCGCCATAGTAGATGATCGGCGTGCCGGGCAGAGACATCAAGAGGCCATTGAGAAGTTCGATGCGGCGGCGGTCGTTTTCCATGAGCGGACTGAGGCGGCGGCGAATACCGATATTCAGCTTGGCGCGCGCGTCCTTGGCAAACTCGTCGTACATGTAATCGCGCTCGTCCATCGTGACCATCTCGAGCGTGAGCTCGTCGTGGTTCCTCAGGAAAGTGCCCCACTGACACGCGGCGGGAATCGCAGGCGTGCGCTGCAGCACGTCCACCAGGGGCTTGCGGTCTTCCAGTTTGATGGCCATGAACATGCGCGGCATCAGCGGAAAATGGAAGGCCATGTGGCATTCGTCGTCATTCCCGAAGTAAGCGCGAACGTCCTGGGGCCACTGATTGGCCTCCGCGAGAAACATCTTGTCGGAAAAATTCTCATCCAGGCGGCGGCGGAGAAACTTCAGCACGTCGTGAGTCTCGGGCAAATTTTCGCAGGACGTCTTGTCGCGCTCGACGAGGTAAGGGACGGCGTCGAGACGGAGTCCATCGACGCCCATGTCGAGCCAGAACTTCATCACGTTCCACATCTCTTCGCGCACGGCGGGATTGTCGTAGTTGAGGTCGGGCTGATGGCTGAAGAAGCGGTGCCAATAATAGGACTTTGACGACATGTCCCACGCCCAATTGGATTGCTCGGTATCGGTGAAGATGATTCGGGCTTCCTTGTAGCGATCGGGCGTTTCGCTCCAGACGTACCAATCGCGCTTCGGATTGTCACGCGAGCTGCGTGCCTGCTGAAACCACGGGTGCTGATCGGAAGTGTGGTTCAAGACCAGCTCGGTGATCACGCGGATGTCGCGGCGATGAGCTTCTTCGAGGAACGCTTTGAAATCGTCGAGCGTGCCATACGCGGGATGGATGCCGGTGTAATCGGAGATGTCGTAGCCATCGTCGCGCCAAGGCGACGGATAGAACGGGAGCAGCCAGACCGCGCTGACTCCCAGATCCTTCAGATAATCGAGCTTGTAGGTGAGTCCCTTGAATTCGCCGGCGCCGTCGCCATCGCTATCGTAGAAGGCGCGCACGTGCAGCTCGTAAATGACGGCATCCTTATACCAGAGGGGACTGCTTTGCATTTCTCGATCCTAGATTCTGTCCGCACCGAACCTGCGGCCCGCGTGCTATTCGAAATAGTCGAAATCGTGTTCGGAACGAATTCGCCGGCGAACGCGGAAAATATGAGCCGGCGCCGCAGCCGGGTCGAGCTCCACGTAATTGCGCGGGCCTTGCCAGATGTAGCGCGCGTCGCTGAGCAGATCGTGCATCTGGTAGGGCTGGTGTTCGGATAAGCCAAGAGTTTCGAGCGGCAGCGTAAGCCAGCCGTTGTGCCTTTGGTATGGGTTCAGATTCACGACAACGACGATCAGCGACGAGCGATCCTCGGTCGATTTCGAGTAGGCGATGAAATTGTCGTTGTCGATGGAATGAAATTTCAGCCCGGCATCGCTTTGCAGGCACGGGTTTTCGCGGCGGGCCCGGTTGATTCGGGCGATCCAATCCTTCAGGCTGTCGGGACGCGCGATGTCCCAATTCCGCAGCTGATACTTTTCCGAATCCAGGTATTCTTCGCTTCCCGGATAGATGGGGCGATTCTCGCACAACTCAAAGGCCGGGCCATAGATTCCGTAGCTGGCCCCGAGCGTGCCGGCAAGGACCGCGCGCGCCATGAATGCGGGACGCCCACCCAATTGCAGATTTTCGGTAAGGATGTCGGGCGTGTTGGGCCAGAGATTCGGACGAAAAAACTCGCTGATCTCGGTTTGGGTCAGCTCGGAGAAATATTGCTGCAACTCCCACTGGCTATTTCGCCACGCGAAGTATGTGTACGACTGCGAGAATCCGCGTTTCGCGAGCTCATACATCACTTTCGGGCGCGTGAACGCCTCCGCGAGAAACAAGACATCGGGATAGTCGCGCTTGATCTCTGCGATCAGCCACTCCCAGAAGGGAAACGGTTTGGTGTGCGGATTATCGACGCGAAATATGCGGACACCGTGGCCGATCCAGAAGAGGACAACGTCCTTCAGTTCGGCCCAGAGTTCGCGCCAATGCTCCGTATCGAACTTGAGCGGAACGATGTCTTCATATTTCTTGGGCGGATTCTCGGCGTATTGGACCGTCCCGTCGGGGCGAATGTGAAACCACTCGGGGTGCTCGCGAACGTAAGGATGATCCGGCGCGCACTGGAAAGCGATGTCGAGCGCGACCTCCATCCCCTGCTGGCGCGTGGCCTGCACGAGCGCGCGAAAATCCTCGATCGTGCCAAGCTCGCGAAGAATCGACTTATGGCCGCCATCGCGCGAGCCGATCGCCCACGGGCTGCCGACGTCGTCGGGCGCCGCAGCCGGGCCGTTGTTCTTTCCCTTGCGGTGCACGCAGCCGATCGGATGAATGGGCGGAAGGTACAGGACGTCAAATCCCATTTCAGCGACGTACGGCAGCCGCGCGATGCAGTCCCGAAACGTACCGTGCCGGCCGGGTTTCGAAGAGCAAGACCGCGGAAACATTTCGTACCAGCTGCTGAAGCGCGCTTTTTCGCGATCCACCACCACGCGCAAAGGCTTTTCGTAGATGCTGCCGAGGCGCCTGTCGGGATATCGATCCATCAGCTGCGCCACTCGCTCGTCGAGTGCTTTCTCAGAAGCGAGACCCAGATCGCGTTCTGCATTCGCGCGCACCGAGTCCGCATGTTTGCGAAGTTCGGCTGCTTCTGCGCCGATGGCGCGCTCCGCAGCCCGCGCGATCAGATCGGCCCCGATCAGCAGATCAACCGAAGCCTGTTGCCCCGCCCCGACACGCTTGATCATGTCGCGGCGCCACGTCCTAAATAGGTCGATCCACGCCTGAAACGCGTAAAAGTGCTCGCCGATCGACGAAACGCGAAAACTGGCTTCCCAGCGATCGTCCTCGATCACCGCCATCGGAACCTCGTTCCATAGGCTTTGCTTGTCAGTGCGATGCAGGAGGACCGCCGCGAGGACTTCGTGGCCGTCCGCGAAGATGTTGGCGCTGACTTTGACTTCGTCGCCGATGATGCGCTTGATGGGATAGCGGCCCCCGTCCAACGCCGGTGAGACATTGGTGATCGTGACACGTTCCGGGTGACCACTGTCCGGCTCGGCGATTCGTGAATGCTTCTGGCCATTCATCGCGTCGTTTTCCTCCCTGTTTGGACGCGTTCCAAATCCGAAGCGGAACATCACGCGAAAAATGCCCGCAGCTTTTATCTTAGCGTATTCCGGCGAACGGCAAGAAGGCGGTTTCGGCGCTCTTTCACGGGGTGAACCAGGAGCCCGCGCCGCGCGGAATCGCACGATATCGACACGATGGGCGTCCGCATACGCGCGCGCGGTCCGTGTTTCTTCGCGACAACGAAGCAAACGCAACTAGCGGGATTTCTTCTTGGGCACCTTCGCGCCTCTTTTGCGCGCTTCCGAGAGGCCGATGGCGATTGCCTGCTTGCGGCTCGTTACCTTTCCGCCTTTTCCGCCCTTTCCAGACTTCAATTTGCCGCTCTTCTCGAGACGCAGCGCCCTTTCGACGCTCTTGCCAGCTGCCTTGCCATACTTTGCCATGATCGCTCCTCCTGAAATCCTTCTACTTTGAGAATTAGATTACTTCCCGCCCCCGCAAGCAACCACGGGGAATATCATAGATCACAGCGATCTGGCTATTGAGGCGCACCGCGACCTGCTGTAGGATGCCCGCGGTTCTTGTGCGGGCGCTTATTTCGGCCACTGGGCTCGGGGGAACATCGTATGGTTCGGATCTGGACTCTTGCTGTGTGCCTGTGCTTTGCGGGGATCGTCGTGCCCGCGTTTGGGCAGACCTTGGACAACAAGCCGGTCGAGTACAAGCAAGTCGAGAACTACAAGCCCGTCACGAATGAAATGCTGCTGCATCCCAGTCCGGACGACTGGTTGATGTATAGCCGCACTTACGACGCGTGGCGCTACAGTCCGCTCTCGCAGATCAACATGAAAAACGTGAACCAGCTTCGCATGGCGTGGGTGCGCAGCCTTCCGGATGGCGTCACCGAGACGATTCCGATCGTGCATGACGGCGTGATGTACGTCATCGTGCCGGGCGGAATGGTCGACGCGATCGATGCCACCACCGGCGATCTCATCTGGGAGTACAAGCGTGAGTACAAGAATCCGCAAATCGGCTCCACAGAAAGATCCAAGTGTCTCGCGATCTACGAAGACATGGTCTATTTCACCGCGCCCGACGGCTACGTCGTCGCGCTCGATGCGCGCACCGGAAAAGTCCGCTGGGAAACATTCAAAACGGAAACGGCAAATACGTCCGGACCGCTGGTGATCGACGGCAACGTTGTATCAGGCGGCACCTGCGGCCACGGTCGCGATACCTGCTTCATCGAGGCGGACAACGCCGAAACCGGCGAAAAAGTTTGGCGCTTTTACAACGTCGCCGGTCCCGACGATCCCGGATATTCCTCGTGGGGTGGCGGCGATAATTCGCAGGACACGGCGTCCACGTGGGGACTGCCGGGAACCTTCGATCCGGTGCGCAACGTGATCTACTGGGGCGTGGCAAACCCGATGCCCGATCAAAGGATTCTGCGCCACCACGGCGATCCTGACGGTACCGCGCGGACTTCGCCGGCCGACCTCTATAGCAATTGCACGCTGGCGCTCGATCCGAAGACGGGAAAGCTGATCTGGTATTTCCAGCATCTGCCGGGCGACGACTGGGACACGGATCACACGCATGAGCGCACGCTGGTGAACGAACCCTTCGATCCCGATCCGAAAGCCGTAAAGTGGATCAATCCCGATGTTCCCCGCGGATCGAAACATGATATGGCGGTCATGGTTTCCGAAGGCGGTTCGGTTTTCGCACTGGACCGCAACAACGGCAAATTCCTGTGGGCCATGCCGTTCCCTTATGACGACCCGAACTTCAACCTCGCGAGCGTCGACGTGAAGACGGGACAAACCACGCTGAACTGGGACATCGTCACCAAGAAGCCGGGCGAGCATCACATCATTTGCTACTGGAACACGCGCAGCTATTGGCCCACCTCGTATGACCCGCTCACGCATTCTCTCTACGTGCCGTACGTCGATAACTGCCGCGACCTGACCACCGCCGCTCCCGGCATACGCGGCTCGTGGAAAGTGATTCCGCAGCCCGGCTCCGATCCGAACAAGCTGGCCGGCCTGGCGAAGATCAATCTTTCGACGGGCGATATGGTGCGTTTCGACGAGGGCCGCGCCCCGAGCACCGCTTCCGTGGTCACCACGGCGGGTGGTCTCGTATTTCACGGCGACATGAGCCGGCGATTCGGCGCCTTTGATGCGCAGACCGGCAAGAAGCTTTGGGAATCGATTCTCGGCGGCAACGTTTCCGTGAGCACGATCACGTATGCGGTGAACGGAAAGGAATACGTCTGCGTGATGACCGGCTATAACCTCAAAGTCCCAGAGCTGGCCAACGAGATCCCCGACATGCATACGCCGACGGCCGGGAGCAACGCGATCTACGTGTTCGCGTTGCCATAGACCCAGGGTTTCGGATTTGTAACCGAATTCGACGAGCGGCAGTCTAAACTGGCATCGGGTGTAGTAATGTGTTGCGGGAACTGATAGCGATCAGACGCAAGACCGTGGGGGAAAAAAGATGAAGATCAATCGAAGGAAGCTCCTGTCGTTGATTGGTGTTTCTCCGGCGATTTTGGCCGGCTCTCCGACCCTCGCCGAGCCAGCGCCTAAGAAAACCCGTTCGATGGCGGGCCCGGCGAAACTCGAGGCCTTCAATCCCAAGGGCACACCGCCCGGGGTTCAGCTAATCCCGATGGCCCCGCGCCTGGACACGCTTGATGGAAAAACCATCTACCTCGTCTCAGACGGCTTCGCCGGAGCCGATCGCTTCCTGAATCAAATCGCGATCTGGTTCTCGAAGAACATGCCGAGCGTCAAGACCGTGTACCGACTGAAAGCCGGGTCGTATTTCGATGACGACCCCAAGCTCACGGCGGAAATGAAAGCGAACGGCAACGCCATGATCATGGCGTATGGGCATTGAAGCACCTGCACACCAGCGACCGTCGGTCACTGCGCACAAGTTGAGAAAATGGGTCTCCCCACCGCTCCCCTGGTCACAATTGCTTTCAAAGATCTCGCGAAGTCGAATGCGGCTGGCCGTGGCATGCCCGGCGAGCGCATTTGCTTCCTGCCTCACCCGATGACGAACAAAACCGACGAGGAAATGTACAAAGTCCTCGAAGGCAATGATCCCGTCACAGGCAAGCCGCTGATGCCGGAAATCATTGCCGCCCTGACGGTTCCTCTGACGGCGGAGGAGAAGAAAACCGGCACCGTCAGTCCGGATATCGGCCCGCCAATGTACACGGGCACACAGGATGAGCTGCAGCGCCTGTACTGCGACAACAACCTGACCGATTTCATGCCCATCATCCTTCCCACCGAGGAAAAGGTGGAGGCGATGCTGAAGGGCACGAGCCACAAGCCGGACGAGGTGATCGGCACGTTGAGCGCCGCGCGGGGCGCGCAAGCTTCGTGGTCGTTCACGGTCAGGCACGTGGCCATCAATGCGGTGATGGCCGGAGCGAGTCCGGAATACCTCCCGGTGATTCTCGCGATCTCAGCCACGGGCCAGCCAGCGCTGTTCAGCTCTACGTCGTCCTTCTCCCGCATGGTGGTACTCAACGGTCCCATCTCCGACCAAATCAAGATGAACTACGGCATCGGCGCGATGGGCCCGTTCGCCGAAGCCAATGCCACCATCGGCCGCGCGTGGACGATCCTTTCGAAAAACCTCGGCGGCTGTGGCGTGGCCGGACTCACCTACCTGGGCACCCTGGGATCCAACTTGAATTACAACAACTTGTGCATCGCGGAAACGGAAAACAAGCTGCCGGACGGCTGGAAGCCGTTACACGTGCAAAAGGGCTTCAAGCCCGACGAAAGCGTCGTGAGCATCTTCAGCGGCTGGAGCCTGAACAACGTCGCCTGGTTCCCCAAGATGCCCTATCACGAACTGATCAACAACTGGCTGACGCATTTCTTCTCGTTCGGCACCAGCGCCGCCACGCTGCTGCTCGATCCAACCGTGGCCCGCGAAGCGAAGGAAAAAGGATTCAACTCGAAGGAAGACCTAAGCGACTACTGGTCGAAAAACTCGAAGACGCCTGCGTGGCTCTACTGGGACACGCACCAGCCCGAGTTGAAGCAGGCACAGGCGGGCGTCGAGCCCTACGCCTCGTATCTGAAGATGGGCGACGCCGATATTCCGTTCCAGCGCTTCTACCGCCGAGGCCGTTTTGGCGCGCCGCCCGATCCGAATCCCAAGTCCTCCATCGAAGTAATCGTGCTGGGCGGGGAAACAAACACGTACTGGGCCGGCGGAGATTTCAGCTACATGACCAGCATGTCGGTAGACAAGTGGCGATAGCCGATCCCGGCCGCACGAGGACGTGGCGCGCACGGACGTGAATCTGTGCGGGCTCATCAGCGGCCGGGAATGCAATTTCTGGCAACCCACTCAGCCTCTGGAAGGGATCTCGCCCTCTCGACGTCCTGCGGCTTGGGCGCGAAGCGCATGTCCTTCGTGGCGGGACCCCATTCTGTTCCGCGTCTGTCGCGATATCCGGCCGGTGGAAGCGTGGGGCTTTGGCCTCGCGAAAACGCTCTTGCTGGGATCCGCGTAGCTGGCTGAAGCCTGCACGCAACCCATAAAGGAAACTCAGAGATGAAGAAAACGGCAGCTTTGGCGGGATTCTTGATTCTGGCGGTTGCCCTGTCGGGTGTTTTGGTTCGCGTGCGTGCTCAAACTCCGCCGGCGAGCGACAAGGCCGAGATCGAGGCGCTCATAACGACGTATAGCGATGCCTTCAACACCCGGAACGTCGACGGGATCATGTCCTGCTACGCTCGCGGGAAGAGCTTATTCGTCTTCGATGCCGTCCCTCCGCGCGAATATCCTAGTTGGGACGCCTATAAGCGAGATTGGGAAGGGCTTTTTCCCGCTTTCCCCGGTCCGGCGAAAACCACAGTGTCGGATATAGACATTACGGTCGTGGGCCCGGTAGCCTACGGTCACGACATCCAATCAAGCACATTCACGCGCAAAGACGGCTCCTCGCTAAACGCAGTGGTGCGCGTCACCGACGTGTTCCGCAAAATCAAAGGGAAATGGCTGATCGTCCAGGAACACGTATCGTTTCCGGTCGACCTCGAAACCGGCAAGGCCGATCTTCTCTCGACGCCCTAACGGCGCCGTTGCATTCTGCCCTAACCGCATCACGGAATCGTTCGCGCGTGCGGGTGCGCGAGCCTGACGCGAATCTGTACTCATGCCATGGTTTGGCGGGCCTCGCGAACCGCAGCGACATATTTGGCCGCCGTTGCGGCGATTTGATCTAAATTCCCCGCGCTCAGGGCAGCCTTCGATACGAGTTCTCCGCCTACCCCCACGGCTTCGGCGCCCGCGCGGATCAGGCCGGATTCGCCGAATCAGCCGAATTTCCCGTCGGTCGTCTTGAGGCAGGGAGAGCGCTTCGGCTCGGCAACGACATACAGATTTTCGGCGTGATGGTGGTGGCGCCGGAATTTCAAGCGCCAATTCCAATTGGCCATACGCGCGGAGTACGGTTCGCTCATGTAGCGCGACGCAAATTCCAAGAACGCCGGCCAATTCGGCAAATCCGTGTGCGGACCTTCATGCTGGCGAAACGCCAGGTCGCCGCCGATCAAGGCAGTGCCGATCGGCAGCATCTCCGTCACCCCCAATGCTCGTTTTCCGAGCAGTTCGTAAACCGGCCCGGCTGCCACTTCGGCCATGAATTGCCCCCTATCGTCCACCCACGTGCCTTCCACCAGGGGCGAGCCGCAGCTGATGAACACGGGCTGCGGCGCGGCCATCGCGATGAGTTCGTGAGCGTCCACCGGAAGATCGTTTGCGTTCAGCGGCCCCGCATACTTCAGGAAATTTCCGGCCATCCAGTGGTATTCACCGGTGGCTGCCAGGTTTTCAACGGCCTCGCCCGAAATTGCGCCGGAAGAGTTTGGCTCCG
>CAVUDN010000052.1:0-212826 GCA_963740095.1 uncultured Acidobacteriota bacterium
CAGTGCCTCGAGGGAGCCTTGCAATTCCTGCACGTACGAAGCCGCTTTCTCGTTGATGAATCACGATTCGGCGGAAAGATTCTTCATGCGCCAATATTCGTGGGCTCGCAGTAACTGCCGAATCATGTCCAGATCGTCGGCATCATCAATGCGCGCCACAACGATCGGCAGATCGCCGGAAATTCCCTGTCCCCACAGGGTGGAACGGTCAAGCGGTACTGCTCAGAACGTCGGACGTCGGCCGCAAAGTTGCGTCCGAATAAAACACGGCATTCGCGAGCCGCTGGAATAGATGTGCTTCCTCGGGCTGATGCCAGATGGCGCAGTTGCACTTGCGCGTGGGTCCACGCGAGCGTTCGGTGCGCTCGAAGGTTCTGGCGTCGCGGTATTTGTCGGCGAGATCGAGCACTTCTGCGCGCGTGGAAGCGACGATGGTGGCAAAGAGAGGGACGGTGTCCCCGGCGGGAACGTGCACGGTGCGGCGAAGGCTCATCATCGGGATCGAGCACGGAGCCGACGGTGTCGGAGAGCGGCCGGCCGTCCATCACGAGAACGGGATTGCGAATTGCGGCTCGCGCCCGAGGAAACGCGCGCGGTCTGTTTCATATTGCAAGTCGCCGACGGATTCGCCTTCGACAGTCGACATGGGCGCCCCAACACGAGCGTCTCGTCGTCCGAGCGTTTGCGGCGAGTGGCCAGGAGCGCGCCGAAGTCGGGAACAAATTCGGTCTCGACGAAAAGATTCGCAAAGGCCGGATGAGCAGCGTCGGCGGCCTGCGGAGTGAAGGCAGCTTCCGCGTAAGAGGTGACTTGAATGTCGCGCGCGCGGATGCCTGTTGGTCATCGAAACGCGGCGCACTTCCGCGTCGTCTTCGGACGACACGATGACTTCGAGCGCCGTGGTCAGCGAACGATCGCGGCGTGAAAAACTCCGCATGGTCCTCGTAGAAGGAAGCTTCGATAGTCGTTGGGTTCGCGCTGGGGCTGAAATCCGGCGGACCAGACATTTCCGGTTTGCTCGTCGCGCAGGAAAATATATGTGCCCCAGCAATCCAGCGTGGCGTCTTCGCGCCAGCGCGTGATGGCGAAATATCGCGCCAGCGACTGTAGCCGGAACCCGCCGAGGTCAGCATTACGGAATAGCGGCCGTTGGAAAGCAATTGTGTGCGCGGGATCGCGTCATGCGGCGTGTGAATTGCGCACCGCCGGCGGCACCAGTTCGCGCACATGGGATGCGGCGGAAACTTCTTCGGCGCGCGGCCGGGCCACCAGCACATCGCGCGGCGTGCGCTCCTGCAACAGCAACTCGGTGGCTTGCACGATCGGCTCCGCATGGAAACGATCTCGCATCGCGCCGCCGTTCAGCGCGTTCGCAAAAGCCACGAGAGACATGCCCTGGTGATGAGCCATGTAGGCGCGCACCATCGCGACCTTCTGCCCTTCCGGCAGCCGGGAGCTGGTGTAATCCAGAGCCTCGTAAAAGCCGTAGGCTCCCGGCCCCTGCCGCGCCAGCCGCGCGAGATTCTGAACCGCGGCAGATGGATTGATCATCGCGGCGAGAGCCGTGGCGTACGGCGCGATCACCAGGTCTTCGCTGAGCCCGCGTTTCAGGCCCAGGCCGGGCACGCCGAAAGCGGAATACTGATAGGTGAAATCGATGTCGCGGGCGTTAAAGGCCGATTCCGAGATTCCCCAGGGCACGCCGCGTTCGTCTCCGTATTCGATCTGCCGCATTACGACCTGCTCGTACGTCTGGCTCAGCAGACTGCTTCCGGAGACGCATCACGAGCGCGGGCATCAGGTATTCGAACATCGAGCCTGACCACGAGATCAGCGCCGAGCCGCGGCCCACAGGCGTGAGTGCGCGGCCGAGACGGAACCAGTGCGCGACGGGCACGTCGCCTTTGGCGATGGCGACGAAGCTCGCGAGCCGCGCTTCGGAGGCCAGCAGGTCGTAGCAGTTCTCGTCCAGTTCTCCCTCGGCGACGCGAAACCCGATCGAGAAGAGCTTGCGCGAGTTATCGAAAAGAAAGGTAAAATCCATCGCCTCAGACATGCTTTCGGCCGTTTCCGCGATCGCCGCGAACCGGCGGATCAGGGCTGCGGCCTCGGTGGCAGAATTGTTGAGCGCACGAGTGAGCGAATCGACTCGCGCGAGCGTTTCCGGATCGGCGGAGGGATCGCCCGCGAGTTGCGCGCGCAGGCCCGCAAGCTCGCGGATCGCGAATTGAAAATGCTCGGGCGCGTCCGCGAGAGCCGGCGCCACCGGGAAGAACGGCTGGATCGCAGCCCACTCCGGCGCCAGCTCCACGGGACGCCGTGCCATCGCCAGCGCGTGCGGCGACTTCAGCCGCAGCCACGGAAGAAAAGTACCCGCGTCGCGCACGTGGCTCTCGATGCACGCTCGCGCTGCCGCCGCCCACACGCGCAGTTCCGCGCTCGACGCATCGCCGCGCTCCTGCGCGAACGCCTGCGCCATGTCGGCGACGGTCCTCACGTGGTCGATCGCATCGGCAAACAGAGCGGCCCATGCCGCCACGCTCACCGGCTCCGTCTCGAGGCACGCATCGAGCGCATCGGCCGCATCGCCGAGCTGCTTTCGCGTCACCGTGACGGTGCGCCGCTCGTCGGCAATACTCGCCAGCGATTCGCGCAAGAGGCGGATCGCATCTTGCGTGCCGGCGCGCATTCGATTCCCGCCCAGCGATTCCTGGATCAGCTCGCGGCAGCCATTCGCAAGCGCGATCAGATCGCCGGCGATGTTTCCGCTGTCGACGGAAGAAACGTATCGGGGATCGAGAGGGCGAAGATCGCTCGTGCCGTACCAGTTCAAGAAGTGCCCGCGAAACTGCTCGAGCTGGCCGAGCGTCGCGACCGTCGATTCGAGGCGTTCCACCGCTTCCCAGGTCCCGATCCATCCAAGATCGTGCGCCGATAGCATCGAAAGCAGCGCCAGACCGATGTTGGTGGGCGACGTTCGGTGCGCCACCACCGGATTCGGATCTTCCTGAAAATTGTCCGGAGGCAGCCAGTGATCCTCTTCCGTAACAAACGTTTCGAAGAATCGCCAGGTGCGCCGCGATACCGATCGAAGCGCGTGCGCATCCGCCGGCGACAATACTCTGGCGCTCGGCGGGGGCGGCGGCAGGCTGATCGACCGCGCGACGACTGGCGACACAGCCCACAGGACAGGAATGGCAGCGCGACCGGCATCGCGTGAGTCGTCCCGATCGCGACGATTAGAAACGCGCCGAAGGCGAGCGCCACGGCGCTGGCCATCCGCCGGTACACATGCGCGATATTCAGGTCGAGAGCGTGCTTGGCGTGCGCTGCCGTCACCCAGTCGAGCAAGTTCTTGTGCGTGATGAACAAGCGCACGAGCGTGCGCAGGATGGCGTCCGACATCAGCCATGCCTGGTATGCGAGGAAAGTGATGGTCAGCGCGATCTGCGACGCGCCCAGCGACGCGTCTGAAAGCACGCCGCGAATGTGGCTGCGCTTCGAGATTCCGCCCGGGCGTGGGATGATCCCGGCAAGAAAGGGAATCAGCGGCGGGATCGCGATCGTCGCTAGCATGAACCGCGTCCACAGCCACGGCGAAATATCTGGCATGAGCCAGCCCGCGAGCAGCGTGAGAAACATGCACGGCGCGGAAAGGGTGCGCCGCAGATTGTCGATCATCTTCCAGCGTCCCATCACGGGAATGCGCAGACGCTGCCGCCCGTCCTTCGCGTGACCGCTGAATCCGAGAATCCACGGCAAAAGCTGCCAGTCCCCGCGCGCCCAGCGATGCTGGCGCGCGGCCGCGCTTTCGTAGTGCGAGGGATACTCTTCGAATAGCTCGATATCGGTCGCGAGCGCGCAGCGAACGAAAATACCCTCGAAAAGGTCGTGGCTCAACAGAGTGTTCTCTTCCACTTTGCCGCCGAGCGCGGCTTTGAACGCGTCGAGATCGTAAATTCCCTTGCCGGTGAACGAGCCTTCCTGAAAAAGATCCTGATACACGTCCGAGATTGCGGACGCATAAGGATCGATCCCGCCGGGTCCGGAGAAGATTCTTTGAAACGCAGAACCCTGGCCGTCGGAGGGCAGCGAATGGTTGATGCGCGGCTGGACGAGGCCGTAGCCGTCGACGACGCGCCCCTCGGCCGCACTGAACGCGGGCCGGTTGAGCGGATGCGCCATGGTGCCGACAAGGCGCGCCACACTGTTGCGGAGAATGCGTGTGTCGGCGTCAAGAGTGATGACGTAGCGCACGCCCGGAACCGCTTCGGGCGGACGCCCTCCGATGGGGATGAACGTAGTCTCGATGGAACCTCGTAGAAGCTGATTCAGCTCCTGCAGCTTTCCGCGTTTCCGTTCCCAACCCATCCATTTCCGCTGCGATTCGTTCCACACGCGCTTGCGATGAAACAGCACAAAGCGCGGGCCGCCGCCCGGCGCGGGGCCGTGGCGCTCATTGAGGCGCGCGATGCCTTCCGCAGCCGCCGCCACCAGCTCGTCGTCGTGCGGCACAGTTTCCGTCGCCGCATCCACCCAATCCGTGAGAAGCGCAAAACGCAGATCGCCCTCCGAGTTCCCCAGATAATGGATTTCCAGCTGCGCCACCTGCTCCTTCACATCCTCGACCGAGGAAAGCAGCGTCGGAACGACGACCATGGTTCGCAAATGCTCGGGAACGCCGTCCTTCAGCTCCAAGCGCGGTAGCGTTCGCGGATCGAAAAGGTCCGTGACGACGCGATTGATCAGGGCGATGGCGAGGTCGGATGCAGGGATCGCCGCGAGGATGCCAAGCAGCACCAGAAAACCCATGGGTGCGCCCAGCTGGTGCGCGCGGATCAGTGGGAACGCGAGAACGATCGCGGTGAGTGCGGCAATGCTGCCCAGATAGCCCGGCACGGCCCGGCGCACGTAGAGCCGCAAAAGCTGGCGCCGCCATTTGACGCGGAATCCAAGCTCGCGTTCGAACGTGCGCCGCCCCTGTGAAATCAGATAGAAACCGGGATCTGTGCGGCGAGCCGCTTCGGCCAAATCCCCGGAATGGTTGGTGCCCTCCGCAGCAGCGCGGCGCGCGCGCTCCACCGCTTTCCGCGCAATCTCCGTCTCGGAGTGCCTTGAGCCGCGCGCGAGATCCTCGATGGCATGCCGGTAGGAGTCGCGCGTCGTGAAATCCATTTCGTCGAACGCGCTTCCCTCGCGAAGGATTGCGTCAACAAGGCTCGTGCTTTCGAAAAAGGCGCGCCAGTCCGACGCCGAGGTCAATCGCATGCTCGTGATGATGTTGCGGACCGTGACGCTCGTGGCCGCCTGCTCCTGATGTTCGGCGCGCACGACGTCGTCGGCGGTCGTGCCCTGCGCCGCGAGCCGCTCGTCCAGCCAGCGCAAGATCGGGCCAACCTTCGGATCGAGATCGCGCAGGCGTTGAACGAGCTGTACCGCAAACGAGCGCTGCAGCGGCTTTTTCTCGAAATCGTGCAGCGCCGTTTGCGGATCGACGGCTGCGTTCGCTCCCGTTCCCAGCAGCCGGTCTGCGAACTCATCCGCTTCGCGGCGCGCCGCGCGGCTGCGCACGAGGAGTTCCGCCACACGCCGCAGGTTTTCGACCAGCACGATGCGCAGCGTGATGGCGACGGCCCACAGCTCTCCGATGGTGAGTTCCTGCACGCGCTGGTACGCGGTTACGAAACGGCGCAGTGTCTCCGGATCGAAGCGGCTGTCGGTGTGCGCCACGAAGGCCCAGGCAATTCCGTACACCCGCGGATAGCCTTCGAGATGGCCCGACGCAATCTTCGGCAATTCGCGATAGTAGCTCGCCGGCAAGTCGTCGCGAATTTCGCGGAGCTGTTCCTCAACGATGTAGAAATTGTCGACCAGCCACTCGGCCGCGGGCGTGATCGTGTGCTCTTGCTGAACCGCGCGGGCAATCGCCCGGTAATATTCGAGCAGAAGCCGGCCATTTTCCGCTACGCGGGGAACGAGCGGGCGGCCGGCGCGCCGGTCGTCGGTTGCCCGCTGGTTGGCAGCGAGGGTCTCGGCATGCTGTTCCAGGCGTTCGATGCTGAAAAGTTCGGCACGGATCGGCTCTTCTACTTCTTGAACCACCGCGCCAAGGGTCGAACTCGAGGTCATGGACAGGAATACTCTATGAGGACTGGAATCTTATTGTACCTACATCTACGGCGTTGTCCTACCCGGCGGAAGATGCGCGCCATCGAGGAAAGCGTTCAGGCGGCGAAAAATGGCTGCGATTTGCTCAGGCTGGAAACGGCGGGGATGAGATAGCGGCTCGAATCCGACTTGAGAACGCATCCCTGCGCCCCGGCGAGCTGCACGACATTCGCCAGGTGAGGGAAATGATGCAGCGTCAAAATCAGAATCTGCGTTTCGGGAAAAGACGCATGAATTTCGCGCGTCGCTTCGAGCCCGTCCATCTTGGGCATGCTCAAATCCATAATGACCACGTCGGGATGCAGCTCGCGCGTTCGGTCGATTGCCTCGACTCCGTCAGCGGCTTCGCCGCAAACGCGCCATCCGGCGTGCGATTCGAGCAGTTGGCGCACGGCTCTGCGGACGAGCGTCTGGTCGTCCACGATCAAAATTCGCAAGTGTGTCTCAGTGACCATCGAAATGCTTCCATCCGGATCGGTTCCTGCAAGCACTGCCGCAGGCATTTCGGCGAGGTCACCCCCGAAATCGGATGCGGAGCTCTCTTCTGTTTGGCGAATTGCCATATGGCGCACGGGAGTCCGGCAAGGAGGAAGAAGAGTCGGCCCAGCCCGCAAGCCTTGATTTCTCTCAAGGCCCCTCGACTCTCCTTCCCCTTGCGCCTAGCGGAAATGTCTCTCCGCGAATCCGATCATCCTAAAAAGCCGTCCCGTGAACCATACAGGTAAGTCGTTAGAGCAGAGGGGGATATGCTGTACGGGCACCCGACGTTTCGAAGGAGCATCGGCAAAGGGAAATGTCTTCGGCCCTAACCGCCGCATAATAGAAGCCTTAGGCGCGCCTGTTTCAGTACGGTACGACGCGAGTCGCCTAGCGAAGGGCAAAGGAAACGACGGCCATAGCAGCAACCACGGCGGTTTCCGTGCGCAAAATATTCTCGCCGAGCGAAACCTCAGTAAATCCGGCAGCCGACGCGGCAGCGATTTCCTCGCCGATCCAGCCGCCCTCGGGGCCAATCGCAATCGCCGCCACGCGCGGCGAACCGCGGTCAGCCGCAGGAGCCGGCGCGCCCAGCACTTCGCGAACGGAAGGCGCCTCGCGCCGCTCCGAGAGGAATATCTTCGTGCCCGCAGTGCATTGCGAGAATGCCTTTTCGGGCGATAAGGCGCCTCCGATCGAGGGCGGCCGGAGCCGACGCGACTGCTGCGCCGATTCCGCCAGAATCTTTTCCCAGCGCGAACGCCGCTTTTCCGCCGCAGCGACCAGCGCTTTGTCGGTGCGCGCCGCAGCAAGCGGCATAATCTCGCGCGCGCCCAGTTCCGTGGCCTTTTCGAGGCACCACTCGAAGCGGTCGAATTTCACGAGCGACAGCAGCAGGTCGATCTGCACGGAAGGTTCGCGCGCGGGCACCGGCTCGACCAGTGCAAAGTCGATGCGGCTCTCGCCGCGCTTCGAGAGCGCCACGCGCTCGATGCGCGCAAGCCATACCACATGTCCGTCGCTCAGTTCATAGAGCTGCCCGGGCTCGGCGCGCAGCACGCGCCCCAAATGCTCGGCAGTGTCGCCGCGAAGCGCAGCCGATTGCGAATCGAATTGTTCGACGAAAAAGCGCCGCCGCATCAGAGGAGGGTTAAAGGTTCAAATGTAGCGCCGGGTTCTTTTTACCCTGACGCAGGAAGGGCAGCCCGGCCGTTTTGTCTCACCGCGAGAAAACCCTACCCGAAAATATCCTTCACCTTATCGAAAAAGCTCGACGACCGCTCGACCGGCTTGTTCTCCACCTTCAACGTCTGCCCCAGCTGCTCGAACAACCGCTTCTGCTCGCGCGAAAGCTTCGACGGAATCACGATATGGATATTCGCATAGAGGTCGCCCTTGCCTCCGTGCGGATTCGGAAGCCCGTGCCCCTTCAGCCGGAAAATCTGCCCCGATTCGGTGCCTTCGGGAATATCGAGCTCCTCTTCGCCGCGGAGCGTGGGAATCTTGACCTTCGCGCCGAGCGTCGCCTGCGGAATGCTCACAGGAATCGTGCAGTAAAGATCGGCGCCGCGCCGCTCGAAGAAGGAATGCTCCTTCACATCGAGGAAAATGTAGAGATCGCCCGCGGGACCGCCGTTCGTTCCCGGCTCGCCCTGCCCGGTCATGCGCAGGCGCGTGCCCGTCTCGACGCCAGCCGGAACCGCTACCTCGATCGTGCGTTCCCGCTCGACGCGCCCTTGCCCGCGGCAATCCACGCAGGCTTCGCGAATCACCTGTCCCGCACCCTGGCACGCCGGACACGTGCGCGTGATCGAGAAAAATCCCTGCTGGTAGGCCATCTGTCCGCGGCCGCCGCACGCGGTGCATGTCGTCAGCCCGCCGCTGCCGGGCTTTGCCCCGGTGCCCTTGCAGGTCTCGCAGTGCTCGCGGCGCGCCATCCGAATCTTCGCGGTGACGCCCGCCGCCGCGTCCGCAAACGAAAGCGAAAGATCGTAGCGCAGGTCCGCGCCGCGCTGGCCGCGCGAGCCCCGTCCCCGGCGCGCCCCGCCTCCGGCAAACACCTGTTCGAATCCAAAGAGATCGCCGAGGACGTCCTGAAACTCCTCGAAGATCGTCGCGTTAAAGCCGCCGCCCGCCTCGAACCCGCGATTGCCGAGGCCCGCGTGCCCGAAGCGGTCATAGGTCGCCCGCTTCTGCGGATCGGAAAGAACGCTATACGCCTCGCTCGCCTGGCGGAAATTCTCCTCCGCCTCCGGGCTCTTGTGCTGATTGCGATCCGGGTGCCACTTCAGCGCCGCCTTGCGATAGGCCGACTTGATCTCATCTGCCGAGGCGCCGCGCGGGACGCCCAGGACTTCGTAATAGTCGAGCTGTTTCCGTGTTGGCATTTCGTCCCTGAATTCCTAGTTGTCGCGCCGCAACGCGTGAGCCGGCGTGCTCGCTACGCGGACCATCGCCGGCCGCAGCACGCGCTCGTGAAACAGATAGCCCGGCTGCATCTCGCCGATCACCACCCCATCCGCGTGCTCCGATGTTTCCACGGTTTCGATCGCATGATGAAAATGCGGATTGAACTCTTTGCCCACCGATTCGATGCGCGTAAGCCCCTGCTTCGCGAGAACGTCCCAAAGCTGCTTGCGGATCAGTTCGAAGCCCTTGCGATATTCGGCGTTCGCCCCGTCTCCGGGCGCGCCCAAAGCGCGATCGAACGCATCAAGCACAGGCAGAATATGCTCGACGATCAATTCAGCGCCGCGATGCCGCTCCTGATGCCGCTCCTTCTCAACGCGCTTGCGATAATTCTCGAAATCCGCCTGCCGCCGGACGAGCGTATCCATCAGCTCTTGCTTCTCACCGAGCAGCCGCTGAATCTGTTCCGCGAGCGATCCCGCGCCGGCCACATCTTCGGCCTGCGCGCCGGGCCCAACCGCCGCCGGATCGGCCGGTTCGCCGGCCGCTTCCCGGGGCCCACCGGAAAAAACGACTTCGGGCCCCTTGGCCTTTTCCTTGTCTCGATTGTTGTGCGACGACACCGAAATCAACTCCCCTCTTCGCCTTCCGAGAAAAACTGCGCCATGAATGCCACGGCCGTGATCACGCGCTCGTAATGCATGCGCATCGGCGCCAGGATTCCGAGGGTCCCCTGCACCTGATCCTTGGATGAATACGACGCGGAA
Organism: uncultured Acidobacteriota bacterium; assembly: GCA_963740095.1. Classification (GTDB taxonomy): domain Bacteria; phylum Acidobacteriota; class Terriglobia; order Acidiferrales; family UBA7541; genus Palsa-295. Next base: position 9,822 of record CAVUDN010000052.1, read on the forward strand.
ACCAGCGCAAGGTACTTGCCCGCATTCGACATCTGGTCGACGCCGAGCTCTACGTGAACGGGCTCGGGCGCCTCGATGCAGCCACTCAGCAGCGCGATCAGCCGGTCTTTTTCCTCGATCGCCTCGAGCAGCTCCTGCAGTTGCTCCTGGTTCGTGAACTCGACGGAAGCGGCGAATTTCGCCGCGCCTTCCACGTACACCTTGCGCTCGGCGCCGTCGTCCAGAATCGACGGATCGCACAGCATCAACGCGTCGTTGGCGATGCGGCCATACTGCTCGCGATCGCGCTCCACCTGCGCGCGCAGATCGGCGCGCATGGCCTCGAGCGTCCAGCCGACGTAATGGCGATTCAAATGAGCCGCCACGTGATCCAGATCCTCTTGCCGGAACGCGCGCTCGGGGCGAATCAGCTTGTCGCGCGTCACCCCGCCCGTGCTCACCAGCACGACCAGCACGCGATTGTCGGGCACCAGCAAAAACCGCACGTGCTCCACCACGCTCTTCGCCAGCGGCGGCGAAATGAAGATTCCCAGGCCGCGCGACACCGCCGAAAGCACGTGGCTCGCGCGCTCCATCACCGCTTCCGGCGTCTGCGCCGCTTCAAGTTCGCGCCGAATCCATTGCCGGTCCTCGGGACTGGCTGTCGCCTGCGCCGCCACCTGCTCCACGAAAAAGCGGTAGGCCGCCGCCGTCGGCACGCGTCCCGCCGAGGTATGCGGCTGGTAGAGGTAGCCTTCGTCCTCGAGGTCGGCCATCACGTTGCGGACCGTCGCCGGGCTCAATGGCTCGATATGGCGCCGCGCGATGCTCCGCGAAGACACGGGTTCGCCCGTCTCGATGTAGGTGCGCACCACATCGGTCAGAATCTGTTGGTGCCGCTTTTGTTGCAGGACCGTTGAGCTCATGGATTCCTGTGAGTCTCTCCTGCTATTGCCGATGATCCCGATGATTCATCCAGAGGGACAGCCACAAGCGCTGCTAATCAAAGTTTAATCGCCGCGAAGATTCGCGTCAACTTCGCCGCCAGTTTAACCGGCTAAATGCCAACCATCCGGCGGCCGCCCGATTCAAGAAAATGTTCCCCAAAAATACGACGGGCACAATCGCGAAGATTGTGCCCGGTCGCAACAGACGGAAATGGGGAACGGGGATCAGTCCGGGGGCAGTACCGCGGCTTCCGGCATCTGGAGCTTAGCCTTGGCCAGCGCGCGAACGATATTCAACTCGACCACCTGTTCGGATGTGTTACGCACCGTCGCAAGTTCGCTCACGAGGAGAAATTTCGCACGCTCGAGCATCTTTTTCTCGCGGAAGGAGAGTGGCTTCGTGCGGCTGAGGGCTACGAGACCCTTCAGCACAGCCGCAACTTCCATCAGCGATCCTGTGCGCATGCGATCTGAATTTTCCTTGAAACGGTGTTTCCAATCATGGTGGGAAGCGGAGCGGCCTTTTTCCAGATACGACAGCACTGCGCCGGCCTGGGTTGAGCGGATGACGGGTCGCAAGCCCACGCTCTCGATGTTGGCTTGTGGCACCATCACCTTCAAGCCGCTTGAGAGGATCCGCAACATGTAAAAGCGTTCAGATTTTCCGTCTACGTAGCCGTAACTGATTTGTTCGATGAGCCCGACGCCATGGTTCGGATAGACGACCTTTTCGCCTAGCTTGAAATCCATAAGTCGAAGTTCCCTCCCCCGAACTACTGAATAATCGAAGTGTAGGCGCATACAACAAGCGGCGTCAAGGTTTTCCCGTACTTTCACGCAGGATCAATTTTGCAGAAATGGCCGATTTTTGCGGGGTTTGGCAGACCAATTGCCCTATAATCGGGCACGTGCTCATTCTCGCCTTAGATACCTCTTCGCCTTCCGGCAGCGTCGCCGTCCTTCGCGACGAGAGGATCATCGGATCGGTCTCGACTTGGACGGACGAAGTCTATTCGGCGCGCATGTTTCGCCACATCGAGTTTCTGTTACAGGAACTTTCCCTTCGCCTCGATGAATTCGACCTGTTTGCCGTTGCTGCCGGGCCCGGATCTTTCACCGGACTGCGCGTCGGTCTGGCGGCCGTGAAGGGGTGGGCGGAGGTCTATCAGAAACCGATTGCGGCCATCAGCGGCCTCGAAGCCATTGCCGTGCAATCACATTCGACGGTTCCATTACTTGTACCCGTACTCGACGCGCGGCGCGGCCAAATCTATTTCGGATTCTACCGCCGGGCGGACGCAGAGCGATTAGCACTCGAAGGCCAGGAGTGCGTGGCGACGCCCGAAGAATTCGTGCTAGCGCTGAGCGCCCACACGCCGAAAGTGGATTTCGCTGTCTTGACACCGATCCCCGCGCTGGTCCGCGAGGTGCTGTCTCGACTTGAGACGCCGACTGCGTCGTCCAGCAGAATGTCCATCGACGATGCCTCGCCCATCCTCGCGCCCTATGTCGGCCTGCTCGGCTACCGGCGCGCGCTGCGGGGCGAGCTTTCCGACGCCCTCACACTCGACGCGAATTATGTCCGCCGGACCGACGCCGAACTCCAATGGAAGGACCCCGGCGGCTCTTGATCATTCGCCCGATCGAATCGCGCGACATCGACATGATTCTGGCGATCCAGCAGGCGTCACCCGAGGTCGCCCAGTGGACCGCGCGCGACTACGCTCGCGCCGTCGAAGGCGAAATGGCGGGCTGGGTGGCTGAAGAAAACGGCGGTGTCGCCGGATTCCTCACCGCGCGCCAGGCAGCGAGCGATCTCGAAATCCTGAATTTCGCTGTCCTCGCCAACGCGCGCCGCCGCGGCCTCGGCAAATCCCTTCTGCGCGAGACCATCGCATGGGCCGCGTCATTCCATGCCGAGAAGGCCTTTCTTGAAGTGCGCGCCTCGAATTCCCCTGCGTTGCGCTTTTACGAACGCTACGGATTTCGCTTGGCCGGGCGCCGCCCGCGCTACTACGCCGCGCCGGTCGAAGACGCGCTGCTGCTCACCGCCGATATCGCTGCTCTTGCTGGTAACATGCAACCGTGACCACATTCGATGTAGTCGTGGTAGGCGGCGGCGTGATCGGCGCTTCGATCGCGTTCGAGCTTGCCGCCGAAAATCTGCGGGTCGTCATTCTCGACCGCCAGCAGCCCGGCCAGGAAGCTTCCTGGGCCGCAGCCGGCATGCTATCGCCTGCGCCTGATTCGCCCCGCGATATTCCGCTCGCGCCGCTGGGCCGCGAAAGCCTCAAGCTCTATCCGCAGTTCATAGCCACCATCGAGGAAGAGTCGGGTAGATCGGCATCATATATGCGCGATGGAGCCATCGAAATTCTTCTCGCGCCACATGGAGAAATCGACCGCGACCAGATGGTCGCTGAGTACCGCCTTCTCGATCTGGCAGCCGAAGCGATTTCCCTGAGTGCAGCGCGCGAGCGGGAAAAATCCTTCACGCCCGACGCGCGCGCGGCACTCTGGCTGCCCGAAGAAGCCACGGTCGAACCTCGTTTACTGATGGAAGCCCTGGCGGCCGCCGCGCAAAACCGCGGCGTCGCGATCCGCTCCGACTGCCGGGTCACGAGCCTGGTCTGCGAGCAGAATCGTTGTCTCGGCGTCATCGCAGCCGGAGAAAAAATCAAAGCGGCGCACATCGTGGTCGCAGCGGGTTGCTTTTCGGGCGAGGTCGCGAACGGATCAGCCCGCTTGGCGCGCCTCCTCCCCACGCGCCCGGTTCGGGGGCAGATGCTCGCGCTGCGGCATGACAGCTTCCGGCTAAATCGCGTCCTGCGCTCCGAGCGCGGTTATCTGGTGCCGCGCCGCGACGGCCGCATCGTCGCCGGCAGCACCAAAGAGGAAGCCGGATTCGAAAAGCGCGTCACCGCTGCCGGAATCCGCAAGGTGCTCGACGCCGCGATCGAACTCTGCCCCTCGCTCGCTGCCGCGGAAATTGTCGAAACGTGGTCCGGCCTGCGCCCCGGTACCCCCGACGACCTTCCCATCCTCGGCCCAACGGACATCGCGGGCCTTTCGATCGCCACCGGCCACTACCGCAACGGAATCCTTCTCGCCCCAATCACCGCGAAGCTCATTCGCGAATGGATCGTTCGCGGCCGCACAGACTTCGACACCGCCGCATTCTCGCCCCTCCGCTTCGACGGCGCTCAGTCGTCGCGCGCCGAAACCGTGTAGCCCCAAATGTCCTGCCGCGCGAACGCAATCATCACGCTCGTAGTGATCGCGCCGATTCTCACCGAGATCGTCTCCGGCAACACGCCACCACACGCGCTCCTGCATCCTCAGATCGCACTTTTCCTGATCGCGGCTTACAGCTTCCCGCTGCTCGTGCTGCGCGAGCTATCGATCCGATGGCGGCTCGGCACGCTCGGCATCTTCGTGCTCGGCCTGGCCTACGGCTTTCTCAATGAAGGCCTGCTCGCGCAAACGCTGATTCGAGCCGAGCGCGTGCCCATGCCGAATTTCGATCGTTACCTGTATGCAGCCGGAGTCAATTTTTCGTGGGTCGCCGTAATCGTTCCCTGGCACGCGTTCATGGCGGTACTCTTCCCGCTCGCGCTGCTGGCTCACTGGTTTCCATCGTGTTCCCACGAGCGCTGGCTCGATAACCGGACGTTCGCGATTCTTGCCGCACTCCTGATCGCATGCGTGGCCTTCATTGGCCTCGTCCGCGCGCCTCACCCGCAGATGCGTGCGTTCCTTTTCGTGATGGCGTTGCTGGTCGTGGCCGCTTCGGCCTTTGGCGCGAAACAGCCGCCCCGGCTCGTCGCACCCGGCAACCGTCTGCTGCCCTTCTTCTTTGGCATCGTTCTCTACGCGGGCATTTTCCTGACGGCCATGATCTTGGCGGGTAAGCGTGTGGCGCCGCTAATCTTCTTCGCGACGGTTGCGGCGGTTTTGCTGATCTTCGGATTGCTCGGCCGCCAGATTGGCTTTGCGGCCGCGCAAACAGCCGCAATGGTCGCTCTCGGAAGCTACTTCGCGGCCTCGGTCTTCAATATGCTCGGGGGATTCCTGCGTCACTCGATGGAGGCATTCCTGTGCGGAACTCTCTTGGCGGCCGCCTTTGCCCTGCTCTGGCGGGCGAATCCGCAGTCCAGCCCGCAAACAGCGGCGGGATAAAGCGGGTCGCAATCAGCTGCAAAAAATCAGAAAGGAATCCTGCTGCGCTGTGGCTCGCGATTCGGCGGACCTGCAAGCGCCGAAGCCTGCCCGGGGCCCGTGAACTGCACCTTGTCCGCATCGAGAAAGATCGGCCGATTGATGACGGCTTCGACGGTCGATCCGCGAGGCAGTTCAGCATCGGGCCCGCGCGTCAGCAACACCGCGGCGAGGCCGGTCGCGAGGCCAACACCCGCGCCAATCCCGGCGCCTTCGCCGACATGCCCAGCCGCAGCGCCGACGCCCGCGCCAACTCCAGTGCCCGCCTCGGTGGTTTCGATGACCGTTCCCAGATCATCCTTCTTGTCCGAATCGCCCACAACTCTTCCTTCGCCGTTCACCGTCTCGCCGCCGCCCGTTCCCGCTTGGCTCGGGACGGCATTCAGATTCACCATATAGGCGTTGGGGAGAATCATCGTCGTCAGCTTGATCATTAATTCGCCGCGCCCATTCACGCGCCCCGGCCGCTTTGATTCGGTCACTTCGCCGCTGACGTAAGACCCAGCCGGAATCACCACCTTGCCGTTGATCATGATGGGGAAAATCGTCTCGAAGTAGACGGGATCGCCCGGCTTCGCAGTCCGCGTGGAAATCCCGTTGTGCAGCACCAGTGGGAGATGCGTCCCGCTGGGCACCTCGATCTGTGCGGTTTTCGCCGGCGTCGAGGCCGCTTCAGCCGTATTCGGCGAAGCGGGAGCGGCAGCCGCGGGCGCAGCCTCCTGTGGATTGTCGGGCGCGGCATTTTGGGCATTCGCCGGCCCCGCCGGCATCGGACCCGGGTCTTGGGCCAAAGCAGGCAATCCCAATCCCAACATCAACGCCAGCGCCACAACGAGTATTTCGATCCGAGGAGAGCGAAAGAGATCGAGTTTCATAGGATTCTCCGGCTACTTGCCTGTTACAGATGCTTCCCTGCCGTGCCGAGATGCCCTCAGGTTAGTCCGATCCAGGTGCGCCAGCCACTTCTTTTTCAGGACATTGTCACCATTGTCCGGCCCGATATCTATCGGTAGGTATCCGTCTGGGCACGCTCGCCGCCCGAATCTTCCCCAGCACCTATACTAGAGTGCAGGCGGCGTCGGCTCTTGGCCATCAAATCGCATTGGTGGACATCCCTTCGGGGAAAGACTGTTCTCATTGTATTGACCGCACTCGTCTGCCTGGTGGGCGGCCTGTTTTCCCTCACACGCCTGGTCATCCTTCGCGGCTTCTCCAAGGTCGAGGAGAATTTTGCGCGGCAGAACCTCGACCGCGCATCGAGCGCCATTTCCAACGAACTCGAGAATCTCGAGCACGCCACCGATCAGTATGCGGACCGCGATTTCACCTACAACGCGCTGCGCAGCAATCATCCCGAAAGAGTCGCCACCGAATTCACCGGCCCCGCCTTCGAGCAGCTACGCGTCAATTTCGTCGTCGTGCTGGACACATCCGGGCGCAAGGTCTTCGCCAGTGGTTTCAACCTCGCCGGGATGGAGGCGGCGCCGCCTCCTGCCGATCTCGACCGCCACCTGAGATTCGGTTCGCCCTTCCTAATCCACGACGGCGGGGCGCGGGACGTTAAAGGCATATTGATGCTCGCTTCCGGACCTGTGCTTGTTGATTCCGGTCCCATCCTCACCAGCAGCGCGAACGGCCCTGCCGCCGGCGTTTTGATCATGGGCCGGTTTCTTGATTCCGACGAAACGACGCGTCTCGGCGAAATGACGCACGTGTCCCTCGAGATTGACCGCTTGGATTCGCCGGCTAGCCGGGCAGATTCCCGTGCCGCCAGTCCAACGTTTCTCGGCGCGTCCACTTTTGTCCGGCCCCACTCGAATGACTCGCTCGCGGCCTCGGAGATCCTCCCCGATGTCTACGGAAAGCCCGTCGGAGTCCTCCGGGTTCTTTTGCCGCGAACCATCTACCAGCAGGGTGAAACGAGTTCGTTGCAGTTTCTCTTGTTGCTGATCGCCGCCGGTTTCGCATTCGGCGCGATCATCCTCTATCTAATGGAGCGCGTGGTGCTCTCGCGCATGGCCGATCTCAGTGACGACATCACCCGCGTCGGCACCAGCGGCAATCTTGCCGCCCGCGTCCCCGTTTCCGGCCACGACGAGGTCTCCTACCTCGGCACCGCCGTCAACGGCATGCTCGAAGATCTCGAACGCGTCCAGAAAGCGCGCCACGAAGAGCGCACTCGCCTCGGCGTCCTGATCGAAAAAATGCCGACCGTCATTTGGACCACGGACGCGGACCTGCGCTTTACCTATCACACGGGCGCCGCTCTCGAGGCGATGGGCCTTCGCGCGGAAGACGCCCTGGGGAAAACGCTTTTTCAATATTTCGGCACCGACGACCCAAATTTCCCGGCGATCGCCGCGCACCGCAAGGCTCTTGCCGGCGAGACTTTGTCCTTCGAGCTCGACTGGCAAAAACGCTCCCTCGATTGTTACGTCCAGCCTCTGCGAGGCCCTCAAGGCGACCTGATCGGTGTGATTGGCGTGGCGCTCGACGTCACCGATCGCAAGCATCTGACGGATCAGCTGCGGCAGTCGCAAAAGATGCAGGCTATCGGAGAACTTGCCGGCGGCGTCGCGCACGATTTCAACAATCTCCTCATGGTGGTCAAGGGACACGCGCAGCTTCTCCTCGAACGCATGCCCAAGGAGCCGTCGCTGCATCACAGCGTGCAGCAGATGGAAAAAGCCGCCGACCGCGCCGCGTCGCTCACGCGTCAGCTGCTGGCCTTCAGCCGGAAGCAGGTGTTGCAGCCGCGCGTGCTCGATATGAACGACGTGGTGACCAGCATGATCAAGATGTTCTCCCGCGTGATCGGCGAAAACATCGAAATGACCTTCGTCCCCAGCGCCAAGCTCGGCCGCACGAAGGCCGACCCGGGACAGATCGAGCAGGTGCTGCTCAACCTCGTCGTCAATGCACGCGACGCCATGCCCACAGGCGGCCGCCTTACCATCGAGACATCGAACGTTCATTTGGATCGCAGCTACGCCGCCGGCCACGCCGCCGTCGAGCCCGGCCCTTACATCATGTTGACCGTCACCGACACGGGCTGCGGCATGGACGCCGAAACGCAATCGCGCATTTTCGAGCCGTTCTTCACCACCAAAGAAGCGGGCAAGGGCACCGGCCTGGGCCTCGCGACGGTCTACGGAGTCGTCAAGCAGAGCGGCGGCTACATTTGGGTCTACAGTGAAGTCGGCCGCGGGAGCACATTCAAGATCTATCTGCCGGAAGTGACCGAAGATGTCGCCGCTCCCGCCGTCGAGCAGGAAACGCGCGGCTCGTCGGCCGGCACCGAAACCGTCCTCTTCGTCGAAGACGAGCAAAGCGTTCGCGAGCTCGTCCGCGACTATCTCACAGGAGTGGGATATCGCGTTCTGGACGCGGGCGACGGTATCGAAGCCCTCGGAGCTGCCAAGGCCCACATGGGCACGATTCACATCCTGGTCACCGATGTCGTCATGCCGCGTCTCAGCGGCCGCGACCTCGCCACAAGACTATGCGGCGAGCGCCCTGATTTGAAGGTGCTCTTCATTTCGGGCTACACGGACGATACGATCGTCCGCCACGGAGTCCTCGAAGGCGGCGTCGCCTTCCTGCAAAAACCGTTCAACCTGAGAGCTCTCGCCGAGAAAATCCGCGAAGTCCTCAAAGCCGAAACTCCAGCTCCGGTTCCCGCAGGCACCCACGAAAAAGGCTGAGACCATTCGGCTTCGCGCGGAGAATTCATGCCTCCGTGCACTCATGCCTCTCTATGCGTGTGTGTTTAGGCGGGCGTTCGGATCTATCGCAAAGTCAAACGGAAACTGGGGCTAAATCAGGAAAACAGTCTGCCCGGTAAGATCAAACCGCTTGCGGCAGCGGATATTCCGGCAGGCGACCATATTGTCGATGCGCACCATGTACGACCGCGCCTTCGCAAACTGCTTCTTATCTTCTTCGTTGCCTCCGCCGGGCATCTGCGCCCTCTTCGTTCGCACGATCCAGCGGACCGGGTACGTATTCTCCTGGCGGCAATGCGGGCAATTGAGCGGGATTTGCTTCGTCTCTTCCTTCTCCTCGTAAAATCGCTTTTCGTCCATTTGTCCCTATTTAATCCGAAGTCGAACTTGTCTTCCCAATATCATCCAGCGTCACGAATCGAATCCCCGCATCCCGCCAGCGCGGCAACCAGTGCGCGAGCGCCGCAACCGTATGTTGGCGATCTCCCTCCAGCTTCTGGAAATCTCCGTCGTGCAGCAGGACAATATCCCCTCCCCGCGCCCGCTGCAAGTGCTGGATCACCTTCGCGGCCGCGCTTGGCTTCCAATCCCAGGCCAGCTTCGACCACATCACCACCCCCGATCCGCCCCACCTTCGCACCGCGCCGTTCAACAGAGGCCCGCGAAAACCGAAAGGCGGCCGCATCCATCGCGGCTTTCTGCCAATCGCCTGCTGAATCGCGGCGCCGCAGCGATCCAGTTGCGCGCCAATCTCCGCCGCCGACCGGAATATCAGCTGCGGGTGGGTATCCGTGTGGTTGCCGATCGTGTGGCCGCGCCGCGCGATTTCCTTTGTAAGGTCCGGGAACGCGCGCACGTGCTCCCCTGTCACGAAAAATGTCCCGCGAGCTTCGTGCTGCTCGAGCAAATCCAGCAGCGCGGGCGTCACGGCCGGATTCGGCCCGTCGTCAAACGTGAGCGCCATCGCCGAAGGATCGCCGGTTCGCCGGATCGTAGGCCCGAAAATCTGCGACGGCGGCGCCACGGCCGCCCACGCAAAGCTTCCGCTCGCGGCGCACGCTCCTCCCGCTTCGATCAGCGCTGGAATCGGATGCATTCCCGGATTTTCGCACTGCTGCCGCAAAAACGCCACGCCGGTAGGCTCCGGTTGCGCCGTTTGATACGATGACCGCCGAAGCCGCGCACATGACCTCGTCGCCGCCCGATCACGCGAAACTCCCGCTTTGGATCCGCTGGGCCGCCGCCCTGTGGCTCGTGTTTTGGTTCACGGTTTACCGGCGCAGCTGGGGCCCTCTGAACTTCCTGCACCTGTGCGATATCTCCGAAATCCTGGCGTGCATCGGCTTCGCGGCCGATAGCGCGCTCCTGATTTCGAGTCAGGCGGTCGCCTCTCTTCTCGTCGATGCCGCCTGGGCGCTCGATGCCGGCTGGACCGTCGTTTTCGGGCATCACCTGATCGGCGGCACCGAATATCTTTTCGATCCGAGCCACGCCCTCTGGGTTCGCCTGCTCTCGCTCTTTCATCTCATTCTGCCCGTGCTGCTGCTCTGGGCCGTGCATCGCCAGGGATACGATCGCCGCGGGTTTCCGTTGCAGCTCGCGATTGCCTTCCCCGCGTTCATCGCTTCGCGTTTTGCTCCCGCCGCGCAAAACATCAACTACGCCTTCACCGACCCCTTCCTCCACCGCTCCTGGGGCCCAGCGCCCGTTCACATTCTGGCGGCTTTTCTCTTTATGCTTGTGGTCGTCTATCTCCCCACGCATCTCGTCCTGAAACGTCTTTTCCCGCCGCCTAATCGCGACGCGCGAAATATATCCGCGTCCCAGAACGTATCTTGAGGAAGAAGCTGCGGCTGCTTGGCGGGAGGCGCCCATGAAAGCAACCAATTTCGAGTTCCGCCAAAGGTTTTGGATCCTCTTACTTATCTTTTGGGGAGGATTCTGGCTGTATCAGGTCGACCGGACCAACGTTGTTCAATGGTTTGTGAATCGCGCGGCCCCGGGCAATGACGTTCTGCAGGCCCTTCTCGCCCGATCGCTTTTTGGCATCGGCGCGCTCCTCGTGTTGCTTGCCGCATGGCTGCGAACTTGGGCGGCCGCGTACTTGCGTTCGACCGTCGTGCACGATCCCAGCCTGCACTTGGAAACAGTTGTCGCGGACGGGCCCTATCGTCACATGCGCAATCCGCTATACCTCGGCGGAATCCTTCTCACGCTGGGCGTCGGACTATGGGCCAGCCGAACCGGCCTCGTCGTCATGGTCGCCGGAATGTCCATCTTTTATCTGCGGCTGATGGGTCTCGAAGAAGCGAATCTGACCCGCGAGCAGGGCGAGTCGTATCTCGAATTCTGCCGCCGCGTGCCCAGGCTCTGGCCGTCGCTCGCGCCGCGCGTTCCGCGGGGCAATCTCGAGCCGAAATGGGGGCAGGCATTTGGCGGCGAACTTTTCATGTGGGGATTTTTCGTTGCGATGGCGTGGTTCGCGGTCACCTTGAAGATCACCGGCACGTGGTGGATCATCGGCGTGACCCTCGTCCTCTGGGTCGCGCGCAGCGTCTTCGTGCGTTACCGCGCAAAAACCCGCGAAGGATCTTCGTCGCAAACAAGCTGAGTCCGTGTGACGACGCAAAAATCTTTGTAGGTCGTGGCTTTCAGCCACGACGTAACCGACGCAAATTAGCGCGGGCTTCAGCCCCGGGCATTTGCATTTGTCTTTGAAGTTCCGGGTGCCCCATCCTCGATTTGTGAGGGTGGGGGCCTTCGCAACGAGCCGCCTCGCCTCTATTCCGTTTGTCGCACAACGCGGAGATCGATCCCCAGCTGCTGGCACTTCTTGTAGAGGTGGCTGCGCTCGAGCCCGAGCGCTTTCGCGGTGTTCGTCATGTGATGACGATTTCTCTTGAGCTCGGCGAGCAGCGTCTCGCGCTCGAACGCCTCGACGCGCTGCGCGAGCCCTCCCGTCGCATCTGCCGCTCCAGAATGTGCGGCGCCCATCGCACCCGCGCCCTGCGGCAGCGCGCGCTCCACCGTCGCAGCCTCAACCGTATCTCCCGTCGTCAGCAGCAGCACCCGTTCGATCACATTCCGCAGCTCACGCACATTCCCCGGCCACGCGTAGCGCTCCAGCGCCTCCATGGCGCCCGCCGAAAGAGTTTTCGGCTTCCAATGATTCTGCTCGTCCAATTGCCGGACAAAATGCTCGGCCAGCACGCGAATATCCTCGCGACGCTCGCGCAGCGGCGGCAGCACGATCGGGAACACGAATACGCGATGATACAAATCCTCGCGGAACGTTCCCTGCCGCACCTGTTCTTCGAGGTTGCGATGCGTCGCCACCACCACGCGCACGTCCACCGCGAACGGACGGTCTCCTCCCACGCGCTCGATCTCGCCCTCTTCGAGGACGCGCAGCAGCTTCGCCTGCATCCCGAGCGGCATGTCGCCGATCTCGTCGAGAAACAGCGTGCCGCGGTGCGCCTGCTCGAATTTCCCAACGTGCCGCGACGCCGCGCCGGTAAACGAACCCTTCTCGTGCCCGAAAAGCTCCGATTCCATCAGCTCTGCCGGAATCGCCGCGCAGTTCAACGAAATAAACGGGCCGCCGTGCCGCGGGCTTTTCTCGTGCAGCGTGCGTGCGATCAGCTCTTTGCCCGTGCCCGTCTCGCCGCGAATGCACACGCGCGTTTCGCTCGCCGCCACATGCTCGACTTGCGCCATCACCTCGCGCATCACGGCGCTGGCCCAGACGATTTCGTGCTTGCCGAGCCGCCGCTTCAGCTCGCGATTTTCTTCTTCGAGTCGCGAAATGTGCAATGCGTGCTCGACGGTCAGTAGCAGCTTATCGGTTGAAATCGGCTTTTCGAGGAAATCCGAGGCGCCCAGCCGCGTCGCCTTCACCGCCATCTCGATTGTCGCCTGTCCCGACATCATCACCACGGGCGACGCCACGCCACCCTTCTTCAAATCCTCGAGCAGCGAAATGCCGTCGCGCCCCGGCATCACCACATCGGAAAGAATCAGGTCGAATCGCTCGGTCTTCGCCATGTCGAGCGCGCGCGCGGCGCTGTCGCAAACCGTGGCTTGATGTCCCGCAAGGCGAAATGCGCGCGCCAGCGACGCGAGCGTATTCGCATCGTCGTCGATGATCAGGATGTTTGCTTTGAGCGGCACTAGCCCCCTTCGCCGCCAATATCCGTGTGGACATCCTCAGATTCGTCCGCGGCGTGCTTCTCTTCCGTCTCGTGCGTTTCCATCGACGCATCTTCTTCCGCCAGCGCTGCCTCGGCAGCAGCCGTTGACGGCTCCTCATCCGCGGCAGACTGTTCGGGCGCGCGTGCAGGCGCCGCACTCGTCATCGTCGACGATGAGCCGGGCGCAATTGCGTGGCTCACGGGCACGCCCGCATGCGCCGCCGGCTTCGCCGGCAAATGAATGTGGAACGACGTGCCCACGCCCGCTTCGCTCTCAACCGAAATCCGCCCGCCGTGATCGCTCACCACCGACTGCACGATCGCCAGCCCCAGCCCCGTCCCGTGCTGCTTCGTCGTGTAGTACGGCGTGAACAGCCGCTCGCACTCTTCGGGCGTCAGCCCGCTCCCCGTATCGGAAACCTCAAGACTCACGCCGCCATCCTCGCGCGCCGTCCGCAGCATCAGGACGCCGCCCGACGGCATCGCGTCCATCGCGTTCAAAATCAGATTCTCGATCGCGCGCCGCAGCAGCGTCGCATCCGCCTGCACGATCGGCAGGTTTTCCTCCAGATGCAGCTCTGGCGTGATCGGCGGCCGCCCGAGTGCGCTGAACTGCGCCTCGAACAGTTTCACGATGTCGCGCACCAGGTCGTTCAGGTTCACCCGCGCGAGCTCGGGCTGCGGCATCCGCGCAAAGTCGCTGAACCGGCCGATAATTTTCTTCAGATTGTCGATCTCCGAGAGCAGAATTCCGGTCGACTCCTGAAATACCTCCTCGAACTGATCTCGCCCGCCCCGTTCCTTCGCGCGCCGCAAATTTTCGACGGTCGTCTGCAGTGGAAACACCGGATTCTTCAATTCGTGCGCCAGCCGCCGAGCCAGTTCCCGCCATGCGGCCACGCGCTCAGCCTGCACCAGCCGTTCGCGCTGCTCGCTCAATTGCTCGGTCATGCGATTGAACGCACTCGAAAGCTGCCCCATCTCGTCCTTCCCGCGCACGTCCACGCGCGCGTTCCAGTTCCCTTCCGTCACCGCGCGCGCGCCTTCGGAAAGCCTTCGCACCGGCCGCGTCACGCGCGCCGCGCCCCACCAGCTCATCAGCATGCCGAAAAACAGGCCCATGGCGATCACGCCGAGCGCCAGCACCCCGATGCGCTGTTCGAGCGCCGCCATTTGCCGCTGCGAGCTCCCGACCAGCAGCACGCCCAGCAAATCGTTCGACCGCCCCAGCAGCGGCAGCGCGTGAAAGCCCTCCGCGCTCATCGGAGTGCCCGACCACAAAATCTTGAATGTCTGTGGCCGCGGATCGTTGCGCTCCTGCTCGATGAACGGAGCGAACCGCTCGGCCTGCGTCACCGATCCCGATTGATCCACGAGATTCGTCCCATCGAAGCTCGGATCGAGATTCAGATAGAGCAGCGCGCGCATTCCCGCGGGCAGCACGAGCGACCCCAAGAATTCCTTCCCCAGCCGCTCGCCGCCCACCACGTAAAGATTCTTGTCGCCCACCCGCACGGTCGAAACCGCCATCAGTCCGATTTCGGGCCCATTCTGCGTATCCACTTTCGTGAGAAACGCGCCGACCGGCGTCCAATCCGCTGTTTGCGTCACCCAGTCCATCTTGTATCCGAAGCGCGCCGGCCATTCGTTCGACGAAATGATCGATCCGTCGTTCGACAGAAAATCGAGGAAGTCGAGCTGGTGGGATTTCGACAGGCCGTTCGCGTCGTTCACGTATACCGACACATCCGCCTGCGGCCGGCTAAGATCGATGGCCATGCGCACGGTGTCGTTGGCGTCGGCGATTGCCTGCACGCGATTGACGATGCCCTGCTTGTGCCGGTCCACTTCGCGCTCGAATTGCCCCACGAGCGCATCGCTGTAATCCTGGTTCATCGTATCGAACGCGCGGCGCGCGACGATCGTCACACCCACGGCGATCACGCCGACCGACGAAAGCAGCGCGAGGACGAACACGACCAGAAGTTTGGTGCGAAACGTCACTGCGGTTCCTGCTCCAGCCACACATCCGCCAGCGGCCAGCCCTCGCCCGCCGCCGGCGCTTTCCAATCCCGCACGCGCGCGCTCAAGCCGTACACTTCCGGCAGCCACACGAGCGGCACTACGCGATAGCTATTCACGATGCCACGCTCGACATCATATATATGTTCGGCCGATGCGCCTTCAACCAGCGGCTCCGTTTCCGGCGCGCCATTCGGCCCGTTCAGATCGATCGCTGGCGCGAGCGCCTTGAGAAAACTCGCCAGTGCCACGCGCGGGTCGGGCGACGGCATCCGCAATCTCACCAGCCGCGCGTCGCAATTCGATGGCACGCGATCGTTTGGCAGCGCTTCCGGCGTCACGTGAATTCCAACCTCGCGGGCGTCCACCGCGATTCGCTCGGCAAGCGACTCTTCCAGCGAATCGCTCGCATCATATCCCAACACAATCCGCGGCGAGCCGCTGATTTGCCCGGTAAGTTCCTTTGCGCCAGCCTGGCCCGCCGCCGTCGAAAACAGAAACGCGGTGCCGCTCGACCACTGCGGCAGCAGCCCTCCTGCCGGCTCGCCCTCCTTCTGCAGAATGAAATTGACCATCGCGGTGCGGTCGATTGCGCGCGACAGAGCCTCGCGCAGCCGCGCGTCTTCCGCCATGGGCCGCCCTGTGACAAAAACCACAGCCACCAATTCGTCCGGCTGCGATGTGCTCACGCGAATCCCTTGCCCCGACGCGTAACGCGCCTGCTCCGGCGGAATCTCGATGAAGTCCGTCTTGCCCAGTTCGAGATCGAGCAGCCGGTCTTTCACGCTTCGCCCCATCTCGATGTCGATCGAATCCACAAACGGCCGGCCGCCGCTGTAGTCGTCGTTGGCCGCGAGCGTGAGATGACTCCCCGGCTCCCACTCCGCAATCCGAAACGCCCCCGCAGTGGCAGCGCCGCCCGTAGTGGTGCCTGCAGCGGTACCAAATGTCCCATCAGCATTGCGATGGTCGTACAAAAGCGACTCGATCTCATCCTTCGCCGCAGCTTCTTCCGGGCTCGCGGCCGCCACAGCGGGATCGAGGGAATTCACCCGCGCGCCAATCTCCACCCGCAGCGTCCCGCCATACTTCGGCCGCCGCGAAGCCTCCACACGCGCGGTGACCGCAAGCGCGAAGCCCAGCAGCAGCAAGCCCGCCGCGCCTACATAAGGCTGTGTTTTCATTCGCTCCAATGGCCCGAGCAGTGCGACGACGAGCTCAGTGGCTGCAGCTCGCCGTGACGACGTACGCCTCGTACTCGCCCGTCTTCAAATTGTGGACCACCGCCCGCGCCACTCCGCTCGCTCCAGTCGCCCATAGCGACGTCACCGGTCCCGCAAATTCGATCGGATTCCCCGTCAGCGTCGCCGCGTGGCCCGTCGCATCCATCTCGTACGCCTGCACAAAATCAGGCTGCGTCCAATCACTCTTGCCTGTCGCCAGCACGACCGGCCGCCCATCGCACTGCAGCGCGACGCTCGCCACATCTCCGCCGATATCGATATCCTTGGGGACCGACGCGTCTCCGCGAATCCACGCCTGCGTGTCCTGGCTCACAAACCCGCAATGTACCGTCTGCGGATTCGTGAAATCCCCTTTGCACTGGATTCCGGGAAGTCCGGCGCTGCCCATCGCGGGTCCCTGGGAAATATCGATGTGGCCCTGCTCGGCGCGGAGCCATGAGCGCGTCGGCGTGATGGTGACCGCCTGCCCAAGCTGCCACTGATCCTGCTGCCGCGAATAAAACGCCAGCCGTCCTCGCTCGAGGACAATCATCTCCGGCATCGCTCCCGCCGCCACAGGAGGCAGCGCGAAGTCCAAAATCGCGCCGGGCTGCTCCCATACGCGCATCGCATCGAGCGAAACGCCTCCGCTTCGTTCCACCTTCTTCGCCGCTCTGGAAATAGACACCATCGCGACCTGCCCAGCCTTGTCACTTGCCCCGTTCTGCACCTGCGCCACGATCAAGTAGCCCTCGGTTCCTTCGGAAAGCGTCACCGTCAGATTCGCGTCCGGTGCCTGCGCCCCGGCCAGCCGGTAATGCCGCTTAGTCAACTCGGCCCTCAGCCGTTCGCCAATCGTCGCCACCTGATCCGGGCTTAGCGACGACATATTGTTCACCACAAGATCGATCCCCGCCGGTGGCGGCACGATCGCCGCGATTCGATCCGCTAATTCGCGCACAGCCGTATCCCAATCCGTCGGCGCGGCCGTCGCTGCCTGCCGTCCCTTTGCCGAAACAAGCCGCAGCGAAACCGGATTCTGTGCTGCACATGTTATTGGGGTGAGCGCAGCCGGTGTAAAAAGGGCGACAAAAAGCATCGCGCGGGAAAAAGCGAAGAATCGGCGGAATGGCCGCATCGGCTCGTGCGAATTGCACAACGCGTTCGTAGTTCGCCATCATAGCACAGCGCCGAAATCGCACGCGCCTCGCCAGTCGCCGTCGTTTCAAATCTGCGCACAACAGAATTTACGCGCGAAGCGCGATAAGGGTGGAAGCGTGGGCCTTTTTATCCTGAGCGAAGTCGAAGGGCAGGCCCTCGAAAAGCGCCCCAGCTAGATTGGGCTTTGGCCCCGGAATGTTCCGCCGTGCCAATTTCGCCGGCGGCGGCTTCGTCCCGCGCTTGTCGGCTGAGGGTTCGATGCGGCGGCAACGAACCCCTTCGCCTCGAAGTGCGGGACGAAGCCGCCAGCAAGGGTTTTTGCCGGCGTTCCTTGGCCGCCGATCGCTCCCGAATTCCTAGCCCGAATCCGAGCGCGACCGAACTGGACGGAAATCGTCACCGCTTTGCAGCCGGCGGATCGGCCACATCATTCTCCGCCGCCGACTTCAGCACGTCGTTGGTGAAGAAGAATTTCCCGTCGTTCGGGACCAGCATGATCTGGACCTTATCCGAAAGCTTCTCCGCCACCGTGTATTGCACGAGCAGCGGATTCTGCTTCAGCGCGGCCGCCTGCAATTGCATCTCCTCAGCCTGCGCCTGCGACGTCAGCCGAATATGGTTGGCGTCCGACGTCGCCATCAGGTTCGCGCGCTCCTCTTCCGCCTTGGCCGTCACGCGAATCCGGTTCGCTTCAGAATCCGCCAGCAGTTCGGCCCGCTGTTGCTCCGCCTTGCCGTCGATCACCTTGGCCTGCGCGTCCGCTTCGGCGTTTTGAATCGTCGCTTCCTTGCGCGCCTCGGCCTCCAGGCGCGACTGCTCGATCTGCTTCTGCTTCAGCGGCAGGGTGTACTGCATCGCGTCCGATTCCGCCTTCGCCATGATCACCTGCGATTGCGCATTGGCTTCCGCGCGCTTGATCTCGCGAGCTTTTTCCGCCTCGGCTTGCGAGTCGGCGATGCCCACCATCTTTTTCTCTATCTCCGCCTGCACCGACGTGCGGTCGTCCTCCTGCTCCTTCAACAGCAAATCCTCGAGCCCCTTCGCGTACTCCTCGGGCAGCTCGACCTTTTTCAGCTGCACTTCCTTCACTTCGATCGCATCGCCCGCAAGCCGTTTCGTGATCAGCGCCGTCACGCGCTGGCGAAACTCCTCGCGCTTCGTCGAAAACACGTCGCGCACGATGTAGTCCGGCGCCACTTCGCGAAAAGCGCTCATCACCGTCGGCTCTACGATTTCGTCTTCGATCGGCTGCGGCAGATTCGCCTGGATGTAATCGAGCTTCTGCGCGTTGATCCGGTAGCGGACATTCACGGCCAGGCCCAACTCCAGCCCCTCGTGGGCCTCGACCGTCAGCACAGGAAGCTTCTCGTTGCGATTCTCGAGCGATGATGTCGCGAACACGCGGTCGCGGATGTCGTAGAGCTGGATGCGATCGATGAGCGGGACCACGAAGTGCGTTCCC
Source organism: uncultured Acidobacteriota bacterium (assembly GCA_963740095.1). Classification (GTDB taxonomy): domain Bacteria; phylum Acidobacteriota; class Terriglobia; order Acidiferrales; family UBA7541; genus Palsa-295. The sequence continues at coordinate 28,749 of CAVUDN010000052.1, forward strand.
GCGTAGAGTGTCCCCGGTCGCACGCCCGAAATCTGGCTGATGCGCACCGCACCCTTGCCGTCAGGCACCACCACGATGCTCGACGCCGCCAGCCCCATCGCCGCCGCAATCACCATGAGCTTTGTGGCCGAGTTGATCCGGATCACGCGCCGCGTCCGCCGCGGCCCAGCAACAATGGGCGCCAGCGCCGGCGTCCCGCTCGGCGGCGTGGAATCCTCGGGCCGACCGCCGCGCCGCAAAATCCGGTCGAGTTCATACGCCAGGAAAATGTCGTACAGCACCATCCCCGCCGCCAACGCCCCCAACCCAAAGCACCCCACGAACAGCAAAAACCTCAAAAACAACATATGCCGCCTCCGTTCACCATCGACTCAAACTCCATGGATAAGACCTTGCCGCCGCGAATGTGGAATGCCGCAGCTTGCTGCCGCCCGCGCTCGCCGGGGCTTGCCCCGGCGTGTCCTAAGCGAAGCGAGGGACGTCTCTGTGCACTCACCTACAACCTGCTACCTGTGACCTGTCACCTCTGTCTCTCGTCCTTCTTCACCCGCGCCGGCATCAACCGAAACAACCCATTCAACGTCGCCCACTCAAGCCCCAACGCCAGCCCCAGCGCCCCGAGAATCGCTCCCGTCACTTCCGCAAATCCGATAAAGCTGTCCATGGCCGTTCTCCCTGAAGTCTGCGGCGCTGGGTTCCGCGCCCTACGCCAGCTAGGAATGCAGTCTCATCGCCAGGCAATCAGTGAGTGAAGAAAAAGGACTTACAGGCGGAAAACTCTCTCGGCCTCGTGGTGGCTCGAACACGCCGTGGAAGGACGGGGACAATGCAAACCGCGAAGGAATGGCGCTAGGGGTGATACGATCGCGCGGCAGGCACAATCGACAGCGGATCACATTGTATGGATCAGGAAAGAATAGCAACCGCGCGCAGCAACGCCCTTTCGGTGATTCTGATCATCGGCCTGATCGCGGGCACGCTCGACATCACCTACAACCTCGTCTTCAACCACTTTCGCGGGATCACTCCGACGATGGTCTTCCAATACATCGCGACGGGCCTGATCGGCATGCGCGCCGTCGACCTCGGCCTCATCTCAGTCGCCCTCGGCGTGGTGCTGCACTACACGATCGCGCTCACTTGGACCGCAATCTTCTACGCTGCCAGCCGCAAGCTCGCGATTCTCACCCGCCGCCCGGTGATCTGCGGCCTGCTCTACGGCGCCTTCGTCTACTTCGTGATGAACTTCATCGTCCTGCCGCTCTCGCGCGTCCCGCACGTGCACGCCACCGCCACTCTTGCCGCGCGTATCAATGCCGTCCTCGCGCTCCTGCTCTGCATCGGCCTCACGATTTCGCTGCTCATGCGCCACCTAGCGCCGCCGTCCCACAGCTAGGGCGCCTCCGCCGCGTCGATGTCTCGCGCGAGGTAGCGCGACCCCACCCAAAACAGCGCTCCCGCCAGCAGCGCGATCAGGCTGGCCGCCGCTAGCGCATACCGAATCGATTCATCGCCGTGCTGCGCCCTCAGAGAATCGCTCATCGATCCAATGAACCACGAGCCCACGCCCAGCCCGATGATGTTGCCAAAGAAAAGAAACGTTGCTGAAGCCAGCGCCCGCATCCGCACCTTCGACACGGTCTGATAAAGCGCGTAAGTCGGCCCCAGATACGCCGCCGTAGACATGATCGCTATCGCCCAAAAGATCAGCGACGCATGTAGAGACGGCAAAAACAAAAACAACAGATCCGCGGGCGCCGCAAGCGCAGCCGCCAGCGCCGGAACGTAAACTCTCCAGCGCACGTCGCGCTTTCCCAATCGTTCCGCCAGGAATCCTCCGAGCAGCACTCCCGCCACACCGAACAGCCCGCTCACCGTGCCCTGATACGCCCCAATCGTCGCGCTGCTCAGATGACGCACCCGGTGCAAGAACGCAGGCGTCCACACCTGAAAACCGTAAAACGTGATTCCCATCAGGCTCCCGCCAAGCGTGATGAACACGAACGACCGCTGCCGAAAAAGAAATAGCGCGGTTTGCGCGATCGAGAATAGATTCACATTCGCGCGCCGCCCTTCCATCGCGCCGCGCGCCGGCTCCTTCACCGTCAGCCGAAAAAGAATCGCCACCGCGATTCCCGGCAGCCCCGCCGCGAAAAACGCCATCCGCCACCCATAATGCTGGTTGACGTATCCCGCCATCATCGCGCCGACGAAAACCCCGATCTGGCTCCCTGCCGTCAGGATCGCCAGCGCGCGTGGCAGCTTCTCTTTCGGAAACATGTCCGCCAGCATCGAGTGCGACGGCGCGATTCCGCCCGCCTCGCCCGACCCGACGCCAAACCGCGTCAGCGCCAGCTGCCAGCCGTTGCGTGCCAGCCCGCTGCAGCATGTCGCCACGCTCCAAATCACCAGTCCCGCTGTCAGTATGAATCGCCGGTTGAACCGGTCGGCCCACCGCGCCACCGGCAGCCCCAGCAGCGAATAGAAAAGGACAAACCCAAACCCGGTGATCAGCCCCATCACCGTGTCGCTCAACCGAAATTCTTTCTTTATCGAGTCGAGCAACAAACTCAGCACGGTCCGGTCGGCATAATTGAAAACGTAAATTACAGTGAGGATAGCCAGCGCATAGTTCGCCTGCGAGGATGAAACGGAGCAGTCGGCCGGCCGCTCCGCCGTCGTTTCCGTGAGTGTCTTATTCATTCGAGGCCGGCCGGCATCCGCGGTGAAGGAAGGCTCCGCGCGAGCGCGGTCCGCTCCTCGAAGATTTTGCCGGCGTCACGCTAGATCGGCCGCTCTCCCATGACCGTCGTGCGGCCGAGGTGCCGCCGCTCGTTCTCGTAATCATGAACTCCCGCGTGTTGCAAAAAGCGGTTGTCCCACACGATCAGCGTGTTGGGTTTCCAGCGAATGCGGCACTGATACTGCAGCTTGTGCGGCAGCCGCGCCAGATAGTCGAGCAGCGCCCGGCTGTCCTCCTCGTTCCATCCTTCAAACCGCTTGAAATAGGCGCCCGTCACAAACAGAGCCTTGCGGCCCGTCCGCGGGTGCGTGCGCACGGCGGGGTGCGCGTTCTCGAGCTGCTCTTCCTTGAAGTCGTGGCTTTCGCGCAGCCGCAGCTGCGCTTCCGGGCTCAGCTTGGCATTTTTCGACCAGATATCCTTCCCCGAATAGACCACCCGCAGCCGCGAAAGCGTATCCTGGAATCCTTCCGACAATTCCTCATACGCGAGATACATGTTCGCGAAAGCCGTGTCTCCGCCGTATTTCGGCGCGTCGAGAGCCCGCATCACCATGCACAGCGGCGGCCTCTCGAGAAACGGACTGTCGGTGTGAAACTTCGTGAACGGCACCACGCTCACCGGCTCGTGCGATTCCCGCCGGACTTCCTGCATCTCCCGGTCGCCCGCATAGAGCGGCGCCTGCGGCAACTCCATGAGCTCGCCGAATCGGCGCGAAAAAGCCTTGTGCTGCTCGTTCGTGATGTTCTGATCGCAAAGCATAATCACCAGAAAATGCTGGAAAGCCAGCATCACTTCGCGCAGCACTTTCTCATCGAGCGGCTTCGACAAATCCACGCCGCTGATCTCCGCCCCGCACGCCCCCGTCAGCGGCTCGACGCCAATCCGCTCGAACTCCGGCATCTCCCGCCCGGCGACCACCACTCTCTCGGAATCCCGCACCTTCGTCTCAATACTCATCGAATCCCTCCCTGGCCGCATGAAAACAGCCCAAACCAAAGCGCGCTCCACCCCGCGTCGCATATCTAGACCTACACGCAGTTTGAGACGCCGTCCATTGCTTTGTGTGGCTTGATCTTGTTACCCCGGAAGCAAGACTCGCGCCCGGCGTTTGCCGGAAGCATGGCGGGGCTTTTTCGCTTTGGGTGCAACTCCGCCGCGGAAATAATTGCGCATCGACTTGAGGAATTCCATCACCACGGCGGACGTCTCGTTCTTTCGCCAGGCCATGTGCACTTCGATTCTTGCGCCCGGCTCATCAAGCGGCACGGCGACGACCTCGCTGTTCGCCGCCGGATAGCTCTCCGCTTCGTCCGGCGCGATAAAAACGCCGTTTCGCGACGCCAGCAGAAATCGTTGCGCGACGCCATGCGGCACCGGCGGCGGCAATTGAACGAGCTCGGGCGTCGCTCCCGCCCTCGCGTACAGCCGCAGGATCTCGTCGTAAAGCCCGCTCGAAACGCTCCGGCTATGGACCACCAGTGGCTTGCCCATCAGATCGGCCACCCGCAGCGCTTTCCGCTGAGCGAGCGGGCTCTGTTTGCTCACGTGGACCACAAGCCGCTCCCCAAACAGCGGCTCCGAAACCAGATGAATCGGATCGACGCGCGGCCGCAGGAATCCGACGTCGATCTCCCCCTCCGCCAGCGCCCGATTTTGGAAAGGCGAAAAGATGTCGCGGCACTCGATCTCGACGTTGGGAAACCGCCGCGAGTATTCCATCAGCGCCGGATTCAGTCGTTCCGCCAGATGCAGCGCAATGCCGATCCTCACGGCGCCCGCCTGCCCGCTTTCGGCTAGCCGAATCGACTCCGGAATGCGCGCGATCTGATTCGCGATGGCTCTCGCCTGCAGCAACAGCGCGTGCCCCGCATCGGTCAGCGCCACGCGCCGCTTGTCGCGCACGAAAAGCCGCGTCCCAAGCTCCTCTTCCAGTTGCCGTACTTGCCGGCTCAGCGGCGGCACCGAAACGTTGCACTCCTTTGCCGCCTTCGAGAAGCTCAGCTGCTCGGCCACCTCAATGAAATACCGTAGGTGACGTATCTCCACGCGCGCATCTTAACTCTTTTCCGCCCCCGCGCCACATGCAGACAGCCGCCACTCACCTGCCACCCGTCGCCCGCCACCTCGCTTCTGCTTCCCTGCCTCCTCTCCACATCTCTGTTAGAATTTCCTCGGAGGCACACGGATGCCGCAAGCACCCCCACCCTCGGGGCTCCGCATCGGACGCATCTTCGGCATCCCGATCTACCTGCACGCGAGCTGGTTCATCATCTTTGCCCTCATCACGCTCTCTCTCGGCACACAATTCAATGCCCCAGGTTCGCATTGGACCGATGCCCAGCGCTGGACTCTCGGCGTCATCACCAGCCTGCTCTTCTTCGCTTCCGTCGTCTTTCACGAGCTCAGCCACAGCATCGTCGCCCGCCATTACCGCATTCCCGTCGACTCGATCACGCTGTTCGTCTTCGGCGGCCTCGCCCGCATCGAGCGGGATCCCGACAGCGGCCGCCAGGAATTCAACATCGCCATCGCCGGCCCGCTCTCAAGCCTTTTTCTCGCCGGGTGCTTCTGGCTGATCGCGCACTTCGTGCACGGCAGCGAAATGATCACCGTCGCGGCCGGCTGGCTCGCGCGGATTAATTTCCTCCTCGCGCTCTTCAACCTCGTTCCGGGATTCCCTCTCGACGGCGGCCGCGTCCTGCGCGGCATCGTCTGGGGCATCACGGGAAATTTCACGCGCGCCTCGCAAATCGCCTCCACTTCGGGACGCGCCTTCGCCTACGTGATGATCTTCATCGGAATCTGGCAGGCGCTGCACGGCGGCTGGGTCAACGGCCTCTGGCTCGCGTTCATCGGCTGGTTCCTGCTCGAGGCGGCGAAGGAAAGCTACGCGCAAGTCGCGCTGCGCAGCACGCTCACCGGCGTCCGCGCCCAAGACATCATGACGCCCGAGATCCCGACCGTCGCGCGCGACATCTCGCTCGAGGATTACATCCACGAAGTCCTGCGCACCGGCCGCCGGTCGCACATCGTCACGGGCGCGGGCACTCCCGTCGGCCTCGTCACCCTGCATTCGGCGCGCGCCATTCCGCGCGATGAATGGAACAACACCTCGATCCAGGCCGTGATGGTCCCGATCGATCGCGTCCATTCGGCGCTGCCCGACGAACCCGTGCTGCAAGTCCTCGAGCGCATGCAGAAAGAGGACATCAACCAGATGCCCGTTCTCTCCGGCGGCCACATCATCGGCATGATCGGGCGCGACACGATTCTCCGCGTCCTACAAACGCGCCTCCAGGCCGGCCAATTCACGCAAGCTCACCAGTCGCACGGATGACGCGCCTCCGCCGCTGCCTCGCGTTTATATCCATCACGCTCGCCGGCGCGCTCGCATACGTCGCCTTCGCTCGCGGCCAGGTGGCGAAGCACGTTCATGAGCCTGCCTCGAAAGCCGCACCGAAATCAGCGCCCGCGAAAACCCCGCCGACAGCCGCGCCGCAGCCGTTCGCCTACGCCGAGGCGATTCGCGCCAACAACGTCGGCATGGTGCTGATGGACCGCCGCCAGTTCGCCCAAGCCCTCGGCAAATTCCAGACCGCCTGCATCCTCGATCCGCGGTCCGACGTCGGCTGCCTCAACACCGGCATCGCCTTTCTCAACATGGGCCGCTACGACGACGCGCGCCGCATTCTCGAAACATCCGTCCAGCGCGATCTGCAAAGCCCGCGCGCGTGGTTCAATCTCGCGCTGCTCGAACGCGCCACCGACCACGCCGACGCAGCGCTCGCCGATTTCCAAAAAGTTGCAGCGCTCGATCCCGATGACGCCGTCACCCACTATTTCCTGGGCTTTCTCGACGCCGAGGCCGGCTATCTCGATGAAGCCCGCGCCGAATTCCAGCGCACGATCGAAATCGATCCGTTCGAGGCGTCGGCGGAATATGGCCTCGCGGAGCTGGCACACGATTCGGGAGACGCCGCCGGCGCGAAGGCGCACTTCGAGCGTTTCAGCCACATCACAGGCCAGGGCCTCGGCAAGCCGATCGCGCTTGTCTACGGCGGCCAGGGCAAGTATTCGCTCGCGGGAGAAATTCCCGGCCCGCCGCCCGGCCCCGCGCCTCCCGCAATTTCCGTGCACTTTGTCGATGTTTCGAGCGACCTCGGCCTGCCTCGCGTGCCGCTGCCAGCGATTCGCACCGCGCGCGTCCGCGGCAAAGCAAAATCGCCTGCCGCGCCGCCAGCCACTCCCGCCAGCCTCGCGAGCTTCCTCGGAAGCGGCGCCTGCGTCTTCGATTACGATGGCGACGGCAAGCCCGCTATTTTCCTCGTCAACGCCGACGGCAAGGGAAACGCCGCGCTGCTCCGCAATGCCGGCCACGGCAAATTCGTCGACGTCACGAAATCCGCGAAGCTGCAATTCCTCGGCGAAGGCACGGGCTGCGCCGTCGGCGATTACGACAACGACGGCCATCCCGACCTCGTCGTCAGCTCCGGCGACGGCATCACGCTGTTTCACAACGAAGGCGACGGCACCTTCAAAGATGGCACCGACGCAGCCGGCGTGCGCACCATCGGCCTCGCACTCGGCGTCACCTTCGTCGATTACGACCACGATGGCGACCTCGACATCTACGTCACGCGCTTCAATGATTTCCCGCTCGATCACCCGTCGCAGCCGTTCACGTTCCCGGACGATGCTCCTCCGCCGGGAAACATTCTCTGGCGTAATCTCGGCGGCGGCACGTTCGGCGATTACACGAAACAAACGGGGCTCGCTGGCAGCGCCGCATCGGTCGCTGCGCTCGAAAGCGATCTGAATAATGATGGCGCCATCGATCTGGTCGTCACCGGATGGGAAAAATCGCCCGAGATTTTCGTGAATGCGCTTGAAGGCCCGTTTCAATCCGCCGCTCCGTGGGTGGGCGAAACGCCTCCCCGAGCCGCGGGCGCCGTCGCGCTCGATTTCGATCGCGACGGCCGCATGGACCTCGCCTTCACGCACTGGGCGCCGCCCGGCCTGAGCCTCTGGCGCAATACGGGCCGCAAAGGCCCGCAGGGCGTGCCGTCGTTCGAGCGCGTTTCGCTGCCGGATCCCGGATGGATGCGCGCGTGGGGAATTGCCGCCTTCGATTACGACAACGATGGCTGGACCGATCTCGTCGCGGTCGGCGAAACATTCGCGGGCAAGGGCCAAATCCTGCTGCTGCGCAACGAAGGCGTCGGCGCGGATGGCAAAATCCACTTCCGCGACGTCACGCACGCCACCGGCCTCGACAAAATCGTCCTCCACAATCCACGCAGCGTGATTGCTTTCGATCCCGAAGGCGATGGCTCCGCCGATCTGCTCATCACGCAGAACGGCCTGCCTCCCGTTTTGCTGAAAAATGTCGGCGGCAACGAAAACGATTGGCTCGAGCTCGCCTTGAGCGGCGATCCCGACAATCGCACGGGCATCGGCACGCGCGTCGAAATTCTTTCCGGCGCGCGCAAGCAATTTCTCGAAGTCCCCGCCGCCTCCGGCTACCTCGGCCAGTCCCCCGCCGAAATCTTCACCGGCCTCGGCGCCGAAGAAGACGCCGCCGACGTCCTCCGCCTCCGCTGGCCCACCGGCGCGCGCCAGAACGAAATGCAGATCCCCGGCAACCAGCGCACGACGGTCGTCGAGCAGCCGAAATAGGCTTATGTAGCTCACTCCTCTTTCACGGGGTGAGGCCTTTCTCCTGTGATTGACGTTAGTGCCGCTAGCGCGTCGATTAGAAAAAAGTTTGCGTCCTGTTTTCAAAGGGATAGATCGATTTCTAATCGCCAAATGTCGATTAGAAACGGCCGTGATTTGTGATAGGTGACCCGCGATCCGTGATGCACGGAGCGACCCGAGGCAAGGCTGTCCTGGTAGGGGCGCTGCTTGCTGCGCCCTCTTCCGGCGCGCGGCTTGTTCCCGACCACCCGGACCGCCGCCAGAGGCCAAATTGTTCCGTTCGTCGCTCATCGTGTTCGCCCGGCAACTGCACCAGGCCCGTTCCAGCTAAGCACGATTGCTCCGCACAAGGAATTGTCCTTGAGTGCAGATTTAGTACAGGCGCAAAACCACGAGAGCGTGGCCGAAATCGGCACAGTCGAGTCCAGTCTTTGCCAATAAAAGAGCGCAATCGGCCTTGGAGATTCACGATGAGCGGTGCGGAACGCAGAAGCAAGCCCAAAGAAAAAGCGCCCGCCTAAAGGCAAGGCGGCCGCTACAAAGGCAAGGACCTACACCTCGCACTCAACCCCTGCGCCGCTTCGAGGATTTCGCGCGGGGGCGGCTCGCCCGTGCCGTCAACAGCTTCGCCTGCGTGCTCTTGGGCAGCTTGGCGAAAATCAGCGAATGGGCACCGGCGAGGAGGCGGCGGAGTTCGTCGCGCGAGAGCGCATCTTCGGTTTCGAGCGCGACCCATTGGGCGCGCGTCAGGTACGGCGCGGGAATCACTCCCGGCCGCTCGACCAGCGCGGCAAATTCTTCCGCCGAACATTTGAATGAAATCCAGGTCTCGCCGGGCTCGAGCGAGACCACGGCGTACATTCTCTCCCCAACTTTGAAGACGAGAGCGTCCTCCCACTGGAGTTTCTCCGTCGTGTGCGGCAGCGAGAGGCAGAACTGGCGAACCCAGTCGATATCCATGCGCGAAAGACTATCGCTGCCACAGCGGAGAGTAAACACCGCCAGGCAAACCTCACTCACCGCGAGGGTGTAGCCCCCAAAATCAGCAAACGAATGCCAGCCCCGTGCGAAGACCAATCTACTTCGCCTGGAGCGATTCCAGGTACCGATTCAGGTTAGCGATTCGCAAATCCACGACGCCTTCACTCCCCCCGCTCACGACCAGAAATACGGGGCCCCAAACAGGCATTTCCTGGTCGCCGTGGGCCACGAGGCTTTCTTTGCCTTGCAAGATGCTCGTGACTCGCGCCGTGGGATACTTTCCGTCGTTTCGTGCGGCAAGAGTCGTCAGGTCGGGCGGAGAGGTCTTCAAGGCCGGAGCCGCAGGGCCATCCCCTTTGGCGCCTCTTCCGTGGCAAGACGCACAGTAGCTCTGGTACATTTCGCTGCCCGAGGCTGCCGACGTGACAGGCGCCCCTTCATGCTTTACTTGTGTTTTCGTTTCCTGCGCGGCGGCACACAGCGCAAACACCGACAAGAGCCCGGGTATGCAAAGCTTGCGAAGAATATTCATGATCTTCTCCATTCCTCAAGGCTTCCCAAGTCTTGGTGTGGGTAAAAGCAAGCCAATGATGTTCCCCGGCAATGCCGCAGCGCAGTGATCCGAGTCACACTTCTGATAATGAGCGACTCATAATCCAAGCCGTGACCAGCGCCGGAGCGCAGCAAGAGGCACCCTGGAATCGAATCACAGGGCAAACGGGTGCCGCCGGCGAGCCTTCGGTGCCAAAAACCGCCAAAATCGGCTTTTTCCAGCCATCTAACGCCCTTTTAACCTCCCGCCAGGGGGCTGCAGCAGTCCCCTGTTGCAGCACAAAAAAGTGCACCACAAATGGGCAGGATGAAAACGCCGTCGCGACATTCACGAAGACCTAATTTGCGGAATGCCGTGAGTTGTGTGAGGATACTCGGATGCGAAAAACAGCAACGACTGCGGTAAACGTACTGGCAGCATGCGTCCTGGCGCTCGGCCTTGCCGCCGCCACCCACGCCCAGCAAAGCACGAAGACAACGGCTCCGGCAACCAGTGCCAAGAAATCGGGCGGGACGACCGCGACAAAGTCTGCGTCCACAGAGCCTAAGAACGCGCCCGGCCCCGTGCTCACCACGGACAAGGAAAAACAGAGTTACGCGCTCGGAATGAATATCGCGCGCGGCATCAGCCGCCAGGGCGCCGACGTCGATGCGGCCGCGATGGCGCGCGGATTGCGCGACACGCTCTCCGGCGCCAAGCCTCTCTTGACGGACGATGAAGCGGAAGCCGAACTCAAGCAACTCCAGGACGTCGTGAAAGCGAAACAGGACGCCGAACTGCAAAAGATGGGAGACGCCAATATGAAGGAAGGCCAGGAATTCTTGGCGGCGAACAAAACGAAGGACGGCGTCGTTACTCTGCCGAGCGGATTGCAGTACAAAATTATCACGCCAGGCACGGGACCGAAGCCCACGGCAGACGATACCGTGGTCTGCAACTACAGCGGCACATTCCTCAACGGCACAGAATTCGACAGTTCGTACAAACGCGGCAAGCCGGCCGAGTTTCCGTTGAAGGGCGTCATCAAGGGATGGACCGAAGCGCTGCAGCTGATGCCCGTGGGATCGAAGTGGCAACTCTTTATTCCTTCTGATCTTGCCTATGGCCCGGAGGGGCGCGGACCGATCCCTCCCAACGCGACGCTGATTTTTCAAGTGGAGTTGATCTCGATCAAAGGCAAGTGACGGCGGCGCTAATTCCGGCGCGCCCGAATACTTGCTCCAACACCTGGTTGATTTTGCAGAAAGGAGATACGCGATGGCTCCCGAACTGAAAATCCGCCGCATTGCGACGGAAGAAGCGTTTTCGATTCCGGAAGTAGCGGCAGGGCTGCGCGACGTGGCGCGAAGCCCGAGTAACAGCCTCGACATGAAGCTGGTCGAGCGAATCTACGACGCGAAGACGAATGACGCGATGGCAGGCCTGCTGGGGCGGCTGATCGACCTCGAGGGCGAGCGCATGCGCGACATGGATGCGAATGGCGTGGACGTCCATCTGCTGTCGCTTACCGCGCCGGGCGTGCAGATGTTCGATGCGGACACGGCGACCGAGCTTGCGACGATGGCCAACGACCGGCTCGCCGAAGTGATCAAGCGGCACCCAACCCGGTTCGCGGGCATCGGGAGCTTTGCGCCGCAATCTCCCAAGCGCGCGGTGAAAGAGATGGAGCGCGCGATCAAAACGCTCAAGCTGAATGGATTCGTGGTCAACTCGCACACCAACAGCGAATATTTCGACGATCAGAAATACTGGCCGTGCCTCGAAGCGGCCGAGGCGCTCGACGCGTGCATCTACATCCACCCGCGCGCGCCATCGGACGGCCTCGCCGCGCCCTTCCGGCACTACGGACTCGATAGCGCGCAGTGGGGCTACGGCATCGAAACGTCGACGCACGCGGTGCGCATGATCGTGAGCGGCGTGTTCGATCGCTTCCCGAAACTGAAGATTTGCCTCGGGCACATGGGCGAGGCCGTCCATTTCTGGGCGTGGCGGCTCGATTACATGAACAAGAACGCGCAGAATCGCGGCTCCGCGCCGAAACTGCAGCTCAAGCCGAGCGAATATTTCAAGCGCAATTTCGTGATCACGACGAGCGGCGTGGAATCGCACTTGGCGCTCGATTTTTCGATCAAGGCGCTCGGAGCGGAGAACGTGCTGTGGGCAATCGACTATCCGTATCAGCCGACCACGCCCGCGGTCGCGTTCATGGATTCGGCGCCGATTTCGGATGCCGACAAGCACAAGATCTACCACGAGAACGCCGAGCGCGTGTTTCACATTCAGCCCGCCGGCGTGGCTCACTCGCAAGGAGGCGTTGCCAGAGTCGCGCGCTAGCAGTGGGAAGGAACGAGCGCGACGCCGCGCCTTGATTTAGCGGCCAGGGAACGTGTAAATTCGAGTATCGGCGATTGGCAAGTTGTCTACTCGAAATATGTCCCTATCTGACTCGGCCCGAACATATCTGACCGCAACGACAAACGACGCAAGCGTCTCTGTGCCCGCGGGCGAACCTGTTTTCTGGCGCGTCGAGGGCAGCTTGCTGGCGCTGACTGCGGTGCGGCCCGTCGGCTTCTTCACCTGGAACGCGCAGAGCTTTGCGGAGCGCTGGGCGCGGCGCGGAACGATGGGCGTGTTGGCGCTGGCGCGGCCGTTCTTCTACATCACCGACCGGCATTTCGCCACGCGCGTGCTGCACACCGTGCTGCGCGGGGAAAGCCGCGACCGCCTCGATCTGCTGGGCGAGGAATTCTTCCACTACTTCCTGAAACCGAGGCTGAAACCCGCCGGTGCCGCGCAGCTGCAGGCACTACTCGCAGCGGGCAGCGACGTGGTGCTCGTGAGCCAGGGGCTCGATCACATCATGCGGCCGCTCGCGAAACACTTCGGCGTGCGGCGCATCCTTTGCAACCGTCTGGATTTTCGCGATGGCCTGGCCACGGGACGCCTGCTCGATCCGGTGATTCGCCCGCGCGGCCCGATGGCGAGGTTTCAGGAGAACGGCCCGGACGGCACCCTGACGCGCGATCAATCGGTGAGCGATCTCGGCTTCACGAAAAATCCCGGCGTGCTGGACGAAGCGATTCGGCCGGCCGAGCGAATTTCGCCGAAAGTGAACTTGCCGATTGTCCGCTTCGATACGAAATACAAAGGCGCAAAGCTCTCGGTGCGCGAAGCGCTGCGCGGCAAACACATTCTGCTGATCGGCGGCACGGGATTCATCGGCAAAGTGTGGCTCGCGAGTTTGCTGACGGATTTGCCGGAGATCGGGCGCGTTCATTTGATCGTGCGCGGAAACCGTTCGGCGAGCGCGCTCGAGCGATTCGAGCGCATGGTCGAGGAATCGCCGGTGTACGACCGGCTGGCCGAGCGGCATGGCGACAGGTTCGCGGATTTCCTGCGCGAGCACGTCGAGGTGCTGAGCGGAGACGCAAGCAAGCCGGATCTCGGGCTCGGGCCGGAAGTGCGCGAGCGGATGGCACGGACCGTCGACGTGATCGTGAATAGCGGCGGGCTGACGGATTTCAACCCCGATTTGCGCGATGCGCTTGCGGCCAACGTGCAGTCGACCGAGTACCTGCTCGATTTCCTGCGCAGCTGCGACCACGCGGCGCTGATGCATCTCTCGACCTGCTACGCGGTGGGCTCGCGCGACGGCCGCATCATCGAATATCTGCCGAAAAACTATACGCCGCGCGACGCGCCGAATTTTGAAGCCGTGAAGGAATGGAAGGCGCTCAAGGAGCTGACGCAGGAAATCGGAAAGCGTGCGGAATCCGAAGAAGTGACCAACGAGCTGCGGCAGCAGGCGCTCGAAAAGAAACAGGCGGCGAAAAATCTGGAAGGGGCCGCGCTCGAGAATCAGATCCGCAAGAATCGTGTTCGCTGGCTGCGCGTGGCGATGATGGATGCCGGAACGCGGCGCGCGAACGAATACGGCTGGCCCAATACGTACACGCTGACGAAAAGCCTGTCGGAATCGCTGATCCGCACTTTTCTCGATGAAACTCCGGGCGCGGCAATCGCCGTGGTGCGGCCGTCGATCGTGGAGTCGTCGATCGAGAAGCCGTTCCTCGGATGGAATGAAGGGATCAACACATCGGCGTCGCTTTCCTACCTGCTCGGGACTTTTTTCCGGCAACTGCCGACGAATGCGAGCAAGTGCCTCGATCTGATTCCGGTCGATCTGGTGGCGCGCGGGATGACGCTCATCACCGCGGCCCTCGTGACGCGGCGGCAAGAACGGCTGTATCACCTGGCGACCTCCGTGGCGAATCCGTGCGACATGCGGCGGTCGATCGAACTCACGGGGCTGGGGCACCGCAAGTTCTACCGCGCGCAGAACGGGCTCAATCAGCGCATGCGGCTGAAATTCGATGCGATTCCGGTGTCGAAGGCGCGCTACGACCGGCTTTCGGCGCCCGCGCAGAAAATGATCGTGCAGGCGATCAACAAGAGCGTCGAGCCGCTGCGGTTCATGCGGCCGCCGCTCGCGCGGCAGGAGCGCGAGCTCGAGAAAGTAATCAAGCTGGTGGCGCTGTTCGAGCCGTTCATCCTGCACAACGACCACGTATTCGAAGCCGCGAACGTCGAAAGACTCGGAACCGCGCTGCCGGAAGACGAGCGCGAGGCCTTCGGATACGACGCGCGCTCGCTCGACTGGTGGGACTACTGGATCAACGTCCACATTCCGGCGCTGCGCAAGTGGTGCTATCCTCTGATCGAAGGACGTCCTCCGGAAGCGCGGCCGCCGAAGCGCAATGTGCCTCTCGCGGGCGGCGCCGAAACGCCGGCAACGACGCCCTGAAATCACAACACCGTGGCTATCCTCCTGACCGGGAGCACCGGATACATCGGTGCCCACATCGCGACGAACCTGCTCGCCGAATCCGGCGAATCGCTGAACGTGCTGGTGCGCGCGCGCGATCCGTTGGAGGCGCGACAGCGGCTGTGGCACTCGCTGCAACTGCACATGGACGCTCCCCAGTTCGAGGAGTTGTCGCACAACCGCATTCGGATTTTCCTCGGCGGCCTGACGAATGCGCGATTCGGGCTTGCCGACGATGAATATCGCGCGATGGTGCGCTCGACCGATTCGGTGATTCACTGCGCGGCCTCGCTCAACCGCAAATCGGAGAAGAGCTGCCTGAATGTGAATCTGCGCGGGACGCTCGAGGTGATCCAGTTTGCGCGGCGCGCGCGCGAGGATCATGGCTTGCGGCGGTTCAGCCACGTAAGCACGGTTGCCGTGGCTGGGCATCGCGCGGACGAGGTGGTTGAGGAGGACACTTCGATCGATTGGAACCGCTCGGATTACGATCCCTACGCGCGCACCAAGAAATTCTGCGAGCACATGGTGCGCGAATTGCTGCCCGACGTGCCGCGAACGATTTTCCGGCCGAGCATCGTCCTCGGGGATAGCCGCAGGCCGGAGACGAATCAGTTTGAGATGGTGCGCGCGTTTGTGTTTCTCGCCGGGCTGCCAGCGCTTCCCTTGCGCGCGACGGATCGAGTGGATATCGTGCCGGTGGATTATGTGGCCGGGGCGATTTCGAAATTGCACCAGCAGGAACGGACGGCGCACGAGATTTATCATCTGTCGTCGGGGACAGGTTCAGAGACATTTCAGGAATTGACGGACGCGCTGTCGAAAGCGCAGGGCAAGCGCGGGCCGATCTACGTGCCGAGCCTCGAAGGGCCTTCGTCGAAGATGATCCATGCGCTGGCGGGGCGCGCGGGAAAGATCGGGGGCCTCGCGACGCTGCTGAAAGTATTCTTGCCGTACCTTGTGTGGAACACGGTCTTCGATAATCGGCGAATTGTAGAGGAGATGGGCCAGGCGCCGGCGCCGTTTTCGCAATACTGCTATCCGCTGTTGCGATTCAGCCGGGAAAATCATTTCACGTACAAGTATCGCGATCTGCCCGCGAGCGGCGCGGCCGAAGCGGCCCCGCTGCCGGCAGGCGCGGCGGGAGATGCGCGCTGATGTGGGATATGGACCTCGGCCTCGAGGCGTGGGTGAGCAGCCTGATCGAGTTGAACAAGCTCGAATGGATGCTCGGCGTGGGCGAGGCGTGGAAGCCGGGCGAAAAGCTGAAGTTGCTGCTCGCGGGATACAACGGGACGCGGAATACCGGCTCGGATATTCGCGTAGAAGGAATCGTCCGGCAGATTCGGAAGATTTTGGGCGACGAGAATCTTGCGCTCAGCGTCATGACGCAGGATTTCGACCTGACGCGCGGCTATTTCGAGAACGCGCAGCAGGTGCGGCTGCCGGATATTTTTCCGCCGTTCCTGCATTCGGAGGTGCGCAAGAACCACGGCGTGGTGGCGTGCGAAGGGTCGATGTTCAAGAGCAAATTCGCGAACGCGCTGACGGCGATGATGATCGGCGCGCTTGGCATCGCGTCGGCGCAAAACAAGCTGAGCGTCGCGTACGGCGCCGAAGCGGGAGAGATGGATCCGCTGCTGCAGAAAATGTGCCGCCGCTATTGCGGCGATTCGCTGGTGATCACGCGAAATATGGAGTCGCAGGAAGTGCTCGGGAAACTGGGCGTGGCGACGGAACTGGGCGCCGACACCGCGTGGACATTCGAGCCGAACGCCGGGCCGGAATACGGCCGCAAGATGCTTTTGGACGCCGGATGGGACGGATCGACACCTGTGCTGGTCGTTTGCCCGATCAATCCATTTTTCTGGCCGGTGAAGGCGTCGCTCGGAAAGGCGCTGGTTCATTCGCTGACCGGCAAGTACGAGAAGAGCCACTACCGGTCGATCTACTTTCACAAATCCGGAGCGGCGGTGGACGCGGCATTCGAGAAATATCTCACCGAGATGGCGGCGGGGATCGAGCGGTATCGCAACAGCCGCCGCGTGTTTCCGGTGCTGGTGGCAATGGAGATGCTCGACCGGGAGGCCTGCGAGCGGCTGGGCGAAAAGCTCGGGGGCGCGCCGATTTTTTCGTCGGACAAGCTCGACATGCACGAGATGGTGAGCATTTTGCGGCAGTGCGACCGCATGCTTTCGTCGCGGTTTCACGCGATCGTGACTTCGATGCCGGCGGGCGTGCCTTCGGCGGGCGTGACGATGGACGAACGCATCCGCAACCTGATGCGCGACCGCGGCCACGGGCACCTTTTGATGCGCGTCGACGAGCAGGATTTGGGCGACAAGATTTTCGTGGCGCTGCGCTCGCTGGATGTGGGCGCCGACGAAATTCGCGACTCGATGGCGCGGACCGTCGTGCGCAACTTGCAGCTGATGGCGCGCATGGGCGTCTATTTCGAGGCGCAGGTGGCGCGGCAATATCCGGAATTTCCGGTGCGCACGGGCGTGCTGGGATGGGAAGAGTATTTGCCGCCGCTCAGCCCGGGCTTGCAGCAACTGCTCGAGCGGCATAGCGACGCGATCGAAGCGGCGTAGCGATCGAAGGCAACGACTTGACGTTTCTCGAGACAATTTTCGCGCGGCTCTCAGGAGCGGCGAATGCGCCGGTAGCCGGCGAAGTGCGCGATGGGCGGATCGCTTCGATTACCGGTGGCGAGCTGCTCGTGATGATCGCGCAGGCGCGAGGATTTCTTGCCGCGCGCGGATTGAAGCGCGGTGACCGCTGCGCACTGCTCGCACCGAATAGCGTTCGCTGGGCGGCGCTCGATCTGGCGATGATGGCCGAGGGGCTGATCGTGGTTCCGCTCGACCCACGCCAAGTTGGGAGCGAACTCGCGGGGATGATCCAGGACTCGACGCCTGCGCTGCTGTGCGCCTCGGATGCGGCGCTGGCTCATGGGGCCCTGGCAAATTTGAGCGCGCCACCACCTGTCGTTTACTTGGACACGATTTTCGGCGGCGACGGCGCGAAAGGCGAGGCGTCTACCCCGCCCTATCGTCATGTCGATCACGATGCGGTGACGATTGTCTACACGTCTGGCACATCGGGCGAGCCTAAGGGGGTGGTGCTGAATGCCGGAAACGTGACATTCATGCTGAACCGCACGAATGCGCGCCTCGATCAGCTGATGGGGCGGAGCGGCGCGCCGGACCGCGTCTTTCAGTACGCGCCATTTTGTTTCGGGGCGGCGCGAATCCTGCTGCTCACGTCGCTTTCGCGCAACAGCTTTCTGACGCTTTCAACGGACCTGACGAGGCTGGCCGACGACCTTAAAATTGCGGCGCCCAATTATTTTGTGAATGTGCCGCTGTTCCTCGAGCGCGTCCGGCGGAAAGTGGAGGAGTCGATCCAGAAGCGTGGAGGTGCGGCGGCGGCTATTTTCACGCGCGCCCAGCGAGCCTACCTGCGGCGGCATAGCAGAGCGAACGTTTCGCTGGCGGACTCCTTGTGCTTGCGGCTTGCGAACGCGGCTCTGTTTCCCGCGATCCGGAAAAGCATCGGGCCGAACCTGAAGGCGCTGATTTGCGGATCGGCGCCGCTGGCCGTCGAGACGCAGCTTTTCTACATGATGCTCGGGATTCCGGTGCTGCAGGTGTACGGGCTGACGGAGACTACGGCGATTTGCACGATGGACGATCCAGCGCACGTCGAGCCGGGGCGCGTAGGGCCGGCCGTGCCGGGAATTGAAATGACGATCGCGGAGAATGGCGAAATCCTCGTGCGCGGGCCGAATGTGTTTCCGGGATACTGGCAGCGGCCGGCGGAAACGGCCAAGGCGTTCGAGGGCGGGTGGTTTCATACGGGCGATCAGGGAGAGGTCGACGCGAAGGGAAATTGGCGCATCACGGGGCGCATCAAGAATCTGCTGGTTTTGAATTCGGGGCACAATGTGGCGCCCGAGCCGCTCGAACATGAGCTTGCGGCGCTCTTGCCCGAGGCGCAGCAAGTGGTCCTGCTGGGGAACCAGCGGAGTTTTCTGGCGGCGCTCGTGACCTCGGCAGGAAGCAACGGCTCGGCGAATGGCCTGGATGAAGGGCGCGTGCGAGCGGCTCTCGACAGCGTGAATGCGGGATTGCCGCACTACAAACAGATTCGCGGGTTTCACATTGTCGGCGAGCCTTTCAGTATGGAGAATGGCTTGCTGACCACCATGGGCAAACTCAAGCGGGATGCGATCGCGGCGCGGTTTGAGCGCGAAATCGAGCAGCTTTACCAGAAGAAGCCCACATGAAGAGCTTCGCGGGCAGGACGCTTTCGTGGCGGACGGCGGATGGCGTGATCGAGCTGACGCTCGATCGGGCGCCGTGCAATGAAATCGGGTCGGCGACGCTGGGGGAGCTCGAGCAGTTTGCGGGCGCGCTCGATTCGCTGGCCGGCGACTCGCACGCGTTGATTATTTCGAGCGCGCGCAAAGAGGGATTCTGCGCGGGAGCCGATCTTCGCGAGCTGTACCGCAGCTTGCAGGATTTGCGTCCGGCGGCGCGGCTGGCGGGCGTGCGCGATTTCCTCGAGCGGATTCATGGCGTGATGAATACGCTTGATGCGGCGCCGATCACGACGATCGCCGCGGTGCATGGCGTGACGTTTGGCGGCGGATTCGAGCTGGCGCTGGCGTGCGACCTGATTGTCGCGGATAAGATGACGCGATTCTGTTTTCCGGAGCTGCGGCTGGGGCTGATTCCCGGTTTCGGCGGCGTCCCACGGCTGAAACGCGATCTGGGGAACGCCGCGGTGCGCGACCTGCTATTGACCGGGCGCAGCATCAACGCGACGAAGGCGCAATCGCTGGGGCTGGTGAGCCAGGTGGCGGGCGAAGGGGACGTGCTGTCCGTGGCGCGCGCGACGACGGCCCATCTGGGGAAATTCGACCGCGAGACGGCCATCGCGGCGAAGCGGTTCATCAAACCGATCCCGCGCGAAGAGCTGCGGCGCGAGATCGATGTTTTCTGCGAGTTGTTCATGCGGCCGGCGGTCGAGGCAGGGCTGCGCAAATTCGTGGAGTCGACGGATGCGTTGCCATATTTGCCTTAGGCGGGGATTTCAGATTTTAGAATTCCAGATATGAGATCATGGCCGCAAACACGATGTGGCAGAATAAGAGAACATGACCACAATCGAGAAAACGACGGACGAGGTATTGGGGCTTGCGGCTGCGCACTTCAAGGTGCCGCGCGAACAGCTGAGCCCTGACGATGATTTTTTCAAGAAGCTGGGCATCAATAGCCTTCAGGCGCTCGATCTGCTGACGCGGCTGGAGCAACATTTTCATATCGAGCTGCCGGATTACGAACTGCAAGGCGTCAGCGACTTTCGCACATTAGCCGAACGAATTCAGTCCCGCCTTTGATGCTGGATCTCCGCCAATACAACTGCTTGGGTGAGGCGCTGCGCGCGGCGCTCGATCGCTGGCCGGATGAGGTGTGCCTGATCGAGGCGGACCGCGAGCGGGAGAACGCGCGGTTCACGTACCGGCAATTCAAGGAAACTGCGCTGCCGCTCGCGCGGGCATTGCAGGATGCGGGGTTCGTCAAGGGCTCGCGCGGCGCCATTATCATGACGAATCAGCCGAAATGGCTGATTTCGGCATACGCGATTTTCTTTTGCGGCGGCGTGCTGGTTCCGATCGATTACAAGCTGACGCCCGAAGAGCAGTTGAAGCTGCTCGCGCATTCGAAGGCCGATGTGCTGGTTGTCGAATATCATTTGTGGCGAGCGATCACGCAGGCCGAGGGATTTGCGGGGTTCGGGACGCGTGTTGTGCTCGTGACGGAAGCGCCGACGGGAGCCGATCTCGCGGGCGCGAAACGGTGGGAGGAGTTTCGCGATGCACGCGAACCGGTGTTTGTAGCGCGGACGCGCGGCGATGCGGCGTGCATCGTGTATTCGTCGGGGACGGGCGGGCGGCCGAAGGGATGCGTTCTCACGCACGAGAATTATCTCGAGCAGTGCGTGGCGCTGACGTCGCTCTACCCATTCTGGCCCGGCGTGCGCTACCTGAGTATTCTGCCGACAAACCACGCCATCGATTTCATGGTGGGATTCATCGGGCCGTTCGTGTGCGGCGCAACGGTGGTGCATCTGCGGACGCTGCGGCCGGAATATATTCGCGAGGCGTTCACGAAATACAAGATCACGTACATGAGCCTCGTGCCGATGGTGTTGAAGAATCTCGAGCGCGGCTTGCGGCAACGATTCGACGAGCTTTCGCCCGCGCGGCGCAAGATGCTGAATTCGCTGATCGGCGTCAATCGGGCGTTGACGCGGCGGCGGCCCAATCGCGCGATCAGCCGGGCGCTGCTGCGGCAGGTGCACGATGCGTTTGGAGGCGAGCTGCGGGCGTTCTTTGTGGGCGGCGCTTTTACCGAGCCAGCGACGCTGCAATTTTTCTACGATTTGGGGATTCTGGTGGGCAATGGCTATGGCTGCACCGAGGCAGGCACCGTGATCAGCGTGAACGACTTCAAGCCGTTTCGATCCGACACTGTGGGCAAACCGCTGCCCGGCATGGAAATTCGCGTCGTGAATCCGGATGCCGAAGGAATCGGTGAAGTCGCGGTGCGCGGCAAGACGGTGATGTCGCACTATCTCGACGATCCGGAGATGACGTCGGAGACGATTGTCGATGGCTGGCTGATGACCGGCGACTTGGGGCGCGTGGACGCGAGCGGGCATCTGCAGCTCTTCGGCCGCAAGAAAAACATGATCGTCACCGAGGAAGGCAAAAATATTTACCCGGAGGACATCGAGAATGTTTTCGAGGGGCTGCCGGTGAAGGAATTCTGCGTTTTCGCGGAAAATTACCTGTGGCCCGAGCGGACGATGGTGGGCGAAAAGCTCGTGTTCGTCCTTCGTGCCGAGCCGGGACACGCGATCGGTGGCGACACGATCGCGAAGCTTTCCGAGCGAAACCGACGGCTGGCGAACTACAAGCGCGTCAGCGGGTATCTGATTTGGGATGCGGATTTCCCGCGCACGGCTTCGCTGAAAGTGAAGCGAATGGAGCTTGCGGAGCAGATTCGCGAGGGCGCTAGCCGCGAATCGGTGGTGCCTCTGTGACTTCGGGAGCACCGAAGGAGCGATTTTTCGCGATCGTGAATCCGGCTGCCGGGGGCGGGCGCTGCGGCCGGCTCTCTCCGGCTGCACTCGATCGCGTGCGGCAAGCGGGAATCGAACTCGAAGTGGCGGAGACCACGAAAGCCGGCGAGGCGACCGCGCTTGCGCGCGCTGCGTATGCGAAGGGCTATCGCAATTTTCTGGCGGTCGGCGGAGACGGCACGGCATTTGAAATCGTGAACGGCCTTTTTCCCGAGGCACAGACGCAAGGGCGTCCGGTCCTCGGCTTTCTGCCACTGGGCACCGGCAATTCGTTTCTGCGCGATTTCACCACGCGGGGCGTGGAGCACACAATTGAGGCGCTGCGACAACGCAATCTCCGGACGTGCGACGTGCTGCGCCTGCGGCACTCGGGCGACGACATCTATTTCATCAACTTGCTCAGCCTCGGCTTCCCTGCCGATGTGGGCGAACTCACGAACCGGCGATTCAAGGGGCTCGGCGAACTCGGCTACATTTTGGGAGTGGTCGCGCGGCTCGCCGGACTGCGACATTTGGCATTTCCGCATCGCGTCGATGGCGCCGAGGAGTGGGACCGGCGCCGCTGTCTTCTTTTGACGTTCAGCAACAGCAAATTTACCGGCGGGAAAATGATGATCGCGCCCAAAGCCGACCCTACGGACGGGCGGATCGAGTGCGTGCGGTGGGGACCGATTGGGCGGCTGAGGCTGCTGTGGACCTTCCCGCGACTATTCACGGGAACGCATATCGAACATCCGCTTGCTTCGCGGGCGGCGGCCGAGCGGATCGAGCTCGATCTCGCCGAGCCGGTAAATGCGATGGTGGACGGCGAAATCCTTCTCCTGAAATGCCGCTCAATCGAGATTCTTCCGGCCGCACTGGACGTGGTGTTATGAACAAAGCATTGCGGACGGTTCGCTCGGCGCTGCTATGGGCCGTGAGCGGAGTCCATTTCGCGGTGGTTGGCACGTTCCTTGTTCTTCTCGGGCTGTGCGTCGATCCGCGCAAGAATGATTGGCCGCAGCGCCTCTTCTTTCGCAATATCCTGCGGCTCGCTGGGGCGAAACTGGAGGTCCGCATCTCGCCGGGCTTCGATCCGAAGCGCACCAGCCTTTTTATCTGCAACCACGTGAATATTTTCGATCCGTTCGTGGTCTATTCGGCGATTCCGCAATTTCTGCGCGGGTTCGAGCTGGAATCTCATTTCAAGCTGCCCATCTACGGATGGATGATGGGGTGGTTCGGGAATATTCCCGTGCCCGACGTCCCGAGCCGCGAAGGGCTCGCGATCATGACCGAGCGCGCGAAGGCGGCGTTCGATTCAGGCACCAGCCTGATCGCATTTGCCGAGGGATCCCGGACACGGGACGGGCACGTTCACGAATTCAAGAAAGGGATTTTCAGTCTCGCGCAGAAGTTCGGCGTGCCGATTGTGCCGACGAGCATTGTCGGATCCTATGAGTTTTTCCGCACGGGCAGCTGGATGTTGACGCCCGGGAAAATCACGGTCTACCTGCACGACACGATCGATACGTCGAAGGTCGGCCGCTCGGAGGTGGATGAATTGCGGCAGAGGGTGCAGGAGATTGTGTCGGCGCCGGTGGAAGAGGCGCTCAAGGCGCGCGGGAACTTGTAGGAACGTGACGAACCGTGCGACTAAAAGCACCGAGGCAGAACACGGAGAAAACTGCTGGCTACCGCTCCCTTCCCTACGGACTCAGGGCAGGGAGACGCAGAGGCAACATTACTCACCGCAAGCCTATAGCTAGGACAGCTGCTCGACACTTGCGTCGGGAAGGGCGCGGCCGGCGCGCAACTCTCGCCACGTGTAGACAACGCGATGGATCACGGTGAGAGTGGAGATGGTTGCGATCACCCAGAGGACGGGGCCCATGCGGCGCGCTACGCCGCCGATGATCAGCAGAACGAGGCGCTCGGGCCGCTCCATGAATCCCACCTTGCACGAAGGAATCAGAGATTCAGCGCGGGCGCGCGAATAGCTGACCATGAAGGAACTCGCCATGGCGATTGCGGCAAGCGCCATGTAGAACGTGCGGCCGATCAAGGTGTAATAGACGATCAGCCCCATGTAAAGCGCGAGGTCGGAATAGCGGTCGAGCGTGGAATCGAGGAACGCTCCGAAAGCCGTGACGCGGCCGACGCGGCGCGCCACCTGGCCATCCGCCATGTCGAGAAAGCCCGCGAGAAAGAGCACGGCCGCCGCTCCACGAAAACGCCCCGTGGCGAACCATGCCGCTGCCCACGCGTTTACGCCCAAGCCCAGGAACGTAAACATGTTCGGGGTGAGACCCGTCGCGGCGAGCGCGCTCACCACATGTTTCAGCAGCCAGCCAGCCCCTTCGCCGATCCAGTAGGTGATTGGCCGATTCGAATTCTTGGGATCACCGCTCATTCGCCAACATGATACACGGAAAATTAGGGTATGAGACCAGCGGAAGCCTTGAAACCGCGGAGCGCACGGCGTTGGTGCCCGGGGTGGGGGTCGAACCCACACGACGCGTGAGCGTCAGGGGATTTTAAGTCCCCCGCGTATGCCATTCCGCCACCCGGGCGACATCTTGTAACGCTATCGTATCAAGGGCTTTGCTGCAATGGGACTGGTTGACTCGAGTGCTTCAAAACGGGGATGGATTCGGAGGATATGGGCGGCCGCAGCGAGAAACAAGAGGCCACTCAGGGCGTTGCGACGGGCGTCCGTTGGCGGTCCTGGAGGCAATAGAGGACGAGTTCAACGCGCGTCGAGACACCCAACTTATCGAAAACTTTCAGCAAATAATTTCGCACGATCTGTTGGCCACGCGCGGGGCATCGGCGCGTATGGTTGCCCTGGTGTGTTATGTCGCAACGGCGTTGCTCGGACTGATTGGATTTGTTGAGGTGCGCGCGAAACCTGTCTATTTCTTTATCCTGGCAAGCGGCGGCGGCGGAGCATTGCTGGTGACGGCAATTCGAATGGGCGCTCTACGGCTGGATAGAGAGCGGATACAACAAGGGCGAAAGGCGCTGGCGGAACCGGGCCAATAACGTGGCCGGCTAGGTACCGCTCGTGAAGATCGTTCGCACGCCGCGGCGGTTGCGTTCTTGTGAGGTCGTCTGTTTCAGAGCGTTGCCCAGCTGGACAAGCAGCTTGCGCAGCTTGGAGCGCTCCTCAAGTTCCATATCGACTACCTCGAAGGCACGAGCCTGCGTGTTGGCGTCGCGCACGATCGCCTGCGCCCTGACGATTTTCGTGCCGGCGTTCAAGCGCATGTCGACGACGCTGCCCGGGTGCAGGCTCTGTTCGCAGAGTGCGACGCCGCCACCGAGCGCCATTTCTGGAATTTCCATCCGGAAATTTTCCTTGAGATTGACCGTCGTCGCCGGCACCGGGCGTTCCAGACGCAGCCGTGGGTAGCGGCGCTGGCGGATGGCGGACGAATTGGGATCGCGATCGAGGATTTCGATCGAAAGTTCCGCAACGCTCAAGTCGCTTTGAGGAATGAAATGGCGCGCCCAGTCGGGATCGATCTTCTCGAGAGCCTGCGCGGCCACCAGGCGCAACTCCGGCGGATTGGTCCAGCGCCAGGCTTTCTTCGACTCGGCAACTTTTCTCAGGACTGCTTCCGCATTCGACGTGCGCAGACGCCCGAGGGCCTCGATGGCTTTGAGGCGCAGGTAATCGGTCGATCCACCGGGCAAGTCGCCTTCCGCGAACCTGAGGAGCCGCATATCCGCCGATATTTCTCCGCTCATCCCGATTTCATCAATCGCCAGCGGCCGAACGAGCGAGTCCAGAAGATCGAAAATCTGGATGAGCAGCCGGCCGTAATCCGGCGCGCCGCTAACCGCAATTTGACGAACGATCCGGTCATGCGCGATTCGTTTCCATTGCTTCATGCGGTCCGGCAAAACGCGCTCGACAGTTTCCCGGTCCAATCGAACCAGAATACCCACGGTGTCGATCGCATCACCGGGGTTGCCGTGCCGAAGCTGAGCGCGCAAGTGATCGAGACCTTCGGGGCCGAGAACCTCCATCATGGAAACCAGAAGTTCGCAATCCTCGCGGAAACCCACGCGCCCGAATCGCGAGGCGATCTGCTCGGAAGCTTGCTGGGGCAGCCGCCGCAGCAGATCTTTCAGCCCAGCCGGGATGTTGCCCCCTCGCATCGATTCGTCGATGAATTCGGGCAGGTGGTTTTCGATTCCGATGCGCGGCCGCAGATTCTTTGACGCTCCCGGCCGCTCCGACTCGATGTAGTTCAACATCTCAACCGAACGTTGAATCACCGCATAGGACCGATGCTTCTGCGCTTCCTGCGACAAACGAACGAACGCCGCCCCGATCAGGCTTTGAAGTTCGGAATCCGTTTCGTCGACGAGCCGCAGTCCCACTTCGCGCATCGTGCTCATAAACAGCTTTTCGTCGCACTTCGCGTAGATGGGCGCAAGCTCGGCAATGCCGATGATGGTCTGGCGGCGGGCCTCGGTGGACTTGTCCGAGAGGCAACTCATATACCGGCTTAGAACCTTCTCGGCCGCGGCATTTTCCCCACGCGCGATCAGTTGTTCCACGTGCTCGCGGATTTTGGGGGCCGGAACGCACCAGATATCGCCCGACTCAATGATGGCCTTCCGCTTGTCGTCCGAAATGAGGGACCAAAACTCCTGGGCCATGCCGTCGGCATGAGACCCAACGTCGAGGCCGGCTCGTTTCATGCGCTGCTCATAAACACCCAGTATTTTGCGGAGTCCGTCAAGTTCGCCGCTCATTTCGTCCAGCAGCTGCCGCACGGCGTCGACCTTCACGTCTCCTTTCTGATAGCGTTCCATCGCAAAGCGCACGGCGATGTTTTCAGCCAGCTTCAGGAGGGTGGGCTTGTCCGAAGTTTCAGTGGGCGCCTGCGCGGCGAGCGCTGCCAGCGCCTGGCTAACGGTGAATCGAGCGCGTCGCGGCAATGCGGAAAGGCGCGACTGAAACGATGAGGCGTCGAAATTTTCTTTTGTGGCGTCGTTCGTTCGGGCGATCTGCGACAACATCTGAAGAATTCCCTGCAGCTCATCCTGATGCAGGGTCATCAAACCTGTCTCGACGGCCATCGAACCAGGTGCGCTCCGGGCCGATCGATTGTTTCGTATGCCGGAAGAAGCGCGGGTCCACCCGGCAGATGGGCCGTTACCGAGTCCGAATTGGCTCAAAACTCCTGCGCTACCAGTCGGTCCTTGGACCGCGCCAGGGCCACCGCCGGCCAGATCGCCAGATGCATTTGGGCTGGAGCCGCCGCCCTGTGATCCGCCGGTTGCCGGGCCACCTCTTGCGGTTGGGTCCGCTGGAACAGCAGCGGTATCAGCAACGCCGGTAAGATATTCCCGAGCACTGGCGCCCGCCAGGCCGACAGCTCCGCTGTATGCGCTCGCGCCACCGCCGCCGCCCGATCCACCTCCGGCCTCGACGGAAACGCCGGATGTGACGGAGGTGACGACACCGCCGGATGGCTCACTCAGAGCATCCATCCAGTGGCCGCTGCTTGAACCACCTCCCGACCCGCCGGAGCTGCTCCCGGTTCCGCCACTCGATCCAGTCGGCAAGCCGCCCCCTGCGCTGCCGCCAGACGGGCCGCCAAATCCACCACTTCCGCTGCCACCTGATCCGGCTCCATACCCTCCGCCTGGTGCTCCAGACCCTGTGCCTCCGCCGGACGCTCCGGTCCCGGTCCCTCCGCCAGACGGGCCGCCGCCAAATCCACCACTCCCGCTGCCACTCCCTGATCCGGCTCCGTATCCTCCGCTGGCTGCTCCGGTCCCTGCGCCTCCGCCGGACGGGCCGCCAAATCCGCCACTCCCGCTGCCACCTGATCCGGATCCATGCCCCCCGCCGGGTGCTCCAGACCCTGTGCCTCCGCCAGACGGGCCGCCAAATCCACCACTCCCGCCGCCACTCCCTGATCCGGCTCCGTATCCTCCGCCGGGTGCTCCGGACTCTGCTCCGCCGCCGGACGGGCCGCCAAATCCGCCACTCCCGCCGCCACTCCCTGATCCAGCTCCGTATCCTCCGCCGGGCCCTGTGCCTCCGCCGGACCCCATGCTGCCAGATGGGCCGGTAAACCAGCCAGTGCCGCCGGCAGTGCCCGGACCGCCTCCGGAGCCGCTTCCCCCGGACCCGCCGGTCCCGGTTCCGTCGGTTCCGCTCTTCGTGCCTTCGGCAGCGACGATCAATTGCAGGAGTTTTTCGGGGTCGTTCAGGAGTTTGTCCGTCTGCTCGGCGTTCATTCCCAACGTCCGCGCGGCGAGTTGTGCCGCGACCGTTGACTTCGCCACGGCGGAATCCGCCGGTACAAAGCAGACTTCGTTCACGTGCACGTGGGGATCGCCATCAAGCGCCGCCTTAAGCTGCTCTGCCAGCTGCGTGGGCTTCGTGTTGGAACCCGTCGGGAAGCCTCTCACGAAACGCGCCAGACTCGCCTGCGTGATCTTGGGTGAAAAGTGGATGCTGGCGATTCCAGCAGTGGACAGCATGCGGGCAAAACTCTTCTCGGCGGCAGCCGAATCGAGAGGGGTACCGTCCAGCAGCAGCCGATCGCCCGAAGCAGCGAGCAACAAGCCGGTTTGGTCGTCCGAGCCGATGGCGGCTCGCAATTCGCTCCACGCAGTTTCGTACTGCCTCGCCGTACGCGGGTGCCCAAAATCATACATTCGGGCGAACTTCAGCAAAATGTTCAGGCTACGGACAAACGCGCGGGCAGCTGTAGCTCGGACGCTATCGTTAGTGTTCGGGGCCATCGCTTAGAGGCGTAGAAATCGCCTCATGAATAATGAGGTTCCTACGCGCCTTCAGCAATGGTACGCGTGTCCTGTTTGGTACTGCCCCCTAGTGCTATGTTCGGGAGGTGACGCTTGGACCAGCCGGTCGAAAACCACCGCGTTTGAGCCAGGGCTCGAGCTGGCGAATGTCCTTCAATATCCCAGCCGCGCCTAGCTTGAGGAACATCTCGCGGCGCGCCCCGCTTGCCTGGCGGCTTTGCGGCAGAACACCAACAAACGGGATATGGGCCGCGCGGGCGGCGAGGGCGTCATCGATGTTGTCGCCAAGATCTAAAGCGCGCGCCGGGTCGCGTCCCTTGAGGATTGCGAGCAGCCCTTCTGGGTGCGGCTTCAGGTTTTGTACATCTTCCGCGGTCACGATCTGCCGGAAGAATTCGCGGACCTTGAGGCGATCGAGCGTGTAGTCTGTCTCCTGCCTCACCCTCCCCGTAAAAAGCGCCAATTTCGACCGGGCGGCGAGGCGCCGCAGCGCAGGGCGCGGGAGCAGCCACTTCTCGCGCAGGACGTTTCCTTCCCCGTTCTGCCCCCAATAGAGCTGCACAAATTTGCTTTTTACTTCCTCATAAGGCGCTTTGCCGCCGAGCGAATGTATCCAGGCCGTTGACAGCTTCCAGTCATCGTTGAATCCCGATTGGCTCTTCCAGTGGTGCAGCTCCGCGCGTGTCACGCGCTTGCCCGTGAAAAAGCGCACCGTCTCGATCACGGTCCGGTGAAACGAGCCGCGCACATCTACAAGCACGCCATCCACGTCGAAGATGATAACTTCGGGATAGGATTTCATCTTAGCAGGCGCGGATGACAGGAGTTCAGGCCGGATCGCCTGTATCCCCCTGATTTGCGGATTGCTCCTCGCTTTGCTCAGGGTCAGCGGATTCTGACGGAGAGGCTGCGTCCATTTTGTCGGATGACCATGCGTCACCGGCGGCTACCGGTGATGGCTCGGATTCGCTACTTGCCTGCGGCGGCATCTCCACCTGGCCGGGCACAGCTGCCTTCTCCGATAGGTCGGGTGCGACCTGCACTCCCTCCGCGGAGGCCGACGCCACGGCCGGCTCTGCCGGCACCTTTGCTTGCAAGGCTTCCAGGCGCTTGCCGAGAACACCTGCCAGCAAATCGACGATCAGTGCCGCCCCACTGCCATCGGAATCTTTGAGCGGATTGTAGGCTGCCACCTCAATGGCCGCCAAGTGCTCCTGGCGTGCGAAGACTTCGAGCGCCTCACGCACCTCCGCAAGACTCAGTCCGCCCGTCCCCGGATAATCCGTCGCTTGGAAGTCCGCGATCACATCCACATCGAAATGCAGCACGCATTCGTAGCCCTTGCCGCGAATGCGATCGAAGGCGGCTTGTGCCGCTGCCGCAGGCCCCATACGCTTGACTTCGTCGGCCATATTACGGCGCAGCGGTGAACTCCGCAGCACCTCTTCTTCCGCCGGATCGACTCGGTCCACCCCGAAGAGCGCGATATCCGGTTCGCGGACAAGCGGTGGTTCGCCCCAAAACCGCACCAGCTCAGCTGCGCCGCGTCCCGTCATATGCGAAATCACCATCCCGTCGAGGCAACCGGACGGTGTGGTCGCCGGAGTGTTCAAATCGGCGTCGCGATCCATATAGATCAGGCTGACGTGGCGGAAATAGCGGCGAAGGCCGGCAACGGTGGCGAGGACGGCGGAGCAATCGCCCGTCAAAATCAACGGAAGCGCGGCGGACTTCACCGCTTGCTCCACTCGCGGCTTCAGACTTTCGAGCGAAGCAAGCACACCGGAAATGTTTCGGGCGCGCGGGCTTTCGTTGTCGGGCTTAAATACCTGAGGAGGGTCGTCGCCGAGGTCCGCGATCTCGTAGCCGATCGATTGAAGGCGGCTCACCAGCCCTGCCGCGCGCAGCGCAGCGGGAGCGCCTTCGTGGCCCGACGACATCGCAGCCGCACTTGTGGGTGAACCCAGCAGCGCGATTTTATTGGGCTGGCGGACGATTTTGACCGCCACTCATACACTCCTTGCCGTCTAGTTGCGGCCATGCGGCGAAAAATGGTTAGGTCGCCGCGCGTTCCTGCCGTGCAGCCAATTCCGCTGGAAGAGTGAAGCGCACGTCCTCGCGAATCAGATCCAGGTCGCGATGGTTCGTGAATCCCAGTGCGGAGAGCCGCTGGCTCACCTGCTCGACCAGAATCTCCGGCGCGGAGGCGCCGGCGGTCAAACCAAGCGAATTCACGCCTTCAAACCACGACGCGTCGATATCACCCGCATCCTCAATCAAGCGTGCCGGCACGCCCGAACGCTTGGAAACTTCCACGAGGCGATTCGAATTGGAACTGTTCGCCGAGCCGACCACGAGGATTAACTGCACCTCGCGCGTGAGAGCTTCAACCGCTTCTTGCCGATTCTGTGTCGCGTAGCAAATATCATCGGAGGCCGGGCCGGCAATCAGCGGGAAACGTTGCCGGAGCCGCGCAACGATCTCCTGAGTGTCGTACAGCGAAAGCGTGGTCTGCGTGAGAAAAGCGAGCCGCGATGGATCAGGCACTTCCAAACTATCCACCTCTTCTACGCTGCCGACGACGACGGTTCGGTCCGGAGCCTCACCCGAAGTGCCAACGATTTCCTGATGATCGCGATGGCCGATCAGTACGAGCGTCCGTCCTTCGCGTGCAAACTTCAGCGCTTCGAGATGAACTTTGGTCACGAGCGGACAGGTAGCATCGATCACCCGGAGTTGCCGCTCTTTCGCTTCGCTGCGCACGCGCGGCGGAACGCCATGCGCGCTGAACACCAGAACCGCGCCGACCGGCACTTCCTCGATCGTCTCGACAAAAATGGCGCCTCGACGCCGCAACTGGTCCACGACGTAGCGATTGTGCACGATCTCGTGGTGCACGTAGACCGGCCGCCCGTACGCTTCCAGCGCGAGCTCTACGATGTCGACAGCCCGCACGACGCCGGCGCAAAATCCTCTCGGCCGCACGCGTACCAATGTCTTGCCGCCATCGTTCAACCCCTGAATATTCGTCAGCGTCAATGTGCTCTCCGGGAAAACAATATCTTAACCTGAACTGCCGTCCTGCCGCCACCCCGTTCCCGTAATGCCCTTTCGAACCCTTACGTCAAAGGGTTAACCTGCCCGGCATGACAAGATCAAGGGTCGGACAAGGGAACACTGGCTCAATTTTACGGGCAGCCGCGAAAGTTTTCTGGTATATCTTACTTACGGGTGCGTCCTCCGCGCCCATACCGCTGCGCCAGCGGCACCCCCGACGTTCCGGGGGCATCTGGAGACAGACTCGCATTTCCTTGCGGCCCTGATCCCAGTCTTTCACCCGAATCCGAGAGTTGACACAGCTCTTCGTTCAGGTCGATTCGCTGCGGGAGCAATATCTTCCGCCGAGAAAACAGGAGGATCCATGAAGTCTCTCATCGCGCTCTGCGCGGCGGTCCTGGTTGCGTTGTCTTTGACCCCGGCAGTTCACGCCCAGTCGAATGAATTGGTTCCCGGCACGCAAGTACGCCTCACTTTGATCAACGGCCTGAGCACCCGCGTGGCTCACGATGGCGATCCGTTTACCGCCGTTGTCGCCGAGCCGGTTTTTGCCGGCACTCAGGTGATTTTGCCCGCCGGCGCGATCGTTCACGGAAGGATTTCGACCGTCGACCGCCCGAAACTGTTTTCGATGTTCCGCGGTGGAGCGTCCATGAACCTGGTCTTCAACTCGATCGAAATCCAGAGCCGCATTTTCCCTGCGAGAATGAGCATCCTCTCGATCTATAGCGGGACAGATGCTGCCAAGCAGCGCAAAGATCTGAAAACTGTCGAGGGTGAAGTCGTCGAGCAACGCAATAGCGTCAAAGGCGATGTCGAGGACGTGGCGATTGGAACGGCGGGCGGCTCTACTGTGGGCCTGATCTTCAGTCATGTTCTCCGCGGCACAGTGTTTGGCTTGGTGGGTGGTGGAGCTTACGTCGTGGCAAAGAAGGGTGGCGAAGTCGAACTGCCTGCGCAAACTGGGATGCTCGTGCGCATGGATACGAGCGTGTCGCTGCCCGCATCGCTGCTGCACAACGCGTCGTACACATCGAGCGGCAACTGAAGTAGGAGGCGGGTCCGAACGGGCGCGCAGCCCTTCCAATCAAAGGAGCCGGCGTGCCCGCAAAACAGCGAGGGCTTTCGCTACGCGCCACCCTTGGCGGCGATCACGCGATTGCTTTTTCGCTTGAGAAATCGATACAGACTCGTGCGGCCGATGCCCAGAACCTGGGCGGCTCGGACCCGATTGCTATTGCACATTTCTAGCACGCGCTCGATGTGAACGCGGCGCACTTCATCCAATGGCAGCGGGCGCCAATTCGCTTCCGGGGCCGAGCCATTGCGGCGTGGCTTCTGGAGGTGTTCGGGTAAGTCGGCGACGTCGATAAAATCCGCGTTGGTCGTTAGCGCTGCGCTCGAAATCACGTTTTCGAGTTCGCGAACGTTGCCGGGCCAATTGTATTGGAAGAGCACGATTTGAGCCCGGCGCGTGAGCCCTTGCAAGGCCTTTCCGTAGGTCTGGCTATATTTCTTCAAGAAGTGCTGCAAGAGAACCGGAATGTCCTCGGGACGCTGCGTGAGCCCGGGCACGCGGATTTCAATGCTGCTCAGGCGGTAGAAAAGATCCTCGCGGAATCGTCCGGCGAGAACATCCGCCCGCAGGTCGCGGTTCGTCGCGGCAATGAGCCGGACATCGACAGTTTTCACTTCCGGCGATCCCACTCGCTGAATTTCGCGGTTTTGGATCACGCGGAGGAGTTTTGCCTGCATCGTCAGCGAAGTCTCGCCGACTTCATCGAGGAAGACCGTCCCGCCATTCGCGTATTCAAAAAGACCGGGCCGAGTGTCCGTTGCGCCCGTGAACGAGCCTCGCATGTGGCCGAAAAGCTGGCTCTCGAGCAGCGTATCGATGAGCGCCGAGCAATTGCAGATGGCGAATCGCTCTTGCGCTACCGGACTCAGTTCATGGAGAGCGCGCGCGACGAGTTCCTTGCCGGAGCCCGTGGGGCCCGTGATCAGGACGTTCGTATAGTGTCGCGCCACCTTCTTTGCCAGATCGAAAACATCGAGCATGGCGGGACTTTTCCCGACAATGCCCTGAAAATGCGAGGTTTGAAACAGTTTCTCCTCGAGGTCGCGTGTTTGCGAGCGCTGCAAAAACACCTCGGTCAAATCGTCCAGAGTTTTTTCGAGTCGCGAAAAATCGATTGGCTTGCAGAGATAATCGTAGGCGCCGCGCCGGACCGCTTCGATCGCGGAATCCACCGAGTAGTAGCCTGTAATCAAGACTACGTACACGCCGGGGTCGAACTGCAAGACTTTCTCGAGAAAGGTAAGACCGTCCATGCCCGGCATCTTGAAATCGACCAGCACAACCTTGCAGCCGCCCAGCCGGACTTTCTGAAGAGCCTCTTCGGCGCTCGTCGTGCCGATAGCCGAGAATCCCGCCGACTCGAGCCGTTCGGTCGTCAGCTCAACCTGATTGGAATCGTCGTCGAGGACACAGACGGTGAGATTCTTGCGTGCCGTTGCGATGATGGGTCTTTCCATGAGAGCTTTCATTGCCAGGCATTAGGCAATGCGTGTGCCAGAATGTAGATCTTGAGTTTGTTCGGGCGGGGATCGTCGTCAGAGCGCGTAAGGCGCCTAAATTGTGAGCGTTGGTGGGCGAGCGAAAACTTAGAATCGCCGCCGCGTCGCGGATTCGAACTCGATCAGGTGCTTCCACACGTTGCAAGCCGTTCCGAACTGGAACCAGGGTCTCAAAGAGGAACGGCGCTCACCCCGATCGGCTGGATCGCGCCGCAGAATCGCGATGCGCTAAGCCACTTTGCTCTGTGATTGGGCCGACAAACCCGCAGTCTCTTTGAAAGGCGCCTGGGGATGCAGCCTTGCCAGTTGGACGAGCGTTCGCCCATTCTCGCCAGCCTCGACGCTGGCAGCGCGGTAGGCGATCGGAAAACTGTCGGTCTTGCCGAATTCCTGCAGCAGCCGTACGAACACTACGGCGTTCTCGCGCAGAGTCGGCCAAAGACTGATTTCCTTCTTGTCGCCTCCGCTCCAATCCAGCGTCGTCTTTTCCACAAAGAAAGCGTCCGACGCATCCCATCCGGATACTTCCACGTGATAGCTGCTAATCCTTGCGATCTCTTGGCTCAGTTGAGAATCCACGTCGAACCTCCGATCCGGCAATCTGCAGAAGCCATGCCAAAGCGCGCTCCCAACTGATCAAGAAACCAAACGACTTGGCGCCAACTTGCGCGCACCGTTTGCTCGCGGGCTGTTTCTATCGCGACGAGTGTTCGCGTTTGAAACAACTTTCCGTGTCAGCCCTCGCCTGTCAACGCAAAGTAGAAATGTCCGGTTTTGTGCCAGATAGAAATGTCCGCTTCCATGGTTTACGCCAAGGATGATCGGGAGGCGGGCTGTAGTGGGTTTTGATTTGGGTTGGGGGTTTTGGTTTGCGATCCGCAAGTTCTGGAGGCCGTAGGCCGGAAGGACTTGCGGATCGCAGCGCTTCCGGACAAGAGCGCAGCGGCAGGTAATGGCCGCGGAAGCGCAGCCAGTGCGTGCCGTCGAGCCGCTTTTCGATTTCGGCGCGAGCGCCGCGCAGTCCGACGCAGACCTCTTCGCGCCGCAGGCCCCATCGCTGGCCTTTCCAGACCACCGTGTGATCGGAGCCCACCGTCCGCTCGACGCGCACGCTGAGGATCTGTTCCAAGCGATGCTCGCGCTCCAGTCGCCGGTGAGCGTCACGGCCTTGCGCCGCCCGGACCGTGAAGCGCTTTTCCCAGAAGGGCCAGAAGGTGATTTCCAGGAAGCGATTGGCCCCTTCCAGCGTATCGATTCCCGCCAGACGCATTTCTTTCACCAGCCGGTCTTGCAGCGTGCCGAACAGCCGCTCGACGCGTCCCTTGGCCTGCGGCGAATGGGCCGCGATCCACTCGATGTCCAGTTCCGCCAGCGCGCGGCCGAACTGCGTGCGCGCGGGGGTGTCCTGCAACTGCTCGTGCCGCTGTGTGCTCCGCGTGGTCACAAACAGGCTGTTTTTGTCGGTGTACAGCGCCAGCGGCCTCCCGTATCGCTCCAGCCAGCCGCGCAGCGTGCGCAGATTTTCCTCGGTCGAATCGTGCTTCACTAGGCGGCCCCGCACCCTGCTGGTGGCATCGTCGATCATCGCAATCAGATGGCACGCCGGACCGCGCTCCTCCAGCCAGCGGAATGGAGAGCTGTCCATCATCACCAACTCGCCGAACGAGGAACGCCGTGGCCGCCACACGTGCACCGGCTTCCCTCTCCGGCGGCGTGTCTGCCACAGTTCGGCGGCGCTCATCCAACTGCGCAGCGTTTCGCGGCTCACCACGATCCCTTGGCGCGCTAGATGTTCGGCCGCCAGCGTAGGAGCGAAACCGGCATACCGTGCCCGGCCCAGCTCTCGCACCACGCGCTGCCGGACTGCCTCGGAAATCTTTCGATTCGAACGACAGCCTCGCAACCGATGCACGATCCCCCGATCTCCTTCGCTGCGCAGCCGCTCTTGCAAACGACGCACGTGACGATCGGTCAGCCGTAGCCGCCGGGCTGCTTCGACCTGCTTCAGATGCCCTTCTTCCACTTGTTGCAGCACCTTCAACCGCTCCCGTTCTCTCGCGCTCAACTCGATCCGCTCCGTTTCCATCCCGCCTCCCGCTTGGGATGAAACCGGACATTTCTACTTTGCACAAACCGGACATTCTCATTTTGCGGCGACAGTGTCAGCCCTCGCCTTTCGCCGCGCTAGACGCTGTGCTAGACTCCGCCAAGCGGTCGTGCCACAAGAAAAACTTGCAGCGCGGACCGCCGTTCGGTGGAACTTCGGGCTCTGTGCAACGATTCCCCGCAAACCCCGCCAGGCCCGGAAGGGAGCAACGGTAGCGGGCCAGTTTCGTGTGCCGCGGAGTACCCGAAGTTCCTCTCATCGCACTCGAAACTGCCCAGGCGAGGCACGAAGAATTCTTTCATGAGCTATAAAGTCATCGCACGCAAATATCGCCCGCAAACGTTCAGCGAGGTCGTCGGGCAGCAGCACGTCACCAAGACGCTCGCGAACGCCATCGAATCGAATCGCGTGGCGCACGCCTACATTTTTTCCGGCGTCCGGGGAGTCGGGAAGACAACCGCAGCCCGCATTCTTGCGAAGGCCTTGAATTGCGCCAGCGGCCCCACGATCAATCCCGACAATACGTGCGATTCTTGCCGCGAGATTTCGGCTGGGACTTCGCTCGACGTTCTCGAAATTGACGCGGCATCCAATCGTGGCATCGATCAGATTCGCGAGCTGCGTGAAATGGTTCGCTACGCGCCGGCCTCGAGCCGCTACAAGGTCGTCATCCTCGACGAAGCGCACCAGCTTACGGACGAAGCTTCGAATGCGCTGTTGAAGACGCTCGAAGAGCCGCCGGAGCGCGTCGTCTTCATCCTTGCCACTACACGGGCCGAGGATCTAGTAGAAACGATCAAGTCGCGCGCGCAGCTTTTTCAATTTCGCTCGCTCACGTTTCAGGAGATCGCCGGCGAGATCGAGCGAATCGCCAAGTCGGAAAACCTCAAGATCGACTCGGGAGCTGTTGCGGTGCTGGCGCGCGCAGCCGAAGGCAGCATGCGCGACGGTCTCTCGCTCCTCGAGCAGGCAATCGCCTATGCGGGCGAAACGATCACCGACGCCCAAGTGCGCGAGCTTCTCGGGGTGGTCGCCGAAAGCGTGCTCGATAGCCTCGTCGAAGCGATCGCAGCACAGTCGGCCGAGCGCGCTCTCGGGCTGGTCCATCGGCTCATCGCCGACGGTCAAAATCTGCAGCACTTCTGCCGCGAGGCTATTCGCCACTTCCGCAACCTGCTCGTGGTGCGGGTCTGCGGCGCAGATTCGAACCTCGTGGCGGCACCGAAGGATGAGCAACCTCGCCTCGCGGAGCAAGCCGCGCAGTTTGGCGAAGAAGACCTTACGCGTTTTTTCAATATTCTCCTGGCGACCGATGACGATCTCCGGCGCAAGCCTGATCCGCGCCTTCACCTCGAGCTTGGCCTGCTGCGCTTGATCAACGCGCAACGCCTCGCGCCGCTGGAAGAGGCTCTCGCCGAACTTCACAGCGAAGCGCGCCCCCGACCCGCACGACCCGATCCCGGCACACCGCCGCGCGCGACGCCGGCCACGCAAGCGGTTGCGTCCTCCTCATCATCGAGTGCGGCTGCGGTCCGCATGGCTCCTGATCCGGCCGCGAAAGCATCGGCAACGCCGCCCGCCGCTGCTCCTCCTGCGCCGACCGCGCGCGCCGCCGCGCCTGCGCCTGTGCCAGCTGCCCCGCCACGAATCGTCGCGCGCGCGGCGGAAAATGTTGCCGATGGTCTCTCGGCAGTGCAACTGGGAGCGATCAAAACGGCTCTGCAAGAATCAAGGCTGCTCTCATCGTTCCTCGAACAGGCGACACGTTGCGAAATGGAAGGCGGAGAGTTCCGTCTCTTCTTCTCTCCGGAGAATCGCGCGCTCACGGAAATGTTGCCGCGCGAAGCGATGGAACGTTTGCGCACAGCCGTAAATCAAGTCGTCGGCCAGCCCCTTCGTGTCTGTGTTAAACTGGACCCGGTTCGGGCGGGAGTGAGCCGCAGCTCGGAATTGCAGGCGCGGTTCGAGCAGGATCCGATCGTCCGAGCGATGCTCGAAAAGTTCGGAGGACGGATTTCGCGAGTGAAGCACCCGGGCGAGGAATAGAGCATGGAAGTAAAAGCGCTACAACAAATGCTCGCGCAGTTCCGGCAGGTGCAGGAGAAGCTCGAGCAGCAACTCGACGGGCTTTCCGTGGAGGCGTCGGCCGGCGGCGGCATGGTCTCCGTCAAGATGAACGGTCAGAAGCAACTCACCGAGCTGCGCATCGAGCCGGATGTTTTCAAAAGCAAGGATCAGGAAATGCTGCAGGAGTTGATTCTAGCGGCAGTCAATGAAGCCAACCGGCGCGTGGACGAAGAACTTTCCAAGCAAGTAAAAGATCTCACGGGCGGCCTGCCCGGAATCATGGGCATGAAAATCCCCGGCCTTTTCTAATTTTCCCTTCCCTATTTAATTTGTTCTCGCTCAGATCCCGTTTGTTGGTTTTGCTCACGCCGCAGTAGCAGCGCGCACAGCGAAAAAGAAAAAGGCGGAGACTCGTTCGCATTCCTGCGCGAACGGATTCCGCCCTTTTTGCAAATCTACCGGAACGTCTACTGCCGGGGCGGTGGCCCCATGCTCGCGCCGGGCTGACGGTTGAACAGTCCGATGTATACCGCTCCAGTCAGGACGTGCCCCTCCATCGCCTTCATGATGTCGTCACGACTGGCGCCGGCCGCCAGATCGAGCTTCGTGTCGAGCGCGTAAAGCTCGAGCGTGTAGTGGTGGGGTGGTCCCGCAGGTGCGCAAGGCCCCATGTATCCGGGTCTTCCCATGATGTTGGCGCCCTGGACGCCAATCGTCGGCGGGGCATCCGCCTTCACGCCTTCAGGCAGCCCGGTTGAATCTGCGGGAATGTTGAAGACGATCCAATGCGTGATGTCGTCCACCGATTTTCGCGCGTGCGCATCCGGATCGTGCAAAAGCAGGACGAAGCTCTGGGTGCCCGCCGGTGGATTCTTCCATTCCACCGCCGGAGAAGTCATGTTGGCGAATCCTCCGGGGCCAGCGCACGAGTACTTGTCGGGTACGACGCCGCCATCGCTCCACGGCGCGCTAGTAATCTGTAGCGGTGGTCCCGGCGGCGGTCCCGCTGGGCGGCCACCTCCACCCGGTCCACCGCCCGGCGGCGGTCCCTGTTGTGCGACTGCCGGAAACGCGCCGGCGGCGAGCAAGAATGCCAACGTAATGAGCGGTCGTATACCTTTCATTCGCATTCCGTATATCCTCCCCTTTTCACTTGTTCAGACAAATTTTTTGGAAGCCGGTTCGAACTCCGGTCGGCAAGGCGCCTGATTCTAACTCCCCCACGCCCCTCGCGCAACGAAGTGCTGACTTCTGAGACGGCTGGACCGCCCTTTGCGTTTCACGCCTAGCGAACCCCGGAAGACTTTGCAATAATCCTGACACGGTGAACTCGAATGCCTGATTTCGCGCCTTCCGTCTCGCGATTGATCGACGAACTCAAACGCCTGCCCGGCATCGGGCAGAAAACCGCGCAACGCCTCGCGTTCTATCTGTTGCGCGTCGATCGTGGACAGGCGCTCGCCCTTTCCGACGCCATTCGCGAAGCAAAGGAAAAAGTCCGCGAATGCTCGATCTGCAACAACATCACGGACGCCGATCCCTGTCTTTTCTGCACGAGCACGACGCGCAATCGCGCGCTCATCTGCGTGGTCGAAGAAGCCACGAATATCCAAGCGGTGGAAAGAACGGGCCAGTTTAGCGGCTTGTATCACGTCCTGGGCGGGGCGCTCTCGCCATTGCAAGGCATCGGCCCGGATCAACTGAAAATCAAAAGCCTCATCGAGCGCCTCAAGGGCGGCACAGTCGAAGAGATTATTATTGCGACGAATCCGACCGCCGAAGGCGAAGCCACTGCGGTCTACCTCTCGAAATTGATCAAACCGCTCGGCGTCCGCGTCACGCGCATCGCCATGGGTATACCCGTCGGTTCGGATCTCGAGTACGCGGATGAAATCACCATGCTCAAAGCGATGGAGGGCCGCCGCGACCTGTAGTCCTTCCCTGCATTTTGCCCATCCTGAAAGCCCGGTCCGAACGCCGCCGGCCTGTTCCGTTTTGACCACCCCTCGAAGTAACCCTTTCGTACGGGTACCGATGGCCGCTCGACCATAGCAAAGCCGCGATGCTAACCTTGGACATCGCTGGTCGGAGGGGCTGTGGTCGATTCCTTGCCATCGGAAGATCCCGGCGCGCAGAAGCGTCGAAGCACGCGGATTGTCCAGGCCGTGCCAATCACGGTCACGGGTGTCGATGCGCTCGGGCAGCCGTTCAAAGAGCGCACGACAACCGTCATGGTCAACTGCCACGGCTGCAAATACCAGTCGAAGCACTACGTTCCCAAGAACTCGACCGTCACCCTGGAATTCCCTCGGCCAGAGGCTGGCGCACCCCGGCGGACGCTTGTCGGGCGGGTCATCTGGGTCCAGCGCCCTCGCGCGGTCCGCGAACTCTTTCAAATCGGCCTCGAGTTTGAGATTGCCGGGAACGTTTGGGGCATCGCGTTTCCGCCCGACGACTGGTTCCCTGTGCCCGGCGAAGAGCCTGAGGCCGCTGTGGCTCCCGAGGCTGCTGCCCCTGAACTGAAGCCAACGCCCGTTGAATCGTCCTCGGCGTCGAGCTCGGCGCCGGTGACGCCAACTGCACCCGTCGCGTCCCCAGAGAGCAAAATCCACATCGTGCACGAAGCGGCGGCTCCGCCTGAAACACAAGCTACACTCGCGCGCCAAATGGCGAAGCTGGCCACCGACGTCAAAGACAACCTCGACAAATCGCTCCGCAGGGACGCCCAGACGGCGATCAATGAAGAGATGACCGTCGTCCGCCAGCAACTGGACGCGCAGCTTCACGATGCCGTCGAGAGGGCCATCAAGGTCTCGATGGAGCGCGTGTCCGAATCCAGCGTGCGCAAGGTCGTACAACAAGCGGCCGAGCAGACGGCGAAGATCGTCGATGAAGCTCGCAGGACCACCGAGACGAACGCCGGCCAGCTCGACGAAAGAATTCGCCACGCCGTCCAGCAAGCGGTAAGCCATGCAGCCACCGACGCAGCCCAGCAAGCCGCAGCGCAGGCGGCCACTCAAAATCTCAAGCACACGGTGGAAGAAGCAGTCGCGCGCATCGTCGCGGAACGCGAAGCCACGTCGCCATCGCTTCAGATTCTCGCGAATCCCGAGGCCGCCCAGCAGCAACTCGACCAGTGGAAACACAATCTGGAAGAAGCGACGAAGGACGTCCATAGCCGCACGCTCGAACAGGCGCAATCCGATGCGGCCGCGGCAAAACAGACGTTGAACGAAGCTTTTGAATCCGTCGTCAAAGATGCCTCGCAAAACTTAGATGCGAAATTGAGTGAGGCTTCTCGAACTGCGCTGGATCGAGCCACGCAAGAGGCCAACGCGCGCGCCTCGGATCTTCGCGCGTCGCTCGATGAGATCGTTACAGGTGCGCAATCGACGGTCGAGCAGACCCGTCAACGTCTGGATGAGATCGCCTCCACGCGCACCGACGAAATCGCGCGGCGCGCCGACGAACTCATCGCTGAGCGTACGAAGCAGATGGAACCCGCTCTTCAAAACGCCGCTCAGGGTGTGATCGAGCAGGTTTCAATGCAGCTCGATCGGAAATTGGCGCCAGGAATCGCCGAAGCGCACGAGGCCCTATCCGCTCTTGCCAATGCGGGTGAAGAAGCTTCGCAGA
The DNA here is from genome assembly GCA_963740095.1 of uncultured Acidobacteriota bacterium. GTDB lineage: Bacteria > Acidobacteriota > Terriglobia > Acidiferrales > UBA7541 > Palsa-295. Next base: position 70,925 of record CAVUDN010000052.1, read on the forward strand.
TCGAGAGCAAGCTCCGGGAACAGGGTCGCCGAGCCTTCGAGCAAGCAGCGCACCTCGAAGCCCAGGCGCAAGCCAAAATCAGCGAGCACGCGTCCGGAGTCCAGTCGCAGATCCAAGCGAAGCTGAGCGAGCAGGCCGCTCAGTTCGATAACCACATCCGCGAGCAGGTGAAACAAATCTCTACGCAGGCCGCGCAAGTGCAGTCTGTGGTGCGCGACCAGGTTCGCCAAGCTTCCGAGCAAGCCGTCGCTCAGGCCCTCGAACATGTGAAGCAAGAAACGGCCAAGTTCCCCGCCCAATTTGAGGAATCGTGCCGCGAATCCCTCTCCAAGATGGAAGAGGAGCTCGAGCAGAAAAGCTCCGAGGCGCAGCACACCACCTACGAGGCGCTCTCGAAAGCCTCCGATTGGTATACAAAGAAGGCGCAGACGACCATGCAGTCCGCCCTCGAGAGGGGCGTGGAGCAATCGACAACGGCCCTGCGCGACCGCGCCGCCGAAATCTCGAGCCTGGTGGCCTCCGAACTCGACCACTATCGCCGAACCTATGTCGAACACAGCCAGGCGCAAATCGAGGAGAGTGCGAAGGAAGTAGTCGAACGCGAACGCGGCATGATGACGGAAGCGGCCGAAATGACGACGGCCGGTTTCAGCGATCGAATCCAGCAGCTCGTCGGCGAATCGTTCAGCCGCTTCGAAGAAGCATCCCGGCAGGCGGTCGAAAAGAACCGCTCCGACATGGAATACGAGCGGGAAGGCGCGCTGACGGAATTTCAAAAGGGTCTCGACGACAAAATGCTTTCCGGCATCGAGCAGGCGCGCGACAACCTCCAGATTCAGCTCATGTCGCTGATCGAGTCCTTCGAGGCCAAGCGCCAGGCCGAGCAGGCCGAATGGATGCAGCAGATCAAGAAATCCGCGGACGAATCGATCGAGGGCTATAAAGCGCGCCTCGAGAATGTCTCCAACTCCTGGCTGCTCGCGTCGGCCACCACTCTCGGGCAGAGCTCCCAAGCCGTCATGGACACGCTCTCCAAATCCGCCGAGAAGCGCCTTCGCGAAGTTTGCGCGGAGGTCCTCGCAGGCATGGGCGACACGCTGAAGGAGCGCCTGCTCGGCATTTCGAGCGGCTTCTCAGAGGAAGACGAAGGCAAGAAATCCGAAAAGAAGAAGTGAATTTGCCAGCACGCGGCAACCGCCATGCAGGTTCCGTTCCCCCTTTTCGCGAATCCACTCGAATTTCTGGCCCAGCCGCCTTCCGCTATAATGCTCGTCATGTCGAATCAGTCGTATCTGAGCGTATGGTACCCCGACCTTCCGGAAGGGCTGATCCTCGAGCGTTTCGGCGTCTTCCTGGCGACGGTTCCCTTCTCCGATAAGATGCCCGGATTCACGCAGCTCACGATTCACGCTGTCAGCGCCGCCGAGATACCGATTCTGGAGCAAGACTTGCGGCAAATGCCCCTGGATGCTGCCGGAATCATCGAGATTACTCAGGAACACCTGAATAGCGACTGCGCTTACGACGTCAGTTGCTATTGGGATCTTTCCGTGTTCGATGCCGCGTCCGGAAAGTGGAAAACCGACCCTCAGCCGCTCGAGATCTCGTGCTACGGGGCGGATTATGACGATGAATTCTGGCGCGAGAACGGCCACGTCCAGGTGAATCTCGGCTTCGAGCATTTTTTCACCGGCCACGCCGGCCTGCTGGGATTCCGCCGCGACTCCCGCGCCCCGGCCCAAAGCCCCGAAGAGGCGCGATTCCTCGAGGCCATGGCTTGGCCCGAAAATCTCGAGCGCTATCATGACGAGACGCGGAAAAACATTCGCAAACTGCTCGACTGGATTCGCCAGATCGAAAAGGCCGTTCCCGTCGAACGCGTCCGGCTCTGGTCCGAAGGCGAGGATAACTTTGAAGCACGTATCGAGGAAATTCTGGCCGCTCGGTAGTATGATGCTGCCGCTTGGGTGGGAGCGTGTGTCCTCGAATGGCGCATTTGTGGCGAATAACCGGACAGGAGCTTGCCCGCAATCCTTCGGCACACCCCGGAATCCGTTTCCCGGCGCGCACGTCTAATAAACAACCTTGAACGCCATCGCACAACCCGTTGCTAGGCAGGCTGCGCGGCCTGAAAAGAGGCCATCCGCCTGGACCCATCTTAAAACCCTGGTGCCCTACGTCGCCAACTACAAGGCTATGACGGCGCTGGGCCTCCTGGCACTTTCCCTGATGGGAATTGTTGGCGCCCTGCCCCAGCTCATCCAGGGCATCATACTTGATTCTCTGAATGGCCTGCCGCGCCCGCTCGCGACACTGGTCGGCACATCGCGCGCAGTCCTGCATCCGATTCTTTCCTTTTATGCTCCGCGCAGCCACCGCGCACTGGCCCTCTATTGCCTCGCGATCGCTGTAGCAATGCTCGTGAAAGGATTTTTCTCGTTCTGGTCGCGGTGGATTCTGATCGGAGTCTCCCGAGAGATCGAATACGACCTTCGCAACGATCTGCTCGCCAAGCTGGTAAAACTCGAGCCTGAATTCTATGTTCGTAACCGCACCGGCGACTTGATGTCGCGCGCCACCAACGATCTCAACGCCGTCCGCATGGTGCTCGGCCCCGGCATCATGTACACGGCGAACACGATTGCGACAAGCGTTCTGGCCCTCTATTTCATGATCAAGCTGTCCGCAGGCCTGACGCTTTGGGTCTTGTTGCCGGTGCCCCTGGTCGTTATTTCCGTCTATTACTTCGGCCGGATCATTCACCGCCTTTCGGAACGGATTCAGGCCGCACTGGGAGCGCTTTCCACGCGAGCGCAGGAAAATCTCACCGGCATTCGGGTCGTTCGCGCCTATGCGCAGGAAAAGCAGGAAATCGAATCCTTCGATCGCGTCAACCGGGACTACGTCGAGCGCAACATCCAGCTGATTACTTCCTGGAGCTTGTTCTTTCCGGGACTCATGACGCTCATCGGCCTAACGGCTGTGATCCTTCTTGGAAAAGGTGGCACCGCCGTAATCAATCATCGTATATCGATCGGTACGCTCGTGGCCTTCTACTCGTTCCTGGGCCAGCTGACCTTCCCCATCATCGCGCTCGGCTGGGTCACGAACATCTTTCAGCGCGGTGCGGCCTCGATGGGTCGTTTGCTCTATATTCTGCGCGCCGAACCTAATATCAACGATGCCACCGTTGCCCCGCCTCCAAGCGCCGGTGGGAACGGTCAACCGCACCCCGGGACTGCGCTCGCGCCAACCGACACGCGCGATGAAATCCGCGGCGAAATCGAATTCCGTCACTTGACGTTCGCTTATCCTACTGCTCCAAACGAAACCGTTTTGCGAGATATCAACCTCCATGTGCCAGCCGGATCGACGCTCGCGATTGTGGGGCCTACGGGCAGCGGCAAGTCGACGCTCGCGGTTCTGATCGCGCGACTCTGGGAGGCCCCTGCTGGCGCGCTGTTTGTCGATGGACGCTCGATTCGCGATTATCCGCTCGACACGCTTCGCCGCTCGATCGGCTACGTCCCGCAGGACACGTTCCTCTTCAGCGAAACGCTCCGGGAGAACATCGCCTTCGGCGTGCCCAACGCGCGAGAAGAAGATATTCGCGAGTGTGCCGCGATCGCGTGCGTCTCCGGTGAAATTGAGTCGTTCGCACAAGGCTACGACACGATGGTCGGCGAGCGCGGTATCACGCTCTCGGGCGGCCAAAAGCAGCGAGCGTCTCTCGCGCGCGCCATCATGCGTCAGCCCAAAATCTTGGTTCTCGATGACTCGCTCTCGAGCGTCGACACGGACACGGAAGAGCGCATTCTCCGCAGCCTCCGGGGCGTAATGCAGCAGCGCACCACGATTCTTGTCTCGCATCGCGTCTCCACCGTGAAACACGCGGACCAGATCGTTGTCTTGCACGCCGGGCGGATTATCGAGCGTGGCACCCACGAAGAACTGCTCGCGCGCGGCGGCGAATATGCGGACTTGCACCAAAAGCAGTTGCTCGAAGAGGAACTCGAACGGGAATGAGCGACTTTCGCGAAGAAGAAAAGCTCGGCAAGGTCTACGACACCCATCTCACGCGGCGGATCATGAAGTATCTGCGGCCCTACCGCTGGCATGTGACGGCTGCGGTGTCGATGAGCTTGGCCTACGCAGCCATGGAGTTGGCTGGCCCCTACCTCTTCCACGTCGCCATCGACTGGTACATCACTCCCGGCCTCGGTGGCTCGATCACTGCGAGAGCAGCCATACGCGGCCTGCTCTGGACCGTGATCGTGTACACGATCTCGCTATTCGCCAGCTTTGGCGTGCAATACGGCCAGGTTCGGATCATGCAGTGGGTCGGCCAGGAGACGATGTACGACCTGCGCAAGGAGATTTTCGAGCACCTCCAGCGCCTGCCGATGAGCTTCTTCGACCGCACGCCGGTCGGCCGACTCGTCACCCGCGCGACGACCGACGTGGACGCGCTGAACGACCTTTTTGTCTCCGGCGTCGTGGCAATGCTCAACGATTTCGTGCTGCTCTTCGGCTTGGCGATCTTTCTGCTCTCGTGGCACTTCTACCTCGGACTCGCCACCCTTTCGCCGCTGCCGTTCATGGTGTTGCTCACCTATTTCTTCCGCAACCACGTGCGCGACGCCAACCGCCGCATTCGCACCGCCATCGCGCGCATCAACGGCTTCCTCCAGGAACACATCAGCGGCATGTCGGTCGTGCAGCTCTTCAACCGCGAGCGCAAATCCCGTGAGCAGTTCGCCACCTTCAACCGCATTCACATGGAAGCGTACAAAGACGCGATCGATGCCTTCTCCTATTTCTTCCCAGGCGTCGAATTCCTCAGCATGGGCGGCATCGCTCTGGTCTACTGGGTGGGCGGCGTGCACGCCATCACCCGCACTCTCGAAATCGGCGTGCTCGTCTCGTTCATTCAATACGCGCAACGCTTCTTCCGGCCGATTCAGGATCTGAGCGACAAATTCAACATCCTTCAGGCCGCGATGGCCGCCTCGGAGCGCATCTTCCAGTTGCTCGACGAGCCGGTCGCGATTTTTTCGGCGCCCGAGACGCAATCCCTGCCGCAAGTGCGCGGCGAAGTCGAATTCCGCAATGTCTGGTTTGCCTATCGCGGCGGCGCCAATCCTCAGGAAGAAGACTGGGTCCTGCGCGATGTTTCCTTTCACGCCCAGCCGGGACAAACGCTTGCCATCGTCGGCCACACCGGCGCCGGCAAGACCACGATCATCCAGCTGTTGCTGCGCTTCTACGACATCCAGCGCGGCCAAATCCTGATCGATGGCGTCGACATTCGCGAAATGAATTTGCAGGAACTGCGGCGTCTCTTCGGTATCGTCCTGCAGGACCCATTCCTCTTCACCGGCACGCTCGAATCCAATGTGAAGCTCGGCACCGAATGGATCGATCGCGCGGGCGTCGAGCGTTCGCTGCGCGAGGTTGGCCTCGGCCCATATCTCGATTCTCAGTCTCGCGGCATCGACACGCCCGTCACCGAGCGCGGCTCCACGCTTTCCGTCGGCCAGCGACAGCTCGTCAGTTTCGCGCGTGCCCTCGCGCACGATCCGGCGCTGCTCATTCTCGACGAAGCCACATCGAGCGTGGACACCAAGACCGAGCTGATGATCCGCGAGGCGCTCGACCGCCTGCTGAAAGACCGCACCGCGATCGTCATCGCGCACCGCCTCAGCACGATCCAGCACGCGCAGCGCATTCTTGTCTTCCACAAAGGCCGCCTGCGCGAGCAAGGCTCGCATCAGGAACTCCTCGCTCTTCGCGGAATCTACTACCGCCTCTACCAGTTGCAGTACAAGGAGCAGGAACTCGCGGCTCCCTTGCCCGGCGCGGCTCCTGGTTTTCCGCAGCCTTTGCCAGCCGATGACTGACCCGGCGCCCTGCGCATGACGCCTCCCAAAATCCTGATCTCTGCCGGTGAAGCCTCGAGCGACATGTACGCGGCGCGCCTCGCCACCGCGCTACGCGAGCGAACGGGAGCGCAGTTCTTCGGCATGGGCGGCCCGCGCATGGCCGCAGCAGGCGTTGAATTGATCGCCGATTACCACGAAGTCGCCGTCGTCGGCATCGCCGAGGTGGTCCATAAGATTCCCACTGTAATCAGCGTACAAAATCGCCTCGCCCGCGAAGCCGCTCGCCGCAAAGCCGCGCTCGCGATTCTCGTCGATTCTCCGGGAACGCATCTCGGCGTTGCTCGCCGCCTGAAGAATCGCGGCATTCCGGTCGGATACTTCATCGGCCCGCAGGTGTGGGCGTGGCGGGCCGGTCGCGTCCGAGTCGTCAAGCGGCTCGTGAACCGCATGGTGGTGATCTTCCCCTTCGAAGAGGAAATCTACCGGGATGCGGGCGTCCCCGTGGATTTCGTCGGCCATCCTCTCATCGACGTCGTACACGCGTCGATGACGCGCACGGAATTCGCCGAACGCCACGGCCTCGATCCCGAAAAGTTGATCGCGACGCTTCTCCCGGGCAGCCGCCGCAACGAGGTCGCGCAGCATTTTCCGCGCATTCTCGATGCGTGCGAAATTCTCGCGCGCGAAATCAAAACGGCTGGCGGGCTTCAATTCGTCCACGCCGCCGCGCCCAACCTTCCCGCCGAGCTTTTCACAGCCCGGGGCACGCGCCCCGGCGTCACGATCCAGCGAGTCGAAGGCGTCACTTACGACGCACTCGCCGCCGCCGATTGCGCCATCGTCGCTAGCGGTACCGCCACGATCGAGGCTGCGCTCCTCGGCACGCCGATGGTCGTCGTGTATCGGGTCGCCCGCACCACCGCGGCGATTCTCCGCCGCATGATTCGAACGCCCTTCATCAGCATGGCGAATCTGGTCGCCGGGCGCCGCCTTGTGCCCGAGCTGATTCAGGACGATTTCACGCCCACCGCCGTCGCTGCCGAGGTGCGTTACCTGCTCGAATCGCCCGACGGTCGCGACGCGATGAAAGCGGGGCTCGCTGAGGTTCGCGCAAAACTCGGGTCGGGCGGCGCTATCGAGCGGGCCGCCGACGTTTTCGCCCGGATGTTGTAGGGCCCGCTCCGGGCAACTGCAAAGGGTTATCTGGTATCTTAAGGTAGGCGTAAGGGATTACTGTTTTTTCGCGAGGGGTCCTTCTTGTTCAAAATCGATCGATTGTTCGCCGTCCTAGGCCTTTTTCTCCTTGCTGCCAGCGCGGCGCCGGCGCAAGCCCCCCACGCTTTTCCGTTCCGCGCGACGAACTACGATGTCGAAGTCATGCTCCATCCCGAAGACCAGACGATCACGGCGCTGGTGAAGGTGAAATTCGTAGCGACGCAAGTATCGCGGACGCTCCTCGTTGAACTCCATCCCGATCTGCGCGTCAACTCCATCAAGACCGCCGACGGCAAGGAGCTTAGCTTCGACCGCGACAACAACTCGCCTCTGCTGCTGAGTGTGGCATTGCCAGGCGTCGCGACCCCGGGCAAGGAAGTCGATCTGGTTTTCGATTACGCCGGCCCCATCTCGAGCGAAGACGACAGCCCCACGCGAGGCGTCCGATTCGCCTCGGTTGACAAGACTTCCGCGTACCTCCTGCTTCCGGCGCGCTGGTTCCCGCTCACGAACTATCCCGCGAATCGCTACACGGGAACATTTCGCATCATCGTGCCCGACACGTTCGTGGTCGTCGGCACAGGCAAAGCCGATGCCCCCACCTCCATGCCGGGTATCGGCAATGCGCCCGGCCAATCGGAGTACGTTTTCCATTGTGATCAGCCAGAGCCGGTCGGCTCATTCGTCGCTGGGACATTGCAGCTTTCCCCAATCTCGACGCAGGGCTACCAGTTCTCGATCTACACGCCTCCAGCTCAGGCCGCTACCGCGCAGTCGTACGGAAATTCTCTCGCGCAGATCATGAGCTATTTTTCGGATACGTTTGGCGCTTTTGCCACGCAGCCGAGCCTGACCGTGGCCCAAATGCCTGATGGCTCGCTCCCGGGATACTCCGCGCCCGGATTGCTTTTGATCAGCGCGCGCCAATGGACCACTCGCGCGAACGACCGCATGCTCTCGCAACTTGCCGCCGGCCAGTGGTGGGGCGTTCAGGTGCTCCCCGCAACGTCTTCCGACGTCTGGATCACGGACGGCCTCTCGCGCTACGCCGAGGCCATGTATGCCGAGCAATCCGATGGCGTGGCGGGGCTGAATCGCGCGCTCGAGGACTTTGCCGTGGGCGCTCTAATGTACGAAGACGTAAGCCCGATCTCGCAGGCCGGCCACCTCGATCGATACTCCGATCAATATCATTCGGTCGTCTATGACAAGGGCGCGATGGTTTTTCACATGCTACGCGCCGAACTTGGCGACGATGCCTTCACGGCACTCCTGCACGACTTCTATAAAGCGCACGCCGGAAAGACGGCTACGATCGACGAATTCCGCAGGATGGCGGCCACCAAGCTTCCTCCACCCAAGAAGGGCGACCCGCCGGTCAATTTGCTTTCGTTCTTCTCACAGTGGCTCGATTCCACCGGCGTTCCGGAATTTACCCTCGACTACATCGTCTATCGCACGCCTAAGGGCTTTCAGGTAATCGGCAAGGTCCATCAGGATCTCGACACATTTCGCATGCCGGTCGAGATAAAAGTCGATACCGAGGGAAACCCGGTGTTAAAGAAGATTCTCGTGACCGGTACGAGCACTGAATTCGAAATCGACACGTTCGGGCGTCCGAAGCCCAACGGAATCATCATCGATCCCAACAACAACCTGCTTAAGTCAAGCCCGCGCCTGCGCGTTCGCGCCACCATCGCGCGTGGAGAAGCTTTGGCCCAGATCGGCAAGTATTACGAGGCGATTCAGGAATACATGCGCGCCCTCGACGTCCAGCCGACCAATTCGCTCGCGCATTTCCGGATGGGCGAAGCCATGTTCTACCAGAAAAATTACCAGGCAGCCGCAAACGCATTCCGCGCAGCCCTCGGCGGCGACCTCGATCCCAAGTGGACGGAGGTCTGGAGTCACATTTACATCGGCAAGATCTACGATCTGCTCGGCCAGCGTGAGCGCGCCGTCAACGAGTACAGCCTCGCCCAGCACACCAACGACGATACTGCTGGGGCGCAATCGCAAGCCGACTACTACATGAAAAAGCCCTACACCGGTGACAATGCCCCAGCCGCGGCGACGCCCTCAGCCAGCGGCAATCCCGCGAAAACTCCCACGGCGCCTGCGCCGAGCGAGAAGCAGGGCAGCGACGAGCCGGTCCTCAAGCACCGCGACCCGAACAACTAATTTCTGGCTTCGAGGCGATCGAGATCGGAGTGGCTGGAAACAGAGGTCAGTTTGAATCGAAGCCCCTAGTCTGCAATTCGCTGAAAACTTCCTCGAAGATTTTCAAGGCATCTCGATCGAAGAGCACGAAGTAGATTTTCTCCACCGACGTCGGCCCTTCCAGGTGTTTCGCCGCCTCGCGCAACATGATTTCCGCGCATTCGCGTACCGGAAACGCTGCGATCCCTGTGCCAACGGCTGGAAACGCGATTGTCTTCAGCCCGTTCTGTGCTGCGATCCGTAAAGAGTGCGCGGTCGAGCTGCGCAGCGCCTGGGCGGATGTGCGCCCTCCGAGCTCCATGCTCGCCGCGTGAATCACGTGCCGGGCCTTCAAATCGCCGCCTGACGTGATCGCCGCGCCGCCGACCGGTATCATGCCGATTTCGTCGCACTCCGCCTGAATCCTTGGGCCACCCTTGCGGCGAATCGCTCCCGCCACTCCGCCGCCGAGTTGCAGGTCGTTGTTGGCGGCGTTGACGATCGCGGCCGCATTCATCTCCGTAAGGTCGCCTTGCTGAATCTCGATTCGGCCCGCCAAGAATGCAGCCGCCGCAGCCCTTTTCGCGCTATCCCCGGCCTTCGCTCCGCCTGGCTTGCCGCCCGTTCGCTTAGAGCCGCGCAATGCCGTCTTCATCGAATCCCACGACCACGCGCCCGCCGGAAACGATCAGGGGCCGGCGAATCAGGTTCGGCTCTTTCGCCATCAATCGAATCGCCTGCTTGCGCGTAGGCGGCTCTTCCTTCATGTTTTCCTTGCGGTAGACTTCGTTCCGCGGATTCAGGAATTCCGTGTAGTCGTGTCTCCCGATCAATTTTTCTAACTCCGACGAACTCAGCCGCTCTTCCGCCAGATCGCGGAAGTACAGTTGAAAGCCGCGCCGCTGCATGAATTTCTTCGCCTTGCGGCACGTCGTGCAGGTCGGCTTCTGCATGAACAGCACTTTCTTCCCGGACTTTGTCCTTCGCCGCGCCGTCCGTGCTTTTGTAGTGGCCATCGTTCCTCCTCAATATGTTCGATGTCCGAAATTGACCGCAGCCTCAGTGGCCGCGAAAATTCGGCTGGCGCTTTTCGGTGAACGCCGCGAGTCCTTCGGCGCAATCTTCCGAGAGAAAGCAGTGAATCTGAAGGCGGTTTTCTTCGTCGATGGTCGCTTCGAGTTCAGCGCGGGCCTCGCTGATCATCGTGCGCTTCACGTCGCGGTACGCGAGCGGCGGCCCGGCCGCCATTTGCTCGGCAAGTTTTCGGGTCTCCTCTTCAAACGTGTCCTGGGAATGCACGCGGCACACGATCCCGATCCGGCACGCCTCGGCTGCGGAAAGCCGTTCGGACGTATAGAAGAATTCGGACGCCCGCGACAATCCCACCAGCCGCGGAAGAAAAAAAGTCGCGCCAAGGTCCGGATACAACCCAAGTTCCGCGAACGCCTGCTTGAACATCGCCTGGTCCGACGCGATTCGCAGATCGCACGCCAGCGCCAGGCTCATGCCCCCGCCCGCCGCCGGCCCGTTCACCGCGGCGACCACCAGTTTTGGCATGGACGCGATCGCCAGGCAGACTTCCTTGCCGGCCGTGAGCAAGGCCTGAAAGTCGTGCACCGAATGTCTCATGCGAGCGTCGCGGATGTAGTCGATGTCGCCCCCCGCGCAGAATCCGCGCCCGGCGCCCGTAAGGACAACCGCCCGCACCGATTTGTCATCGCCGGCTCGCAGCAGCGATTGCACCAGCGCGCGGGCCAAATCCGGGTTCAGCGCGTTGAGTTTTTCCGGCCGGTTCATGCGCAGGGTGAGCACGGCGCCCGATCGCTCTTCGAGCACCAGTTGCCGCGTAGCTTGTTGCGTTGCGCCCATCCCGATCCGCCTCAGTGACTCGCCCGAAAAGCGCTGTCCGGCTAACTCTTCAGGCCATGCAGCAGCGCGGCAAGTTTCTTGAAATATCGTTTCTTTACTCCCGCGCTCGTCCCGACGTTCTGCGCGCTCGTCGACGGCAGCACGAACACGCGCGCCCCGTATAGCAGCTCCTTTTGCAACCCGAGCTTGCAGGGACGCCCCGTAAATTTTTCGTACGTCATTTTGCCGTTGAACGCGATCACGCGCGGCCGCAGCTCCTCGAGCTTCTGCGCCAGCAGGACACGGCCTTCCGCGAATTCCTCCCGCTCGATCTCCTCCACGCCGCGCGTCGGCCGCTTCACGAGGTCGGTCATGCCGATTCCGAATTCCACCAGCCGCCGGTCGTCCTGGTAGCCGAGCGGCTCGGGGATCACGCCCGACTCGTACATCATCGGCCAGAATTGATTGTTGCGTCCCGCGTAGTAGTGCCCCACCCGAGCCGAACGGTCGCCGGGGTTGCACCCAACCAGAATCATTCGCATTCCTTTACGCAGGTAATCGGGGAGTGTCCGCATGTGCCTTTGGGCGACCGCTATGATAATACATTCCCGCCAGCAGAAACGTCGAAAGCTGTGCTAGGCTTTCGTATGGACAGGTTCTCGATGAGTTCTCCAAAGCTCGATCCCGTGCGCCCCCACCCGTTGCCCTCGACGGTCGTCAAGGACGACGAGTCCGCGCTGGTTGCAGCGGCTAAATCAGGCGATATTTCCGCCTTTGAAACACTCGTCGGCCGCTACGAACGCAAAATCTTCCGCCTCGCCCAAAATATCACCCAGAATCGCGAAGACGCCGAAGACGCGATGCAGGAATCCTTCCTGAAGGCCTACGAGCATCTCGGCGAGTTTCAGGGAAATTCGCGCTTTTACACGTGGCTTGTGCGTATCGCTGTGAACCAGGCCCTGATGAAACTCCGCCGGCGCCGCCCCAACGTCGTTTCGCTCGATCAGGAGCTCGACACGGGCGAAGACATGATGCCCCGCGAAGTCGAAGACTGGGGCCCGTCTCCCGAAGATCGCTACGGCCAGACGGAACTTTCCGGTATTCTTGGAAAAGTGATCGGAGAGCTCGATCCCCCTTTCCGAGTCGTTTTCCAGTTGCGAGACATCGAAGAATTATCGACCGAGGAAACAGCCGAAGCGTTGGGCCTTTCCGTTCCGGCCGTGAAATCGCGGCTGCTGCGGGCGCGGCTGAAGCTGCGCGAAAAGTTGAACCAATACTTTCGGCGGGGGGGGAATTCGTGAAGTGCAAAGCCATCATCAACGAACTGGCGGACTATTTCGACGAAGCGCTCGATCCCGCGCTTCGCGCCTCGATCGAACAACACCTCGGCAATTGCCAGGACTGCCGCATCGTCGTGGATACTTGCCAAAAGACGATTCAGATCTTCTGCAACTCCGAGCCTGCTCCCCTGCCCGAAGACACGCGCGAGCGCTTGCATGAAGCCCTTTTGAGGCGGTTGCGCCTCCGAAAATCGCCCGACGGCCAGCGCGCCTAAGCCTCTCCCTGCCACATCGGAATGTCGCGCCCGATTCCTCGCTGCTGCGCCAGTTCATAAACTCTTCCGGCAGTCACGATATCCTCGATCGCGATGCCATTGGATTTGAACAGCGTCACCTGTTCCGGGCTCGTGCGTCCGGGAACCTTGCCCGCAACAATTTCGGCGAACTCGCGAACCATCGCCCATCGCGATTCGTCGCCTGCAAATGCCTGAATCAGATCGCCTGATTCGATCTTCGACTGTTCCACCGAATCCGCCGCAATCACGTCGCTGCGCCGGACGGCTTCCGTGTCAATCTCTCGCTTTTCCGCGAAATTGGACCCGATCGCGCTGATGTGCATGCCGGGTTCGATCCATCGGCCTTCGACCACCGGCGTCTTCGATGTCGTCGACGTGATTACGATGTCCGCCCCGCGCACCGCCGTTTCGGCCGAGGATGCGGGCGTCACCGGGACGCCCAGCCGTTCCGTCATCTCCTTCGCGAATTTCTCACGTCGCTCCGCATCCCTGCCAAACGCGCGAATCCGTTCGAGTTTCCGTGCCTGCGCCACGGCTTCGAGCTGCGTCCGCGCCTGCAGTCCCGTCCCGATGATCGCCACAGTCCGTGCATCCGCTCGCGCCATCACCTTCGCCGCAACGCCGCTCGCCGCGCCCGTGCGCATCTGCCCCAGATAGTCCGCCTCGATCAGCGCCGCCATCTCGCCCGTTTCCGCCCGAAATAGCGGGACCACGAACCGCGCCTTGCCGCGTGCAATCGAATAGATTTTCAGCCCCATGTAGCCGCCGGCGGAATCCGCTGCCGCCATGTAGTTCAAAATCGTCTTCCCTGGAATGAGCAGCCTTCGCCGCGGATGCGATGTGGCCGCCCCGTCGCCCAGCCTGCGAAACGACGTCTCAACCGTCTCGAGCGCCAGCGGCATCGTCAGGATCGCCCGCACATCCGCTTCCGTCAGCAGCAGTGGCATAAAGTCCCTTCCGTTTGTAACAGCGGCATGGAGTCCCTTCCGTTTGCAGAATTACGCAGAGAAAATATCAGAAGTTGATTCGATAGCGAAGGACTCGCGATTCAGGCGCATCCAGCACGAGGAGTTCTTTGCGCGGGCTTACCGCCAGCGCCGGCGCGGCCTCGCTTCCCTGGCCGAGTTCCGGCGCGAGGTCCATATCGAGTTTCGGCTGCCCATCGGGCGACCAGACATGGAGCGTGCGCCCATCCGCGTCCATCGCGAAAATTCCGATCGGCGACACGGCGAAAGCATCGCTCAGCCGCCCGCTCCCGCCGTCCGCCTTCATCTCACTCACAAAATGTCCGTCGGACGTGAACTTCAAAATGCGGTCCGCGTCGGCATCGAGCAGGTACACAGACCCGTCTGGCACCGCCGCCACCATCCGCGGGTGCACCTGGGCATTGGGATCGCCCGCGACCGGCGTCCACGACCTCTCCAAGCGCATTCGTGGCGAGAACGTGAAAACTCGGTTCGCCTCCGCGTCGAGAATCTGGATCAGGCCTCCGTCGTCAACTCCGACGCTCAGCATGTCTTCACTATTCGCGTGCGTTCTCAATCTCAGCTGGCGATAGCGATCGCCGTTCGGGAAATACACAAAGGCGCTCTTGCTCTTCAATTCCGTCACATAAATAGCGCCGCCGCTATCCACCGTAATCGACTGCGGATCTTTCAGCGCATTTTCCTGAAACGAAAGCAGCGGCGTACCGTCCGTATCAAATTTGTGAACGAAGTGGCTGCCCGCGTCCGCGATATACGCTCTCCCCACCGTGTCGGTCGCGATGCACGCAGGCTGATCCAGTTGCCCGGGACCGTCGCCCTTCGTGCCCCACTGCCCAATGTAGGAAAGCGCCGGCGGCGCGGGATGGCTCGCCTCAACATTCGTTTCCGGACGCGCGCAACCTCCGGTTGCCCACGCAAGCGCGAAGAACGATGCCATCACCGCAAGCGAGTTGGCGCGCGCCGATCGGCGCGAAGTTCGCGGGACAGGAGTCTCGCCCACCCGGCATTGCGATCGCAATGTCCTAACGATGCCCATGCTCTCGCTTCGCCGGTTCGGAATCATTTGCCCGTTCCATCCTCACGATCGTCTGATGCATGTGATACGTCCGCACTTCGGCCTTTCCTTTACTCCAATCTTCAAACGAAAAAGCCGCGTCCCCGCCCACTCCTCGTCCCGCTGTCAGCGTCAGAGGAAGCTTTCCGCACAGATTGCTCTCTACAAACGCCGTTTCGTATCGCTGGTTTTGCTTGCCCCACGTAAAAACGCGCAAGAGCGTGAAATCGCACGCCTGCCCTTCGGCGCCGCGCGTCGCCAGCACAACGTACTGAGGCCTCGTGGCTCCCGATTCTCCGATCACGTGATTCAACTCGAACCACGACACAATGCGCATGCCCGCTGCACTCGCGTAGTCCGGCAGCGGCTCGGGCACATTCAGATCGACGAAGCGCCCGAGCAGCCATCCCGAAATCGTCAGCCCGTCGTTCGATGCTGTTGGAACGTGCGCCCGCGCCAGCCACCAGTCTTCTTTCCTGGCTGCGGGCGGCGGACCGTCGCCTGTTTCCGCGACGGCGGCGCCTTTGGCCAACGGTACGTCAACCGCTCGCCGTTCGTACAAATCCACTGGAACATTCTTGTCGAGCTGGCGAATGCGCGCTGCGTCCCGGGCCGGATCGATGTGCTGATTGGTGAGCACTCGCGTGTGGCCTCGAGCCTCGATCGGCATCTCGGCCGTCTCGGATTCAAGTTCCTGCGCCTGGCGCCAGAAATCCGCGGTCAGCAACTGATCCTGGTCGATCCATCCGACCACGCCGGCGGTCGTCCGAACCTTGACCTGATCCTCGAAGCGCCCAAGTACATCGACGCGGTCGCCAAAACTCATCATCGCAACGGGCTCGCGCACCTGTGCCACGGTGCTCCAGAGCGTCACCTGGCGGCTGCCGACATACGCCGTCTCCAGTGGCGCCTTCGCATGATGGTAGTGCCGGTAAACTGCGAAACCGATCACGAGGACGAGCGCGAAGCCGATCAGAAGTTTTCGGATCACGCTCGCTCTCCGAGCCCGATGGCCACACCACGATTTTGCGAGCTGGGTCTCATACCGGACTTCTCCGGGGCAAGCAAGAATTCTACACCAACGCGTGAGCTCACCTTCGCGCTGCATCGGCAAAAAAGTTAGGATGTGTCCGAAGAGGTCTGCGTTGTGTTCTGCTACAATTCGGCACTGCCGCCGGGAACTTCAACTTTCACGGCTCGGAAATCGGGAGAATTGCGTATGCATATCCTCGAGAAACTCAGGCCGCTCGCGTTGCTGCTCTTGCGCGTCGCCCTCGGAGTCATCTTCATCTACCACGGTTACCCGAAGCTATTCGGGCACACGCGACAGACCATGGACGCCTTCGCGCACATGGGTTTCCCGCCCTACTTCGCCTATCTCGCGGGCGTAATCGAATTTTTCGGCGGATGTCTCTTGATCGTGGGTCTATTTACGCGAATCGCAGGGCTGTTGATCGCGGCGGAGATGGCGGTGGCTCTCGTCCAGGTCCACAAGATTCTCGAAGACCCGCGCGCCGTGCACAACTACGAATTTCCGCTGGCCCTCGCGACGGCGGCGTTCGCGCTCGCCTCGTTGGGCGGGGGGCACATATCCTTCGACCACGTGCTCTTCCGCGAAGGACGCTCTTCCGCGCCACGCAAGCCCAAAGCCAAAAACTGACTGGCGCCCGCCGCACTGGAAGGGCGGGGCTTCAATCCCGCCGTAAGCCGCTTAGATTCTTCTGGGCGGGCTTCAGCCCGTAAGGTCAGATTTCTGGATTTTTTCCGCCGAGCCCTTACGCGGTCTGCGTCGAATTCGGCGCTGTCGCGGGCGGCGGGGTCACAAAGGAAGCGGGCAGCGCCTGCGGAATCACCAGCCACGCCACAAAGTATCCGATAAACGCCGGCACCACCGGCACCGGCATAAGCACCGCCAGCACCCAGATCAGCCGCACCAGCGTCGAATCAATTTCGAGGTACTCGGCGATTCCGCCGCACACTCCCGCGATCTTGCAATCTACCGCCGACCGCATCAGCCGCCTCGTAGCCCGCGGCGGGCCCGCGGGAGATACGTGCTGCCGCGCCCCGCAGAAATAACAGAAATTCGAATAATCCGCGATATCCCTCTGGCAATGTCCGCAATTCATGCGATCCTCCTGGCGCAGACCCCGCGCGATTGCCATCTCTACCGATAACTACGTCCGAGGCCGCCAAAAAGTTCCACGCGAGCCTCAGTACGCGGCCAGTTCGCGCACTGCGCGCACAATATCCTTCGTTTGCGGCAGGATCGCGTCCTCCAGGTTCGGATGGTACGCGCAGAATGTATCCGCGGCAGCCACACGCCGCACCGGCGCATCCAGCTCGTCGAAAAGCTCGTCCGCGATGCGCGCCGCGATTTCCGCGCCGTATCCCCACGAACGCGAATCCTCGTAAGCCACGATCACGCGGTTGGTCTTTGTCACGCTCGCTGCAATCGCTTCCCAATCGTATGGGCTCAAACTCCGCAGATCGATGATCTCCGCCGATATTCCCTCGCGCGCAAGCTCCGCCGCCGCCACCTCCGCGCGATGTACCACCGCGCCGTAGGTGATCAGGCTCACGTCCGTGCCCTCTCGCGCCACGCGCGCCTTGCCGAAAGGAACCGTGAAATCCGGCCCGGGATAGTGCGCGCGATTGTACGGCTGCCGGTAAAGATGCTTGTGTTCGAGGAACATCACAGGATCGTCCGCGCGAATCGCCGTGCGCAGCAAGCCGCAAAGATCGAGCGCCGTCGAAGGCATCACCACGCGCAATCCCGGAATGTGCGTGAACGTCACCTCGCCGCTCTGGCTGTGATAGATCGCGCCGCCCGTCAGGTATCCGCCGATCGGCACGCGCACCACCACCGGACACTTGAAATGCCCCATCGACCGCCATCGTAACAGCGCCAGCTCGTCGCGCAGTTGCATCATCGCCGGCCAGATGTAGTCAAAGAATTGAATCTCCGCTACCGGCCTCAGCCCGCGAATCGCCATCCCAATCGCTCGCCCGACAATTGCTGCCTCCGCGATCGGGGCGTCGAAAACCCTCTTCAATCCATAGCGCCGCTGCAGCCCAGACGTCGCCTTGAAAACGCCGCCCTTCCCTTTCACGCTCGCGAGGTTCTCTTCGCGGCTGCAATCGGCCACATCCTCGCCGAAGATCACGATCCGTTCGTCATGCGCCATTTCATCCGCAAGCGTCGCCGAAATCATCTCGACCATCGTCTTCATGGCGCCGTGCGCTTGTCCATTCGCCTTCGGTGCGGCTTCGAACTGCTTCCCCGTCGGATCGACGTCCGGCGAATACACGCACTCATAAATCGATTCCGCTGGAGCCGGCACCGCGGCCAGCGCCCGGTCGGTCGCCTGCAAAACCTCCCTCTCAACGTCGCTTTCGAGCGCCTCGATCTCGTGCTCGTCGAGAATCCCCTCGCGCACCAGAAAAAGCCCAAATTTCGGCACCGGATCGCGCTGCGCCTCGGCGTCGCGCTCCGCAGCTGTCTTGTAAAGTTTCTCGTCGTCGGAAACCGAATGCGAGTACGGCCGTATCACGTGCGCGTGGACGAGCGCCGGCCCTCGTCGCGCGCGGCAGTGCGCCACAGTGGCCGCCAGCGCCGCATAGCTCTCGAGCGGATCGGTCCCGTCGCACTCTTCGAAGTGAAAGTGAGGAAAATTCCGGACCAACGTCGAAATGTTTGCGCCCGGCGTCTGCACCTCGACCGGCACCGAGATAGCGTATCCGTTGTCCTCCACCAGAAACAGCACCGGCGCGCGCCGCAGGCTCGCCGCGCTCAGCGCCTCGTAAAATTCGCCCTCGCTCGTCGAGCCATCGCCGCCCGAAACGTATGCAATTTCGTCTCGATGATGGCTCACCGAATCGCCCAGCGGAGCTTTGCGCGCCTGATCGAGCGCCTTCGGAAAATGATCGTAGTAAAGTCCCGCTTCCATCGCGCCCACGGCGTGCAGCCACTGCATCCCGGTCGCCGATGCGCCCGGCACGATATTCAATCGGTGGTTGCCCCAGTGCGACGGCATCTGCCGCCCGCCCGACGAAGGATCGTCCTTCGCACCCACCGCCTGCAGCAGCATTTCGTGGGGTGTCACACCAAGCGCCAGCGCCAGCGCGCGGTCGCGGTAGTAGGGGAAAAACCAGTCGTAGCCCGGCTTGAGGAGCAGGCCCGCTACCGCCAGCACGGCTTCGTGTCCAGCACCGCTGATTTGAAAGAAGGTCTTGTTTTGCCGCTTGAGTTGGATTTCGCGGTCGTCGATCCGCCGCGAAAGGAACATCGTGCGGTAGATTCGCACCAGCGTATCGCGGTCCAGGCCGTGGTATTTCGAGGTGTCAACGCGCCCGGTCTTGACCTTTTCCTGAGAGGGCATTCAGCCTGCCGCCTCCGACGAGAAGCTCGCCGGCTAAGATACGTTACACCCCATTATAAATGCAAATTCCCCCAAATTGCTGCCGCGCCGCGCGTGAATGTTCAATTCAAGATGCCAAATTGGCGTCCAGGGTCGCGGCCCAACGAGCTGTCAGTCCAAAGCCTCAAACTGCTCCGACGCCCTTTCGAACTCGGATTGTCCCGAGCGCACGGTCTCACCCTGTGCGGACTTGAAAGGTTCCTCGGTTGGAATTCGATCGAGCCACCGCTGGTAAGAAAGCTTCTCGTGGTCGGAAAACGCCAGCCGCACGAAAACCCTGACGTGCGCCGCAGGGTCCGTCTTCTCTTCTTTCTCAGTCTCCGCTTTCGCGCCGGCCTTCGCGGATCCCTTTTTGTTGCTTCCCTTCGCCTTGCCGGAAGCCTTCGTCGCGGTTTTCGGCGATTCCTCGGCTGCAGCGTGTTCGCCATCCTTCTCGGCGCCTGCCGCAGGCTCTTCGCGCTCGAACTTTAGCAGCATCTTGTCCCCGAGGCGGAACGCCTGCTTCCAACCGTCCACCTTGTGCCTCGCCTGCTGTGCCGCTTCTTCGTTGGTGCCGAAATCAAAAATCAGAATAGATTGAGCCATATATCTTCTATAACGGCCTCGGCCAAATGTGTCAAGCGCAGCACACCGCTTCGGCTAGTCAGGGCTGTCTCTTATGCGTAGGTCGCCAGATGCGAGGGTTTTGCCGTTCCGAGTCGGGAAGCGCGGCGAAGAATTTCTCTTCGGCGCAGCCTTCACGCTAAGCGCTCACAAGCATCGGCAACGGCAGCGATGCCTGGCATTCTCCGCGTTCTCTGCGTCTCTGCGGTGAGCGGTCTTGCTTTCTCGGTGCTCTCGGTGGCCGTTCTCAGTGTTCTCTGTGTTTAGTAGCCATGCGGCTGGCTCGCACCAAGTAATTTTGTAGAGGCGGCACCTTGCTTTGCTACGAACACGGCGTTAGTCTCACCAGGCAAAATCCGCCACCTCGCGAGGCACTCCCAATGGATAAGCAGAGATTCCTGCGCTACATCGATCACTTCAACAACAAGCGCTACGAAGACGTGATGGCCTATTACGATCCGGACGTCTCGATCGAATACCCGACGATGTTCGCAAATCCTCAAGCGCCGCCGGTCACTCGCAAAGGCCGTGCCGGATTCCTCGAGCAGTACGTCATTCTGCACCAGCACTGCCGCGAGGCCCTCGAGGTTGGCGATCTCCTCTTCGACGGCAACAAGATCGCCGCCGAAATGTACAGCGAGTTTCACTTCTTCAAGGACTACCCGGATTTCTCCGGCCGCGCGATGAAAGCGGGCGACATCTACATCGCCACGAACTGGTGCATCTACGCGCTCGAAAACGACAAGTTCAAGCGCATCCGCGTCGCCCACTTCCGCATGCACGACCCAAGAACCGCCCGCCTCTGACGAACCAAACAGGCCCGCCTCGCGCGCGCAAATTTTCTCCCCATCGATTTGGAGTTGCTTCCCTCAGCAGGCCGTGATACCTTGAGCGAACAAAAAGCGAAATAAGATGCCTCGGGCGTTTGAATATGTAAGATAGCAAAGGAGTTAGCAATGGCCGCCACCTCAACATCGCAAGGCCTGGCCGTCCGGCCGCAATCCACACTTGCCACCGTCGAGGAGGTGCTGCACGCGCTCGCGGCACGCTACCGCTCCGACGAAGTTCTCACCGCGATCAAGCACATCCCCGCGCGCGAAGCGCAATTCCGCCCCATGCCCGCGTGGGTTCGTTCGGAACTTGCCGCTGCGTATCGCGCCAAGGGAATCGACCAGCTCTACTCGCATCAAGCAGCCGCAGCCGAAATTGCGCGCGCGGGAAAAGATTTCGTTGTCGTCACGCCCACGGCATCGGGCAAAACGCTCTGCTACAACTTGCCCATCCTGAATGCCGTCCTCGAAAATACCGATACGCGCGCGCTCTACCTTTTCCCCACCAAGGCGCTCGCGCAAGACCAGCTGGCCGAGCTCCACGATCTCGCGCAGCGCCTCGGCGATTCCTTCGGCGTCTTCACCTACGACGGCGATACGCCGAGCGACGCGCGCAAAGCGATCCGCGAGCGTGGCCACGTCATCCTGTCGAATCCAGACATGCTGCACACCGGCATTCTCCCGCACCACACGAAGTGGACGCGCCTTTTCGAGAATTTGCGGTACATCGTCCTCGACGAGCTGCACACCTATCGCGGAGTCTTCGGCAGCCATCTTGCCAACGTGCTGCGGCGCCTCGCGCGGATCGCCGAATTCTACGGCTCCCGGCCGCAGTTCATCTGCTGCTCGGCGACGATTGCGAATCCCGGGGATCTGGCTTCGCAATTGATCGAGCGCGAAGCTGGCGTGATCGAGGAAAACGGCGCGCCCGCAGCCGAAAAGCTTTTCGTCTTCTACAATGCGCCGCTCATCAATCGCAATCTCGGCATTCGCCGCAGCTACTTAAACGAAACCACGCGCGTGGCGAAAGAACTCCTCGCGCGAAAACTGCAAACCATCGTCTTCGCCAATAGCCGGCTGCACACCGAAGTCCTCCTCACGTATCTGCAGCGGGCGAACCAGCCGCAGCCCGGGCAGCCCGAGCCGATTCGCGGCTACCGCGGCGGCTACCTTCCCGGCGAGCGCCGCGAGATCGAGCGCGGCTTGCGCGAAGGGCGCGTCCGCGGAGTCGTGGCGACGAACGCGCTCGAATTGGGCATCGACATCGGCTCGCTCGACGCCTGCGTCATGTCGGGCTATGCCGGCTCGATTGCATCCACGTGGCAGCGCGCTGGCCGCGCCGGCCGCCGCAATGGGACTTCCTGCGCGGTGCTCGTTGCGTCGTCCGCGCCGCTCGACCAGTTCATCGTCCAGCATCCCGATTATTTTTTCGGCCGCACGCCCGAACACGCCTACGTGCAGCCCGACAATCTCGAAATCCTTGTGAATCACCTCAAATGCGCGGCTTTCGAGCTTCCGATCGCACCCGACGACAAATTCGGTGCGGTCGACGTGCAGCAGCTTTGTTCGCGCCTTGCCGAAGCGGGTTACCTCCATCGCAGCGGCGGCAATTGGCACTGGGTGCAGGAAGCGTATCCGGCGGATACCGTCAGCCTCCGCTCGGTCACGTCCGACAATTTCATCATCATCGATACTTCGAGCCAGCAGGACGGCAAGCCGGAAGTGATCGGCGAAGTCGATTTTTCCTCCGCGCTCACCACCGTGCATCCCAAGGCGATTTACCTCCACCAGGGCCAGCAGTATCACGTCGACCATCTCGATTTCGACGAGCGCAAGGCGTACGTCAAGCCGGCGAACGTCGACTACTACACAGACGCGATCCGCTACACGCAGGTCCGCGTGCTTGAAATCGCGGAAGAAGAACGCATTGCGGGGCCCGCGGCGCGCGCCCACGGCGATGTCCTCGTCCGATCGCAGGTGGTCGGCTTCAAGAAGATCAAATTCTTCACCAACGAAAATATAGGCGACGGAAAACTCGAACTCCCCGAAAACGAAATGCACACGACGGCCTTCTGGATCACGCTCGATCGTTCGCTGCTCGAGGCGCTGCCCTTCGCGCTTTCCGAACGCCAGAGCGGGATTTTCGGCCTGCTGTATGCTCTCGAATCGATGGCCACGCTGCTCCTGATGTGCGACCGCCGCGATTTGGGCACGGCCGTTGGCGAGCGCCCTGCAAGCCCGGGAGTCGAAACGGGGGACTGGCAGGAATACTCCACGGCCAGCGA
Source organism: uncultured Acidobacteriota bacterium (assembly GCA_963740095.1). Classification (GTDB taxonomy): domain Bacteria; phylum Acidobacteriota; class Terriglobia; order Acidiferrales; family UBA7541; genus Palsa-295. The sequence goes on from CAVUDN010000052.1 coordinate 93,821, forward strand.
TGACCCCGCCCGAATGAAGGAGTTTTTCGAGCCGAATCTCTACCTTTACGATGCCTATCCCGGCGGCATCGGCTTCAGCGAGCCGCTCTATCTCGTTCACGACCTGCTCCTCCGCCGCACGTGGGAATTGATTGTTGGCTGCCCGTGCGAGAGCGGTTGCCCGTCGTGCGTCGGCCCAGCTGGCGAAAAAAGCGAGCGGACGAAGAAAGCCGCGCTCGCCATCTTGGATCGTCTCTGCCCATGAGCACTTCGATAGATCGATATGCGCGGATCGGAGCGCTGAAGCCCGCGCGCCGCAGCCTGACGCCGCCGGACGATGATATGCCGCGCGGCCATGTGCCCGATATTCCAGCGGGCGCCGAGCGGCTGGCGCTGATTCTCGGGGCGACCACGCGAGAGAACCGGTTCGGGCCGCATCTCGGATTGCGGCGCTGGTTCTCCGAGGTGATCGATGGCGACGCGACGTTTGCGGCGCCGGAAACTGAACTCGACCTTGCGGCACTGCGGCTGATTGCGCCCGAAGCGCCGGATTGCGTGGCCGATCCGCGCCAGTGGCTTTTCCTCGATACGGAAACCACGGGGCTTGCGGGCGGCACCGGCACGTATCCGTTTCTCGTGGGCATCGCGTGGTGGGACGCGGGCGGGCTCGAAGTCGAGCAGTTTTTCATGCGCGAGCACAGCGAAGAGCGTTCGCTGCTCGAGGCGCTCGCGGACCGCATGGCCGAGCGGCGCGTGCTCGTCACATTCAACGGAAAGTCGTTCGACTGGCCGCTGCTTGAAACGCGCTACCGGATGACTCGCACGATCAAGCCGCCCGCGCCGCGCGTCCATCTCGATTTTCTGCACCCCGCGCGAACGCTCTGGCGGCTGCGGCTCGGTTCCGTCCGTTTGCCGGAACTCGAAAAGCACGTGCTCGGCTGGAATCGCGGAGCGGACGTGATGTCCGAGTTGATTCCGCAGATCTATTTCGACTACTTGCGCGGTGCATCTCCTGAGCCGCTCGTTCACATTTTTCACCACAACCAGATGGACCTCCGCGGCCTGGCCGCGCTGGCGAGCCGCGTGATTTCGCTCCTCGGCAATCCCGAAACGCACGGGCAGGACGGATTCGAACTGTTCGGCGTCTCGCGGATTTGCGAACGCCGCGGCGAAGATCTTCGCGCGCGCAAACTCTACGAGCGTTCGATCGCCTTCGAGCTGCCACCGGAAACGGATCGTGCGGCGCGGCGGTCGCTCGCGCGCCTCGCGAAGCGCGAAGGCGATCACGCGCTCGCGTGCAGCCTCTGGGAAGGCATGCTGGGGAATTCGCGCGAAGGATTGGAAGCCTACGAGCAGCTCGCCATTCATTACGAGCGCCGCGCCCGCGAACCGCATCGCGCCGCTGCGCTCGCGCGGAAAGCCATTGCCGAATTGCGCAAGGCCGACCGGCTCGGCACGATTGCGCCGCACGCGTATCGCGCAGGACGCGCGCGCTTCGAGAAACGCCTGGCGCGCCTCGAACGAAAAGCCGGCCGCACCCTCCTCGACACCTTGGAAGCCGAATCGCGGGCGGTCGCCGGTGAATCTAATCCCGAAACCGCCAGGAGGTAAGTTCCATGCCCGAATCGGATGGCGCCGCGACGCAAACTGCGAGAATCTCGGACCGGGAGGGGAAAACCATGCCAGCCATTGTCGATCCTTACATTCGCGAACAACTCGAAAAACGGCGGGACGAAATCAAGCTTCTGCTTTCCAGCATTCCGGCGAGTGAACCGGCTGCCACAACGGCCCCTTTCGTCGAGCTACTCGAAGAAGTGGATTCTGCGGTGCAACGAATGGACGCCGGCACCTACGGGATTTGCGAGGTTTGCCACGACACGGTGGAGAAAGACCGCCTCATTGCCGATCCGCTGACACGGCTGTGCCTTGACCACCTCACGAGCGACGAACAGCGCGCGCTCGAGCGCGATCTCGAGCTTGCTTCGCAGGTGCAGCGCGGCCTGCTGCCGCAAAGCGACGCGGAGTTCCGCGACTGGCGCATTCATTACCAGTACAAGCCCGCCGGCATGGTGAGCGGCGACTACTTCGACCTGCTCTCTCCGGCCAGCGAGGATGGCGGCTTGATCTTCCTTCTCGGCGACGTTTCCGGAAAGGGCGTGGCGGCGTCGCTGCTGATGACCCATCTGCACGCGATGTTTCGCAGCCTTGCGAGCATGGACATGGAACTCGGCAAGCTGCTCGAGATGGCCAATCGCCTCTTCTGCCAAAGCACCACTGCCGGGCAATATGCCACGCTCGTTTGCGGCCGCGCGGGACGGTCGGGTGAAATCGAAATCGCGAGCGCGGGCCATGCGCCGGCGCTGGTGATTTCGCCCGGCGGTGTGAAGCAGATTGGTTCGACTGGATTGCCGCTCGGCCTTTTTTCGACCAGCCGCTACACGGTTTGCCGGGTCCGGCTCCAGCCGCGCGACAGCTTGCTGCTTTTCACCGACGGAATCTCGGAAGCAAACAATGCCTCCGGTCTGGAATACGGCATTGACGGGCTTTCGGCTGCCCTCGGCGAGCGGCACGGCTGGCCACCGAGAGAGCTCGTGGCTGCATGTCTCGGAGACATACAGCGGCACTCGGTCGGCGTGCGACAGGCGGACGATCAGACGCTGATGGCGATCCAAAGATGGGCGTGACCCGTTCCGGATTCTGGTTTCCGGTACGGTCACTACCGTGTCGTCATGCGGCGTTTGCGAACTTCCGTTTCGGCGCGAAAAGGGGCTTCTGCGTGTTCAGTTGGGATAAGACACAGGAAGTCCATACGCTAAAAATAAAATAGTTCCCAGCAGTCTTAGCGGCAAACTCTTCCATGCGTTTTTGCGCGCCAGCCAATTCCGATGCCGACTCCAGCCACTTGGCGTTCCCGCCGGGCGTTCCGGCGTAGATGTCGAACGTTGACTCTTCCATCTCCGCCCCCTCAGACTTCCCCGGGTTAATTTAGATGCCCAGGGAAGCGATTTTGCTGTGACGCAGATCACAATGTTCCGCGAGCTGGACGGCCGAAGTGGCGGTCCGCTCGGGTTCAGGCCCGATGCCTACGACGCTCGATGGATTTCACCAAAGGCGTCTTACGCCATATCTTTCGAACACGGCTTCGTTGCTAACGATCGGGATGTTTTCAGCTTGCGCTTGAGCAACGAGCATGCGGTCAAAGGGATCTTTGTGAGGACCCGGCAAGAGGCCCGCTCGAATGCCGTGTTCCGGGAAAATAGCCAACAATTGAAAGCCCTCGCGTTCTATTCGGTCGGAGAAATCGGACACGAGGTCGGAGGCAGTTTGCAACTTACCCAATCTGACCTTGGTCGAGATCTCCCAGGCGGAAGAAGCACTCACGATCAGCGTGTTTCCGGTGTCTGCGATGACCCTTCGAGCCGTTCGCGTCAACGACGGATCATCGGAAAGCCACCAGAGTAGCGCATGTGTATCGAGCAACGCGCGCAAAGAGGTTACTCCCAGCCAGAGAGCTCGCTCGTCGGAAGAGGCTCGAAGAACTCAGGGCCGACGCGCAGCTTGCCCTTCATCGATCCCGGTTGACGCTTGCCCTTTACCTCGCCGACCGGAACAAGACGCGCAACAGGCTTCGAACCGCGCGCGATGATTACTTCCTCGCCCTCGGAAGCCCTCTCAATCAGGCGGGACAGGTTCGTCTTGGCTTGATGGATTGTAACGACGCGCATGGGAAGTCTCCTTAGCTAACCTATCTTAGCTTACTTGGGAGCTTCCGGCAACTTGCGAAAAGCCCACCCTTACACCAAGGGCTGGGTACCTCTGGCGTGGATGGGGCTGCGAGTAGACGGTCGCGTGTCCCTGTCCTGTTAGCTGTGCGAAAGGCTAGAAGCCTCGCCCCGGGAAAGCGGGGTGAGCTACATAGGGCAATCACGCCAAAGGCGTGAAGCCTGCGCATACCGCAAACGGCGCAGGCCCCAAAATGACGGCTGACGGTTTCTAGTTGTTGGGCGGAGGCGCGGGCTGAGGATTCGCCTGTGGGGCGCGAGCCGGACCGTTGCCGCCGCGCTGGCGCTGTCCCCTACGGCCCATTGCTTGCCGGCCGCCGGGGCCACCACGCTGTCGGCGATCGCGCATCAACTCGCGAAGTTTGTCGCGCTGCGCGGGAGTAATTGCATCGCGCATGTCGAGGCGATAGTCCACCGCGGCCTTCTGGAGGGCAAGCTGCGAGGCGCTGATGTCCTGCAACTTGCTATCGATTGCGGCGCGATCGGGCTTGTCGGCAGAGAGCAAACCTCTCAAGTCGATGCGCTTCACCTGGAGGTCGGCGCGGTCGCGAATCTCGGTCTTGCTGAAATCGGACTCCTGCCCGCGAATCTTGGCGAACTGCTCGTCGGTGATGCCAACCTGCTTGCGAATGTCCGGATCGCGCAGCGCGCCCATGAGACCGAATTCCCGCTGGCCCATGCCGAAACCGCGCCCGCCCATGCGGCCGCCTCGGTCAAAACCGCCACGCATGCGGCTCCATCCGGCGCCGTCATCGTCGCCCGGGCCCATCGTGCGCATATTGCCCATCGGGCCGCCCTGGCCGAAGCCGTCGCGACGTCCTTGCTGCTGGACGGTTGGATCCTGCGGGTCGCCCTGCGCCTGGACCAGAGCTGGGGTGAAGCTCAGCGCCAGAGCCAGCACAGCAAGAGTAGCCTTCGAGCGAAATGGCATGTGTATTCTCCCCGTATGATGCGTTCGCTGGTTGCTATATGGGATTCCACCCAGATAGGGCAAAAGTTCCCAGAAAATCGCGGGATAGCCTACGAGGACGGAGCACTTGACCAGGTGCTAGTGGACGAGTTCACCAGCACACCGGCGATGAGCTGATTACCTGCTAATTCCGGCTGGGCCCGAAGTCGACAGCGAGATACGCGGAGATTCTTACGACGCTCGTGCGGCGGGGCGCCGCGATTAGTTTTGATGCTTCGGCTCGGGCTCAACCGGATTATCAGCCCATGGGTCGTAGTCGGTTGAATGCGCATTTTCAGGCGAATCTTCGGCGCCTGCGGCCCCGGCGGCTTTCTTTTGCGCGCGGCGTTCGGCTTTCTCGCGCTGCTTTTCGAGTCGCTTCATTTCTTTTTGGCGTTTCAAGAATGTAGTGGCCATAAAGCCTCCTTGGATTTTGATTCAACCTCAACAACGACCCAAGCACTACCTGGGTAATGCTACCAGCGGGGCTCGCGCGGCTGGCGCGGGGCCTCGCGATAGTCCTCGTTCGAGAACCCGCCGCGGCCTCGCCCCCCGCCGCCTCCACTGCCGCCGCGCGGCGGCCCGCTGCTGCGCTCCTTGGGGCGCGCCTCGTTGACCTTCAGATTGCGCCCGCCAACATCTTTGCCGTCGAGGCCTGCGATCGCCTTCGCAGCCTCGTCATCATTCGGCATTTCGACGAAAGCAAACCCGCGCGCCCGGCCCGTCTCCCGATCCATCGCGATGTGAACGCGCGAGACCTGCCCAAATGCCCGGAAGAGATCGCCCAGCTCGCTTTCGGTGGTCTGGAAGCTCATGTTGCCCACAAACAGATTCTTCATGTCCCTTCTCCTTCTCGTCTACAAAGAGCCTTGCAGGAAAACCCGAAATTGTCCCGAGCGCGTCGGATGGCGCAGTGCGCGCAACGCCTTCGCTTCAATCTGGCGGATGCGCTCGCGGGTGACGGCAAACGTCTTGCCGACTTCCTCGAGTGTGCGCTCGCCGCCCTCGTCGAGCCCAAACCGCATCTTGATGATGGTTTCTTCGCGCGGCGTGAGCGTCTTCAACATCGACGCCATTTTTTCCTTCAGGTTGAGGCTGATCGCGGCGTCCGACGGGGAAATCGCTTCCTTGTCCTCGAGCAGGTCGCCCAGGTGCGACTCTTCGTCTTCGCCGATTGGCGCCTCGAACGACACGGGCCGTTGCGCGATCTTTCGATTTTTGCGCACCTGTTCGACGCTGCATTCCATGCGCTGCGCGATTTCCTCGGCGGTGGGCTCGCGGCCAAGTTCCTGCACGAGCTGCCGGCTGGCGCGGAGCTGCTTGTTGATCGCTTCGAACATGTGCACGGGGACGCGAATCGTGCGCGCCTTATCGGCAATCGCCCGCGATACGGCCTGGCGAATCCACCAGGTCGCGTAGGTCGAAAACTTATATCCCCGACGCCACTCGAATTTGTCGACGCCCCGCATCAGGCCGATGTTCCCTTCCTGAATCAGGTCGAGAAATTCAAGCCCGCGGTTCGTGTATTTCTTGGCGATGGACACCACGAGGCGAAGGTTCGCCTCGGTGAGCTCTTTCTTGGCTTGCTCCGCTTCCGCCTCGCCGCGCAGGACCGGGCCGAGCGAACGCTTCAACGCCGCGAGCCCTACGAGGCTCGCTTCCTCGATCTCTTTCAGCTCCTTGCGGCGCGCGCGCAACTCACCGCGGGCGCTGCCGATGCGGCGCTCCAGCCGCGCGCATTCGCGCTCGAGCCAATGAACATGCTCGACCGTGTGGCGCAGCTTTTCGATCAGCCGCTTCTTTTCCTGCGGATTGAAATTGATGGAGCGCACCAGCCGCGACATCTCGATTCGCGTCTGAATCAACTGGCGCCTCGCCCGGGCGTAGCCGCGCTTATTCGCCTTCGACGCCTTCTCGAATCGATTGAGCTGCTTCACGCCTGCAGCGCAGAGTTTTTCGATGCGGTCGATGATCCGCAATGTCTGCCGGGTCTTCTCTTCCAGCTGTTCTTCCGTTATTTCCTCTTCGCCGAACTGAACGATTTCCTTGATCGAACGCGCGCCTTCGCGCAGTTCCCGTCCAACCGCGATCAGCTCCTGCAAAATAATCGGAGACCGCGAAATCGTTTTGAGGACGAGCCCGTGGCCGCGCTCGATGCGCTTCGCCAACACCACTTCACCTTCGCGCTTCAGCAGCGGCACGCTTCCCATCTCGCGCAGGTACAGGCGAACCGGATCGTTCGTCTTGTCCAGCAGGTGCGCCGTCTCGTCGACTTCGACTTCCTCGCCACGGCTTCCTTCAATGCTTGCGTGCGCTTCCGGCGCCCCGAATTCGGCGGAATCCAGCGCCTCGTGCGCGGCCGTCTCCACAGCGGCATCTTCGCGAGCGCCGTCGGGATCGAACGCGGAAAATATGCTGCGAATTTCCTCGGGCGGACGCACCTCGCCCGGCAGCGCGTCGTTCACTTCATCGTGGAGCAAATAACGCGCTTCCCTGCGCTTGTTGCCGATGAGACTTTGGACTCGTTCGTCCTTTTCATGAATCGCGAGCGGCAAAGACCTCTCCTTTTGAGGTGACGCCCGAAATCCGGCCGTCAAAGCCCCCAAGACCATACCATCACCAGCGGAAATTCCTTCCTAAAATCGATGCGGGCGCTAGCTTTCCATTTGCACCTGGAGATACTCTCCCGGCAGGCGCACCAAACGGCTCTTGCCCCCGGTCGTCGGCAAGGAATTCGCGCGCACCCGGCTTTCGTTCGCAATCCGTTCGACAGCTCTCGAATCGACCGGCATCCTCTCGATCCTGATGCCGAGCGTCCGCTCGAGCTGAAATAGCTCTGTCCGCTGGTCCCTTGAGAAGAGCGTCGAGGCCACGCCCTGCTCGCCGGCTCTTCCCGTGCGACCAACGCGGTGAATGAAGTTTTCCGCCAGCTCGGGCAGATCGTAATTGATGACTTGCGCGATGTCCTGCACGTGAATTCCGCGCGCCGCTATGTCCGTCGCCACCAGGACGCGATAATGCCCTTGCTGGAATCCCGTGAGAGCGGCCGTGCGCTGCGATTGCGAGCGGTCGCCGTGGATCATGGCCGCGTTGATGCCTTGCCGGACGAGGGCCCTGGCGATTCTCTCCGCTCCGCGCTTCGTGCGTGAAAATACGAGGCACCGGCCACTTTCGCGGGTAAGCAGGTGATGGAGCATGTCCTGCTTCCCGTCGGGGGTCACTTCGAACGCCTGAAGCCGCACATTCTCCGATGGTTTCAGCGTGGACCCGAATGCGAGGCGCACCGGATTCTTGAGATAGTCCCTCACGAGGTGCGCGACGGACCCTTCCATCGTCGCCGAGAAGCACATCGTCTGCCGGTCTTTTGGCAGAATCGCTACGATCCTGCGAATCGAGGGAAGAAATCCCATGTCCAGCATGCGATCGGCTTCATCGAGGACGAGCGTTTGCAGTGCCCCGAACTGGATCAGCCGCCGGTCCAGATAATCCTCCAACCGCCCTGGAGTCGCCACGACGATGCGAGCCCCCTTGCGGATTGCGGTGAGTTGCGGCCCTTCGGCCAAACCGCCCACCACGAGCGCTGCGGGGGCCAGCTGCTTTCCGCGTAGCACGTTGTATTGCTCCACCACTTGCATGGCCAGCTCGCGCGTCGGAACGAGCACGAGCGCGGCGATTCCAGCCGCGTTTCGCGCGGCGAGCCGCTCCATGATCGGGATTAGAAACGCGAGCGTCTTTCCGGTTCCGGTTTGGGCGGTCGCAAGCACGTCCTTGCCTTCAATGGCTTGCGGGATCGTCGCGGCCTGTACGGGCGTCGGAACGAGGAAGTTCGCCGCTGCCAGTCTCTCCTTCATTGAAGAAGAGATGGGTAATTCTGAGAAATTTTGCATTTTGCTTTCTTGCTGGCGGAAGAGGTCGGCCGGCGCGAAATTCCGTGCGGGCGCGATCGGCTCTTGGCCAGTCTTGTTTTAGATTACGCTGAAGACGTACGGTGAAAACTGAAGGCGGGTATTCTCAGATCAGGTCTTGCACCAGAGGGACCGCACAACACAACCGAAAGTATTAAGCGCAGAAACACTATAGCACATCAGCACCCGGAATGGTACCCCAAAAGCATGCATCGTTCCGGGTCACTTATCGAATCGGATAGCAAGCTTATCACAATCCAGCCAACGCGAGCGCGCGGCGCGTCGTATAATGGTGGTAGGCCGATGGAAAACGAAACTCTCGCACCGCGATTGCAGGGGCTGGACGACACCGAGATTCAGGAGTGGCTCGAGTCGCTCGATTCGGTGCTGCAATCGAGCGGGCGCGAAGTGGCCGTGGAGATTCTCGAGCGGCTGCGCACGCACGCCACCGTCATCGGCGTCAAACTTCCTTTCTCGGCCAACACGCCTTACACGAATACGATTCCCGCCGAGCTGCAGCCGGATTTTCCCGGCGATCAAGCGATCGAGCGCCGGATCAAGAGCCTGATCCGCTGGAACGCGCTCGCCATGGTGGTCCGCGCGAACAAGCACGAGAACGGCATCGGCGGCCACATCTCGACCTACGCTTCGGCCGCCACTCTCTACGAAATCGGCTTCAACCATTTCTTCCGCGCCCGCACGGAGACGTTCGAGGGCGACACGGTCTATTTCCAGGGCCACGCCTCGCCGGGCATCTACGCGCGCGCGTTTCTGGAAGGCCGCCTCACGCCGCAGCAGCTGGAAAACTTTCGCCGCGAGTTGAAGCCGGGCGGAGGGCTGTCGTCGTATCCGCATCCGTGGCTGATGCCGGGATTCTGGGAATTCCCAACCGTCTCGATGGGGCTCGGGCCGCTGATGTCGATCTATCAGGCGCGCTTTAGCCGTTACCTCGAGAACCGCGGACTGAAGCCTGTGTCGGATTCGAAGGTGTGGGCGTTCCTCGGCGACGGCGAAACGGACGAGCCGGAATCTCTCGGTGCGATCACGCTGGCGTCGCGCGAGAAGCTCGACAACCTGATTTTCGTGATCAACTGCAACCTGCAGCGCTTGGATGGTCCAGTGCGCGGCAACGGGCAGATCATTCAGGAACTCGAATCGGCATTCCGCGGCGCTGGCTGGAACGTGATTAAAGTGCTGTGGGGCAGCGAGTGGGATCCGATTCTCGCGCAGGATTCCGAAGGCCTCTTGGTGGAGCACATGGGCGAGACGGTCGACGGCGAGTATCAGAAGCTGACCGTTTCCTCGGGCGCGTACGTCCGCGAGCATTTCTTCGGTTCCGATCCGCGACTGCTGAAGATGGTCGAGCCGCTGTCGGACGAGCAGCTGCGCCGTCTGCGGCTGGGCGGCCACGATCCGCTGAAGGTGTATGCGGCGTACAAGAGAGCCGTGGAACACAAGGGCTCGCCGACCGTGATTCTGGCGCGGACGATCAAGGGGTACGGGTTGGGCGAAGCGGGCGAGGGCAAGAACGTCACGCACCAGCAGAAGAAGCTGAACGAAGAAGAGCTGCTGATTTTCCGTTCGCGCTTCGATATTCCCCTGAACGACAAAGAGTGCATGCATGTGGCTTTCTACCGCCCGCCCGAGGACAGCGAGGAGATTCGTTACCTGAAAGAACGGCGCGCTGCCTTGTGCGGCTACGTTCCGCAGCGGCACGTGCGCTCGAAGCCGCTCGTGGCGGACCATGACGAGCTGTTCCAGGAGTTTTTGCAGGGCAGCGGCGGGCGAGATTTTTCGACCACGATGGCGTTCGTGCAGATGCTGCGGAAGATGCTGAAGGATCCCGAGATCGGACAACTGATCGTGCCGATCGTTCCGGATGAAGCGCGGACATTCGGCATGGAATCGCTTTTCCGCACGGCGGGAATCTATTCGAGCGTGGGGCAGAAGTACGAGCCGGTCGATAGCGACATGCTGCTCTATTACCACGAGGCGAAGAACGGGCAGATACTCGAGGAAGGAATCACGGAGGCGGGCTCGATTTCGTCGTTCATCGCGGCGGGCTCGGCGTATGCGACGTACGGCGTGAACACGATTCCGTTTTTCATTTACTACTCGATGTTCGGATTCCAGCGGGTGGCGGATTTCATCTGGGCGGCGGCGGACATGCGGACACGCGGGTTCTTGTTCGGCGGGACAGCCGGGCGGACGACGCTTGCCGGCGAAGGATTGCAGCATCAGGACGGGAACAGCCACGTGCTGGCGCTTTCGGTGCCGAATCTGCTGGCGTACGACCCGGCATTTGCCTACGAGATCGCGGTGATCGTGCAGGACGGGATTCGCCGGATGTACAAGGACGGCGAAAACATCTTCTACTACGTCACCGTGATGAACGAGAACTACGCGCATCCGCCGATGCCGGAAGGAGTGCGGGACGGGATACTGAAGGGGATGTATCGCTTCCGCGCGGCGAGCGGATGAAGAGCCCGATGCAAAGGCTGACGCGAAACCGAACGGCGCGAAATCGAAACTGCGCGCGCAACTGTTTGGCAGCGGGGCGATCCTGAACGAAGTGCTGCGGGCGCAGGAGATTCTTGCCGAGAAATACGGCGTGGCGGCCGACGTTTGGAGCGTGACGAGCTACAAGGCGCTCTATCGCGACGGCATCGACGTCGAGCGCTGGAACCGCCTGCACCCGGGTGAGAAGCCGCGTGTGCCTTACGTCACGCAAATGCTCGCCGATGCGCCCGGCGTGCTCGTCGCCGCCTCCGACTACCTGAAGACTTTGCCGAACATGATCGCGAAGTGGATGCCGCGGCCGCTCGCGTCACTTGGCACCGATGGCTTCGGCCGCAGCGAAGGCCGCGCCGACCTGCGCGACTTCTTCGAGGTGGATTCGCGCTTCGTGGTGCTAGCCACGCTGTGCGAACTGCGCGATGCCGGCAAGATCGACGGCAGCGTGGTCGAGCAAGCCATCGCCGACCTGCAAATCAACCCCGCAAAACCGAACCCTGTCACCGTCTGATCGCTGCGAGAGAGGGCCTAGGCTAGGTTTTTCCGCCCAGTCCAAATCTGCACTCAGGGACAGGTGATATCTGCCGCGTGGCGTGCCAATCTGTTCATGCGATGCAATGCCGCTCCTTAGACGGGAGCCGGGCGCTCTTTGAAAACTGAGGTCAGTCAGCAATTCCGAACACCTCAAAGCCGATTGTTCGGCAAGCCTCCGCGATTCGTCATTCTACTTGCCCTGACGCAGATGGCTGTGCGAGTCACCCGCAGATCTCCCGGCCGTCGCAGTGCTCCGATTCTCTGCGTTCTCTGCGTCTCCTTGCCCTGAGAGACGAAGGGAGCGGTGAGCCGCCGTTGCCTTCTCTGTGAACTCTGCGCTCTTTCTCGGTGCACTCTGTGTTTAGTAGGCACGCGCGGCTGGCACCAATCCAGCCACTCGCTTGTCGCGCCGTAGCTCTGGGTAGGCGGACTTTTCGCGTCGCAGCCTTGCGTAGGCGGACCGCCGATTTCTAATCGACACTGCGGCGATTAGAAACGTCCGTAAGAGCATGAAAACAAACGAAGGGGGTGCGTTCTAATCGACACACTAAGGAACCCCCTCGCGCAGCCTGCCGGGCCCGATTCGCGTCACCTGCCTGGAGATTTGCGGCCGAGGAAGACTGTGTGGGAGGGGCCGCCGCTTTTCAGGCGGGCGCGGACGCGCTCGACCTCGACGTCGAATCTGCCGTGGCGCAGGCGCTGTTCGAATTTGCGGTCCTCACGCGCGGACCAGACGGCGAGCACGCCGTCCATCTTGAGAGCGGCGAAGGCTGAGGCGATTCCGCGATCCTCGTAGAGGCCGGCGTTGTTGGAGCCGGCGAAGGCGGCGGGGCCGTTGTCCACGTCGAGCAGGACCGCATCGAACTGGCCGCGGCGCGCGGCGAGCGTGATCGCGACGTCATCGATCTCGACTTGCACGCGCGGATCGTTCAGCGGCTCCGCAGCCAGCGGCCCGAGCGGACCGCGATTCCACTCGACAACAGCCGGCACGATCTCGGCCACGACAACCAGCGCGCCCGGTGGCAGCAGATCGAGCGCGGCGCGCAGCGTGAAACCCATGCCGAGCCCGCCGATAAGCACCGCTGGCCGTTCGAGCGTCCGCGCGCGGCGACAGGCGAACGTCGCCAGCGCCTCCTCCGAGCCGTGCATGCGGCTCGACATCAGGCTCTTGCCGTTCGCAAGGATGATGTATTCGTCGCCACGGCGAACCAGCTTGAGGACGGTGCCGTCGCGAGAAAGCGCCTGCCCGAGCAATTCCACAGGCTTCACGAACGTGATGTTACAGGGGAAGAAAACGTAAGTAAAAATGGGGGCCGGTCGAGGGGTTAAAGCGGGAGCAAGGTAGCTATGCCTGATAGGTGCTAGCCGGACATGCGAAACGCCGGTGGAATCGTAGCTGACGGAAGCCAACCGATCTCGGCGGGGCTTGCTCTTGTGGCAAATTCGTTGTGTCCAGGGCAGAAGGAGCGTACGATCCGCGAGACAGAGGTCCAATCGGGAATTCCGGGTTAATTGCCAAACCCTGACTTATACTTGACGACGTTCTGAAGGCAAGTGATGGGGGGAAAGTATGTTCCACTTAATTTGGTATATTCTCATTGGGCTAATCTCGGGGTTTATCGCGAAATCGGTAATGCATGTGCACATAACGATGTTTTGGACGATCGTGCTCGGCATCATCGGATCGATCGTAGGCGGCGCCGTTACCCACTTGTTTTTGCGCCCGAAGAACGAACGATATCATCCCGCCGGCCTCATTTTTTCTACACTGGGCGCGATCCTGGTTCTCTACATCTGCTATAAGCTGAAGATTCATTTTCCCGAGGTTTCCCCCGTACTCCGGTAGGACGGTCACGTCTTGGGCCGCGCCGCCACCCTGCAACAAATCCCTCGTCAGGGGGGATTTGTCGCGCTGGACTGGCTTAGGCAGTCGCGAGGGGTTCAATTCCCTTATCTCCCTAACTGAGGATGCGATATGCGCGCTTAGAGCGGGGCGCCGGAGAGCCAAGAGGCGCCGCGGGCGTAGAGTTTTTCGACTTCGGGGCCGGTGAGGCCGGGCATGTCCATTTTGATTTCATAGCCGATCTGCGTTTGCAGGTAGGCGAGATGGCGGTAGCCCTCGGGGAATGTGGCGAGGAGCTTTTGATCGAGGCTGAGCTTGGCGGCGGGATCGACCGGGTCCATGCGATCCTTTTCGTAGATTGGCTGGCGCAGGACGAGTCCCCAGCGCCCGGAGCGCTTTTCCCAGAAGTCGCAAAATCTACCGGTGCAGACGACGTCGCAGATCACGTCGTGAACGGACGCGCGCTGCGCGATGGTCATTTTGGTTTGCGAAAAGGCGCGCGAGCCGCGCACCTCGACCGTGCTGCCGCCGAGAAAATGCAGGATGCGGACGCCCTTCGCGAAGCCCTGCTTGCTCATCTCGATGAATTCGTCGGCGGTGCCCTGCGTCCAAGTGGCCATCATGCGGCCGTCGTCGTGCCAGAGGCCGCGAAATTCCTTCCACATCAGGGCGTCGCGCCACACGACCCAGTTTTCGATCATCTCGCGAATCGTGAGCCGCTCGATCATTTCGTCGGTGATTTGCATTTGGATTCCCCCGCGTGAGTTTTGTATGACGGGAGAGTTTACACCGTGAGGCGTAAGAGCACCGACAGGATTGTCGGTGCCACTGGGGTGCCACTGAGTTTTGAAGTAGAATGCCCGGCTCGGCCTGACGCAGGCCGAGGTTGACGATGACGACCAACATCACCGCACGACCGCAAGAGCAAATGGCATCGAAGCGCTGGTACGCGCAGCTCTGGCTGTGGGTGTTCGCGGGGATGGTGATCGGGATTGCGCTCGGCAAATTCGATCCGAATTTGGGCGTGCGGATGCAGCCGCTCGGCGACGCGTTCATCAAGGTGATCCGCATGCTGATCGCGCCGATCATCTTTTGTACCGTGGTGCATGGCATCGCGCGCATGGCGGATATGGCGCGTGTGGGGCGCGTCGCGCTCAAGGCGATCATCTATTTCGAGGTGCTGACCACGATCGCCCTCGCGATCGGGCTGGTCGCGGTGAATTTGTGGAAACCCGGGCAAGGGATGAACGTGAATCTCGCGCACGTCGATACGTCGGCCATCCAGCCGTACGTGGGCCATTCGACGAGCCAGGGCGTGGTGCCGTTTTTGATGAACATCATTCCCGCGACGTTCGTTGGGGCGTTTACCGAAGGCAACGTGCTGCAGGTGCTGCTGGTTTCCGTGCTGTGCGCGTTCGCGCTGATTCAGGTGGGGGAACGCGGCAAGCCGATCGTCGATTTAATCGGCGCTGCATCGCAAATGCTGTTCAAGGTGGTCGGGATCGTCATGTGGACCGCGCCAATCGGGGCATTTGGCGCGATCGCGTTTACGGTGGGGAAATTCGGCGCGGGTTCGCTTGTGTCGCTCGGCAAGCTGCTCGGCGGATTTTACGTCACGTGCCTTATTTTCATCTTCGGCGTGCTCTGGCCCGTCGCGCACTGGTGCGGATTCAGCATATTCAAGCTGATCCGGTACATTCGCGAGGAGCTGCTGATCGTTTTCGCGACGACGTCGTCGGAAACCGTGCTGCCGCAATTGATGACGAAGCTCGAAGACCTCGGCTGTGAAGAGAGCGTGGTCGGCCTGGTGATTCCGACCGGCTATTCGTTCAATCTGGATGGGACGTGTTTGTATCTCGCGACGACGACGGTTTTCCTCGCGCAGGCGACGAACACGCATCTGGGAATCTGGCAGCAGCTTGGGTTGCTGGTGGTGCTGCTGCTATCGTCGAAGGGAGCGGCAGGCGTGGCTGGCGCGGCGTTCGTGGTGCTGGCGGCGACGTTGGCATCGACCGGAACAATTCCCGTGGCCAGCGTGGCGCTCGTACTGGGGATTCACCGGCTGATGTCGGAAGGGCTGACGCCGACCAACGTGGTTGGCAATGCGGTGGCGACGATCGTGGTGGCCAAGTGGGAGAACGCGCTCGATGAAAAGCGGTTGCGGGCGGCGCTGGACGAGCAGCCGCAAGCCGCGGTCGCTCCTGCGCTTCAGGCTTAGCTCTTCGAGGTGGCTTTCGCCGACGAATTCAGGATTTTCTCGAGGCGGTCGAGAACCTGCATCGCCGTGTAGCATTGCTGAACGCTGGCGTTGGGCTCGCGCTTTTCCTTGATCGCGGCGAAAAATTCGCGGTCCTGCAGCTCGATGCCGTTCATCGAGACATCCACGTGCGAGAGATCGATTTTCTTGTCCTCTCCATCGACCAAATCGTCGTAGTAGGCCTGGAAGGTGCCGTTGTCGCAGATGTATCTAAAGCGTGTGCCGAGCGGGCCTTTGTTGTTGAACGAGAGCGAGAGCGTGCAGATGGCGCCCGAGGGAACTTTCATCACGATGCCCATGTCCATCGCGATTTGCAGCTCGGGATGCATCGGGCCCTGCACGGCGTAGCAATCGGAAACGAGCTCCCCTGTCTGATACTGGAAGAGATCGACGGTGTGGCAGGCGTGGTGCCAGAGCAGGTGGTCGGTCCAGCTGCGGGGCTTGCCCGCGGCATTCATATTCGTGCGGCGGAAGAAGTAGGTCTGCACGTTCATCTGCAGGACCTTGAGCTCGCCGGCCTTGATCTTCTTGTGCACGTACTGATGGCTCGGATTGAAGCGGCGCGTGTGGCCGCCCATGCAGACGACGCCGGTCTCCTTCTGCACCTTGACGAGCATCTCGGAATCGGCGAGCGAATCGGCGATGGGAATCTCGATATGAACGTGCTTGCCGGCGCGCATGCACTGCACGCCCTGCTTCGCGTGCATTCCGGTGGGCGAAGCGAGGATCATCGCTTCGAGGCCGGGCTGCTTCAGGCTTTCGGCGAGATCGCTGGTCCAGTGAGGGATTTTGAAACGCTTGGCGACTTCTTCCGTCGAGGCCGGATTGCCGCCCGCCAAAGTGACGACCTCGATGCCAGGAATATTGGCCATGGCCTCGAGATGCTTTACGCCGAAAGCGCCTTGTCCAGCGAGACCAACCTTCATGTTATTCCCCCCGTATGGAGACAAACCCGCCCGCCTAAAGGCAAGGCGGCCGCTACAAAACCCTGCTCCATCGCTTGAAATTCGTTGAGAGGGCGAGGGAGGGTTTGAAACCCGCCCCACACCGATCACATTGTCGCTAATGCAGCCGCGCGAACGGGCTACTGCGTTGCGCCGGCTTTTTCGAGTTCGCCCTTGGCGGCGCGAAGCTTGCGCAGCTCGGAGTGAATCCGGATCACCGCCATCCACATGCCGAGCGGATGGGCGCCTGCCTCGACGAGCGGATGAACCTGCCCGTCGCGGAACTTCTCGATGTCGTCGTCCTGCAGCGTTTCGAGAACTTTCGCTTCCTCTGGCGTCATGCCGTATTCCTTGGCCACGGAAGGCAGGTCGTGGATGAGCCGCAGCCGCAACTCGCGCTTGTGGCGGCTGTCGTAAAGCACCTTATTCAGCTTGTAAGCCGCCGGAGAAGGGTGCTTGTAGAATTCGTAGCCGCCCTTGAACTGGTATTTGGCGGCTGCCGCGGCCCCTTCCTTCGATTGTCCGATTCCTTTGTGCGGGAGGAAGCGCATCACCGCGTGGCCGTGATGCCATGTGGGCTGATAGGTGATGAGCTCGCCCGGCAGGTTTCCGATCGCGCCGAACATGATCATCCACGAGAGCATCTCGGTGTTGCCGACTTCGTCGAGCTGCTCGTTGGTGAGATTGATCAGCGCTTGCTCATTTCCCTGCTCCATCTGAGCGATGGCCCAGTGGTCGAAATCGAAGTCGGGCTTCGGATATTTCCACGTGCCCGGGAAGTGCGACATGCCGCCGCTGGCGACGATCGCGACATTCTCGGGGCGGGCGGCAATCACTTTCGCGATCGCCTTGCCGAGGTCCGCGCAGCGGCGCGCCGTCGGCAGCGGCGGAAGATACGCGTTGACAAAAATCGGAACGACGGGAATCGGGCGCTTCTCGATCACCCATTCGTAGACCGCCGCGAAGGCGTGTCCTAGGACGGCGTCCTGCGAGTAGCCAAGGTCGAAACCCGCCTTCATGAGCTTGTCGAGCAAGTCTTCGGCGAGGCCCTGGTGGATCGGCAATTCGTATTTCTTGGCGGCAAATTCAGCATGAGAAAACTCGCCCGACATGATGGCGAACGTGGGAACGGAACTCAGGAAGAACGTCTCGAGGTGGTCGCTGCCGATCACGATCACGGCATCCGGTTTCGCCTCCTCCAAATCCTTACCGATCAGCCGCATCGCGGCAATGTCTGCATTGAGCTGCTTCGGATCTTCGCTCGGCGGGAAGTCAAAAAGCTGCGGGGCATGCACGGTGGCCATCGCTGCCACAATTTTTCCCATGATGGTTACCTCTTCCTGGGGGAATGGGGTCCTGCTGACGTTGTGCGCCCAAACCCTCTATTTCGCACAACCGGCTCGACAGTAAACCGATATGAAAATTGTGCGAAAACTGGCTGTTTTCGTCAAGCGAAAGTATCCGCGCGCGAGCGCGCATCGATGCGCGAATCGTCAGCTCACGCTAAACGGGACGGAAGCCAGCAGCGCGCGTACGCCATTCCAGAAAATCTGCACGCCGATACAGACGAGCAAAAACGACGCGAGCTGCATGATGACGCTCATGGCCGTCGGCCCCAGCACCCGCGCCAGCCTGTCCGAAAATCCGTAGCACAGGAAAATGCTGATCGCGATGAGGACCGAGCCCACAATCGCGGCGATCGCGACCGCCAGCAAGCTGAAGCCGTGATAGTGCGCCGCGTTCGCGCCCAGGGTGATCGCCACCGAAATCGATCCTGGGCCGACCGTCAGCGGCATCGTCAGCGGATAAAACGCCTGCCGTAATGGGTCCTGGGAACTGACCGTCCTGTGGGTCGTCGCGGGCTCGTCGTCACTCTTCTGTTTCAGCATGGCCCATCCGGCCGAAATCACGATCAGCCCGCCGCCCACTTGCACGACGGGCAGCGAGATTCCGAAAAAGGCGAGTATGTGCGTGCCGATGAAATAGGACCCGATCATGAGGAAGAAGCTGTCGATTGCGATTTGGCGCGAGAGAGCCATGCGCGTCTCGGGCGTGTATTCCCGGGTGAGTACGAGAAAGATCGGGGCGCCGCCGAGCGGGTCGACAATCGGGAAAAGCGCGCTCACGACCAGGAACAGGCTTTTGACGGCTGCCGCAATCACAGTGTTTGTCTCCGGGCCAGCATTCTAACCGCAATTCGCATTCGATGCCGGAGAAGAGCCTGCGGTCTCACTATAAAACGCGCCGGTAGTGGGTCAGTTTCCAGTTACCGCGTTTGTCACGACCAGCGCTTATAAGAGCAATATTCAGAGGCGTCCGCAATACAATGAGACAGGTTCGCCCTTGCACTGGAGATACCATATGCGTACTCGGTTGATTTTGCTCTGTGGTGTATTGACGTTGGCTACTCTCATCGGCCCGCAGAACGTTGTGGCACAGGACAAGAGAGCCACGCCCCCTATCGCCAAGGACTTGGTTGGAGTCTGGATCGGTTTCGGCAACGATGAGCTTACTTTCACGCGTCTTGATCTTCGTGCTGATTCGACCGGGTTCTGCGCCCGCGTATCTCCGGCGGACACAATTCTGCACGATCAAGGTGTTCACGTTTACCGAATAACGAAGTGGAGCGTGAATGGCTGGGATATCGAAGTCCAGATGTCTCCGGTGTCGAATGCGACGGCCATCGGCTATGTGAAGGGTCGCATTGGTTTGGCTTCGCTTAGGTTAATGATGGGCGGCCCAGAGAACGGCGGATGGAAAGAGGAACCCTTCCTGCATCCAGAGTCTCGGATAATGATTTCCAATCAAGAGACGAGAGATCAGATCGAAAAGGTAGAGAAGCGCTGATCAGGTCGGATAACCGGAAACTGACACACTGCCAACGCGCCGTGCAAGCTGCCCGGATCGCTAGCGCGGGTTTGGATGATGCGACAGATTCACCATATTCGGCGCGTCTTTCTCGACGCATGGCGGCGCCTCGTCGAGCGGATCGGACAGAGGCGTCAGCGTTCGCGGCTTCATCGTCCAGGGCTGAGTGAGAACCTTCGGGTCTTCGACCGTAACCTCGTAATCTATGGTGTCGCCCTTGCGCGTGAGGCGCTCGACCACGTGCAGAGCATCGCTGTGAAAGAGGCCGTTGTCGCCAAGCCACGTATCGTCATTGAAGTTGTTCGTGTCAACCACCAGCGTGTCGCCTTCCCAATGGCCGATTGCGTCGCCGAAGTACGACGGATCGGCGTCGGTGCGGTGCGGGCGGCCGTCCGTCGGAATGATGCGCCAGAAATTTCCCGCCAAATCCGAATAGAGAAACACGACCTGCCCGGGAATCTGTACGATCTGGTGCGGCGGGCCGATCCGCGGCACTCCCGGCGGCTTGCAGAAAAATCCGGGGTCGAGCTTCACTTGCAGCTCGTTGTACTCCTTCACCTTCGCCACAAGCTCAGGCTTATAAGAGGGGCTGTACATTGGTGGCAGCGGCGCGATCGCCGCCGCGAAAGCCGGTTCGGGGCGATTCACAGCTTTCAACGTGTTGCCATCCTGCTCGGCGGCGCCGAGGAAGAGAAGCGGGCGATACCAGATGCCGTTGAGGTTCGGATGCCCGTCGTTCATGCGCGGAGTTTTCTTGGCGGCAAGTTTTTGGACATCAGGCTGCGCGTTATCCGAGGAAGGAGGTGCCTGACCGGCCGCACCGATTGGCAGCAAGCACAGAAATGCGAGGGCCGCTGCAATCGTTACAACGCGAACGCGGAACGTGTGCTCCATTTTGCGTCCCTTCCTAATGGCCGAATTCGTAGGCGTGGCCATCGGCGTACGTGAGTTTCAGCACCCACCCGAGCGGCTTACCCTCGATCTTGGCGGGATGAATCAGCACAGTGACCGGTTTGCCCTCGCCCAGCATCGCCTTTGTCAGCCCGAGATTGTGGTAGAAGCGGGTGGGCAAGGATTCGAGGGCCCATGTCGTCACCTGGCCTTTGTCGTCTTTCACGTCGAGATATAGGTAGACGTGCGGATTCATCCAGTCGACCTTCGAGATGACGCCCTTGAGCGTGACCGTGTTGTGAAGGTCGAACTCCGCCGCCTGCGAATGGTGCGCGAAAGCCGGTCCTGCGCCTCCGAGCAAACCGGCCAATGCCATCAAGGCGATCGAGAGTGCAATTCGCGTGCGTTCGAACAAGAGAGCCTCCGGTTGGCGTTCCGCTGTAATCCCTTGCGTCGCCCCGCGGCCCCGACAGCCCTGCGCGGCCAGTGTGTGGCCCGATATCTGCGCGCATCTTACGGCTGGGCCACGGCGCGAGTCAAACGTTCCGATCTGTGCCGGGAAGATGGTAGTGGCAACGGCAACGCAACGTTTGCCTTGGCGGCAAGCGCGTATTATGCTCACGCGGCGCGAACGGCAAAATCTGCGAATTTCTCGCACGATCTTGGGAAGGAAACTATGTCCAACAGCCACGACATCATCGCAATCGGAGCCGGGCACAACGGCCTGGTTGCCGCGGCCTATCTGGCGGCTGCCGGTAAGAACGTTCTCGTGCTCGAGCGCAACGAATGGTTCGGGGGCGGCGTCGTCACCGCGAAGCTAACCGGCCCCGACTTCCTGCACGACCGGTTCAGCACCGGCCACATCTTCATTCAGGCCAATCCGCTGATCAAGAACGATGAGCTCGGGCTGCTCTCGCGCTACGGATTGAAATACATCTATCCCGAGGTTCCTTTTCTCTGCGTATTCGAGGATGGCTCGACCATCGCGCTGCACCGTGACCGCAACAAGACCTACCAGGACATCGCGCGATACTCGAAGAAGGACGCGGAATCGTTCCTGAAGTTTGCCGAAGCTTCGGCAAAATATCTGCCGATGCTCTCCGCCTCTCTCTATACGCCGCCGATCCCGCTTGGCGGGATGTTCGCCATGCTCGACCAGAGCGCCGAAGGGCGCGAGCTTTTCGCGCTGATGCAGAAGAGCCCGTACGACATCATCATCGAGAATTTCGAGAACGACAAAGTGCGGATGTTTTTCATGCGCATGGTCTCGGAAAATCTAACCGGGCCCGAGGAAAAAGGGACCGGCATCGGCATTTTCGTCTTTCTCGGCTTCATGGAGCAATACGGCATCGGCGTCGCGGTCGGCGGCAGCGGCTCGCTAACGGCGGCGCTGATCCGCTGCATCGAAGATCATGGCGGCAAGGTGCGGAATAACACTTCCGTCGAGACGGTGACCGTGAAGAACGGCCGGGCGGCAGGTGTGCGGACTGCCGACGGCGCGGAATATTCGGCAAAGCATGCCGTAATCGGCGCGATTCATCCTCACTTGCTCGGCCGCTTCATCCCAGAGCTGAATGGCAACGTGCTGCGCGCCGCGGAACGCGTTGAGCTTTCCGCGAATTCCTGCTTCACGGTTCACGCTGCGCTCAACGAGCCTCTGCGATTCAAGGCCGGGCCGCACACAAATCAGGCATATTTCACGGAATTGATGCCGCCGAATATGGATGTCTTGCGGCAATTTTTCGACGCGCTGCGTTACGGCCGCATTCCCGATACGTCGGTGCTCGGCCTGGTGTCGCCTTCGACGTTCGATGCGTCGCGCTGCCCTGCCGGCAAAGCGACGCTGCACGTCTGGGACTACGTTCCCTATTCGCATCCCGGCGGCGGCCCGCAATTCTGGGATCAGGCGAAGGACGGATTCGCGAAGACGATGCTCTCGCGGATGAAGCCTTACATCGACAACATCACGCCCGAGAACATCATCGAGTACGTCGCCGACAGCCCGCTCGATATCGAGCGCGCCTCGGCGAGCTTTCAGAAGGGCGACGTTCACGGCGCCGCGCCTTACATCTATCAATCGGGCTCGCACCGGCCGACTCCCGATCTCGGGCAGAATACGGTACCCGGCGTCGAGCGGCTCTATCTCGTTGGGCCGTTCCAGCACCCGGGCGGCGGCGTTTTCGGCGCGGGCCGCGCGACCGCGATGAAAATGTGCGAAGACCTGAAAATCAATTTCGACAAGATCGGCCAGCGGCGATGATGAAGATATATGGGCAGGACAACATGGAATTGATGCAGGTCACATCGCTCGAGCGCGAAGACGGCAAGCTCGTGATGAAGGGAAAAGTGTTTGGGTCGATGCCGATGACGGCCAAGCTGACGCCGCAAGAAGCGCGCAACGCCCTCAAGCTCCTGAATTTCCGGCTCGTCGTATTCCTCGCGACATTCTTGTTTCGCCGCTGAACGGTAGCACGTGGGCGGCGCGTAGCTGGGCCGGGGCGCAGCAAGCAGCGCACCTACGAGAAATCACAACGCGACATTTCGAGAGGACGCCTAGACCAGCGTGCTGACGTGGTAGCTGTCCATATATTCGTGCAGCGCGAAGACCTTGTCGTCCTTGATCTCGATCATCCACGCGTAGCGATTATTGTACTGCTTGCCGTTCTTCAGTCGGCCGAGCCCTTGCGATTCGCACGCCACGAGCGGCCCCTTGGAGATGACGGTATTGACCTTGACCTTTGGGTCGCCGTCTTCGAAGAGTCCTCGCACTGGAGCGAGAAACTTGTCGATGATGGAGTCGCGGCCCTTCACCTCACCGGCCCCGGGAATGCCCGTGGCCATCACGGTCCAGGTGGCTTGTTCGTGCAAGAGCGGCCGCACGCGCTCGAGATCGCCTGTACTCAGGGTCTCGAAAAAAGTTCTCACCAATTGCTCGTTTCGGTTTTCAGCCTCGGACATCGCATCCTCCTCGCGTCCCTGCTTCCCCACCAACCGGCGCGTATTATACCCGCGCGCGAGGCGAAGTCCACGCCGCAGGCGCAATCAGCGCCTGCGGCAATTTCAGGCTTGGCGTCCGGATGCTTTTGAGTATTATGGGGGCCGCGCAACGCCCGATTGGCGGAAGGAGATCCTCGATGAGAACCGCTGCACAGGCTTTCAAGGCCCGCGTATCGCTCGTGGCGACTGTTTTGATCGCCGCAGCCACCTTAGGATCGGTGATCGCGCAATCGCATCCGCCGAAGCCTCCGAAGACCGTGCGGCTGTACGTCTTCGATTGCGGCGTGATCAAGGCGATGGATCCGAAGCTATTCAATTTCAAACCGGGCGAGCTCGCCAACACGGAAATGTCCGTTCCCGCCTTTCTGATCGTCGATCCCAAGGGGACGCTCATATGGGACACCGGCTCTATACCGGACGTGGACTTCAAGGGCGACACGACTCCGATTACCGAGGGGTATTTTACGGCAACGCGGACGCTGCGGTCGCAGCTCGCCGAAATCGGCTACAAGCCGGCTGATATCACCTATCTCGCGCTCTCGCACTATCACGGCGATCACGTGGCCAACGCCAACGAATTCGCGGGCTCGACGTGGCTGGTGCGCCAGGTAGAGCGTGATGCGATGTTCGCCGAAAAGCCTCCTGCGATTGCCACGCCCAAGACTTACAACGAGCTGAAGGACAGCAAGACCATCCTGATCACGACCGATGAGTACGATGTCTTCGGCGACGGCAACGTGATCATCAAATCCGCGCCGGGCCACACGCCGGGCCACCAGGTGCTGATCGTGAAGCTCGCGCACACGGGAAACGTGATGCTCTCCGGCGATCTCTATCACTATCCCGAGGAGCGCAAGCTGAACCGCGTGCCTTCCTTCGAATACAACGCGCAGGAAACGCTCGCGAGCCGCGCGATGATCGAAGCCTACCTCAAGAAGACGAACACGCAGCTCTGGATCGAGCACGATTTCACCGCGAATGCGAAACTCAAGAAGGCCCCGAAATACTACGACTAGCGCTCACGCAGCTTAGCCGCGAAATGTAACGCCCATGCCGAGCACCGCTCCCGAAGGGATCGAGCACGCGACCGGCCGCGCGAATTCGTACGCGATCGGCTGGCGGATGTGGGTGCCCGTCATGGTGATGATGACGTGCTCGTGGCTCTCCTACATCGACCGGCAGGCACTTGCCGTAATCTCGCCGATGATTCTCAAAGACACGGGGCTGAGCGCGTCGGCCTATACAGACGCAGTCGCAGCGTTCTCCTGGGCGTATATGTTGGCCAATCCGCTGTGGGGATCGCTGATCGACTACGTCGGCTTGCGCGCCGGAATGCTGGCGGCCGTCGGAATCTGGACGCTCGCGAGCGCGTCGCACGCGTGGGTCGTTGGATTTCTGGGCTTCGCTGCAGCGCGCACGCTGCTGGGCTTGGGCGAAGGTGCGACGTTTCCCGGCGGCCTGCGAACCGCCGCCGAGTCACTGCCGCTCAACCGGCAGTCGCGCGGAATGGGAATTTCCTATAGCGGCGCGTCGCTCGGATCGATTTTCGCGCCGCTCATCATCACGCCGATTGCGCTGCGCTATGGATGGCGAGCGGCGTTCGTAGTCACCGGTGCGCTCGGAGTCGTGTGGCTCGCGGTTTGGTGGCTGGTGGCGCGGCCGCCGCTCTTGCGCCCCGTGCCGCGCGTGAAAAACCGCATCGCGTGGCCCAAAGTCTGGGAGCGGCGCTTCTGGCTGCTCGTCGTGGGCATGGGGCTCGGAGGCGCGGCGCTCGGCCCGATTTTGTATCTGTGCCCGCTCTATCTGAATCGCGTGTCAGGGCTCACGCAGAAGCAGCTCGGCGAGGTTCTCTGGATTCCGGCCGTGTGCTGGGAGCTTGGCTATTACTTTTGGGGATGGATCGGCGATCGCTTCGTGCGCGACGAAGCTCGGCCGGTGAAATTGTACGTCGTGCTCTCTATTCTCGCGCTGGCAACTTCGATGACCACTTGGACCACATCGTGGATCGCGGCGCTGGCATTCTTTTCGTGGGGGATGTTTATCGCCGTGGCGTTCATCGTCATCTCATTGCACTTGAGCGCGCGCGCCTACCCGCGCGAAGAAACGGGCATGGTCGCAGGAATCGGCTCAGGCGCGTGGTCTGCGGTGGTGGCGATTCTATTGCCGATTTACGGACGCTTCTTCGACCATCAAGCGTACGCAGCAACCTTTATTTCGCTGAGTTTGATTCCCGCGCTGGGGACTGCACTGTGGTGGTGGATTGGCCGCGCCGCCAAGCCCGAGGCGTCGCTCAAAGCTGCTTGACGGCGAGCGCGCTAGCGCATCACGAATGGATTCGGCGCGTTTCCGGCGATGTCGATCCAAACGCTCTTCGTCTGCAGATATTCGCGAATCGCTTCGGCGCCGCTCTCGCGCCCGATGCCCGAGCGCTTGTAGCCGCCGAATGGCGACATATAGCTCACCGCGCGATACGTGTTCACCCAAATCGTGCCTGCCTCGAGGCGCTCGGACACCGTGAGCGCGCGGCGAATGCTTTGCGTCCAAACGCCCGCGGCGAGGCCGTAGATCGTGCCATTCGCGATGCGGACGGCTTCGTCCTCGGTGTCGAATGGGATGATCGATAGCACCGGGCCGAATACTTCTTCCTGCGCGATCCGCATGTCGGGTTTGACGCCGGTGAAAATTGTCGGTTCGACGAACCATCCCGTGCCGCACTCAGGCCGCTGCGCGGGCGCGCCGCCCAGCCGGCAGACCGCGCCTTCTTCTTTGGCGATGCGGATGTAGTCGAGAACTTTTTCATATTGCGGGCGCGTGGTGATCGGGCCGACCTGCGTGCCCATGTCGAGCGGATTGCCCATCTTCGCGGTTTTGGCCAGCGCGAGCAGCTTTTCGACAAATTCATCGAGCACCGGGCGATGGATCAGCGCGCGCGAGCCTGCGATGCACGTCTGCCCGGTCGCGGCGAAAATCCCGGAGACGACGCCCTTCACCGCTTGATCGAGATCGGCATCGTCGAAAACGATGTTCGCGGATTTTCCGCCAAGTTCGAGCGTGATGTGCTTGATGCCTTTCGCCGCGAGCCCGTAGACGTGCTCGCCGGTGCGATCGCCGCCGGTGAAGGCGATTTTCGCGACGTCGCGATGTGTGATCAGCGGCTCGCCGACCTCATTGCCGAATCCGGTAACAATGTTGACGACTCCCGGCGGAAATCCCGCGCGCTCGAAAAGTTCCCCGAACGCAAGCGCCGAAACCGAGGAAAATTCCGAAGGCTTCCAGACGACGGTATTTCCCGCAGCGAGCGCTGGCGCGAGTTTCCACGTCGCCAGCAGGAGCGGCGAATTCCACGGGGTGATCGCGGCGACCACGCCGAGCGGCTCTTCACGCGTGAAATTGAATACGCCCGGCTTGTCGATCGGGATCACGCGGCCTTCGATCTTGTCCGCAAGCCCGCCGAAATAGTGGAACCATTGCGGAATGTATTTCAGTTGCCCGCGCATCTCGGCGATCAGCTTGCCGTTGTCAGTGGTCTCGATCTCGGCGAGCCGGTCCGCCTCAGCCGCTATGAGCTCCGCGAGGCGGCGCAGCAGCTCGCCGCGCGCGGTTGCGGTCAGTTTGCGCCATTCGCCATCGTAGAATGCAGACTTGGCGGCAGCCACGGCGCGATCCACATCTGCTTTCGTTCCTCGCGGGACGAGCGCCCACGGCTGCCCCGTGAACGGATTCATGGATTCGAACCACGCGCCCGACGCGGGCTCGACCCACTGGCCGCCCGCCAGCATGCGATGTTTCTTTAGCTCGCTCATTGTCGTCGCCATTTTGCACTGCCCCTGCGCTAGGATTTCGAAGCTTTCTCTTTCTCTTTGAGCTCCGCGAACGTTTCGCGCGCGATGCGGAAGGAGTCGACCGCCGCCGGCACGCCGCAATAGATCGCCACCTGCAGCAGGACTTCGCGGATCTCGACCGGTGTCACGCCATTGACCAACGCTCCTTTGATGTGCGCCTTCAACTCGTGGGGACGGTTGAGCGCGCTGATCATCGCGAGATTCAGCATGCTGCGCGTCTTGCGCGGCAACTCCTCGCGGCCCCAGATCGCGCCCCAACAGTATTCGGTCACCAGCTCCTGCAGCGGAAGATTGAATTCATCCGCCGTATTAAAATTGTTGTCGACGAACTCTTTGCCGAGCACCGCACTCCGAATTTCGCGGCCTTTATCGAACGTTTTCTTGTCCATTTTGTGAGCCTCTCCTGAGAATGATAACTCTTCACTTCTCTCCGACGCGTACGCCCGCCCATGCTTCCACCGTCTTGGCCACCGCCGTCATATCGGCGTCGACGCCTTCGATCGTCGTCGAAATCGACAGCAGTTGCCGCACCGCGCTTCCCACGATCATCGGTACGCCCAGCGCGTCCGCCTCGGACATGCACAACCGGATGTCCTTGTTCAAAAGCGCGAGCCCGAAGCCGTAGCTGAATTTGCGTGAGATCACGTGTTGCTTCATTTTGTCCTGCGAGGCGCTGTTGCGCGCGGTACCTGCGTTGAAAACGTCGATCACGAGCGACGGATCGAGCCCCGCCTTCACGCCCATCACCAGCGCTTCCGAAGTGATCGCCATGGCCGTCGCCGAAAGCAGATTATTCAGCAGCTTCATCGTCTGCCCCTGCCCCGGCTGCGTGCCCACGAAGAAAAGCTTGCCGAGATTTTCGAGCACGGGCGTCACGATTTCGAAAGTCGCCTCCGGGCAGGAGACCATCACCGCCAAAGTTCCCTTCTCCGCGCCGTTGATGCCGCCGCTCACCGGCGCATCGACCGCCGTGATTCCCTTCGCAGCGAGCCCCTCCGCCACGCGCTTGGCCGTGGTCGCGCCCGTCGTTGATGTGTCGATGAAAATCTTGGCGCGCGTGCCTTCGATCACGCCCATCGGCCCCAGCGCCACAGCCTCGACAATCGGCGGCGTCGGCACGCTGGCAAACACGATGTCGGCCGCCGAAGCCACTGCTGCCGGAGATTCCGCGCGCTTCGCGCCGCCTTCAACCAATGGCTGCACGGCCGCTTTGCTCGTATCGTAAACGGTGAGCGGGTAGCCGGCCGCCATCAGCCGGCGCGCCATGCGCGCGCCCATTCTCCCCACTCCCACAAATCCGATACTCTGCTGCTGCGCCATTCTTCCCTCCGTCGATCGCGACGCGCATTATGCCCTACCGCAGCGCTCCTAACAATTGACGTTCCGCTCCGCGATGGTTCATGCTATGCCGCTCTTGAGCAAACGCGAGGGGCATCGTGCAGACTGAGCCGTATGAGATTTTTGCGATTCGCTACGCGCATCTCGGCAACCGCCACCCGGCGGAAAATTTCATTCTGGCCGATCCGCACGAATTTGCATCCGACCTCGATTATTTCGTTTGGGTCGTGCGCCGCAGCGACCGTCTCTTCCTGATCGACACAGGCTTCGGCAAAGAGGCCGCCGAGCGCCGCAAGCGCGAATGGCTGCGTTGCCCGATCGAATCTCTGCGATTGCTCGGCATCGAACCCGCGGACGTCACCAGCGTAATCCTCACGCATCTTCACTACGATCACGCGGGAAATCTCGACATTTTGCCGCGCGCGCGATTTCACCTGCAGGATAGCGAAATGGCTTTTGCTACCGGCCGCTGCATGTGCCACGAAAGCCTGCGAGCGCCGTTCGATCTCGAAAACACGCTCTCGATGGTGCGCCACACCTACGCGGAAAGGGCCGTTTTCCACGACGATCACGCCGAACTCGCGCCCGGACTCACGCTGCACCGCGTCGGCGGCCATTCCGCCGGGCTGCAGGTCGCGCGCGTGTGGACGAAGCGCGGCTGGGTCGTCATCGCCTCGGATGCTTCGCACCTCTACGCGAATTTCGAGCAACGCCGCCCGTTTCCTGTGGTGTACAGCGTCGCGGAAACGCTCGAGGGATACAACACGCTCCATCGCCTCGCCGATTCTCCAGCACATATCGTACCCGGCCACGACCCGCTCGTAATGAAGCGTTATCCCGCCCCCACCCCCGCCCTCGAAGGCATCATCGTCCGCCTAGACGTCCCTCCAGCGCAATAATTGCGAACTCGTGGGGTTAAGGTTTAAACGTAGCGCCGGGTTCTTTAGCCCGGCTCTTCGCGTCGGCACTGCGCCGCACCCTGTAAAACGATCCGCCCAGCGCAGCCACGAACCCATCGACATGCTGGACGCCGGGGCGAAAATTGCATATAAGTGTCGCAACTGCCCGCGGGGGCACAAGTCGATTGTGGAGGAACTCGAATGGCGAAGAAGCCGAAGAAGGCCGCAAAGGCCGAGAAAAAGAAGTAGGTCCCTGCCGACTCAACGCTAGCGCATAGGATTTACGGGGCTGCCGCGATCGAGCGGCAGCCCTTTCATTTCGCGGCACGCGCTCACTTATCTTTGCCGAGGATCGTGGAAACCTGCCCGGTCTTGTTGTTGATCGGATTCCGATTATTTTCCTCGCAGATAAATTCCAGCTGCTTCCACTCGCGGTGGCGCGTGAACGTATGCACGGTATGCCATGGCTGCGCGAGCACGTCCGGGTCGGTCAGCGTCATGCGATCTTCGAGCGTATCGGGACTGGCGAGGCGAATTCTCTCTACCACGTGCAGCTTCGGCCCGTGATTCATCCGGTTGTAGCCGAGCGGCAATTTATGCCCCAGGCCGATCGTGTCGATCACCAGCGTGTCGCCCTCCCAGTGCCCGATCGAATCGCCGTTGAATGTGGGATCGAGACTGGCGGGATGGCCGCGCCCGTCGGTGAAGACGCGCCGCACCTGCATGTAGGCTTCCTGAACGATCGTCACGCGGCCGGGCGTGAATAGAAATTCGACATCGTACGGCTGGAACATGATCTGCGGCATGCCCGGCGGCACGCAGTTCGCGCTCTCAGTCGCGGGCTCCTCGTTCTTCGCTTCGTCGGCCTGCAGCACTTTCAGTTCGGCCGCGGCTGCAGGAGTGAATGACGGCTCTTCCGGAGGAGCATCGCCGCGTTTCGGAAAATTGAGCACCCAGATGCCGCTCCAATCGGGCAGCGAACCCAGAGCCGCGTAGTCGGTCGTTCTCGCCTTTTCCGGAATGATCGTCGTATTCGGCGCCGGCGTGGGAGCGCTCTGCGCCCGGCATGCCGCGCCCATCGCCGCAAACACCGCACACGCGCACAGGATTGTGACGGAAACCTTCATCTTCGCCTCCATTCGAAAAGCGCCCCGCGGCGGCTTGCCCGGCGAACGCCCTTCCCCCCAAAACGAAGCGAGCCATTTTGCATCAAAATATGGCTATCTGTCTCGGCGCATATTATAGTATTTACACTTTCCGTGAGGGCTGGCCCGGTGGTTCGGGGCCGGAGGAAGAGTTCTGGTCGGGGGGCCATGATGATGCGGAAGTCGTTGGTTGTATGCCTGGGCGCTCTGATACTTGTAGCCGCCGGAACTGCCTCTGCGCATCATTCTTTCGCGATGTTTGACCGTTCGAAGAAAATCACAACGGTTGCCACCGTCACTCAATTCCAGTGGACCAACCCGCACAGCTGGATCGAGGTCGACATTCCCGACAGCAAGGGCGGCACCACTCACTGGAGCCTCGAGTGCAATAGCCCGAACAATCTTTCGCGGCAAGGCTGGCATTCCGACAGCCTCAAGCCGGGCGACAAGGTCACGATCATGTTCTGGCCGCTACGGAACGGGGACAAAGGCGGCCTTTTCATAGCACTCACTTTCACGAACGGCCAAATGCTCGACGAGGCAGCGTTCCGTTCGGCGGAAAAGCAGCCTTAAAGCGATTGGCGGAATTTCTCGCAATCTTATGACGCACGTTGGACGGGAACCGATTTTCAAGATGGGGAGCAAAACGATGAAAACTCGATCGATCGTATGCTTGAGCGCCGCTCTGCTACTGGTGATGACATTCGCCGGAACCGCCGTGGCGCATCACTCCGCCGCGATGTTCGACCACGACAAGCAGGTCCCGCTGACCGGCACGATCGTCCAATTCGATTGGACCAATCCTCACAGCTGGATCTCGATCGACGTGCCCAACGCCAGCGGCGGCACCGACCGCTGGAGCGTCGAGTGCAACAGCCCCAACAATCTCGCCAAGCAGGGCTGGCGCTCCAACTCGCTCAAGCCCGGCGATAAGGTGACGATCGTCATCCACCCGCTGCGCAATGGCGACAAGGGCGGCAGCTTCATGTACGTGAAGCTCGCGGATGGCACGGTCCTCACCGATCCCACCTATCGCGCGCAACCCAAGCAGCCCGGCGCCTCCGGCTCGCCCTACTAGCGCGACGGCAATACAGCGCATAAGGCGGCCAAACGCCAAGGTCCGGGGCGCAGCAAGCAGCGCCCCTACAACTGCAGACTTACAATTCGCCGTAGCTCTGCAGGGGCGGGTTTGAAACCCGCCCGCGAGGACCCGTACCAATCACCCTGCCTTATGTTCTCGGGTTGCCCCACCACCCACTACTCGCCAATCACCACTCACCGCCCTATTGCGTGCTCAGCAGGTGCTGGTTCAAATCCGGCGTGCACTCGACCTCTGTAATATCCGTGTCATCCACGCGAATCCAATGTTTCGTGCTGTCCCACTCGCCGACCCAGTTCTTGGGATCCCACATCTGATATTTGATCTCGAGCGTCTTCCCGCCATTCTGCAACCGCATGGTCTCGACCATGTGAAATTCGTCGCTCAGCGGCAATCCCTGATCGATCCAGTGGTGGTCGGTGACCATGCTGTTGGTGTCGACGACGAGCGCGTCGCCTTCCCAGTGCCCGACGGAATCGCCGTTGAACGTTCGCACCACGATGTCCGGAGGCGTGTGCGGCCGCCCATCGACATAAATAATCCGCAGCGCGTTTTCGAACCCGCTGACCATGTAGATCGCGGTCGGCAGCTGAATCATGGCGATCGGCCAGACGCGCGTCATGATCATCGGCATGCCCGCCGGATAGCAGTGCCCGATGTCGTCTCGATACGCCTTGTGCTCGGCGGCGTACTTCTTTGATTCGTCGTAGGCGGCCTGTGCGTCCGGCAGAAACTTCGGGTACGGCGGGCCGAACATGAACGAACTGAACCCCGCGCTCAGGTCGACCGTCCAAGTGCCCGTTAGATCGAATGGCGGCTTCGGCCGAGGCTTCGCCAGATTGTCCGGCGCGAGCGCCCCGTCTGGAAACACTTCCGGCGTTGCCTTCTGCTGCGCCTGCGCGCAAGGCACAGCCGCCGCCAGGCCAAGAAGAACCAGGAAGCTCGCTGCAAAACTGAGTTTTGTTCGCATCATTCCCCCCAATGATCGAATGTGCCCGGCACTGTACAAATCTTTTGCCCCGGCGTCAACGCCGCTTGTGCCCGAGCGGCTTTTCAGGATTCGCTCAATTCGTTCGACAGACGCGCGGCGACAATGTACTATTTCGACCGAAATTTGGGGTCGGGGGACCACCAATGGTTCAGGCATTCTGCGACTGGCTTTCGAACACGCCCGTCAGCTTGAAAATACAAACCGTCATCTGGATCATTCCGGCGGTCCAGACCGTTCATATCCTCAGCGTGTCGATCGTGATGGCGTCGATGGCCATGCTCGACCTGCGCCTGATGGGCATTGCCGGCACGCGTCAGCCGATCTCGCGCATGGTCGAGCGCTTTGTCCCCTGGGTGTGGCGTGTGCTCCTGATCCTCGCCGCCACCGGCGCGATCCTGATTATCGGCGAGCCCGGCCGCGAGTTGCTCAATTGGGCGTTCCGCACGAAGATGGCGATGGTCGCCACCGTAAGTCTGATCACGCTCGCCGTTCAGTTGATGAATAAGCGCGACGCCACTTTCTGGGAGAATCGCCGAATCGCTGCGGCCGCGATCGGAGTCGTGTCGTTGCTGTTGTGGGTGGCAATCGTTACCGCGGGACGGTGGATCGCTTATGTGTGATCGCGCGCTTCATTCCGCCGCCACGGCGAGTAATCGCTCAATGGGGTCACGGGAAAACGAATCGTAATGGGGATCCTCAGGCTCTGTGCATGGCTCGAAAGCACCCGCGTCGCCGAAAACATTCGCGTGTCCACCTGGCTTTTCCCGACGATTGAAACGATCCACGTGCTGTCCATCGTCCTGGTGGTCGGCTCGATCGCGATGTTCGATCTGCGGCTGCTCGGTCTCGCTTCGCGCGATCGCAGCGTCACGGACGTCTACGACGACGTAATGCCTTGGACGCGCGCCGCCTTCGTAATCGCCGCGATTGCAGGCGGCCTGCTTTTCACCTCGAGCGCCACAAAGTATTACGCCAACGTTCCCTTCCGCCTGAAAATGCTGACTCTGCTCCTCGCAGGCATCAACACAGCTTATTTCGAATTCTGGACACGCCGCGGCATCGCCGCGTGGAACCACGCCACGCGCACCCCGCGCGCGGCGAAGATTGCAGGCGGCATCTCCTTGGTGCTGTGGATCCTCGTCGTTGCCTTCGGCCGCTGGATCGGTTTTACGAAACAGTAGCTGCATCGGTTTCTCCGTGGTCTCCGTGCCTTCTCAGTGTTCTCTGTGGTAGGTCTTTCTGTTCGCCGGAGGTGAGTATTCCGCACCCGAGTTCATCCGAAGCCGAGGAGGAATTACAAGGGTGCAGCATCCCTTCACGCGGTTCGTGAAGGGTGCGCGAGGAAACTTACGATTGCTGCACGCTAATACGCGGTCGCCGCGCCGCTTGTCGATTCGTTGCGCAATTCACGGATGATATTCACGCCGGCGCTGGTCCCAAGTCGCCCCGCCCCAGCCTCGATCATGGCCTTGGCATCGGCTGCAGTGCGAATCCCGCCGGACGCCTTCACGCCGATCTTTACCGTGCGCCGCATCAGCGCCACATCTGCCACCGTTGCCACGCCGCCGAGAAATCCAGTCGACGTTTTCACAAAGTCCGCGCCAGCCTTCTCGCTCAGCTCGCACGCGATCACTTTTTCTTCTTCCGAGAGCAGCCCCATCTCTAGGATCACCTTCAGCAACGCCCCGCGCTCGTGCACGAGTTCGGCCAGCGCGCGAATCTCCGAAGAAACGAGATCGCGGTTGCCTGATTTCAGCGCTCCGATGTTCTGCACCATGTCGATCTCGGCCGCGCCTAGCTTCAGCGCCTCGCCCGCCTCGAACCGCTTCACGCTCGTAAGCGTCGCCCCGAACGGAAAGCCGATCACGGTCCCCACCTTCACGCCGCTTCCCTGCAGCCCTGAGTGTGCGAGCTCGACGTAGCAGGGATTCAGCATCACTGCGCCGAAACCGAATTCCTTGGCTTCGTCGCACAGTTTGGCGATTTGGCTGGCGGTGGCCGCGGGGCGCAGCTGCGTGTGATCGATGATCTTGGCAACGCTCTGCCAGCTATCGAATGACGCCGCCTTGCCGGAACCTGAGTTTGAGCTCGACATCGTCTACGAATATTACTACGCTAACAACGATTTCTCGCAATCGCGGTGCAGCACTTTGCTGCAAGCTTTCAATCCAGGCCCTGGGTAGGTCAAATGCCAAAGCGGAATTCCCGCAGTAACGCGACACGTAAACAATTGCTGGAAGTGGCTCGCGCGGCCATGCGCAACGCCCACGCCCCATACTCTAAATTCAAGGTCGGCGCGGCGCTGTTAACCACCAAGGGCCAAATCTTCGCCGGCTGCAACGTCGAAAACGCCTCCTATGGCATGACCAATTGCGCCGAGCGCACCGCAATCTTTTCTGCCGTCGCGAGCCTCGGCCCGAAAATGGAAATCGAGGCGATCGCCATCGTCAACAACCACGAAGCCCCGTGCGCGCCCTGTGGCGCCTGCCGCCAGGTGATCTACGAATTCGGCCCCAAGGCGACCGTCTATTTCCAGGCCGCCAAGGGCCAGAAGAAGCTCAAGATCACCGAGCTGCTTCCGGAAGGATTCCGCCTGAAGTGAGCGACGCACCGGATTCCTCCGCCGCCAGCCCGATCCGCGCGATCGACGTGATCCGCAAGAAGCGCGATGGCCTCGAACTCTCGCGCGCCGAAATCGAATTCCTCGTCGGCGGCTACACTCGCGGCGAAATTCCCGATTACCAGGTATCGGCGTGGTTGATGGCCGCCCTGCTGAAAGGCTTGAGCCGCGCGGAAACCGCGGCGCTCACGGATTCCATGCTCCACTCGGGCGAGGTTCTCGACCTCTCCGGCTTCTCGGCGCCCAAAATCGACAAGCATTCGACAGGCGGCGTCGGCGACAAAACCTCGCTCGTTCTCGCGCCGCTCGCCGCCGCGGGCGGCCTCATCGTTCCGATGATCAGCGGCCGTGGCCTCGGCCACACGGGCGGCACGCTCGACAAGCTCGAATCCATCCCCGGATTCAACGTGCAGCTATCGCTCACCCGCTTTCGCGAAGTGCTGCACGCCTGCGGCTGCGCCATGATCGGCCAGACCGCCGAAATCGCGCCCGCCGACCGCAAAATCTATTCTCTGCGCGATGTCACCGGCACCGTCGAAAGCCCGTATCTGATCTGCGCGTCGATCATGAGCAAAAAGCTTGCGGAGGGCGTCGACGGCCTCGTTCTCGACGTAAAAAGCGGCTCGGGCGCATTCATGAAGACGGACGAAGACGCGGCGTTCCTCGCGCAGCTGATGGTCGAGACCGGCAAACGCATGGGCAAGAAAATGGTCGCGTTGATCACCGACATGGACCAGCCGCTCGGCCTGCGCGTCGGCAATTCACTCGAGGTCGAGGAAATCCTCGATGTGCTGCTCGGTCAAGGCCCCGAGGATCTGCGCCAACTCTGTCTCGAGCTGGCGGCATGGATGTTTCACTTGGGCGGCCGCGCGAGCACGATCGCGGACGGAAAAGCCCTCGCGGAGCAGCTCATCCGTTCCGGTAAGGCGCTCGACAAATTCCGCCAGATGGTTTCACTGC
The DNA here is from genome assembly GCA_963740095.1 of uncultured Acidobacteriota bacterium. Taxonomy (GTDB): domain Bacteria; phylum Acidobacteriota; class Terriglobia; order Acidiferrales; family UBA7541; genus Palsa-295. Next base: position 130,178 of record CAVUDN010000052.1, read on the forward strand.
AGGGCGGCGACGCGGCCGCAATCGATGATCCGAAGCGGCTGCCGCACGCGAAGCACACTGCCGACATCGTGAGCCCTAGACGCGGCTACGTAAGTGCGATTCAATCCGAGCTGGTCGGCACGGCGTGCGTCGTCCTGGGTGGGGGACGCGAGAAAAAGGAGGACGCCGTCGATCCCGCGGTCGGCATTATCCTTCACAAAAAAGTCTGCGATCACGTTTCAGCCCGCGAGACGCTTTGCACGATCGTCTACAATTCGGAATCCCGCGCCGCGCACGCCCGAAAGCTCCTCGAGCAGAGCTTCCAGATTGCAGATGAGCCGCCGGCCCCGCGCAAACTCATCCACCGGATCATCCCCGAGCCATCTCAGCCAGCCCGGCGGTAATTTCACTTAGAAAACTCGTCCCGTGCGGAATCGCACCGCCGAAATTTTCCGCCACCGTCTGGCCCATGTCGGCCAGCGTCGATCGAATCCCCAGATTCCCGCCGCCCGCCGCTCCAGGGCTGAAAGCGAGAATCGGCACATATTCGCGTGAATGATCGGTCGTCGGATTCACCGGATCGGGATCGCAGCCGTGGTCTGCGGTGATCAGCAGCAGATCGGACGCGCGCATGCCATCGAGAAATGGCCCCAGCATCTCGTCGAATTCCTCGAGCGACCGCGCGAATCCCCCCACGTCCTTGCGGTGCCCGTACAACATGTCGAAATCGACGAGATTCGCGAAAATCAGCCCGCTCGCCCGCCGCGCGAGCGCGTCCGAAGTCTTGGCCATGCCATCGGCGTTGTTTTTCGTCGTGACGTAATCCTTCACGCCCCGTCCGTTATAGATGTCGTGAATTTTGCCAACTCCGAAAACCGGCACGCCGCGATCCGCCAGCACGTCGAGCAGCATCGGCTGCGGCGGCTCCACGGCGTAATCGTGCCGCCGCTCCGTGCGCCGGAAATTTCCCGCCGTGCCCGTGAACGGCCGCGCGATCACGCGCCCCACGCGATTCGGTCCGTCAAGCAGCGCCCGCGCGATCTCGCACTCGCGATACAACTCCGCGATGGGGATCACGTCTTCGTGCGCCGCGATCTGAAACACGCTGTCGCCCGACGTGTACACGATCGGCCAGCCCGTGCGCACGTGTTCTTCGCCGAGTTCCTTGATGATCTCCGTGCCCGATGCAGGCTTGTTGCCAAGCGTGCGCCGCCCGATCCGCCGCTCGAATTCCGCGATCAGCTCCTTCGGAAATCCGTGCGGGTACACCGGAAACGCCTGGTCAAGCCAGATGCCCGCCATCTCCCAGTGCCCCGTCGTCGTATCTTTCCCGGGCGAGACAGTTGCGCCTTTGCCGAAATAGCCTGCGGGCCGCACAGGCGGCCTAATGTGCGCGAGCGACTTGATATTCGCGAGCCCGAGTCGTACGAGATTCGGCAATCGCAGCGGCCGCGAACGCGCGATATGCCCCAGCGTGTCGCGCCCCACGTCGCCGTAGTCCGCCGCGTCCGGCAGCTCGCCAATCCCAACGCTATCGAGCACGATCCAGATCACGCGCTCGAAATGTGCTTTCGCCGCCATCCGTCCTCACTCGCCGAAGCACTCTCTAAGCAAGTCCTAGTGGTCGTCGCTGCAACCTGACTTCGCGGCGTCCAGAGTTACACCCGTTTGATTAAAGAGTTTGGTCGCGCCATCGGAATCAGCGGCTGCGAAAATGAACACAAAGGCATAGGAACTGCAGGCTTTTATGAGAACTATCTCGTGCTCGCCGGGTTTTCGGAACTCGGCCTTGGAGAATCTCATACCGCTAAGGTGCTCGACCGTCGCGTCCGTGACCAATTCCAAACCCTCGCTCGCCTGTGCCCGCACAACTCGATCGACGTATGCTTGCGTCGAACGTCTGGTCTCAGGGTAGTACCCGAGATCGTCGGCGTAAAAGACTGCCGTCTCGGTGGAAGAAGACACATCCGGTCCGTTCGAGGCGGCGATCGTCACCAGCAAAGGAACGGTACCAGGAGTTCCTTTTATTTCTGGAGTGCCAAATCGCAGACCCGGAGCAGAGCTTAATTCGAGACCCAGAGAGTCATTTTTATAGCGGTCGCCTTCAACGTTGCCCGCGGTCGGCGCGGTTTTGGATAGAGGTTTCCTTGTGGTCTGTCCCAGGCTTGAGCCGGCGCAGACACTAAGGATAACCATTAGCAGCGTGAGTGCCTTCGGAGACAGGTCCGTTATCCGAGCCAAGTTAGAATCTCCCGCTGCTGGAGAGTCTACATCACACCTCCCGCTCAGGCGTGCCTGATCGCGGCAACCGGAGATTCGATGTCAACGCTCACTAAACGAGCGGTGGGATATTCCCCGATCCCTATGTACTCCTCACTCGCTGTTGTCCCGCCCGCCCGCGAATAGTAGACTTCCGAATCAGGCTCAGGAGGCATTCGATGCGGCGGATCGTGCGTTGTGGTGTCATCCAGGCGAAATGCGAGTGGTCGCCCGAAAAATACTCGCTCGCGCAAATCAAAGAAAAAATGATCGCGAAGCACGAAAAGATGATCGCCGACGCGGCGAAGAAAAACGTCCAGGTCCTCGGCCTCCAGGAGCTTTTCTACGGCCCCTATTTCTGCGCCGAGCAGAACGCCAAATGGTACGAGCTCACGGAAAGCGTTCCCAACGGCCCGACGCTCGCGCGCATGCAAAAGCTCGCGCGCAAACACAAGATGGTCCATCGTCGTGCCCATCTACGAAGTTGAGATGGCCGGCGTTTTCTATAACACTGCAGCCGTCTTCGATGCCGACGGCACGTACCTCGGCAAATATCGCAAGCATCACATCCCGCACTGCCATCCGGGATTCTGGGAAAAATTCTATTTCACGCCCGGCAATGCAGGCTATCCAGTCTTCGAAACACGCCACGGACGCATCGGCGTCTACATCTGCTACGACCGCCATTTCCCCGAGGGCGCGCGCATTCTCGGACTCAACGGCGCCGAAATCGTTTTCAATCCCTCCGCCACCGTCGCCGGCCTTTCCGAATATCTCTGGGAACTCGAGCAGCCCGCGCACGCCGTCGCCAATCAATATTTCGTCGCGGCCATCAATCGCGTGGGCACCGAAAAGCCATGGGCCATCGGCGAATTTTATGGCAAGAGCTACTTCTGCAATCCACGCGGCAAAATCGTCGCGCAGGCCAGCCGCGATAAGGACGAACTCGTCGTCGCCGACCTGAATCTCGATGAAATCAAGGAAGTGCGCGCGACGTGGCAGTTCTATCGCGACCGCCGCCCCGAAAGCTACGATGAAATCACGCGCACGCACATCAGCGGCTCAGCGCAGGCGGCCAATTGACTAGCGCCACACTCACGGCTCCCCTCTGCCGCAACTACATCAACGGCCGCTGGGTCGAATCTCGCTCCACGCAAACTCTCGAGCGCCGCAATCCCGCCGACCTCAACGAAGTCCTAAGCCTCGCACCTCTTTCGACGCGCGCCGAAGTCGGCGAAGCCGTCGCCGCCGCGAAAGCTGCGTTCCCCGCGTGGCGCGATACTCCGGCGCCCGTGCGCGGCAAGACTCTTGCTCGCGCAGCAGCTCTGATGGAGCAGCGCAAGGACGAGCTCGCCCGCACGCTCACCCGCGAAGAAGGCAAGACTTTGAAAGATTCGCTCGTCGAGGTGCAACGCACCATCGACATCCTCGAATTCACGGCCGGCGAAGGCCGCCGCATCGGCGGTGAAACGGTGCCGAGCGCTTCGCCGCGCAATTTTACCTACACGGTTAAACAGCCTCTCGGCGTCGTCGGGCGCAATCACGCCGTGGAATTTTCCCGTTGCGATCCCCGCGTGGAAAGCGGCGCCGGCGCTCGTCGCAGGCAATACGATGGTCATCAAGCCCGCCGAGCTCACGCCGCAAACCTGTATCCAAATCTGCGAAATCTTCGAGCAGGCCGGCTTACCCGCCGGCGTGCTGAATATGGTTCTCGGTGCGGGCGAAGAAGTCGGCGACGAGCTTCTCCGCTCGCCCGACGTCCGCGCAATCTCCTTCACTGGCTCAAACGATGTCGGCAGCCTCATCTACGCCACCGCCGCAAAGCAAATGAAAAAGTGCCAGTGCGAGATGGGCGGCAAGAATCCCGTCGTCGTGCTCGGCGACGCCGATCTCGCTCTCGCCGCGGACCACGTCGTCGCCGGCGCTTTCGGTTCCACCGGCCAGCGCTGCACGGCGACCAGCCGCGTCGTCGTCGAAGAATCGATCGCGAACCAGTTCGTCGAAATGGTCGTCGAGCGCGCCAAAAAGCTCAAAGTCGGCAACGGCCTCGACGCTGGCGTCGACATGGGCCCTCTGGTTGATGACCAGCAGCACAAGACCGTGTTGCGCTACATCGAGATCGGCAAAAAAGAGGCGACGCTCCTGCTCGGCGGCGGCCCTCCGTCCGGCTCGGCCGCCGGCAACGGCTACTTCATCGCTCCCACGATTTTTGATCACGTCCGCTGGGACAGCGCCATCGCGCAGGAAGAAATTTTCGGCCCCGTGCTTTCCGTGATTCGTGTCCCCGATTTCGAGGAAGCCTTGCGCGTCGCGAATTCCGTGAAGTACGGCCTTTCGAGCTCGATCTACACCAACGATGCCGCCCGAATTTTCGAATTCATCGACCGCATCGAAACCGGCATGACCCACGTGAACGCGCCCACCGTCGTCAGCGAAGCGCAAATGCCTTTCGGCGGCGTGAAAGCAACCGGCGTCGGCCTGCGCGAAATCGGCCGCGTCGCCATCGACTTCTACACCGAGCTGAAGGCCGTCTACATCGATTACACGCCGCGCAAGCCCCGAAAATGAGCAACGCGGCGATCGATCCCGAAACCGGCGCGCACGCCGAGCCGTTCGATCCCGCGTTAGTCCGCCACAGCTCGCTTTACAACGAAGATCTCGCGCCCGTTCCCGCCGCGCGCCGCACCTGGGGCACCTACAATTACGCCGCGCTCTGGATCGCGATGAGCGTCAACATTCCCACCTACCTCCTCGCGAGCGCCATGATCGCCGGCGGCATGAATTGGAAGCAGGCAATCTTCACCGTCTTCCTCGGCAACGTGCTAGTTCTGATTCCGATGCTGCTCAACGCGCACGCAGGCGCGCAATACGGAATTCCCTTCCCGGTTTTCGCGCGCTCGGCATTCGGCGTGCTCGGCGCCAACGTCCCCGCGATTCTCCGCGCGCTGGTTGCGTGCGGCTGGTTCGGCATCCAGGCGTGGATCGGCGGCGAAGCGATCTACACGATGATGCTGGCGCTCGAGCCCGGCTGGAAAAGCGTCTCGTGGTGCCTTCCGGTGTGCTTCCTGTTTTTCTGGCTGCTCAATGTGATCGTGATCGTGCGCGGCATCCAGACGATCCGCTTCCTGCAGGGCATTACCGCGCCGTTTCTCCTGCTGATTGGCCTCGCGCTGCTGCTTTGGGCGCGCAGCAAAGCAGGCGGCTTCGGCCCAATGCTCGCGTCACCGTCGAAATTCCACACCTTCGGCGAATTCTTCAAGTTTTTTGTGCCGTCGCTCACAGGCGTCGTCGCCTTCTGGGCCACGGTCGCGCTGAATATTCCCGATTTCACGCGCTACGCGCGCAGCCAGCGCGAACAAATGGTCGGCCAGGCGCTCGGTCTGCCCGCGACAATGACGTTTTATTCCTTCATCGGCATCGCGGTCACGTCCGCCACCGTGATCTTATTCGGCCAGGCGATTTGGGACCCGGTCGCCGTTCTCGCGCATCTCGGCAATCCAATTGCGGTCATTATCGCGATGCTGGCACTGCTCATGGCGACACTCAACGTCAACGTCGCAGCGAACGTCGTCTCGCCCGCCAACGATTTCTCGAATCTCTGGCCGCAGCGAATCAGCTTTCGCACCGGCGGCCTGATCACCTGCGTGATCGGCATTGTGATGCAGCCATGGAAGCTGCTCGCCACGTACGGAAATTACGTCTCCGGCTGGCTCGTGGGATACTCCGGCTTTCTCGGCCCCATCGCGGGCATCCTGATCTGCGACTATTTCGTCCGCCGCAAAACGATCCTCAACGCCGAGGATCTCTACCGCCGCAACGGCGTCTACGAATTTTCCCGCGGCGTTCATTGGAAAGCGATCGCGGCTCTCGCGATCGGCTGCGCGGTGGCATTTGTCGGTCTAATCTACCCGCCCGTCCGCGCGCTGTACGATTACGCGTGGTTCGTAGGCTTCGGCGTCAGCTTCGTTGCGTATTTGGCGCTGACGGCGGGCAGCCCGAAACGCGTAAAGACCCCCTCTAACTGTGTCGATTAGAAAACAGTGGCGATTGCCGATCAGTCGAGAAGGGATCCAGTGCGAAAGGGCCGTTGCGATGGCTCGCCGGGTTTTGCGGGGCGTCGAGTTTTCAAAGAGCGTTCAACCCTCTTCGAGAGGGCGGGTGACTTTCGTCGCCATAATCAGCTTGGCAAACTGCGGGGCAGATGTCAGCTGTCCCGCAGTACAGTTTTGGCACAGGAGTGCCGCGCTGGCCGGGCGCGTGAGGAACAACCGACAGACTACGCGCTGAGGTCAATCGCCGCTGGGCATGGGCGGCGTGCACGAAGCAGCCGACTGCCGCACGCGTTCATTCCAGCTCACCGGCGCGCGGTCGCTATCGACTTCCTTCATCGTGATGCACCCCTCCACCGGGCACACCAGCGCGCAAAGATTGCACCCCACGCACTCTTCTTCAATAATCCGCGGCACGTGAACGCCAAACCCGCCCGTATTTTTCTTCGCAGCTTCGCGGTACGGCTCGATGCACTGGTGCGCGCCATCCTCGCATGCGACGTAGCAGAGCTGGCAGCCGATGCACAGCGCCGGATCGATTTTCGCGATCACTTTGTAATTCAAATCGAGATCGCCCCAGTCCTGGACATTCGGCACAGCCCGCCCGCGAAAATCCTCGATGGTCCGGAATCCGCGCTGATCCATATATTGCGACAGCCCGTCGATCATGTCCTCGACGATGCGAAATCCGTAATGCATCGTCGCGGTGCATACCTGCACGGTCGACGCTCCGAGCGCTATATGCTCCGCCGCGTCGTTCCAGTATCCGATTCCGCCGATGCCGCTGATCGGCACGCGCGCATTCTTCGCGACAGTCGATAGCAGGTGCAGCGCAATCGGCTTCACCGCCGGCCCGCAATAGCCGCCATGCGACGATTTCCCGCCCACCGCCGGCCGCGGCACGAACGTATCGAGATTCACGCCCATCAACGAATTGATCGTATTGATCAGGCTCACCGCATCCGCCCCGCCGCGCTCCGCAGCCGCAGCGATGTGCGTCACGCTCGAAACATTCGGCGTCAGCTTCACGATCACGGGAATCTTCGCCGCTTCCTTCACCCACGCCGTGATCATCTCCGTGTATTCGGGCACCTGCCCGACCGCCGCGCCCATCCCGCGTTCGCTCATGCCGTGCGGGCAGCCGAAATTCAGTTCGAGCAGGTCGGAACCTGCGTCCTCCGCGCGCCTCACAATCGCATGCCACGATTCGCGCCGCGATTCCACCATGAGCGACGCGATCACCAGATTTTTCGGATAGCGCTTCTTCACTTCGTAGATTTCCCGGAAATTGGTTTCGGTGGGACGGTCGCTGATCAGCTCGATGTTGTTGAAGCCCATCATCTTCACGCCGGCAAGATCGATCGCGCCGTAGCGCGAGCTTGTATTGACGATCGGCTCGCCGATCGTCTTCCACACCGCGCCGCCCCAGCCCGCGTCAAACGCGCGCATCACCTGTCCGCCCGTGTTCGTCGGCGGCCCCGACGCCAGCCAGAATGGATTCGGGCTAGTCACTCCGCAGAATTTCACGCCAAGGTCAGCCATCTTTCACCTCCGGAAGCGAGCAGCCAACACCGCGCCAAAGGCCCCACCCTCACAAACCGAGGATGGGGCACCCGGAACTTCAAAGACCGGAGCCCGCCCCGCAACGATCAGTTCTTCCCTCGCGGCGCGGCAAGCCAAGCATCGAGCCCACTGGCAGCAGCCATGCCTTCTGCGACAGCGTCCACAACTTCCTTTCCGCCGTTCGTGCAATCGCCCGCGGCGAAATATTTCGGATTTCCGGTCTGATGGCGCTCGTTGATCTTCACGGTGCCATTCTCATGGAGCTCGAGGCCCTTGATTGCGCGCAGAACTTCCGTCACGGGCTGCTGCCCCACGGCGCGCACGACCATTTCCACATCGAGGACGAATTCGGTGCCGGGCAGCGGCACGGGCGCGCGGCGTCCCTTTTCATCGGGCGGGCCGAGCTCGGTTCGCACGCATTCGAGGCCGGTCACGACGCCTTCGCTGCCCACAATGCGGACCGGCAGCGTCTGCCACAGAAAAACGACAGCGTCCTGCTTGGCGAGCTGATATTCGTAGGCGAAGGCGGGCATGTCGGCCTCGCCACGGCGATAGATCAGGTAAACCGTTTTGGCGCCGAGGCGCCGCGCCGCCGTGACAACGTCGATCGCGGTGTTCCCTGCACCGATGCAAGCGACGCGCGCGCCGACTTCGACTTCGTGCAGAGGATTTACCTTCGTTTTCGCGAGGAACTCGATCGCGCCGTACACGCCATGCAAATCCTCACCAGGCAGGCTGAGGCTCCACGTCTCGCCGAGGCCGATGCCAATGAAGATCGCATCGAACTGCTTTTCAAGATCGGCGAAGCTGACGTCTCGGCCGATTCCGACTTTCTGGCGGAATTTCACGCCGAGCTGCTTCACCAGATCGGCCTCGCGAATCGCGTCTTTCGCGCGCGCCTTATACGCCGCTATGCCGTAGGTGTTAAGCCCGCCGGGCAGCTCGTTGCGATCGAAGATAGTAACGTCGTATCCCCATTTCGCAAGTTCGGCCGCGCACGCGAGCGACGCAGGTCCCGAGCCGATGCATGCGACCTTCTTTCCATTCGGCGCACCGGCGCGGAAGAGCTGAATGTTGTTGTCGAGCACGTGATCGACGGCGTAGCGCTGCAGCCGCCCGATCTCGATCGGCGGCTCGCCCTTTTCGTGCATTACGCAGGCGCCTTCGCAGAGCACCTCCGTGGGGCACACGCGGCCGCAGCTGTGGCCGAGAATATTCGCCGAAAGAATCGTGCGCGCGGAACCCTGCAGGTTGCCCGTCGAAATTTTCTTGATGAACGCGGGAACGTCGATATGCGTGGGGCATGCAATCGTACACGGCGCATCGAAGCAGTAGAGGCAGCGTGCGGCCTCGATGACGGCTTGCCGCGGATTCAGCGCGGGCGCGATTTCGGCGAAGTTCTTTTCATATTTTTCCGGGAGAAGCTTCGGCGCCGTTTCGCGAAGTGGCATGGAAAAGTATGAATCTCCGAATCGCACGGCCCGGCGGGACGAACGCTTCGAGCGCGCGTGACTGCCTGTAAGCGCACGATTCTAACACGATGAACGGGTTGCGCCAGCTTTCGTTATTGCCCTAAGATGCCTAACCTGCGTTTTACAAGGGAGATTCGATGCGCTTCGACACCGTGATCAGGAACGGCACCGTCGTCACCGCGACGGACACCTATGCGAGCGACATCGGCATGTCCGGCGGCCGCATCACGGCCATCGCGCAGGCGCTGCCGGTCGAAAACGCGGGCAAGGTGATCGACGCGACCGGCCTGCTGGTGATGCCGGGCGGCATCGACGTCCACACGCACCTCGATATGCCTTTCGGCGGCACGACGAGCGCCGACGATTTCGAGTCCGGCACGATCGCCGCGGCCTTCGGCGGCACCACGACTCTTATCGACTTCGCCATCCAGACCAAGGGCCACAGCCTGCGGCAGGCATTCGACACGTGGATGAAAAAGGCCGACCGCAAAGCCGCCATCGACTACGCGTTTCACTGCATCATCACCGATCTCGGCGCGGCGCAACTCGAAGAGATGGGCGCGCTGATCGGCGAAGGCGTTTCGAGCTTCAAGCTTTTTATGGCGTATCCGGGCGTGCTGATGGTCGACGATGCGACGATTTTTCGCGCAATGTCGCAAGCCGCGAAATTCGGCGGGCTGATCTGCATGCACGCCGAAAATGGCGGCGTGATCGACGTGATCGTGCAGAAAGCGCTCGCCGAAGGCAAAAAGTCGCCGAAATACCACGCGCTCACTCGTCCGACGACGGCCGAAGGCGAAGCGACGAGCCGCGCCATCGCGCTTGCGGAAATGGCGGGGGCGCCGGTCTATATCGTCCATCTCTCGTGCAATGACGCGCTCGAAAAAGTGCGCGAGGCGCGCGACCGCGGCCTGCCCGCTTACGCCGAGACTTGCCCGCAATATCTCTATCTCTCGCTCGAAAATATGGACGCGCCGGGATTCGAGGGCGCGAAGTATGTCTTCACGCCGCCGCTGCGCGAGAAATGGCATCAGGAAAAGCTGTGGCAAGGCCTGACGCACGACACGCTGCAAGTCGTCTCCACCGATCACTGCCCTTTCTGCTTCAAGGAGCAGAAGGAACTCGGCCGCGACGATTTCACGAAAATCCCCAATGGCGGCCCGGGCATCGAGCACCGCCTGAGCCTTGTCTACACGGGCGGCGTGCACGGCGGGCGATTTTCGCCGAACCGGTTCGTCCAGCTCGTGGCGACGGCCCCGGCAAAGTTATTTGGCCTCTTCCCGCGCAAGGGCACCATCGCAATCGGATCCGACGCGGACCTTGTAATCTTCGATCCGAACAAAGAACAGACCATCAGCGCAGCGACGCACCACATGCGCGTCGATTATTCGATGTTCGAAGGAATCCGCGTGAAGGGCGTGCCGAAAACCGTCCTGTCGCACGGCCGCCCGGTGATCGAAAACGGCCTCTTCGTCGGCAAAGCCGGCACCGGCGAATTCATCCGTCGCCAGCAATACGCGGGAATTTGAGTCGCGATCACAGCGAATCGTTCAGACGCACTTTAGGGGATCGGACCTTCAGGTCCGACATAAACGACCGCGCGAAGCGCGTACTTCTGCGCTGCCTCACCCGCAGCATGTAGTCCTGCCACCGCGAATACGCTACGGTGCCGATGGAACATTTGCTTCGCGCTCGCTCCAGTGGTCGACGATATCGCGCACAACCTTGTCTCCGACCGTTTCCGCAGCCTCGAGTGACTCCATGTACGCCGGATAATTGCCCTGGGCCATCTGCGCGAGGCTTTCGGCGGGTGTCGAGCTGGGCGGCTCGCGATCGTAGTTGCTTACCGTGCGCAGGACGAGCACGCGATTGAAATCCACGCGCCCAGCCTGGCTAAGGAACGTCAGCGCCTGCAGTGTCCCCGTATCTTCCATCGCCGAAACCATGAAGTTGCCCTTGCCCTCGGTGAAGTAGCGCACCCACGCGTTTGCCCAAGCATCCATCAGCGTGCCGTGCCAGAAGGTGCTGCCGCACATGTTGTCGCCCCGCGTGACGAAGGGCGGCTTCATCGCATTGGGAAATCCGGCGAAGCGCGCGCGATACGCGCGCAGCCCATTGGTATCCGCGAGCGGCACGTTGCGTGTGAGCCCGAAGGCCCAGCCAACGAGCCCCGAGTTCAGAGTATAAATTTCTCCAGTGGCACCTTGCCGCACCGGCTGTTCGTAGGGCGTGGCGTGTTGCAACGGAACGTAACCGGTGGGCCAATCCTTGGGAATTTCGCGCGCATCAATTTCATACGCGAGATCGCCATCAACCACGTGATCCGACCAGACCGCCGATCCGAGCGAGACGTCCGCCGGATCGCCGCCGCCGATTCCCGCGACGATCCAGTAGGCTTTCGAGAAATCGAAGCGCGGGTCGAGGCCAAGAGCCATCACGGATGCAGCCGCGCGTGCCGTGCCCACGCCGGTGAGCAAGCCGAGTACGCCATCTTTGTTCAGGCGCACGTGGTGGTAGCCAGCGGGGAGCGGCAAAATCTGGTCGAGATGCTCGCGCTCGACCCAGAGTTGGTATTCGCCGGGGCGGTCGCCGGTGTCGTTGCCCGCTTCAAACATATTTACGACGACGACCTTCACGCGGATCGGAGTTGGAGGCGCTGCGGACTGAGCGCGCAGCACGTAGGTGGACGGAAGGACTACAGCCATGGCCAGCAAGATACACTTCGACGCGAACCGCATTTCACCTCCATGATTCGAAAGCAGATAAAGCCTCGGAGCGAGGCGAGACAAAGTTTACAATGCAAGAAGCCGCCAAATTCGGCTTTTTCTGGCCATTTGGCGCCCGTTTAAGCCCCCCACGGCAGCAAAGTTACTGCTCCCGATGGAGCAGAAAATACACGCGCCCTATGGTCGGATAAGGGACGGGCGAAGCTACGGATTTTTGCTGAGGCGGCGGAAATAATCGGCGACGGCGTCCTGGTATCCGGCGGGCATCGGCATCGGATTAGCGCTGCGAATCTGGCCGGACTGCTTGTCGTCGAGCTTGCGCTGCAATTGCAGCTCGAGCTTGTCGACGTCGTTAAGCACCTGCGTGTGGAGCTGCTCGAATAGCGCCGGATTGCCGGGGAAACGCTTCGGATCGAGTTGCTGCATTTCGCGAATCAGTTCTTGCAATTCGCGCGCGGTCCCGGGATCGTTCTCGACCGTCTGACGAAGCTGATTCAGGCTATCGAGACTTTGCTGGTAAGAACGCTCGGGATCGGGCGGCAGCGGCGAATTATCGGGCCCGACCGGCTGCGGCAAATTGGAATTGTTGCCCGTATCGATCCACCAATTGTTGTTGCCGCCTCGCGCGCCGCCATAGCGCTGACCATAGCCTCGGGTGTAATCGTCGCCGACTTGGCCGCTCGCGGGACCGCCGCCTGCGCCACCATCCGGCGTGCCGTTGCGACTCAGCCTTCCACCGTCTTGGCCTGAGTCTCCGCCTCGCTGCCCGGGCTGGCCATTCTGCGCGAACTGGCCGCCTTCACCATTTTGGCCATTCCGATTTTGGCTACTTCCCTGCTGACCGGGCCGGTCCGCCGCGCCCCTATCGCGCGTGATGCCCGCCATTTGATTGCGCAGACGCTCGAGGCGGTCGATTGCGGCCTGTGCGTCCTGACCCTGATCCTGTTGTTGTCGGGCGCCAAGCGCCTGCTGGGCTTGCCTTACCTGATCGCCGAAGCGCTGGAGGTCGGATGCCATGCCCGATTCTGCCGCGAGCGAATTGGGAGCGATGCCGCGGCGGAGCCAGTCCGCGCTTCGCTGAAGGCGCGTCTGCAAATCTTCCTGATCGAGATTGCCCAAGGCGTCGCGCAGCTTGGAAGCGGCGCCGCGCTGCGTTGAGGCGAGATCGCGCGCCGCGTCGCGAGCCTGCTTTTCGAGAGCCGCCAGATCGTCCGCAAGCTGCTGGCGATCCCGAGCGAGCTTGCTGGCCTGATTCCACAGATCCTGCGGAGCCTGGCCCGACTCGTCTGCCGAGCTCGCGTCGCTGAGCAACTTGCGTATGCGGTCGGCCTGATCGCGCTGTTCGGCGGCGAGGCGATCGGCTTCGCTGGCCACCGAATCAAGACGCCCTGATGCTTGCTGCTGCTGCATGCTGCCGAGAAGATTCGTGGCGTCCTGGAGCCGCTGTGCCGCGCGGCGCGCCTCGGCGCTGTCCTGATTTTGCTGCGCGCGCTGCATATCCTGATTCGCCTGGCGAAGCTGTTCGAGGGCCTGCTGCACGCGCTGGTCGCGCGAATCGGCGCCCGATGCGCCGCCCTGAGATTGCGATTGTCCCGAGGACGATTGCCCGGACGACGATTGTCCTGAAGATGACTGGCCCGACTGCTGGCCATTCTGTTGCGACTGCTGCTGGGCAAGCTGCTCCATCTGCTGCTGCAACTTTTCCGCGTCGCGGCGGAGCATTTCCTGCTGCCAGCGCTGCTGGAAGCTTTGGTTGCTGTTTTGCGATTGGTTCGCAAGATCCTGCTGGCGGCGCGCGAGCTCGTCGAGCTTTTTCAGGGCGTCGTCGATTTCCTTTTGGCGCTGATCGGCGGAAGAAGCCGTCTGCGCGGTTTCATACTGATTCTTCTGCGTGTCGAGTTCGAGATCGAAGAGGCTCGCGAGATCGCGGCCCGCCTCCTCCGCCGCCGGCGCCCCCGCCGCTATTGCCGAAGGCGACTTGAATCTGACGGAACGTCGCTTCCGCCTGCAAGAGATGCTGCAGCGCTTTCTGCTCGTTCGGAAGCGCTTCGCTCCATTTCTGCTTGCGAAGCTGATCGGCCGCCGGATTCATCGCTTGCGCAGCGGCGTTCATATCCTGCTGAAAGGAGTTGAACGAATCGTTCTCCGTGTTGAGGTCGCGCAATTGCAGGCGGCCAGCCAGCGCGATGGCTTGATCGCGCAACTTCGACTGCACCTCGGAGAGGAACTTGCCCGCTTCGGCGGCCTGCTGCGCGGCGGCGCTCTTATCGCTGCGCTGCTTCCAGGTCTGCGCGATGATCTCTTTTTCGCGTTCGGAGATATCGTTCTGATTGCCCTGCCCGCCGCCTCCGCCACCTCCGCCGGCTCTGCGACTGCGAAAATTCGCGCTCGAAAGGATCGGCCTGGACGAAGTAGATGTCGGTGTGCGCTTCGGCGCGCGCGTCTTTGGCGGTGACGTAGAAGCTCACCAGATCGCCCGGGACGAGCTTGAAGTCTTCAAGCGAAAGCACCGTCGAGCCATCGGCGTCTTTCGCGCCCTTCCGCTTCAGGAGATTCACCGTCTGCTCGGTGCCGCCATTCACGGAATAGTGCAGGGCCATCGCGTCGACGCCGAAGGGATCGTTGGCATTCGCAGCGATCGTGACTTCTTCGATGGGGCTGGCGCGATAATCATGCCCCGGGCGCACGACCGCGACTTCCGGCGGATTGGCTTTGTCCGCCTCGATGAAAAAATCCTCGGAGAGACGAACGGGCTGGCCCTGATCGACCGCGGCGACGTGGTAGCTGCCGTCCTTGGCCATGGTGAGCGAGCCGGTGTAGTGATTCGCAACGCCTGCCGCCGGGGCGAGCTGAATCTGCTGGCCGTTGTCGAGAACGAGCAGGCCATCGCTAAGCGGGCGGTCGGTGAGGACATCGAGATTGGCGACGGTGCCTTCGACGGCGTGCAAGATCACCGCCGTGCTCGTCGACCGTGCTGCGCAGGCCGGTCCATGACGGGTAGCGATAGGTGACGCGAATTTGCTTCACTCCCGGGAGATCGACGACGCGAATCTTGTAATGGCGCGAGCGAATCGGGCCGGCCTCGACGTAGTATTCGACCGCCTCGGGAAGTCCGGCGAAAAGAAACTGGAAACCCGAGCCGCCGGGCTGCGGCTGCATCGCGACTTGCTCCCATTTCGAGGCGCTCTGGTAGCGCGCGTAGAGGCGCATCTTGTCGGTCTGCAGGCCGATAGGCTGCGCGGTGACGAGCTCGTCGGCATTGCGGCGCACGGAGGCATCGCCCGGGGTGACGCGAATATCGTAGAAGGGCGTGGCATTCGCGCGGGCGCCGGTCCAAAGGAGCGACGCGCCGTAGCCGAGATAACCCGGGCCGGAGGCAACCAGCCAAATCAGCACGCCCAGCGAAGCTACGACCATGCCGCTGAAGACGAGCAGCGTGCGCTGAGGGACGAGCGCTTTCGGTTCGGAGTCGCGCGCGATTTCGAGGGTGTCGGCGGCAAGCAGCTCGATGAAAGGCTCGCGGGTATCGGCGTCCGGAGCACCGGGGGCGCTGGGATCGCGCTCGGCGAACGTCATCAGGCGCTGCTTGAATTTCGGGAACGCGCTTTCCGCTTTGTCGACCGCGCTCTGGCGGTCGAGATAGAGCAGCGGGAGCGCGAGAGCGTAGACGAGGGCGGCAAGCAGCGCGAGAACGAGGATGGCGCGCGCGCTCGCGATGCTTGCTTGCGAAAAGCCGAACGCGTTCGCGATCAGGACGAGGACAACAGTGGTGACAAGCGCAGCAAGCGTGAGGATGGCTGCACCGCGCGTCGCGGTGCCCAAGCGCAGGCGTTTCTCGACCTGACTGATGTAGGAGTTGAGCTGTTCCCGCGCGCTCATGAATCCTCCCGTCGAATCCCCAGGTACCGGCTGGCTACCCAGGACTCGCACAGCGCCGCCGCCAATGCCACTAGCATAACGTACCACCATAGGCCGTAGGGTTTGCTTTTATCTTCTGAGGGGCCGGGCGTCGTGGCGGCTTCGGCAGGGCCGCCGGGCCCGGCTGAGTTCTTGCCAGTCCAGAGGGAGAGGACGTCGGGCGGCAGGATGTCGAGATCGGATTCGCGGCGGTCGGGATTGACGCCGATCACATCCTGGCGGCCATTTGCGAGGCGCAGCTCGTAGAAACCCGCTTGCGTCAGTTTGTAGGACTGCGCGGTCGTCGCATCTTTCAGGGAGAGCGGGCGGCGGCCCTCGGGGTCGATCACTTCCACGCTCACGGCTTCTTCTTTGCTGGTGCGCAGATCGAGGAACGAATCGACGAGGCGCGAGCCGGCGCGGCGCGCCGTGCCGGAAAGATAAAACGCCGTCTGGTCGACGAAGGGGACGAAATCTGGATGCAGCGGGAAATCGTTGGTGAGATTGTCGAGGCCGGAAGCGAACAACAGGACGCGGCCTTCGCCGATTTGTTTCTCGAGGAGCAGCGGAGTCTGGTCGGTAAGGCGCGACACGACGCGCGAGCCGGCGTCATCAACTTTCACCGCGTAATAGAATTTCACGCCCGACCATCGATCGGCTTTCCCGATGGAGGGATAGGACGGGTCGGTATCGCCGACCGTCTGCGCGATGCCCCCGGCGCTGGTGTAGTAGTTGGCCTTCAGCACGTTTGCGTCGAACACGGGGATGCGCTGGCGCGCGCCCTCAGTTGTGCCGGCCGCTACGAGGACGCTGCCTCCGGCACGGACGTATCGCGTGAGGTCATTTTCGAGCGATGACGGCAGCGAAACTACGTCGGAAAGAACGACAACGGCATAATCCGACGGGCGGACGTTGGCGGCCTGGCCGACGGGAATGCTGTCCATCGTGAATGCCGATTCGGCGGCTGCGGCCAGAGCTGCGCCGAAATACAGGGGCGAGCGCTGGTCGCTCGATTCGTGCAGGAACAGGACCTTCTGCGGATCGGAGCGTTCGACGGCGAAGCGACTGATGTCGTCGGCCGGCAGTGCGTCGGCGGAATCGATGCGCACCTCGCAGCGGCTGAAGCCGTACGGCACGTCGAGCGAATCGAATTCGACGGTGGCGCGGCCTGCGGCGGGAACAGCGACGGTGCGGGTCGCAGCGGTTTTGCCGTTGATGATGAGCGAAACTGTGCGCGTGGCAGCGGGAGTGCCGTAGCCCGCGATTACGGCTTGAACGCGCGCCTTCTTCACATCCCATACCTGGCCGGGAGCGTTCACGCTTTCGACGGCCCAGTTCGGCACATCGCTCTTCACCGCGGGATGCAGGACCAGCGAAACGTTGGCGGGCAGGACCGCATCGGCAAAGTTCGCCGGCATGTCGGACTTCTGCATGTCGCTGAAGAAGTGCAGCTCGATTGGGGCCGACATGCTCTGTGCCGCGGAACGAAGCGCGCGCGTCAGCTCAGCGAAACTTCCGCGCGAATCGCCGGGCTCGATGCTGTTTACGGCGGCGCTGAGCGTGGCGGCATCCTGCGTTGGCTGGGTGAGGACTTGCAACTGCGAGCCGAGCGCCATCACCTGCGCGCGCTCGGCGGGATTCCGCGAAGCCAGCACGGATTGCGCCGCGTGCTTCGCATCGGCGAGGCGCGAACCGGCACGCATGCTGAAGGAATTGTCGACGACGAGCATCAGAAGCTTGTCGTTGGCGGCGCTGACGGCGGGACGATTGATGAACGGGCCTGCAAAGGCGAGCACCAGCAGCGCGAGCAGACTGAGCCGCAGCGCCAGCAGCAAAAGATAGCGCAGGCGGCGATGCTTGATCGAGCTTTGCGTCCGCTGCTCGAAAAACATCAGCGAGCTGAAGGGCTGCGGATCCGTAGTGTGCCGGCGCAGCAGATGCAGATAGAGCGGCACGGCCAGCGCCGCTGCTCCCGCCAAGAACCACGGCGCGAGAAGGCCCATCTAATTTCTCCCCTGCCGGATCGAGAGATATTCGCGCGAGCGCTCCGTCGAGCGGGCGGTCGGTCGAGCAGGACGTAATAATCCATTCCGGCGCCCTGCGCGCGGCTCGCGCAGGTCCGCGATGTGCGCGTCCATTTTGTGGCGATATTCATCGCGCGCGTATTCGGGAGTCACTTCGAGGCGCTCCTTGGTTTCGAGATCGACGAGGATCGCGGGCGCGTCGAGTTCGGGCTGAATTTCTTTCGGGTCGAGGACGTGGAAGAGCACGACTTCGTTGCCGTGGAAACGCAGCGGCTCGATGGTGCGGACGATCGTCTCGGGCGATTCGAAGAAATCGGAAATGATCAGCACCAACCCGCGGCGCCGGAGAAATTCCTGGAAATGGTGCAGCGGCTTGGTGAAATCGGTGCGGGCGCGGGGCTCGGCAAGCTCGAGGCCGCTCAGCAGGCGATGGAGCTGGCCCTGGCGCGTGGAGGGGCGGATGTAGTTGCGCACTTCGTCGTCGAAGACGATCAGGCCGGCGGCGTCGCGCTGATTGTGAATCGCGAGATAGAAAAGCGAGGCGGCGACGAAGCGCGCGTAATCCATTTTGGTGACGCCGTGCGACGTGAAATTCATCGAGTTGCTGGCGTCGAGCAGCACGGTGAGCAGGCTGTTGGTTTCGCCGCGATAGCGCTTGAGGTAGCCGCGCTCGGTGCGCGCGAAAACGTTCCAGTCGACGTGGCGCAGATCGTCGCCCGGCGTATAGGCGCGGTACTCGGCGAACTCCTGGCTGAAGCCGAAATCGGGCGAGCGGTGCAGGCCTGCGACGAAACCGTCGACGACCGTCTTGGCGACCAGATCGAGGCCCGAAATGCGGCGAGCACCGCTGGATCGAGAAAACGCTGCACGGTCACGCTCCTGCCGGCGGCGGCATCGCCTGGAGCAAGCGCCGCAGGATTTCGTCGGAATCGATGCGGTCGGACTCGGCGTGGAAATTCAGCAGGATGCGATGGCGCAGGACGGGAATCGCGAGCGCCGTGATGTCCTCGTAGGCGACGTGGTAGCGGCCGCGAGCGAGCGCGCGCGCCTTCGCTGCGAGCACGATGAATTGCGCCGCGCGCACGCTGCGCGCCGTAGTTCACATACTTCTTGACGAAGTCGGGCGCGGGGCCGCTATTGTGGCGCGTGGCGCGGACGAGGCCGACGACATACGCCGCGAGCGATTCCGCGATCGGCACCATGCGCACGAGTTGCTGAAAATCGAGAATCTCCTGCGCGTTGGTGACCGCCTCGACCTGCGCGACGCGCGTGGTGGTGGTGAGATCGACGACTTTCACTTCGTCCTCGGCGCTGAGGTAATCGAGCACGGATGTTGAAGAGGAAGCGGTCGAGCTGCGCCTCGGGCAGCGGGTAGGTGCCTTCGAGCTCGATCGGGTTTTGCGTGGCGAGGACGAAAAAGGGCGACGGCAAAGTGTAGTGATTGCCGCGCACCGTGCAGGAAAGCTCCTGCATGGCTTCGAGCAGGGCCGACTGCGTCTTGGGCGGCGTGCGGTTGATTTCGTCGGCGAGCAGGATGTTGCCGAAGATGGGGCCTTGCACGAACGTCCAGCGGCGATGCCCCGTGGTGGGATCCTCCTCGATGATGTCCGTGCCGGTGATGTCCGACGGCATGAGGTCCGGCGTGAACTGGATGCGCTTGAAGACCAGGCCGAGCGTCTGCGCGATCGTGCGGACCATCAGCGTCTTCGCGGTGCCGGGAAGGCCGGTGATCAGGCAGTGGCCGCCGACGAAGAGCGCGGTGAGGATTTGGTCGAGCACTTCGTCCTGCCCGACGATCACCTGGCGGACTTGCGCGAGGATGCCGTCGCGCACCGCATGGAAGCGGTCGATGCGCTTCTTCAGTTCGGCGGAGTCGAGATTGACTTCAGCGGGAGCAGCCATCGGCTATTTTCCTTTCTCGGGACCTTGGAGCTGCAAGAGTAGTTTCTGGGCCGGACGATAATCGGGAGCGGCTTCGAGCGCCTGCAGGACGTTGTCTTCGGCCTTGTCCTTTTGGCCGGCATCGAAGTAGGCCTGGGCGAGATCGAATTGCGCCGAGGCGCGATCGAGCGGGTGCATGGCGAGCACGGCGGAGTATTCGCGGATCGCGCCGGGGTAATTATTTTGCGCGAGCCACAGCTCGCCGAGCTGGCGATGCTGGTCTTCGTCCATCGGGTAGATCTAGTTGATGCGGTCGAGCGTGGCGGCCGCCGCTTTCGGCTCGCTAAGGCCCTCTTCGAGCAATGCCAGCTGCTTCAGCGCTTCCGGATCGCGGCCACCTTGCTTTTCGTATTCGGTAAGGATGGCGGCCGCAGCCGGCTTGTTGCCTTTTGCCAGATCGGCTTGGGCAATGAATTCGTAGGCGTTCGCGTCATAGACATACTGCGGGTACATTTGGACGACATCGTCGCCCTCTTTCAGCACTTCGTCGGAGTTGTTTTCCTTGGCTGCCTGCGCCAGGGCTTTCAGCGCTTCGCGCCACTCATCGAAATTGTCGACGGTCTGCCGAACGTCCTTGTAGAGCCACGCCTGAAATTCCTTGTCGAATTCCTCGGGCGTCATGCCGAGATTTTCCTGAATGACCTCGGGCGTGGTTTTGAGCGCGGCGAAGGAGTGGACCATGTCGAGGAGCTTGTCGGCGCCCCAGCGGTCCTGGATGTAATCGCAGATGCGGCCCGCCTGGTAGTAGGAGACGATCACCTGCGCGGGATACTCGGGCCGAACGAAGCCGCGATCGAGATCGGCGACCGGGAGCAGCTTTTTGTCGCGCAGCGCCGCGACGATATCGGGCGTGATCGGGTCGCCCCACTCGGGCGAGGCCTGCGTCTCTTCGTGAACCGCGAGGCCTTCGGTGAACCAGCGCGGCACGCGATGATTGGTGGCGGTGAGGATGAAGACGTGGCTCATCTCGTGCCACAGCGTGCTCGCCCAATTGAAGTCGCCCGGCTTGCGGCCCGAAGGGCTGTCCATCGCGACAACCTTGCCGAATGTGACGCCGAGCGCGCCGAGGCCCGGCATGCCCGTGGTGCGAACCGCGAAATCTTCGTGATCGGGATAGACCTCGACCTGCACGGGACCGGGCAGCGTCATTTTGTATTTCTTTTCGTAGGTGGCCATCGCGCGCTTCAGGATTTCTTCAACGTAGGGATGCAGCAGGTCGGCTTCTTTTTTGTTGAGCTTGAGGATGGTCGTGGCATCCTTGAAGACGACGAAATTCTTGTAGCTGTCGAGCAGGCGAAGGGTGTTGACGGTGGCCGCGTCGCGATAGCCGTTGTCGTAGCACATTTCGAGCTGCCGGCGCGGCTCGTCCTCCTGGCCGAGGCGCATCAGGTTGATGCCGAGCTCGGAGCGCGCGGACCACAGCTGCGGATCGAGCTCGATCGCCTTGCGATAGTAGGCGACGCCGTCTTCGTAGCGGTTATGCAGCACGAGATGGTGCGCGACGATCGCGTAGCCCTCGCCGTAGGTGGGATTGACCTGCGCGATCTTCGCGAACCACGCGTCCGGCGAGCGATCGGCGAGCACTTCGACGGCGGCGTGGATCGCCATGGCATCGAGCGCGTCGGGCGCGAGCTTGATGGCTTCGTCGGCCTGCGCGATCGCCTGGGCCGTATCGGAATCTTCGAGCGCGAGCTCGGCGAGCAGCTCGTGCGCTTCTACGAGCTTGGGATCGAGTTCGAGCGCCTTGGCGGCCCAGTCGATCGCGTTGTTGTCGAATCCATCTGCGCTGACGAGCGCGAGGCCGAGATAGGCTTGGGCGTTTTTCGGATCGCGTTGCAGCGCTTCCTTGAAGAGGTCCTCGGCGTCGGTGTTGTTGAAGCGCTCGTGGAGGAGCCGGCCCCAGCGAACGCGATAGAGCGCGTTGCCGTCCGACTGCGCCACGGCTGCGCGAAATTCGTTGTTCGCGTCCGTGTAATTTCCGAGGCCCCAATCGCCTTCGGCGCGCAGGTAGGGATCGCGTGCGTGTGTGAGCGATTCGTAGCAAGCCTGCGCCTCGGCGCGATGGCCGTGCTTGCGCAGCGCGTGGCAATCGTCGGGCGTCGCCGCGAGGACCACACTTGATGCGGCCAGCGCGAGCGCGCACAGAATCACGAATTGGCACGCGCGCCTCACTTGTCGAGTCCTCCTGCACCTGGGCCAGCTCGATCAGGGCGGCCGTGAGCTGGCTTTTGTAATCGTCCTGCGACATCGCGGCCTTCTGATATTTCAACGTGTCGATCTGTCGCTCGAGTTCTTCCTTCTTCGCGAGCAGCGCCTTTTTCGCCGGATCGGCGTATGCCTTCTGCGCGGCGCCGAGGCGGACCAGCGTGAAGCTCGAAAGCAGCAGGCCTTCGCCGGTGTCGGTGGACGCTTCGCGTACTGGATCGTGCATGCCCGTATCTTCGAAAACGGCGTGCTCGGTGGCCAGGCGCTTTTGCGCGTCGTAAAACTCGGCCGTGCGGCTCGTCGCGTAGCGAAAGGCTTCGAGCGCGCTGATCGAGTCGTTCTTGTCCACATCGGCTTCCGGATCGTGCAGCGCCTCCACCCAATAGCGCGCGAAGACGGTGGCATTCTTCTCGGTGCCGCTTTTCGTGGCGGCGATCACGGCGCGGCCGGGCTTCTCAAGCGCGGCCACCGAGCCGCCGCTGGCGCTGGTGGTATTGACGATCAATTGGCGCTTGGCGGGAACGCGGTCGCAGAGAGCGGCGAGATCCGTGGCGGAAATATCGGGGCCCGGAAGATTGAACTTGTATTCGAAGCCGTCGAAGGAGCCGTGGCCGATCAGGGTGAGCACGAAATCGTCGTCCGGCTTGGCCTCCTTGGCGACCTGCTCGAGTGTATCGGTGAGATGCGCGCGCGTGGCGTCGCTGCCGGTCAGCGTATAGACGTGGACATCTGTGCCCGAGGCCTTGAGCAGCTTGTCGAGGTCCATGGCGAGCGAAGTGAAGTGCTGCTCGTAATCCGGCTCGCCGCCAAGGCCCGCGACCGTGACGTAATAGACCGCCGCACGCGCCGGGACTGCAAACAGGAGCGCGGCCGCGAGGCAGATCGCGAGAAGAGTGGCCTTCACACAATCCCCCATCTCCGCCGCAGCAGCCATTCGGCGAAAGGCAGAGCCAGAATCAGAAGAAAAATCGCGGGCATGTCCCACAGCGGCTTCGTTTCGCGCACTGTGATTCCGGCCTCTGAATATGCAATCTCGCTCGGGAGCTTGGAAAGATCCTGCGGCGTCCAGTAGCGACCGCCAGTCTCGGAGGCGAGCTTTTCGAGCAGATCGCGGTTCTGCTCGGTGTGGAAATTTTCGGCGACGCCATCCATTCGCTGGAACGTCAGCACATCGCGCCCCAGCTCCTGGCCGCCGCGCTGCGCGACCACTTCGGTGAGATACGAGCCGGGCTTCTCCGCATTCCAATCGGCCTGGAACGTGCCGGGCGCGTCGGGAACTGGAGTCATCTCGACGGTCGCAGCGACACCGCCGGGACCGAGGATATGCGCTTCGACGGTGGCGTCGGGCGCGGGCAGGTAATCCTTGTCGCGCACATCCGCGGACAACTTTACATGCCCATCGTCGAAAAGCATCTGGCTGGGGACCGAGACCACGACCTGGCTCGGCGTGTCCGCAACGAGCCAGCGCAGGAGCTGCTGCCAGAACATCGTGTGGCTCGTATCGCCGAGCGGCAGGCTCATCTGCCAGCGCCACGTGCCGGACGTGGCCATCAGCGCAGTGCGGCCGCGTCCGAAATTCTGCGTGACGAGCAGCGGCATCACGTGGCCGCCACCTGCTCGCATCTCGGCGAGCACGGCGGCGCCGGGCTTGGGCGTGCCGGGCTCCTGGTAGTCCATGAGATATGGAAGCTTTTTCCAGCGCTCCGCGTTGTGCGCGGGATCGTCGATGAGGCGGCAAATCAGGCTGTCTTCGCCGGCAGAAGTGAGCTCGACCGTGGCGGGGACGCGATGAAATGTGTTTTTGTGGTCCGGCAGAATGGTGGGCAACAAATCCGCGAGGCTCGACCCGCCCCAGCCTCCATCGGCCAGCGCGAATCGCCCGCCGAGAAACAGCAGGCCGCCGCCGCGCCGGTCGACAAACTGGCGGATCAAATCCTGCTGCGCCGGCGTGAAGTAGCCCGCCTCGACCGATCCGATGATCAGCCCTTGATAGCCGAAAAGATCTTCGGGCTTCGAGGGAAAGCCCTCGGCGAGTTCGTTGGGGTTCTCGATGCCCTGGCGATAGATTTTATTTTCGGTGGTGCGCAGCATGGAGGCGATCTGGACGACCTTGTCATCGTCGACCGCGCGGCGGATGAATTTGTATTCCCAGCGCGGCTCGCCCTCGACGTAGAGGATGCGGCGCTTGTCGTTGACGACGTTCACCAGGCGCGTGACGGCGTTGTTGGCGCGGTTCGTTTCGCCTGGCAGCGGGTCGATCGAGAATTGGAGCGTCTTCGCTCCGGCGTCGCCTGCGCTGAAGAGAACGTTTTGGGTCTGGATTTTGCCGTCGCCGGCAAATTCGATCGGCTGTGACGCGAGCATTTTGTCGCCATCGCGAACGTTGAGCGTGGCTTTCTGCCCGCCGTAGCCGCGCTGGTGGAAGGTGACCGTTGCGGCGAGCCGCGAATTCGCCAGAGCCTTGGGCGCAAGGATGGCGTCGTCAATTTCCACGTCGTGCGGCACTTCTTCCGCGCCCAAGCCGACCGTGTGAACGGGAATGCGCCGATTGCGCAGCGCCGAGATCGTGTCGAGGTCGATGCCGCCGGAATTATCGGCGCCGTCGCTGAGCAGTACGATCGCGCCAACCGGCAGATCGTTTGTTTCGGACACCAATTGTTTCAGGCTGTCGCCGATGCGCGTGGCGGGAGCGGAAGGCTGGAGCACACTGAGGCTGGGGATGCGAGTGGCGCGGCTATCGAGGCTGTAGAGGCGCGTCTGAAATCTTTTCTGCAGATCGGCGAGCACGCCGACATCGAGCGCCTTCACGGCCTGCGCCTGCCGCGTGGTCCCGTTGTCGGCGATAGCCATGCTGCGCGAATCGTCGACCAGAATCGCGATGATATTTTGCTGCGGCTTGAGTTCGGCGATCGTGATGGCGGGCTGCCAGAGGAGAAGCAGTATCAGCGCGGCGACGGCGGATTGCAGCAGCCAGACGATTCCCGCGCGCCAGTTGCGGACGCCCGGCGCCGCCTTTCCCATCCGCGAACGTACGAGCCATCCCAGGCCGGCTATCGCCGCAAGAACGAGCAGCCACAGCGACCACCTGGGCCAAGTGCCCAGCAGTATGAAATGGCCCTTTGAAAAAATCGCGGCCGGATATTTAAAAAGAAACTGAAACATTTTCTGGAGAACCCTGAGCCCCGAATCTCCCGACCGCCCCGAGACTTCTCATCAGTGCGTCATTCCATAGATCACGTAATTGATTCCCAAGCGGAACGCCAGCGACGCGAAGCGCTCCGGATATTCCGGGCTGTCCGCCCATTCCCAAGCGTCGCCGAGATGCATGTTGTGGCAGATGGCGACCATGATGCGGCCTTTGTCGTCGCGAATGGCGCGCCATTTGGGTACGTAGCCGTCCTTCTCGTACGTGCGGCCGGTGTTGACATACTGCTCGCCCGGCACCTGAAAGCGCTGGCCCAGGTCGTACAGCACATGAAAGATTTCGTCGTTGTTGTTCAAGTCTTCGATGGGCCGGTCCGGAAAGACCATGCGCATTCCGTTCATGAAGCTTTCCCAGTCGGCGGTGCCGTGGAAATCGTCGACCATCAGAAAGCCGCCCTTAAGAAGGTAATCGTGGAGGCGCTTGGCTTCCGGCGCAGTGAACGTCCAGTTTTCTACTTGCACCGCATAGACCCACGGATAATTGAAGATGTCGTCGCTGTCGAGGTCGACGACCTGTTCCGTGGACCGGGCATTCACGCGCGTGAGGCGCCGCAAGGCGAGCAGGAACTGCCGGTCGGCCTTGGGATAGTCCTGCGACCAGCTGCCCCGGCCGAAACCGTAGCCGTATCCATAGCCGTAGCCGCCGCCAAAGCTGCGGGCGACCGCGGTGTACTTGAGCCGCGACCACGAGTACTCAGCCTTTTCATGGCTTTGCTCGGGCGAGACCGGGGCGAAGGGGCTTGAGCCGTACCACTGCGCACCCGACTGGAGAGCTAGCAGACCACCGCCCAACACTACGAGGGAAACTACCGCCGAAATCCTTGGCAGAAGCTTCATGAGATACTCTGATGCGCCCGGAGAGCGTAACAGATTGATGTATGCTTGCCAAACGCGCCATCCCAAGGCCGGAAGGCTGCCGGATCGCGTTTGCGCGCATCAGATTTTGGGCCTGTTCTTGGGGGATTCGTGAAGCGAAGGGATTTACTAAAGCTGGCGGGCGCGGCTGCCGCCGAGCTTGACGGGGCAAAAGTGCTTCCCGCGCAGCAGGATCAAATGCCGGGAATGCAGCCGAATTCCCCGCCGCCCGAAACAACCAAGGCTGACTTCACGATTCGAATCGCGCCAGTCACCGTCGAACTCACTCCGAATTACATCATCAGCACGATCGGGTACAACGGCACGTCGCCCGGACCGCTGCTACGCATGCGCGAGGGCGTGCCGGTGACCGTGGACGCCATCAACGACACGGATGTCCCCGAATACGTGCACTTTCATGGACTGTTTTTGCCTTCGGAAGTGGATGGAGCGGAAGAAGAAGGCACTCCGCCGGTGCCGCCGCGCGGGCGGCGCCGCTATCAATTCACTCCCCGGCCCGCCGGGACGCGCTGGTATCACAGCCACGCAATGGCGGATGACGATCTCCATCGCGGCACCTACACGGGGCAGTTTGGATTTCTCGTGGTGGATTCGGGCAAAGATCCGGGCCACTACGATCAGGAGATTTTTCTCGCGATCCGCGATTGGGAGCCGTTTTTTAGCAATGCGGACATGGACACAGACGAACAGGGGCAAGGCGGGCCGCAGCCCGAGAAGCCGGCGGTGCTCGACACTCGACCGAATGGGCTCGAAGTGACTTCGCAGATGTTCTCGATCAACGACAAGGCACTCGGATCGGGCGAGCCGATCCGCGTGCGGCTGGGGGATCGCGTTCTCTTCCATTTGTTGAACGCGAGCGCCATCGAGAATCGCACGATCGCGATGCCCGGGCACCGATTTCAGGTGTTTGCGCTCGATGGCAATCCCGTGCCTTCGCCTCGACCGGCCGACATTCTCACGCTCGGTCCCGGCGAACGCATTGACGCGTTCGTCGACATGAATCAGCCGGGCGTGTGGATTCTCGGCGCGACGCAGGACATGATTCGCGGCGCCGGGCTCGGCGTGGTGGTCGAATACGAAAATCAGCACAGGCAGCCGGAATGGGTGCCTCCGTCGAACAATCCGTGGGACTACACGATCTTCGGGCACGCGGGCACGCAGCCTGCGCCCGATCACGCGATCGACATGGTGTTCGAGAAAATTCCGAGCGGCGCGGGAAAGTTCAATGCGTGGCTCGTCAACGACAAGCAGTACCCGCACGACCGCGAATTTGTGCTGAAGGAAGGCGCGCGCTACCGGATCATTTTTCACAACCGGACGGACGACGGACACCCGCTGCACCTGCACCGGCATTCGTTTGAGCTGGTTGACGTGAACGGGAAGAAGACCGCCGGCGTGATGAAGGATACGGTCATCATTCCGCTTTACGGGCGCGTCTCCGTTGATTTGGTCGCCGACCACCCGGGCTTGACGCTCTTCCACTGCCACATTCAGCAGCACATGGATTACGGATTCAAAGCGCTGTTCCGCTACTCGTGATTCGGCCCACCGCAGGTCACCACACCGCACAAAGGGAAACCGATCCGCTCGATGCAGGAATCCAATTTGACTCTCGCGGAGGGTGTCTGTACTTTACGCGCGACGATTGAATCTCGACTGCAACCGGTATCATCGAGGCCTCATGACGACACGACGCAATTTTCTTACGCAAGTGGGCTACGCCGGCGGTTACGGCGCGACCTATCTCATCATGCAGTCGCTCGGATTGCTGCCGATTCCACCGACGCAAGCCAGCACGCTTCGCGTTGCGGAAAACTCCGGCAAGGGGAAAACGGTTGTGATCCTCGGCGCGGGCATCGCCGGAATGGTCGCCGCGTGGGAACTTTCGAAGGCGGGATACCACTGCACGATTCTCGAAGCGCGCGAACGCGCCGGGGGACGCAGCTGGACGATTCGCAACGGCACGCGCGTGGAGACGACGGACGGCACCTCGCAGACCTGCACCTGGGACGAGTCCTCCTACCTCAACCCGGGGCCGGCGCGCTTGCCTTCGCAGCACGTCACGATGCTCGGCTATTGCAAAGAATTCGGCGTGCCGCTCGAAGTGGAAGTGAACATGTCGCGCAGCTCTTTGCTGCAGAGCGACGCGCTGAACGGCGGCAAGCCCGTCCAGCAGCGGCGGGTGGTGAACGACACGCGCGGCCACGTCTCCGAGCTGCTAGCTAAAGCCATTGGCCGCGGCTCGCTCGATCAGGAAATCTCTCCTGCTGATAAAGAGCGCATGCTCGAATTCCTGCGCATGTACGGCGATCTTTCGCCCGACTATTTCTACAAGGGCTCGAATCGGTCGGGATACAAAGTGCTGCCGGGCGCCGGCGATCAGGAAGGCATCCTCAACGATCCTCTCGATATGCGCGCCTTGCTGGATGCAAACCTGTGGGACGGCATGTTGTACGCAGAGCAAATTTTCTGGCAGGCGACGATGTTCCAGCCCATTGGCGGAATGGACCGCATTCCCGCGGCATTCGAGAAGCGCCTCGCGCACCTGATTCGCTTCGATTGCCCGGTCGAGCAGATTCGCAAGACGCCCAAGGGCGTTCGCGTGGTCTATCGCAATCGCAAGGCGAAAACGACCGATACCATCGAAGCGCACTACTGCATCTGCTCGATCCCGTTCTCCGTGCTGAAAAGCATCGACGCCGATTTTTCGCCCGATCTCAAGCAGATCATCGACAGGACCACCTACGACCAGGCGTACAAAGTCGCGTGGGAATCACCGCGATTCTGGGAACGCGACGATTCGATTTACGGCGGGATTTCGTTTCTAAATCGGCCCGTAAATCTTGTGTGGTATCCGAGCGCGCGCCTTTTTTCGGAGAAGGGCGTCATCATCCCCGGTTATGGGATCGAAAACGGCACCGTGATGGCGACGATGGACCTCGCCGCGAAATTCGAAGCGTCGCGCCAATCGGTCGAGGCGCTGCATCCGGGCCGCTCGAAGGAGCTGACGAAGCCAATCGGCGTTTGCTGGGGCCGCATCCCGTACAATCTCGGCTCGTGGGTTCACATCGAGGATCCCGTGATGTATCCGGGGTATGAACGCGCGATCCAGCCTGACGGCCCGATTTACCTGTGCGGCGAACACATCAGCCACATCGTCGGCTGGCAGGAGGGCGCCGCGCTCTCGGCCCATCGCGCGGTTTCGCTGCTCTCTCAAGCGCAAGCCGCCGCCGAATCCGCGAGCCGGGCGTAACCGATTCCGAAAAGCACGACCGAACGCACCTCTTCGGATTCTCGTCGAGGCCGCAGGAAAGATTGAGGGCCGCCCCCTGCGTCGGAGAAAACATCGCAGACGGCGGCCCTCGGTGGAGTGGCCTATCGCGCTCGGTCGACTAGTGCGACGACCGGTCGTCGTACTTCGGCCAACCGGTCTTTGAATCGTAGGGCGCCACGAAGCCCATCGCTTCAATCTCGTGGATTTTGCCGCCGCTCACCTTGAAGATGTGCGCCGCAGGCATATCGAACGGCTTAGTCTTACTCATGTCGTTGTGATCGACGCCCGGCACGCCCACGATCTTGAACGTGGTCTGCGTCATCGGGTGGCGAAATTGCGAGAGCCCGAAGACAAAGCCGGTTTCGGGATCGGCTATTTCGACGCGGCGCGGCTCGATGCGCTTGATGTAGTTAAACGTGCCGGTCTTGAGCTGCGCGGCACATCCGAGAGCGCCCAGCGAAGCAAAGCCGGGCTTGTCGGGCGGGGGATTGCCGGTAGTTTGCATGCCGTTTTCGCGGCGGACGCAATCGTCGGCAAACGGCGCATTGTTGGCGTCGGCAGAGACCAACGCCTGGTAATACGAAGCGCCGATTTTCAGCATCTCGGCTCGCGGAACGCGCAAGGCAGGCGGGACTGTCGCGAGCAGGCCGGGACGCGGCGTCTGCAGATTCTTCAGCGAGTTCTCGCGAAGATTCCGGGCGATCAGATGCTCCGCTTCGGTGATCTCTCCATTGCGGATTTTCAGGCGCAGCGCGAAGTCGATGGGCTTGTCGTTCTCCTGCATGATGCACATGAACCCGACTTCCTCCGAAACCGGGTCCGGAATGTAGATTTTGAAGGTTGTGGGCAAAGCGGAGGCGGTTTTCCAGAGGCCTTCGCCGGGCTTCATCGGCGTGAGGTTTTCGATGAATTCCACGTTGGGCGCAAACTTCACGCGCGAAGGATCGTGCGCGACCAGAGCCGCTAGATAGTTATCGACGGTGCTCTCCAGGCAGGCGCGATCGCACTGCGCTGCTTGCGACGGCTGCGCGGCGGCCAAGATGGCGGCCGCGAACAGCACGATGGCGATTGCTCTCGTTAAGGCTTTCAATATGTCCCCCCTGATTTCTACTTCTTCACGCCGCGGTTCCACACTCGATTGAAAAAACGAGGAGTCCGTCCCAGGCTCCTCGGCCCGGAATGGGCCGAAAAGCCGGAGAGAAAATGGCACAGGATGGCGGCCGAATCAACGCCGAAATTTTCCGATTGATCGCAAGCCGGGTACTACAGCAACGCGACCTCGGTTCTACCGCGTTGTGCGTATTGGCCGGAAGGGCGAAACAGGTTAGGAGTGTACGTCGCCACGGGCACAGAGGCTTCGGTGATTCGGAATGCAAAGCCCGCTGGGCGCACAAGGAGGACCTATGTTGCGCTGGGCCTTGGCGTTTTTCATCGTGGCGGTGGTTGCGGGAGTTTTCGGCTTTTTCGGACTTGCAATGGCAGCGGCAAGCATTGCCAAACTGCTTTTCTTCATTTTCCTGGTTCTCTTCCTTGTTTCGCTCGTGGGCGGATTGGTTCGCCGCACGTGAGGCGCGCCAGCGCAGACTCAGGCGATCGTCCAGCTCGCGCCGAGGAGGGACTGTGAAAGCCGCTCCGCTGATCGGAATTATCTTGATCGTGCTAGGAGTCGTGTCGCTGGCCTACCAGGGCATCACGTACACGACACACAAGAAGGTGCTGGATATCGGTCCGCTGCAAGCAACGACGGAAGAACACAAGACGATTCCGCTGCCGCCGATTCTCGGCGGCGTGGCTCTCTTGGGCGGCGCAGTACTGATACTGGCCGGCAGAAGGACGGCTTAATCAACTCGCGCGAGAAGCCGGGGGCATATGAGATTCGACTCTTTCTCGTTGCCGCCATCCTCATCCTTGTGGGCTGGTGCATTCGTCTTCTGTCCCGTCGCGAGATTTTGATCCGTCTGCTGTTCACGTTGGCCGCTGTTTCCTATTTCGCGCGTCACTTCACTGACTCCAGGACGACATAAGGCAGTTTCAGGATGTTCAGTCGAATCCGTCCGGCTTGCAGTCACGCGGGACTTCCGTAACGAAATCCTTCGTGTCAGGCGAATTTTCTTCGGCTCCCCCAGTGCCCGACTGGACCAACTCGTGCGCGTCACGGCCCAGCACGGCTTGACGTAGATGCCCGGTAGTCTTTTCCGCTCCCTCGTTCCAGAAGCGGACCTTCCGTTTCTGGTATGCCTGGTCCCACCGCGAAATTCTTCGCTTGCGCACGCCGACGGCGCAGGAGGATGCTAAGGGTGTCGGACAAGTTTCGAACGGCGGGAGGCGCAGATGACCCGCTCGACGCCGCAGCGTTGCAATTGGATTCGAAGATCCCTGTTTTGGCTTTCCGCAGCCGCGCTCGGATCGATGCCGGCTATGGCGCGAGCGCAACAAAATGTAGGCCGCTCCCCGCGTGGGGTTAGCGAGCCCGGTGGAATGCATCCGAGGCCGGTGGTTGCGACTCCTCGTGCGCGGCCAATTGTTCCAGCGACAACGCCGCGCGCGGCGCCGGTGGCGCGGATGCCGACGTGGCCCGCGAACGCCGGACGCTTCGCGGGTGCGCCGCGCGCCGAGAGGGGCGTCCAGCCGGTAGAACTCTTTCGCACGCCAAACCCTGCGCGGCCAGCCATCCCGGCGCCGATTTTCTTCAGGCCGTTTTCTTTCGGTGTGTTCTTTCCGGGCGGTTTTGGCGATGCGGGCCACTTTTCTGAGTCCGGTGAAGTTCCTCTGGGCTTCGGACTTTGGCCGGCATGCGATTCTGCAAACACACCGGGCGTGTTCTGGACCGTGGGTCCGTGCTTCGGCCTCGGCGATTATTCTGCAGGGTCGAGCGTAGCCACGGCGAGCGCGAATCCGAGTTCCACCTATCTGCCTCTGTTTTTTGGCGAAGAGCCGGGGTCTGGCGCCGCAGCGCGGCAGAATCCAAGCCCGCCCGCGCCGGCGCCTCCGATGGTGCTTTACTTCACGGATGGGAGCAGTATCGCGGCATCGGACTGGTGGGTCGCCCGCGGCCGCTTGCAGTACATCACCACCTCCGGCAAGACGGGCTCGACGGACATCTCGCAACTCGACCTGGAGCAGACCATCAAGCAAAACGAGAAACGTGGGCTCGATTTTCACCTCAGGTTCACGCCACCTTCGGAGCGGCCTCAGCTGGGGGGATTTTGAGAGGCGAACAGCACAAACTTCCTCTTAGCTTTTTCGCTCGGGAAATTCGCCATATCGATTTCGCTCCGCTGAAATAGAACGCCCAAAAACCGCGAAGAGGACACATGTCGAAATCGCGCAGAGAGTTCCTGACTGATATATCCATACCTATTCTCGCCGGGATCGCTGCATTTCAGGTGCCGGAGCAGAAGGAGAAGGCTGCCGAGCCGCCCGCCGGTGCTCCACCCGCGTTTGGCACCGCGCCGCCCGTGGGCCCGGCGGTATCGCCCGAGACCGTCACGGAAGCGGAGAAGCTCGTTCGAGTTGAAATGACCGCCAGCGATCGCGCGGAGGCGGCAAGCAACTGGCGCGAGTCGATGGCGGCGCTTTACGAACGACGCACCGGGCCCCGGAAGCTTTCCCTGGAGGTGCAACTCTCGCCTGCAACGCAGTGGAACCCGGTTCTTCCCGGCATGAAGGCAGGTCCGGATCGCGATCGATTTCTCCGCAGCCAGAACGATCCCGGAAAGCTCCCGTCGAAGGACGATGACATTGCATTCGCCTCGGTAACCCATCTCTCGCGGTGGATCGAGAGCCGAAATCTCAGCTCGGAGCGGCTCACGAATATTTATCTCGACCGGCTGGAGCGGTTTGATCCAAAGCTCCGCTGCGTTATTACGCTCACGCGGGAAGCGGCGTTGGCGCAAGCCAAGAAGGCCGACGAAGAAATCGTCGCGGGCAAATACCGCGGACCGCTGCATGGCATTCCCTGGGGCGCCAAAGACCTTCTCGATACCGCGGGAATTCGGACGACGTATGGCGCCGAGCCTTTCCGGAACCGGGTTCCTGCGAAAAATGCCGTTGTGGCGCAGCGTCTGAACGATGCGGGGGCGGTTCTGGTCGCGAAGCTGAGCATGGGCGCGCTGGCGTTGAATGATATTTGGTTCGGCGGGCAAACGATGAATCCATGGCTGCTTGAGGAAGGATCGTCAGGCTCGAGCGCGGGCCCCGGCGCCGCTACCGCCGCGGGATTGGTAGCTTTCTCGATCGGGAGCGAGACGGAAGGCAGCATCGTGAGCCCGAGCATGCGCTGCGGGATCACGGGACTGCGGCCCACGTACGGCCGAGTGGCGCGCACCGGCGCGATGACGCTTTGCTGGTCGCTCGACAAGCTTGGCCCCATGACGCGCAGCGTCGAGGACGCCATGTTGGTCTTGCGGGCTATCTCGGGGCCCGATGCCGGCGATTTGGCAAGCGTCCCGAGCAAGCTCGACTTCGACGCAGGCGCAAGCGTGCAAGGGTTGCGCGTGGGATATTTCCCCGGATGGATGAACGATACGCAGGCAACTGCGGTGGACCGCGCCGCTCTCGAGACGGTGAAGAAAGTGGGAATGATCCCGGTGGAAGTGGCGATTCCGGACTGGCCGTACGACTCTCTCAATCTGATTCTCTTCGCCGAATCCGCAGCCGCGAACGAGGAAATTACGCTCAATCACACCGTCGATCAGCTGAAGATGCAGGTGCCCGACGCGTGGCCCAATTCGTTCCGCCAGTCGAGATTCCTTTCCGCCGTGGACTTCGTCCAGACTGACCGGTTTCGCCGCAAAGTAGCCGAAGAGATGGAACGCGTATTTTCCGAAGTGGACCTGCTGCTCGTACCGGCATTGCGCGACGAAATGCTGACCATCACAAACTTTACGGGTCATCCCTCGCTGACGCTGCGCGCCGGCTTCGTCGAAGTGTCCGAGGCGCGCAGCGATTGGGCTCCGGATCCAAAGAACCCGCTGCCGAAATTCTCCCCGCCGCGCCGCGTGCCCTACGGCGTTACCTTGATCGGACGACTCTTCGATGAGGGCACAATCGGGCGTGCCGGGTTGGCGCTGGAGCGCAGTCTTAATGTGGCAGACGAGCGGCCGCCAGGATTCTAGTCTCGACTCCCCAGGAGGAGCGGCTGAGACCCGCCTGACCGTGGGATCACTGATCAGCCGATGATTCCCGCCGCGACGCTTCTTCGTGCGGCATGGCGCCCGCGA
The DNA here is from genome assembly GCA_963740095.1 of uncultured Acidobacteriota bacterium. Taxonomy (GTDB): domain Bacteria; phylum Acidobacteriota; class Terriglobia; order Acidiferrales; family UBA7541; genus Palsa-295. Next base: position 164,869 of record CAVUDN010000052.1, read on the forward strand.
GCAGAAGAACGGCGCCGCAAAACAGGAGTGTATCCCCAACGTAATTAAGGCCACTGTCGAGGCTGGCGCGGTCCACGATTCCGATTGGCACGTAGACGGCCAACTCCACGAGGAGCACCGCGAAGCCCAGCCACGTTGCTGCTGCGCGGGTCTTCTTGCCGAAAAGCAAAAGAATGCCCGCGACTGCGTAAACCACGGCGGCCAGATACGTCCAAATGGCATGCCCGTAGATCCACTCGGGAGTCACTCGATCCAGCGGAACGCCGGGAACGTAATTACCGTGCATGAATTGCTCGAAGCTGAAAAACAGCACGGGAATTGCAACGAAGTACCGCGCAATCGCCGCAAGGATGTGCGCGGCGCGCTCGTGCCACTGCTCGCTGAGGCTGGCTGCCAGCGCCAGACCGCCGCCGCTGAAGGATAGCTCTCGCAGCGCGAGCGTCAACGCAATCCGATCATGCGGATTTTGTGCCCAAGCCGGGGCGTCCATCAGCACTACGAAAAGGAAAAACGTCAAACCGAGCAAAGCCGCCGAGAGGCGCGCCTGAATTCTCGTCATCATGCTCACCGCGGCTGCAATAAAGCAGGCGCCTACGAAGTACGCCCAAAACAGATGCCACGGAATCCATGCAGGTACGATCGATGCGATGTCCTGCGTCAACGTGAAATGTTCGGTGCCGAAGGCCGCGACGGGCGCCGCGTAGAAAAGCGGCCCGAACAGAATCAGCTTGTCGAATCCCCGCGCCTTTTGCCAATCGCTGCTAAGGAAAATCACGACCAGCCCGATTGCAAAAATCACTCCACCGACGAAATACGACCAAATCACCTGGCTGGGAATTGCGAGGAGCGCCATGGCCGCCGGCGAATTCACTAAGCTGCCGCTCACGACGATTTCTTCCACCCCATTGCAACTGCAATTATCACCAGATTGCGAAATTTTCCAAGCCGTATTGCCGCCACAATTCCATATCCAAAGTATTCCACCGGTTTGAACCAATTGTTCGGGTGTCTGTGCATCAGGATGTACACGCTTTCTGCTATCGACTTGAGTGCAACCTATCCGTTGCGTCGCTGAACGGGTCAAAGTTCTGATAGTCAGTTATAGAAGAGAGCGACTATCCGATTCCCAGTTGTTGTATATAATGACCCCACCATGGCTGGCCAGGAAACGCTTTACCAAGTCGCTGACCGCGTCGCGACCGTCACGCTGAATCGCCCGGAGAAACTGAACGCCTGGACTGCGATTATGGAGCAGGAGGTGCGTTCAGCGGTCGAGGAAGCGGAGCGTGACGACAACGCGCGCGTGATCGTGCTGACTGGCGCAGGTCGCGGGTTCTGCGCGGGCGCGGATATGTCGCTTCTCAGCAACGTCGCGAATCAGGGCCTCGATGAAAGCGGCAAAAGACGGGCGATGAGCGCGAACGCGCTTCGTGAAGGCATTCGACCCGATTTCCAGAAGAAGTATTCTTATTTCCTCCAGGTCGGAAAGCCGGTGATTGCGGCTTTGAACGGGCCCGCCGTCGGACTCGGGCTCGTGATCGCGCTGTATTGCGATCTCCGGTGGGCCTCAGACAGCGCTCGCCTCAACACGGCCTTCGCGCGCCGCGGCCTGGTGGCAGAGTACGGAATGGCGTGGATGTTGCCGCGTCTTGTGGGCCTCCCGAACGCGCTCGACCTCCTCTTTTCAGCACGCACGATCGACGCGGCCGAGGCGCTGCGGATCGGATTAGTGAACCAGGTGTTCCCCCAGGACGTCTTCCTGGACGAAGTACGGGAGAACGCGCGAGAAATGGCGTCGAACGTGAGCCCACGTTCCTTGCGCGTGATGAAGCGGCAAGTATACGAAGCGATGTTCCAAAGTCTTTCGGAGGCGTTTGAACTCGCCGAGCGCGAGATGCTGGCGAGCCTGAAGAGTGAAGATTTCAAGGAGGGTGTCGCGCATTACATCGAGAAGCGCGCCCCTTCTTTCACCGGCAGATAAGACAATCCAGTGATCTTCGAATTCAGTGACAAAACAAAGGATCTACAGCGCCGCGTGCAGGCGTTCATGGACGAGCACATCTATCCGAACGAGCAACGTTTCCAAGAGGAGGTCGAGCGGAACCGGTGGCAGCCGACAAAAATCGTCGAGGAACTCAAGGCGAAAGCTCACGCCGAGGGACTCTGGAACCTGTTCCTGCCGGACGATGAAGACGGCGCGGGGTTGACGAACCTTGAGTACGCGCCGCTCTGCGAAATCATGGGCAGGAGTCAGATGGCGCCCGAGGTGTTCAACTGCTCGGCGCCGGACACGGGCAATATGGAAGTGCTCGCACGCTACGGCACGCCCGAGCAAAAAGAACGCTGGCTCAAGCCGCTGCTCGCTGGAGAAATCCGCTCGTGTTTCGCAATGACGGAGCCCGGCGTTGCGTCATCGGACGCGACGAACATCGAAGCGAGCATCGTCCGGGACGGCAACGAGTACGTCGTCGATGGCCGGAAGTGGTGGATATCCGGCGCGTGCGATCCGCGCTGCAAGATTGCCATCTTCATGGGCAAGACGGATCGAGCGGCGCCAGTTCACAAGCAGCAGTCCATGATCCTGGTCCCAATGGACGCGCCTGGAGTGAAGGTCGAGCGCGTGCTTGGCGTGTTCGGCTACGATCACGCGCCTCACGGGCATGGCGAGGTCACATTCGAAAATGTCCGCGTGCCGGCGTCGAACATGTTGCTCGGCGAAGGCCGGGGATTCGAGATTGCGCAGGGCCGTCTAGGACCGGGGCGCATCCATCACTGCATGCGGTGTATCGGCGTGGCCGAGCGCGCCCTGGAGGCGATGTGCAAGCGCGTGCAAGCGCGCGTTGCATTCGGCAAGCCGCTCGCCGAGCAAGGAACCATCCGCGCCGACATCGCCGCTTCGCGCATGGAGATCGAGCAAGCTCGCTTACTCACGTTGAAGGCCGCTTATATGATGGATACGGTCGGCAATAAAGCGGCGCGCGGAGAAATCGCAATGATCAAGGTGGTCGCCCCAAGAGTGGCGCTGCAGGTGCTGGACCGGGCCATTCAGGCGCACGGCGGTGCGGGAGTGTCGCAAGATACTTTCCTCGCGGCCGCGTGGGCGGGCGCTCGAACGCTGCGATTGGCGGACGGGCCGGACGAGGTTCACATTGAGGCGATCGCCAAACAGGAACTTCGCAAATGGACGAAGCCTCCTGCGGGATCCGCGCCTCGTTGAGTTGGCCGGTCAAGCAACATCAAATCGCGGGATTCTGTGTGGTGTGCAGGGAAGCGCGAAGGAGTGTCTGAACCACCTCCGGCATCGAGGCAAAGCGCGGGTCTTTCGTCAGGCCTTGATGGTAGCGGTAGTAAATCTGCTGCACGATCACCGCAAGCTTGAGCCGCGCGAAAGCGAGATAAAAGGGCATAAGCGAGATATCGCGGCCCGTCTTTCGCGCGTAGCGCTCGACGATCTCGGCGCGCGTCATACTGCCGGCATAGGTCGAAGGACACCAGCGAATCTTCTGTAATTCCTCCGGATCCTGCGAATCGACCCAGTAAGCCAAAGACGTGCCCAGATCGCTCAGCGGATCGCCGATGGTAGTCATCTCCCAGTCCAGCACTCCCACAATTCTGGTAATGTCGTTGGGATCCAGCACGATGTTGTCATACTTATAGTCATTGTGGATCAGCGTGGGCTCGCCCGCGGGAGGCATGTGCTCCGTCAGCCAGGCCGAGATGCGCGCGACTTCGGGGATGTCGTGACTCTGCGAGCCATAGTAGCGCGCAACCCAGCCGTGCACCTGCCGTTCCATGTAGCCCTGCGGCTTGCCGAGATCGCCCAGGCCGCACGCTGCATAGTCCAAGGCATGCAACCGAACGAGATTGTCGACGAAAGATTCACTGAGGCTGCGCGCCGTCTCGGCTGCAAATGGCAAACCCGCGGGCGGATCCCTGCGGATGATGACTCCTTGGATCGGTTCCATGAGGTAAAAGGGCGCGCCCAGTATGGACAGATCGTCGCAAAAGAGGAGTGCCTTCGGCGCTGCCGGGTACGCCGAGTGCAGTTTCGACAGGACGCGATACTCGCGGCCCATATCGTGTGCGGTTTTCACCTTGCTGCCGAAAGGAGGCCGCCGCAACACGATCTCGCGGTCGCCCAACTTCACCAGGTACGTCAAGTTGGAATGTCCGCTGGGATACTGGTCAACGCGAAGAGGGCCCGTGCTGCCAGGAAAATGGCCCAGCAAGAATGGTTCGAGCCTCGCGAGGTCGAGTTCCTCGCCCGTTCTAACCGCGGTGGGACGGTCTCGAAGGTCGGCCATAGACACGCGCGATTCCTTGAAACTCAGCCCGCTCTCTCAAATAAAGCCGCGGCGCCCTGCCCGCCACCGACGCACATCGTCACCACGCCGTAGCGCGCTTTGCGCCGCGCCATTTCATTGGCAATCGTCCCGACCATCCTCGAGCCGGTCATTCCGTATGGGTGACCGATCGAAATCGACCCGCCGTTCACGTTGAGTTTTTCGGGGTCGATTCCGAGGCGGTCGCGACAAAAGATTACCTGGACGGCGAATGCTTCGTTCAGTTCCCAAAGATCGATATCATCGGCTCGCACGCCGGTGCGCTTCAGCAGCTTTGGAACAGCGAACACGGGACCAATGCCCATCTCATCCGGATCGCATCCGGCGATCTGAAAGCCGCGGAAAATCAGCTTATACGGAATGCCCAGCTGGTCGGCACGCTCGCGGGACATCAAGAGCGTGGCCGACGCGCCATCCGAGAGCTGGGAAGTATTGCCCGCGGTTACCGTGCCCTGGCCGCTCTCCGGATCGAAATAGGGCTTCAAAGCGAGCAAACCTTCGACCGTCGTGTCCGAGCGGTTGCATTCGTCGCGGTCCACGCACACTTCTTCTTTCCCGATCGTCTCGCCGGTTTTCTTGTCGAGGATGGCGCGCGTCACGCGGATGGGCGCGATCTCATCATCGAAAAAACCCGTGCTCTGCGCACGCGCCGTGCGCTGCTGGCTCAGGAGAGCGTACTCGTCCTGCGCCTGGCGGCCGATTTTGTATCGCTTGGCAACAACCTCGGCCGTGACGCCCATCACCATGTACAGCCCGGGCAGCCGCTCGAGCAGCTCCGCATTCGGGTAGTAGTCGCGAGACGTGAGGCTGATGCTCTCGACGCCTCCGCCGATGGCCGCGTCCACGCCCTCGCTCACAATCTGATGCGCGGCCACGGCGATCGCCTGCAAGCCGGATGAACAGAAACGATTGATCGTCGTGCCGGCGACCGACGTCGGCAGCCCGGCCAGCATCGCTGAAACGCGAGCCACGTTTTGCCCCTGCGGGCCATGCGGTTGCGCGCATCCCAGCACCACATCTTCGATTTCGTTGGGATCGAGCTTCGGCGTCTTGCGCAGCACGTCTTTAATGCAGTGCGCGGCAAGTTCGTCGGGGCGCGTGATGTTGAACGATCCACGATACGACTTCGCGAGCGCCGTCCGCGAACTGGCCACCACCACCGCTTCTCTCATATCCTCTCTCCGGGCGCATCGGAACTCCGAGCGTTACGCGGCCGCGCCGCCCGCCGAATTGAAACCGGCAAACGTTTTGCCCTGTGCGGCCAACTGCTTGAGCAGCGGGGCAGGTTCCCAGAGCGCGCCGTGTTGCCGATGGAATTCGGAAATGCGGTCGTACACTTTCCCAAGCCCGACGGTGTCGGCGAACCACATCGGCCCGCCGCGATATGCCGGGAAACCGTAGCCGTTGAGATAGATGATGTCGATATCGACCGAGCGGAGGGCGTAGCCCTCTTCGAGAATGCGCGCGCCTTCGTTGACGAGCGCATAGACGCAGCGATCGACAATTTCATTCGCAGAAATCTGCCGCTGCGGAATGCCTGTCTCCGCGGCCCACTTGCGCACGAGGGTCGAGACTTCGGGATCGGGGATCGCGCGGCGATTTTCGTCATACTTGTACCAGCCCGCGCGGGTTTTCTGGCCGTACCGCCCCATTTCGCACAAGCGATCTCCGGCAAACGCCTGCCGTATTCCCGGCTTTTCCAGGTGGCGATATTCTTTGCGAATGCGCCAGCCCACGTCGAGGCCCGCCAGGTCGCCGACAGCCAGCGGCCCCATGGCCATGCCGAATTCCACAAGCGCTTTATCGACCGTCTCGACGCTCGCGCCCTCTTCGACCAAAAAGACCGACTCGCGCACATATGGATGGAACATACGGTTGCCGACAAAACTGCGGCAATTGCCGACCAGCACTCCAATTTTCCCCAGCTTCCTCGAAAGCTGCATGCAGGTCGCGATCACCGGCTTGCTGGATTTTTCCCCTCGGACAATCTCGAGCAGGCGCATCACATTCGCGGGGCTGAAAAAATGAGTGCCGATCACGAATTCCGGCCGGGATGTGCTGGAAGCGATTTCGTCAACGTTCAGGGTGGATGTGTTGCTGGCGAGAATCGCTCCGGGCTTGCACAATCGATCGAGTTCGGCAAAGATCTGCTTCTTCAGCGCCATGCCCTCGAACACCGCTTCGACCACCATGTCGACTTTCTCAAATCCATCATAGGTGAGCGTTGGCCGGATCAGCTTCAACCGTTCGTCCACAAACTGCTGCGTGAAGCGGCCGCGATTCACCGAGCCGGCATAATTTGTGCGTATCTTGGCCAGGCCCTGGTCGAGCGCTTCCTGTCCTTCCTCCTTCAGCAGCACAGCAATGCCTGCATTGGCGAACACCATCGCGATGCCGCCGCCCATCGTGCCGGCGCCTATCACGGCGACGCTATTCACCGGAATCACCGGCGTCTCTTTTGGCACGTCCGGAATCTTGGCCACCTCGCGCTCGCCGAAGAAAACATGAATCAGCGCCTTGGACTGATCTGAATTCAAGCATTCGATAAACAACCGCTCTTCTTCGCGGCAACCCTGCTCGAAAGAGAGCTTCGTGGCGGCTTCGACTGCATCAATCGCCGCGAGCGGCGCCATCATCCGGCGTTGCCTTTTGCGGGCGGCTTCCCGCGCGGCAGCAAAGACCGGGGCGTTTTGCTCCGGTGTTCCAAGCTTTCCTTCGATGTCGCGCGTTTTCCGAGCCGGGCGGCCGGCAATTTCCAGCGCGAAGCGCACAGCGCCTTCGAGCAAATCTCCTTCGATGATTCGGTCGACAAGGCCAAACTTGAACGCCTCTTCCGTTTTGACTGGATCGCCGTTGGCGCACATTTCGACGGCCTTGGCCACTCCTACCAGCCGGGGAAGGCGCTGCGTCCCGGCCGCCCCCGGAATGATGCCGAGCTTTACTTCGGGCTGGCCAACTTGCGCGCCTGGCGCGGCGACGCGGTAGTGGCCGGCCATCGCGAGCTCGAGGCCGCCTCCGAACGCCGTGCCGTGAATCGCCATCACAATCGGCTTGCGGCAATCCTCGATTTGAAGAAGCAGCGGCAAAAGGCCAGCGCCTCGCTGCTTCTTGCCGGAAGTGAGCTTGCCGAACTCCTTGATATCCGCACCAGCGACGAAGGTGCGTCCTCCGCCGATGAGGACCGCGGCCTGAACGTCGTCATCTTTTTCGATTTGCGCGACCGCTTCGGAAATGCCTTCCGGCACGCCCGGGCTCAAAGCATTCACCGGCGGATTGTTGATCGTAATAACCGCAATCCCGCCGGACTTGGTGAGTTGCACAAGATCGCTCATGGAAGTTCGCCTCTTTCGTCGAGCCCCTACGCGCTTTGCGTGGAGGCCGCGCCAGCGTCGATCACGAGTCGCGCAATGCGCTCGCGATGACACGTCGAATCGCCGAGGGTGGTCTCCGAAACCTTGGCGCGTCTGTAATACAGATGAAGATCGTTTTCCCAGGTGAAGCCCATTCCACCGTGCACCTGAATGCCGCGGTTGCCGACCGTGCGTCCCGCGTCGCTTGCGTACATCTTCGCGATCGAAACGGCCACTGCGGCGTCCGACACGTTCTCTTCGAGCGCCCACGCGGCGTAGTAGGCCGCCGAGCGCGCGGACTCCGTCTCGACATACATGTCCGCGCACTGGTGTTGCACCGCCTGGAACATGCCGATCGGCTTGCCAAACTGCTTGCGCATCTTCGCGTATTCAACGGTGATGTCGAGCGTTCGCTGCATGCCGCCCACCATTTCCGCAACCAAAGCCGTGGCGGCAATGTCGAGAGCCCGCGCCAAGCCTGCGGCATTGCCCAGCTTTTCCGCTGGCGTGCGGTTGAATCGCACCGAGTACAGTTTGCGCGTCGGATCCATGCCCTCCATCGGCTCGACATCGATGCCCCGCGCCTTCGCGTCCATCACGAAAACGCCATCCCGAGCGACAACGATCATGAAGTTCGCCACTGCGGCATCGGGCACGAAGAGCTTTTCTCCTGTCAGCTCTCCGTTCACGCTTGTCATCCGGACATCGGCCACATTCCAGCTCGCGGCGTCTTCGAGCATCGCGACGGTCGATCTCGCTTCGCCGCCGCAGATCGGCGCAAGGTACCTCTTTTTCTGCTCCGGTGTTGCCGTTGCGTCCAGTGCGGCACCGGCCAGCGCAACGGTCGAGAAAAATGGCCCCGGCAAAAGCGCGCGCCCCGCCTCCTCCATCAGGAGAATCAATTCCACCTTGCCGAGGCCGACGCCGCCATACTCCTCGGGGAAAATGATTCCCGTGTACCCCTGCTCGGCCATCTTTGCCCACAACGCTTCGTCGTAGGCGGTATCGGTTTCCATCAGGCGCCGAACTTCTTCCATCGGGCATTCGCCCGCGAAAAACTTCCGCGCGTTGTCTTTGAGCATCTGCTGGCTCTCGCTCAGTCCGAATTCCATCGCCTTAATAGCTCCTGGGCAGTCCGAGAACGAAATGCCCGATGATATTGCGCTGAACCTCCGAAGTCCCCGCTTCGATTGTGTTCCCGCGCGTTCGCAGATAGCCGTACGACCATATGCCGTTGTCCACCGCGCGGCGATCTCCGCCCGCCAGCTGGCCGTAGGGGCCGAGCAACTCTTGCGCGATTTGCTGCAGCCGTTGATTGAGTTCGCTCCAAAAGATCTTCTGGATCGACCCTTCCGGTCCGGGCACGCCGGTCGCCGTGATCCGGCTGAAGGCGCGCAGCTGATTCAAGCGCATAATTTCGATCTCGGCGTAACACTGGGCGAGCTTCTGCCGCATCAGCGGGTCCGCGGCGGCCGGCCGCCCGCTTCTTTGCACGGTGCGGGCAAGTTCGATCAGCCGCTCGATATTCCGTTTGAAAATGAGATGTAGGCGCGCGCCATACGATCCGCGCTCGTACATCAACGTGCTGACGGCCACGTTCCAACCGTCGTTCACTTTGCCGAGCACGTTTTCCGCCGGAACGCGCACGTCGCGAAAGAAGAGCTCATTGAACTCGCTCTCACCCGTCATCTGCCGCAGCGGGCGAACCTCGACGCCGGGCGATTTCATATCCACAAGCAATACCGTTAATCCTTTGTGCTTGGGCACGTTTGGATCGGTGCGAACAACCAGCTCGCACCAGTCGCCCACCCAGCCGAAGCTGGTCCACACCTTCTGCCCGTTGACGACATAGTAGTTACCGTCCAGCCGCGCCTTCGTCTGCAGCCCTGCGAGATCGGAGCCGGCGTTCGGTTCGGAAAAGCCCTGGCACCAGATTTCTTCCGCGCTGAGAATCTTGGGAATGAATCGCTGCTTCTGCGCTTCGGTGCCATACGCGATGATCGTGGGACCAATCAGTCCCAGACCGAGCGCATTCGCCATGGACGGCGCCTGGGCGCGCGCCATCTCTTCCCAGAAAATGGCTTGCTGCATCAGCGTCGCGCTGCGCCCGCCGTATTCCTTCGGCCACGAAACCGCGGCCCAGCGGCCTTCATGGAGCTTCCGTTGCCACTCCCGCAAGTAAGGGAAAGACTCCTCGAGCGGTTTCTCGCGCCACTCGGCCCAATCCTTGGGAACATTGGTGCCCAGCCACGCGCGCAGTTCGTCGCGGAACTGCTTTTCCTCGGCATTCAGATTCAGATCCACTTCGGAGGACTCCTTCGACTAAGCAGACGATCCCTTTCGAGCCGGTTCTGCGCTTTCCCGGGGAATTGTTTCGCGCCCTCGCCAATATTTCTTGCGCAGCTCTCTCTTGAGGATTTTGCCCGTCCCGGTTTTGGGCAAGCTTTCGAGGAATTCGATCGAGCGCGGGCATTTGTAATGGGCCAAGCGCGACCGGCAGAATTCAATCAACTCCGTTGCGCCGGCTCGGGCATCAGGCTTCAGGACCACCAAAGCCTTGGGGACCTCGCCCCACTTCTGGTCAGGAACGGGAATGACGGCGGTTTCAAGTACCGCGGGATGAGCGAGTAGCGCTTTCTCGACTTCCAGCGACGAAATGTTTTCGCCGCCGCTGACGATAATGTCTTTCTGGCGGTCGACAATGAGGATGTACCCGTCCTTGTCCCACGTCGCCAGGTCTCCGCTGTGAAACCATCCGCCGCGCATTGCTTGGGCCGTGGCTTCCGGCTGTTTCCAGTAGCCTTCCATCACGCCGTCGCCGCGGGCGATGATCTCGCCAACGGCCTGGCCGTCGCGAGGCACGTCGTTGTCGTTCGGATCCACGACTCGAAGCTCGACGCCAGGGATGGCGTAACCCGTCATCGCCTGGCCCACAAAACGCCTCTCCCCTTCCCATTCGAGGCCCGGCTTCATGGAAGAAACGGAGAGCACCGGCGCTGTTTCCGTGAGTCCGTATCCGGCGAAGCACGTACATCCAAATTTCTCCTCTACTTCCCTAACGAGGGTCGGGGAGGCCGCCGCGCCGCCGACATTGATCCACTTGAGGCTGCTCAAATCGTGCTTCTTGCGTTCCGGGCAGTTCACCAGCGCAATGGCCATGGCCGGCACGGCGCCGAAGCTTTGCACTCGCTCCCGTTCGATCAGCCGGAAGACCTCTGCCGGATCAAAACGCGGCATCATCACGTGCTTGGCGCCTCTCAACGTGATCGTATGCGCGGCGCCCCATCCGTTCGCGTGAAAGAGCGGAATGGTGTGGAGATGAACGCCCTCGGGCGAGGTCTCGTGGGATAGCAGACTGCTCAGCGCATGCAGGTAGACGTTTCGATGGGTCAGCATCACGCCTTTGGGATTGGCGCTGGTTCCGCTAGTGTAGAAGAGTTCGGCGACTGCGTTCTCGTCGAATTCCATTACATCGGGCCGGTGGGGTGTGGCCGCGGCCATGATCTGTTCGTAATTCTCACGCGCGAGCCAATCAGCCTGCGGCGTCCCGCTAAGCAGAAAAAATGACTCCACCGCGGAAAGCTTTTGGCGAAAAGAATCCACCAGGCCCAAAAACTCTCTTTCCAAAAACAGGATCTTCGCCCCCGCATGGTTCAGGATGTAGGTGAGTTCATCCGGCGCCAGCCGAATGTTCAGTGGAAGCAAAACTGCATTCGCCTCCAGAACACCAAAATATGCCTCGAGCAATCGGTGGCAATTCAAGCTCAGAAATGCGACTCGGTCCCCTCGCTCGACTCCCGCCTCGCGCAGCGCGCCTGCAAGGCGGTCCACGCGCTCCGCCAGTTGACGGTAGGTAAACCGCTCATTTCCGCACACCACGGCTGTCTTGTCCGGATACTGCTGCTCTGCGTAGCGCAGGAATCGTAAGGGTGTGAGCGGAACGTTCATGGCATCGCTGTCCTACGCTGCTTGTCCTCCGTCCACCACCAGCACATCTCCAGTGACGAAATCAGAAGCATCCGACGCCAGAAAGACGGCAGCACCTTTCAAATCATCGTCGCCGCCGAACCGGCCCAAAGGAATTCCCCGCAGCATGTTTTCCCGGTTTCGTTCGATCACGACTTGAGACAGGCGTGTCGGAAACCATCCCGGCGCGATGGCGTTTACGTGGACGTTGTGAATCGCCCATTTGCGGGCCAAATCCCTCGTGAAGGTGATGACTCCTCCCTTGCTGGCGTGATATCCGATCGCCTGAAACTCCGGCGGCGAACCTCGGAGCCCGGCGGTCGAGGCGATATTGATGATCTTTCCGCGCTTCTGAGCGACCATAATCTTGCCGGCCGCCTGGCAGCAGAGGAACGTCCCCGTCAGGTTCGTCTCGATCACCTTGTTCCATTGCTCGAGGCTCATCTCTTCGATGGGCGCTCCCCATGACGTGCCGGCGTTGTTGATCAAAATATCGATCTGCCCAAATTTCGACAGCGTGACGTCGACAAGCTCCTGAACGCTCGCCGGATTCTTCACGTCGCAGCCGAGCGCAAGAGTCGTCACGCCGAGCGCTTTCAGTTCCTCGGCAGCCTGTTCGCAACGCTCCTTCTTGCGGGCGCACAACACAAGACTGGCGCCCATTTCCGCGAGCCCCTCGGCCATCTGGCGCCCCAGGCCAACCGAGCCCCCGGTGACGATGGCCACGCGCCCCGTGAGGTCGAAGAGCTGCTTGACGTTCATTGCCTGGACGCTCTCCTGCAACAGCGGCTCACCGCGCGTGCGCAGTCGTTCAAGGGGACCGCGAGCCGGGGTGGGCCGGACCCGCGGTCCCTCAGGGGGTGGAGCAAAATCAAAAGTTCAGGCGCGCGCCAAATTGGAATTCCCGCTTGGGCCACGCCGACGTGAACGCTAGCGGCGTGCTGGACGTTGCAATTCCTCCCCCGGCGAGGGCAGTGCCGGGCCGAATTCCATGCACGTTGAACGTCGTGAATCCGGGCTGAAAGCCAAAGAGAGGGCTCACCTCATTGTTTACACTGGCGAAGTTTGTCCGGTTCGCGAGGTTGAATCCCTCCGCCGTGAGTTGCAGATTCAGCTTCTCGTTCAGCTTGTGCTGCCAGGTCAGGCGCATATCGAAGTCGATGAGATTGGGGCCGAGCCCCGAGTCTCGGGGAGCGCCGATCGGGCGTTCGTTCGTCGTGTGACCGTTGCCGTTCACCTCTCCTCCGGCCAACAGATTGAAGGGATGTCCGCTCGTGTACGTGAAAATCGGAGCCACCTGAAAGCCCGACAGAATCGGTTCCTTCCACGGGCTGTCGACCACGCCGGCGATCACTACTTTGTGCCGCTGATCGAACGCGGAAAGCCCTCGGTCCAGGCCCAAGTTCGTCGGGTCCTGCGGGCCGTAGTCCGTGTTGAAATCCGTCGATGTGTCAAAGGCTTTGCTGTAGGTGTAATTCCCAAACACCGTGAAGTGATCGCTGAATTGCTTTTTGATTTCGACGATTCCTCCCTCGTAGAGGGCGGAGGCTGCGGCCGTGTACTGGTTATTCTGCACGATCAGCGCGTTCACAAAGCAGGGCGAGACTGGCTGGCCGAAGGCGTTCAATGTAATGGCACACGGAAACACACCGCCCGGAACCTCCGTACCGCCGAGCGGGTCAGTTGCCGCGCTCGTATTCCAGTTCCTGTAGGAAACGGTCTTCCCGTTGGCCAGCGTCACTGTGCTGATCGGCGCCTTCAGCAGATTCGTATCGATCGCCACCGGGAGCCGCGTCGTGTGGGAATAAATCCCGCTAAGGGAAATGGAAAACCCGGGAGAAATCTCGCGCTCAATTCCGAGCGACGCCTGCTGCGAGTACGGAGGCTTGTAGTCCGGAGGGTTGCTGAAAAGAACCTGCAGCGGCGAAAGTTGGCCGCTGTTGGAAGAGACGATCCCGAACGGCGCTACGGCGGCCGGCGTGATGCAAGCGCTCGTCCCCGGCGCCGGCTTAGTGCACGAGATCACGTTGGCTCCCGGCGCGTTTCCCGGAGGCGCTGGCGTAGCAAACAACGTCTGAAAGACGACTGCCGAGTTCTGAATTGGCAGCCCGGTGGGAGTGAGCGGATCGATGTAAATGGAAATGAACCGCTTGCAGGCACTGGTGCCGCTCCCGGGGAAAATGGGGAAGCCCGGAAACCCGATCCCGCAGGTGCCCACGACGTTGTTCACCTGGTTGGGAATCTGCGCGGAATTGTTCTGGTTCTCCACCGTGCTGTAATTCTTGTTCAGCACTCCCAGGCTCAAATCCACCTGCGGAATCTGAGCGTCAATCGGTCCGTAGAAAATTCCGTATCCGCCGCGAATTACCGTCTTGTGGTCTTTGAATGGATCCCACGCGAACGATATTCGAGGGCCGAAGTCCTTGTAGTAGGTATTCAGCGGAAGGAACTGTGAGTCGATTTCATATCGCAGGCCGTAGTTCAGCGTGAAACTGGGCGTGATCCTCCAGGAATCCTGGATGTAGAGGCCGGTCAATGGCCGCGTATACGCCGGATAGTCCGCATTCCCGAAGCCCTGCTGATACACCTGCGGAGCTCCCAGCGAAGTTGTTTGAAGCGAGTTGATCACGGCGGAACTGAGTGACGCTGAAAGGCCGCAAGCTGCCGCCGGCGCCGCGAGACAGTCGCTAAGCACGCCACCAGGCAGTGTGCCGAAGACAAAACGGCCCGGGAAAAACGTATGCGATTCCGCATGATCGCCGCGCAGGAGTTCGGAGCCGCCGAACTTGATCGTATGGCGGCCGCGAACCAGAGTGACGTTGTCGGCGAATTCGTAGCGGCGGAGGATCGTGTAGTCAGGCAGGAAGATGTTCGTTCCCAAATTGTTTGCGAATCCCGGAATTTGAAGTCCTACCTCACCGGGCTCGTTCGGAATCACATTGAAGCTATTGTAGTCCCACTGCACGCGAAGCTCGTTTTGAGCCGTCGGGCTAAACGTGTGATACCAGGCTCCCAGAAGGTTGGCGTCGTAATTGTGGATCGAACTGCCTGCTGAGAACCCCGTAAGGGATTGCACGTCCGGATTTTCTTCGAGATCGTGCCCGTACCTGAACGTGAGGGTAAGCTGATCGGTCTCACTAATGCGGTGATCCAGGCGCCCCGACGCCAGATATTCGCGCGTGTTGTAGTTAAAGAGCCCCCCGTTCTGCTCGAGTTGGGTGATGAGGAATTGGTTCAGCGCTGTTTGCCCCGCGGTCAATCCCGTTGCGGGACTGACGATCAGGGCCGTCGCGAGGGCTCCCGCGCAAGTTTGCGCCGGCAGGCTTGTGACGGTCCCGTTCGGGTTGTTGATACACGGAACCGTTGGATTCCCGGGCTCGGTTGCCAGCCCGGTGACAATCGCTTGTTGCGCAAACCTAGGGTCGCTCGGCGCGAACGGGTTCGATGCCGCGAATGGATTGGGTCCGCCGAAAATCGAACTGCTCGTCAGCAGAGGGACCGAGTTCTGCGAGTTCTGCAGCAGTCCTTCGAATGCTACGAACAGAAATGTCTTGTCCTTACTGATCGGGAATCCTACCGTCCCTCCATATTGATACCGGCTGAGGCTGTTCTTTACCGGCGCGCCCACGGAGGTGAAGTTGAAATTGCTGAATGTGGGATCCGGCGCCAGGGCCGGGCTGTACGCGAATGGGTCGCGCGCATCCAGGGCATCGTTGCGGAAATAACTGTACAGACTCCCATGCAGATCGTTCGTCCCTGATTTCGACACGATGTTGATCGTCGCACCGCTCGCTCCGCCTAGATCGGCGGCGTAGTTGCTGCGATTCACTTGGAACTCCTGCACCGCATCCTGGCTTACGGTCAAGCGGACACCGCCGCTGTCGTCCAGACCCTCGCCACCATCCACCGTCACGCTATTCCCTCTGCCATTGCTCCCGTAGAACGACAGCCCGCTTTGAGGCGTTTGCTTCACGCGAAAATCCTGATCGTCCGCGATCCTGGTGGAATTCGACACGCCGGGCATCAAGAGCGTGAAGGTGAGGTAATCGCGTCGATCGATCGGAAGGTTTGTTATGTATGTCTCAGTCAGAGTGTTCGCCTGGCTGCCCCTCTGCGTGTCGATCACGGGCGGTGCGGCGGTAACTTCCACGACTTGTCCAGTCGCCGCGACCTTCAGGCTGAAATCGGCGATTGTTGTCTCGCCTACGCTGACGACCACGCCGTTTTGAGTCATCGTTGCGAAGCCTGCGACCTTGACCGTCACGTTGTAGGTTGCGGGCAGCAATCCGATCAACCGGTACTGGCCGGAGTCTCCGGTAGTGGCCGCGTAGCTTGTCCCCCTTGCCGTCTCGGTCGCGACCACCGCGGCGTTCGGGATTACCGCACCCGACGGATCGGTTACGGTCCCGTTGATGTCGCCAGAGGCGCCCACGCCCTGCGCTCTCGCAACCGGGCTTCCGAGCAGCAACAACACCAGCGAACAAAAGGCACTCGCCACTAGGACGTGCTTCATAGGTCCTCCTCGTAATTCAGTACGTGGCCGATTTTGTTTGAGAGTATGCCAGGAGTTTTTTCGCTCCCACCCTTTAGTCCGGTCCAGCCGGCCGCTTTCATTCCCCAAATCCGGCTGCCTTTAGAAACGCCGGGGTACGTCTAGAATTGTGATAGCGAATATCACATTTAATCGACTAACGTCAAGATGAAAGCAAATCGCTTCCGCGAAGGTATCTGCGGGGCTATTTGCGCCGGTTTATTGGTGAGGAGCCAGCACGACGCGGCCGGAAATACTCCCGCGCCGTAATTCCTCAAGAACTTCGTTGGCTTCGGCGAGCGGCCGTGCTGCGACTTGGCATCGAACTTTCCCGGTCGCCGCCATGGCGAGGATCTCGGATAAGTCCTGGCGGGTTCCGACTGCCGAAGCCTGCATGCGAATTTCCCGGGCGGCCATTAGAATGGGCGGAAAGCAGATGTTCTCGGCCGGCAAACCTACCACCAGGAGAGTCCCGCTCGGCCGCACGCCACAAAACGCCGTGTCGTAGGCTGCTTTTGCCGCCGATGTAACGAGCGCTGCGTGGACGCCGCCCATCGCCCGGAATCCCTTGGCCACGTCGGTCGAATCTGCATGAAACGCGTGCGCGGCGCCAAGTGACCTGGCAAGGGCGAGCTTTTCCTCGGAAATATCGACTGCGATGATCTCCGCACCCATCGCGCGCCCGATCTGTACGGCGAGGTGTCCCAGCCCGCCAATGCCAAAGATCGCCAGCCGCTGGCCGTGCGAAATCTTGGCCTGTTTGAGCGCACGGTATACCGTGACGCCTGCGCAGAAAAGGGGGGCAGCTTCCATTGAGGAAAGGCCGTCGGGAATTTTCAGCGTGTGGCTCGCCGGAGCTTTCATGAATTCCGCGTACCCGCCATCCACTGTGACGCCTGTGATCTTCTGCCGGGCGCAAAGGTTTTCGTTTCCCTCGCGACAGAACTCGCAGTCGTCACAACTCCAGTGAAGCCATGGCACGCCGACCCGGTCTTCTATGTGGACGTTACGAACCCCCGCGCCCATTTCGGCCACGCGCCCAACGATTTCGTGACCGAGAATCAGCGGCTTCTTGACGATTTTCGCCAATTGCGGCCAATCGCCATCGGCCACATGCAAATCGGAATGGCATACGCCGCAGGCCTCAACTTGGATCAGGACTTCGTGGGATCCCAGCTTGGGCCGATCGATATCCTCGATCGCAAGCGGCTTCTTGAAATCACGCAGGACGGCTGCTTTCATTCGCACGCGGCTCGGAAAATCTCGGCACCACCAGCTCGCTGGTGGAATTAACGGCTCATGCCTGCACACCGCGCAGGAAAAAGTCGACGGCGCTGAGCACGCGCTCGCTCAAATCGTGCGGCCCCTCGAGATCAACCGCCCAACGGCGAACGATGGTCGTGTAAAGTCCTTCCATGAATTCGGCCAAGTGAGCGACCGGAAAGGCGCGCGTGATTTCTCCCCGCTTCTGCCCTTCCGCGAGAATCTCCCGCAGCAAGCTCACCGCGATTTCTTCAGGTTGGCGCATCTCCGGCGAACGGACGGGATCCATCGCGCCTGAAAGCACCACCGCTCGCCACAAGGGCCGGTCCGACTCCACCTCCTGGGCCATTCCCTGATACATCCGGCGAAGACGCTCCGCTGTCGACGTGCGGCTCGAAAGCTCGGTCTCAAGACGCTCCTTGATACAGGCAAACCCGCGCCTTCCTACCTCGCGCAGAACCGCATCCTTGCTCGGGAAATACCGGAAAAAAGTCGGTTGGCTGATTTCCAGAATTTGGACGATGTCATCCACCCGCGTGTTTTCGTAGCCGCGCTTGCGGAACAGGCGAATCGAGGTATCGATGATTTGGCCTCGCATGCGCACTTTCTTGCGCTCGCGAAGGCCGGGTATCGCCGTGTTTCCTTGCGCTTTCCTGGATGGGCCAAGATGGGACCGTTTCGTGGACGTGCTAGGCCTTCCCGCGCTGCGTTTAGCGACGTGGGATGAACCGATTCGAGCGATCTTCGTGCCAGCCATCAATCATCTTCTCCTAGGTCGTCTATGCAGATATTGAGAGAGCTACTCTAACACAGACGCACAGATATCGTGATAGTAGCTAACACTTGACAGACGCTAATGGAAGCCCTGCAGCTTCGCACGCCGCAGAAATACATTCGCGGTCTGACTTGCC
This sequence comes from uncultured Acidobacteriota bacterium, assembly GCA_963740095.1. GTDB lineage: Bacteria > Acidobacteriota > Terriglobia > Acidiferrales > UBA7541 > Palsa-295. The sequence continues at coordinate 183,233 of CAVUDN010000052.1, forward strand.
GCGAGGTGCAATCAAGGAAGATGTCGTTTTGAGCGGAGTCGAAGACGCGACGGCACGCCGGGATTTTGTTCCCAAATGTTCTCAAGTTGACCCGAACTCGAATGAGCCCGGAAGCATCAGCTAAAGCAGTTGCTGCCAGTTACGGAATGAGTGGTGAGCCGCGGAGGACTCGAACCTCCAACCCGCTGATTTCTCCAGAAGAGCTATGTAGCTGTATCGTCAAGCTTCTTTCTGCGTCATGCATCACGGTATAGCAGGGTTTTCGGGCCGTTCTGTTCTCAAATTGTTCTCAAGTTTTCTTGGGTGGACGTGGCGTGAGGTTGCGCAATCGATTTGCGGCCACTCTGGAGAAAGGCAGAAGTCAATGAGTGGACGAAAACCTGCGCAGAAATCTCGCGCGGCGGAGTTCCGTCGGAGCCTCATAGAGACACGGAAACGCGGTTGTCCTGTTAACTGGGGCTACTTCGCTGCTCTAAACTTTAGAGCAGGCATTTGAGGCACCGAATCTCGTCGTGGCCTTGGCGCACGCCAGCAAAACAATCGATTCCATGGGCCGATTCTTCGCGAAAGATCATGGGCTCGATCTGAGCGGCCGCGGGCCGCATTGCGGTCTAGTCTAAACTTTAGACTAGGCTGGGATCGTTTCCAATGGATTGAATCACATTCAAACGGCGCAGCTGCCATGAGGAGTGATTGATGCCCGAAGGCGAACTACACCGGAAGCGCCGTCAAGTACGTTCCTCCATCCTTACGCCCAAGGAGATAAAGTTCCTCAAGCATTACATCAAGACTGGGAACCAATCGGAATCTGCCCTCGCCGCGGGGAGCGTAAGCACCCATCCAGAAGTGGTGGGCTCGATGTTAATGAAGAAGCTGCGCGAAAAGTGCCCCGAAATCATTCTTCGCATTGGACTTCACCAGGAAAAAGTTTTTAAGAAGATCTTAATGCCTGGGCTCGAGGCAATGAAGACCGAACTGGCGTCCTTCAATGGAATCTTCACTGACTCAAAGGAGTTGGTTGACCATGAGCAGCGCGGAAAATACTTCGATCGGTACTGCAAGCTCCTCGGCCTCTATGGTAACGGGCACGACGGGAGCAGTGATTCCCTTGGACGTTCGCCGGTTACCGTCAATTTGGTTATTGCTGACCCCAGAGTTGCGGAAGCAATTGCTCATCGACTTGCCGGTGGCCAGAGCGGTGATGAGCAGCCTCCACTGGATGTATCACTGGACCAATACGAGGGACGACCAAGATCCGGAGAACCCGTATAAGCATTTCCCACGGCGCGACTACCTCTGGGTACTGCATAAGTGTTTTCTGCGCGAACACATTCTGTTTATCGAGAAGAGCCGGTCGATGCTTACGTCCTGGTGGGCAGCGGCTGAGGCTTTGCACTACGTCATGACCCACCAGCCATCAAAGGCGATCCTGTGGGCTCAGGACGAGCGCAGGGCGGTGATGCTGAGGGACTACGTTTGGGTGCTCTACGAACAGCAGAACTCCATCCTGAAGGAGCTTTACCCGGTTCCACGTCCACGGCTAAAGCAATCCTACGACAAGTTGGAACTGAGCGACGGTGGGCTGCTGATAGCGCTCCCTGGAAAAGATCCGAATGTCATCAGGTCCGAGCATCCCACACTTTTGGTCGTCGACGAGGCCTGCTTCATCGAAAACGGCGGGGAGGCATTCGACATAGCGCTCGCCAGCCGGGTGCCGAAGGTGTTACTTGTTTCCACCGCGGCGCCGTCTTGGCTTCGGCGACTCACGAAGAACGCGTCGCCTGTGTCGCTGAATTCGTGAGGATGACATTAACGCTCCAGTGTTTCAGTTCGACAATCTTTGTTTGAGTTCAAGCCCCCCCTTCAAGCACCTGAACACTAAAGACTCTTGCGATCACGAACGGCACAAACTCGTCGTGTAAACCAACCTGCAGTGGGCCGAGCATCCCCTCTACACCTAGCGTGAGAGCCTGTGGGATTTGAATTGTCCGCGCGGAGATGGGGTCACGACTGAGCTCTTCCATGACAATATCGATGACGGAGGGAGGGCTGAGACTCAGGATATCGGCGAGAATCCGAGAGTCGAAATCTAGCGACGTGGCATACTCGACGCCTCCGCATACTTGGTTCTTCATCGTGGTGAATTGGCCCGGGCCAATCACTGTGATGTGGTCTAGAGGAAAATCGTAGAAGAATTGCTACGTGGCGCTCGGGATGTCAGTCCGTTCTCGCCGCCATCCTCCCAATCGCGACCGCCATCGTGAGTAACGAACAGGCCACCGTCATTCGTGGAGAAGAACACGTGTTCGTGGTCGGCCGGATCGATTCCCAGGGCATGCCCGTTCTGGCAGCGGCAGGCGCTCAGTTGCCCCCAGGCGACTCTTCGCCAATTCGAGGCCCGGCGATCGTCTTCATCGGAGTCTTTCGTCGGAGCCGGATGCTCGAATACTCCGTCGAAGTTGGTCCCGGCGTAAACTGATCCGTCCAGTCCAACGCTAAGAACCAGACCTAATCCGTCGGATACTCCTGTGTTGGTCCAAGTTGCGCCGTCGTCTTTGCTGACGGAACTCTCCTGAGCATCCCGAACCGCGCATTCCTACGCAGCCTCAGGCGCGGAACGGCTCGGAGCATGCGTCCAAGTACGCGCGATCATTGGACGTTGACCCCGACGTTCGTCGATTGGCTGACGTTGCCGCTCATTCCAGTCACGTTTGCGGTGTAGTTGTCCGGAGTGGTGCCAGGATTTCCGCCGCCTACTCCGCCGCCACTGCGGCCGCCACCGCACCCGAGAGCTCCCACACCTATGACAAATGCCGCCAAAGCGAGCAATGCAAGCCAGCGGCGGCGTCGCACGGGAGCGCAGAGGAGGAACGTGCAGAAAGCCACGCTGGCCGTCACCGCGCCAATCGCCGCGAGCAAGCCCGGTCCCTGCGGGTGATTCATCGGCATCATGCGGGCCAACTGAGGCGCCGTAGTGGTGCAATTCAGCGTCGTTGAGGCGCTTTTTCCGGCTGCGATGTTTACGGAACTTGCCGAACAATTCGGCAGATCGGTGTCATTCGGATTCGTGGAGGTCACGCTGACGGTAAAAGTGACTGTCCCCGTGAAGTTGTCCTCGGGGGTCACCGTGATCGTTGAGGAGCCGGGCTGGCCAGGTGACGAAATGACGATCGGATTGGGATTTGGCGGCGTTGCCGTCAAACTGATCGTCCCGGCCTCAACGGTGATCGTGACCATTGCGGCGGTTGGTGAGGCGGAGTAATTTGTGTCGCCGGTGTATTGCGCGGTAATGGTTGCGGTAGCAGAAAGCGACGTGGTCAGGACGGCTTGCGCCGCAGCAAAATTATTCGAGTCCAGCGTTCCCGTCAGGGCAACGGTGCCGAGCGCCGTGTTTCCATTCATGAATGTGATGCTGCCCGTTGGCGGATTGCCTACGCTACCGCCGGAGGCAGTCAGCGTGTCTACGGTCGCAGTCAGCATGAAGTTGACGCCTGACAACACGCTTGTGGCGCTGGATTTGATTCCGATGGTCGTGGGAGCCTGGACAACAGTCAGCGTCGCCGGAGCGGAGGTGTTGCTCGCCTGATAGCTCGCATCCCCGGGGTAACTCGCCGTGAAGCTGTGCGTGCCGGCGCCAAGCGCCGCAATCTGGGCGTTGTCGAAGGGGTTTGCAAGCGTTGGCGGAGTATAGTTGCCGGGGCTTTGAAGTTCCGCATATCCTTCGCTGTTCAAGGGGAGGATTATCGGCGTGCCCGGGTTCAGCGAATCGGTTATGGTGACGTTTCCGGTGGCAGATTTCTGCCCGGAAGCGCCGACCACATCCACGCGCACGATGTCCAGGATGTTAACGTTGCCATAAGGCAGGGAGGAGGTTGAAACAAAACCCCCGATTGAGAAGTCGTAGGCCTCCGTAGTGACCGTCGTCGTGCTGGTCTCAGCATTCACGGTCACGCTGATGCCAGGGGTCGAATCGCTGGCGCCATGGACTCCGTCTCCCTGATAATGCGCGGTCACCGTGTAAGTTCCGCCTACTAGCCAGTTGGTTGACGACGATACTTGGCCAGTACTGTTCAGGGTGTAGATGTCCGCGTTCGTGACAGCGCCCGTCGCCGGATCAATAGTGAACTTGTCCACGGGTGCGGCGTTGCCTTTCGGAAAGTGGCCGATCAGTGCGGCGTCGCCGGACGGAATGCTGGGATCGGCGGCGACTGCAATGTTTACGTACATGGGCAGGCCATGCGTGATCGGGCCAGGGGCGGTGCAAGGTGCCGGCGGGACGGGCGTTGTGGAAAGGCACAGCGTTGTCGTGGTGGGTGTGAAGCTGCCGACAACCGCCGGCCAACCGGTGACCAAATTGTTTGCGTTTACCGAGCCCAAGCCGGTGGCCAGATCAAAACCAGTGCCGGCGACAAACGCCGGGACGCTTGACAGCGTGCCGCTATTGATGGGATTCTCAGGCTCAAGAATGCCGAGCTTATTCGAAACTTGAGTGCTACAGTCAATAGACGGAGTCGCAAGCCCGCCAATACACGGAACGGAATTGTTCCACTTTGTCACATCGTTGAACACGCACCCTGCCGCTGGGCCCGTCGACGAATTGCAATTCGCGTACGTCTCGGCGCTGGCGAGTTGATAGAGAACGTAATTGGCGTTGCCCTGGCTAGTTCCCGTCTCCTGGTTGACCAGCGCCATCATCCCCGCAAAAGTCGGCGCCGCCGCCGATGTCCCGCCCACTCCCACAAATTGCGTGTACGGGGCGCTCAAATTGCATGGACCCCCGTTAGGATTCAAATCGGCCTCGCAAATGATATAAAAACTGCCGCTCACAAATCCGTCGGAAGCGAACAACGAAATATCCGGCAAGTCGCGCACCGCGTCCGTCATGGCAGTACCCGTAATCTCGGGACCCTCTTGCCAGGAGGGCTTGGGATACCCACTGGTCGCGCCGCCTAAACACTCAACGCTCCCATTGAGAAGAGTTTCGGAACTCACGCAGTTGCTCTGGCCCCCGCCTCCGGCAGCGACATACAGGGTAGGTGAAAAGATATTGATTGGCACGTTGTTGCAGGCGGAGAGCCCCTCCCGGGCGCAGGTGTCATTCCAGGTGGTTTCGGGGATGTACATTATGGCTGACTGATCCGTCGCCGAATTGGTAGTCCAATACTCGTTCTGGTAGCCCGCAACCGTAACATCGAAGTCCGTTCCTCCCGCCGCCACGTTGAATGGCGTGGAAGCAATCCCATTGACGTTCACGCCGTTCACAGCCGTAAATTCCCCCGCACCGTCGCAGCCGGCCGAGCCGCTGTCCCCGGCCGAGACGACTACCGTAGTGCCCTGAGCCGCCGCCTGCTCCCAAAGAAGGAAGTAGAACAGATTACCGGCATCGCCCAGGAACGCCTCGCACTCGCCGAAGCTCACGTTCATCACCGGAGCAAGGTTGTTGTCTATGACGTGCTCGGCGGCCAGATCAATCCCCAAGCTGGTCTCGGTATCCTCCGCGATCACAAAGAGGATGGTCGCATTGGGCGCCACCGCGCCGGCCCACTGAGTGTCCAAGTCCCCTTCGATTTCATCCGGATTGAACCCAGGATCGGGTCCATCGACGACCACTGTGGGCAAATTGTTCGACAATTTGAAGAGGTTGCGGAATGCCGCCACATCGTCTTGCGCGCAGCTCGCGAAATCCGGAGAACTTGCCGTGCAGATCTCCGAATCCCCGACAATGGCAATCGTCTGATTATTCCCGTTCACGGGCACTTTCGCAGTGTAGAGAGGGTTGAGGTTGTAGATCGCGGCAAAGTCGGCTGGTGCGAGGGCATTGAGCTCAGCGGGAGGCGGAGATGGATTGGCGAACGTAAAGACCGGGGTCACTTTCCCTGTCGCCTTCTCGCGGGAAAACACGCCCAGCTTGCGGACCAGCGGTTTTCGCGGAAAGTTGTGCAGCGAATTTACGCCGTGGACCACTGGTGTGAGCGCCGTTGGAATTTGCGGATCGCCGGCGTTGGCCCAGTGCTCCTCGCCGTTCACGACGAACTTGTGAATCTCGGTGTGAAAAGCCTCCCGCACCTGGCCCGCTGTGCCCGTGAATTCGATCACCGTGCGGCCCTTCGACACGCGCGCGACCTGGAAGCCGTGCGACTGCAGCCACGACGTCACCGTCTGAATGTCCGCGTCCGAGGGGCCGAACTGCTGCCCGAATTGTTCGGGCGTGAGCCACTGGTGGTAATTCGCCGAGGATTGGTCCTGCTGCTGCTCGAGCAGCGCACCGAGCGCCGCTTCCTGGTCGGCGCCGCGCTTCAGCACCAGTAGCATGCGCTCCATGGGCAGGCTTAGCGGAGCCAAGCCGCGGCCGAATTCCGGGCGCGCCAGCGGATGCGTGTTGCCGCGCAGGGGAGTCAGCTTGGCCTCGTCGATGGCTTCCGTGATGCGCCGCTGGACGACAGCCGTCTGTGCCGAAATCAGAGTGGGAGCTGCGAGAATCATGGCCGCGGCCAACAGGAAGCCGCGGGCAAACGTGGAGTTGTTTCGCATGGCGCCTCTGGGCCCGATCGAGCCCCAAGTTGATTGCTGTTCTCGGCCGCGCACACAAAGAGACGTGGCGCGCGATGTGAATATGCGGATTATTTTCTCTCGCTCGTCTCTCCACCGCTGGTCGTCTTGTAGACCGAGGAGTTGGTCGAAACGTACAAGATGTCGGGTGAGTTTGCGTCTAGTGCAATGCCGAAGACGCCCAGGTCGTCCAGTCCATTGTTAATGGCCGCCCAGGAGCCACCGCCATCCATACTCTTAAAGACGCCTGCGCCTTCGAATGCGACATATAAGACGTTGTGCTGGCGAGGGTCGACCTGAACAGAGCCTGTGCGCGCGGTCTGAAATCCGTCCGGCAGCCCATCGCTCTGAGAGACAAAAGACGCGCCCCCATCGACACTCTTCAGCACCCCGACGAAGGTTCCCGCGTAGACGATATTAGACTCGACCGGATCAACGGTCACGCTCAAGGAGGGGTTTTGATCTACATTGACCCAGCTTGCCCCGGCATCGCTGGATCGCCAGATCCCGCTATTACCGGCAAAGAAAACAGTCTGGTGGTGATTAGGAGCAACCGTAATTCCCCTTCCGCTGAGGGACAGGAAATCGTCTGGAAGGCTGCCCGGAGCGCGGTCGATGCGGGCAAAGGTCTCGCCAAAATCTACGCTTTTCCAAATGCCATCGCCGCTGCGAAATGTAGAAACATAAATGGAATGGTCGATAGGATCAACGGCGACACCGGCAACGTAGATCTTGCTCGATCCAAAAAGGCGGCGTTCCCAATGCCGGCCGTGGTCACGAGATCGATAGAGACCTCCGCCCGTAAACGATCCTGCGTAGACAAGCCTTGGCTCCTGTGGGTCGAATGCAATGCTACGTGGCGCTCGGGATGTCAGTCCGTTCTCGCCGCCATCCTCCCAATCGCGACCGCCATCGTGAGTAACGAACAGGCCACCGTCATTCGTGGAGAAGAACACGTGTTCGTGGTCGGCCGGATCGATTCCCAGGGCATGCCCGTTCTGGCAGCGGCAGGCGCTCAGTTGCCCCCAGGCGACTCTTCGCCAATTCGAGGCCCGGCGATCGTCTTCATCGGAGTCTTTCGTCGGAGCCGGATGCTCGAATACTCCGTCGAAGTTGGTCCCGGCGTAAACTGATCCGTCCAGTCCAACGCTAAGAACCAGACCTAATCCGTCGGATACTCCTGTGTTGGTCCAAGTTGCGCCGTCGTCTTTGCTGACGGAAACTCCCTGAGTCGCGGTCCCTGCATACAAGCGGCCTCCACTTTTCGCCAGCGCCAGGACAACACCGACGATCGGTGAGCCGGTGCGGATAAAGGTAGCTCCCGCGTTTGTACTTTTGAAGACACCATTGCCATTGGAGCCGGCATAGATGACGTTGCTATTGGTGGGATCCACGTACAACGACCAAACGGTCGTGTCCACGTTGAGTGGATTCCACGTAGCACCACCGTCGACACTTTTGAACGCGCCGGTTCCGGCGGTTCCCGCATAGAGAACGCTCGGGTTATTCGGGTCGATTGCCAAAGAGAAAACAAGCGGGTTGTCGATGCCATTTGCGGAAGACACCCACGTGTCGCCACCATCGGTCGTCTTCTGTAGGTCACCGTTAAAGCCCGCGTACAAAATGTTTGCATTCGTAGGATCGATAATCAGCGACAGAGGTAAAAGATCGGACCCGGTGGCGCTCCATGTGGCTCCCCCATTTATGGTCTTGTAGATGCCCGCTCCCGTCCCCGCATAAACGAGATTTGGATCACCGTGCGCCATAGCCAGCGATGCCACGACTAGTGAACCGAGGCCTTGATTGGCCGCCGCGAAGGTTTGGCCGCCGTCCTCGCTCTTGAGAACTCCCCCGCCCAAGCTCGCGATGTAAACTGTGCCCGTCACATCGTCAATAGCGATGGAGGCTTCAATGGCAGGTGGTGCTGGACCAACCGATCTCCAAGCTCCCGCTGTGCGGGAATTTCCATCAGGGGGTGACTTTGATTGAGCACGAGAGTTTGCAGGCATGGTCAAAAACAATACAAAAAGTAGCGCAAAGCAGATACCGACGGGTCCCTTACTTCTTGATTGACGTCGCCCTGTTTCGTTCATGCGTTGTTCTCCTTAACTAACCTAGTTGATTTCTGGAATGACCGTTGAAGCTCGTCGACTTCAGCTCGTCGGGTTGCTGCTCAAGTCTCCGAGGTAGCTCGCGTGCCGGACTATGGAACCGTACGGTTCAGGCGGTCAATGCACAGGGAAACATCCCTGAGTAGGCCTTGGGTAACTGCGTAAGTTGCAGATAATGCTATGAATGAGAATGAGGGCCCTATCAATTGACAACGATGAAAGGCAGTGCTAGCGTCGTGCGCAAGACTCACCATGAAAGACAACCCGAACCTTCAAACGGATATAAGTTTGGTCCTTACCACGCCAACACGGTCGATTTGGAATTGCGGAAGAGTGGAATTCGGATCAGGCTGCAGCCAAAGCCGTTCCAGGTGCTCAAGGTCCTCTTAGAGCGGGCGGGCGAATCGGTTAGCCGGGAAGAGCTTAAGGGGCTGTTGTGGTCTCCTGACATATTCGTCGATTTCGACCATGGATTGAATACGGCCGTGAATAAAGTCCGCGAGGCCCTGAGTGACTCAGCGGAAGAACCCCGATACATCGAAACATTGCCTAATGGCTATAAATTCATCGGTGATATCAGCGAACAAGTCTGAACAATCCTTCGTCGCAACTGCGCCCGTCGCTGCATCGCCTCTCGCTACGTCGCCTCTTGCAGCCCATTCGGATCCAAGCGGAGAGATTACCTGGAGAAAACGCTATCTCGCGCAGGTTGTCGGACTAGCCTGCCTGATTGCCGTAGTTTATTTGGTGTTTCACACTGCGCCGAAGGTGTTTGGAACCTCTTCCGCTGCGATCCAATCTGTAGCTGTTCTGCCTTTGAAGAACCTCTCTGGTGACCCGTCTCAGGAATATTTCAGCGATAGCATGACCGACGAATTAATTACGCAACTCGCGAAAATCTCAAGCCTCAGTGTGCCATCCGCAGGATCGGTAGCTCGTTATAAGAATAGGTCGGCCTCCGCTTCGGAGGTCAGACGGGATTTAAAAGTGGATGCGTTCCTTGAAGGTAGTGTGGTGCGTACCGGCGAGAAGATTCGCGTCAGCGCCCAACTTATCGACGCCCGAACAGACCGGCACATTTGGGCGGAGGATTACCAAGGCGATTTGCGGGACGTGCTCGTTCTGCAAAACGACATTGCGACGGCAATCGCACACAGCGTAAAGGCAAAAGTTGCTCCTGCCGATTCTTCGAAGGTGTCCGTACCTCGCCAAGTGGACCCACGCGCCTACGACGCATATATCAGGGGCCGAGGGTATTGGCTTCGGAGCAATACCGCAAATGAAGTTCCGGGTGATGTCGAGAAAAGTGGGGAGTTATTCCAGCAGGCTATCCAGTATGATCCGAGTTTCGCGCGTGCTTACAGCGGGCTTGCAGATTATTACGGCGTGAAAGCGGGCTACGGGTTAATGCCCGCCGAAGAGGGCTGGCGCAAGTCGGAAGAGGCGTCTCGGAAGGCGCTCGCTCTCGATGATCGGCTTGCGGAGGCCCACTGCTCTCTGGCGTCCAAAATGATGTACTACGACTGGAACTGGACAGGCGCTGAACGGGAGATACAACGTGGCTTGGAGCTTGACACACACTATGCGGTGCTCCATAACCTGTATTCCCATTTACTTTCCTACACGGGACGCTTCGATCAAAGTATCGTCGAAGCGCGTCGAGCAGAAGAGCTTGATCCTCTGGGCGAACGATTCGTTGTCCAGCGGGCCCTCCGATTTAGTCGCCGTTTCGACTTATTTCTCACTGAGGTGGATAAAGCTTTCGCGCAGGACCCTGCCCGCATCCACAAGGAAAGAGCAGCAGTTTACAAAGCAAAAAAACAGCACCCCGAAGAGGTGCATGAGACGGACCAGGAACTTCGAATCGAGGGGTGCGTGCCCTGCGCCGATCGGCTCGCGCGGGCGTATGCGCAGAAGGGTTACTCAGGCTGGCTCCAGGAGAGACTGAACGCGCTAAACAAAATCTCGAAAGACGGAAACTCCATGTCGTTCGAACACGCCGAGCTGTATGCAGCGATGGGAAACACGGACATGGCGATGCATTACCTTGAACAGGGCTATCGGGAACACACCGTGGAGTTGGTCAGGTTACAGGTGAATCCCGCGTATGACGATATGCGGAGCGACCCCCGGTTCCAGGATCTGGTTCATCGCATCGGGTTGCCGCAAGACTAGCCAATTCCCTACCAGATCGCTCCGGCGGTTGACAAGGTATGGTTTGTCCTCGCAAATCAGCGATTTGCACAGTAATCTTTGACACCACTGTCCTAACTCAAAAAGGCTACAGTCATCCAGTGTCTCCCCATCGATCATTTCTGGCCTCTTTGGGACTACTGTTTTTTTTGTTTACTTTGATGTCCGCTGCGACTGCCATAGCTCAATTGAGCACTGGCTCACTGTCGGGTACCATTATGGACGCGCAGCGAGCCCCGATCCCGAACGCGGAAGTGAGTATCACGAACGTTGCCACCGGAGAGAAAGTGACGACCCTCACCGGAACGGACGGGTCATTTCACGGGAACGCTCTTTTGCCGGGGATTTACACTGTTCGCGTCGCCAAAACCAGCTTCAAACAATTGCTCATTGAAAATGCTCCGGTCGACGTCGGATCGGATTTAGGTCTCGGCGAACTGCAATTAAATCTCGGTGAGGTTTCCACCACGATTACGGTTGAGTCCGTTTCAGGCCTGGCTGAACGCACCGAACCGCAACTTTCGCGATCCTTCGGCAGTCAGGCTCTTACCTCTCTTCCCGGCATCTTAGAGAACAACGGTTTGGATAATCTCGCCCTGCTCGTTCCCGGAGTTGCGGACAGCCGTGATCTGGGTTTTTCGAGTGCCAATGGCGCGCAATTCTCCGTAAACGGTTTGCGCGGGAGAAGCACCGATCAGCAGATCGACGGTCAGAATAATAGCGACAACTACGAGACGGGGCCCTTGATATCATTGGGCGATCCTGAGTTCGTCGCGCAGTATGAACTTACTACAGCTAACTTCAATGCGGAATTCGGACGGAATTCAGGTTCGGTAGTTAACATTATCACTAAGTCTGGGACCAATAGTCTGCACGGTTCTCTCTACGCTACCGAGTCGAATTGGCGATTTAACTCGCTTTCAGCTAATCAGAAGAGCTTCGAAGGTCTCACCAGGGTACCCGCTTTTAATGATGCTTTCCTGGGCGGAACCGTTGGTGGGCCGATAGCCAAAGACAGATTATTTTTCTTCGCAGGTGTGAATTCGGAAATTCTGAATCAAACCGAAGTATTCGCCGCTGGGCAGTTGACGCCCACGCCTGCTGGCCTGGAGACGCTCAGCGGCTGCTTTCCTGACAGCGCATCGGTACAGGCACTTCGCTTATACGGCCCTTACTCCGTGAAAGCGGGGACCCCAACACCACTAGGTGTGGTGATACCGATGGATATCCCGGGTTGCGGTGCTGTAGCCACGGCGGGAATTCAGCGTTCGTTACCGACGGACGCGCGCCAAAACAATTTCATCATCAAGTTTGATTATCAAACTCCAAAAAACCATTTCTCGGGCAGATATCTGTATGCCCGAAGGCTATCTTCGAATAGCGACGGAGCAGCCGCTGCGGGGTACTCTGCAGACAGCTTCCAATTGTCGCAGGCCTACAATTTCAGCTGGACGCGTTTCCTCGGGGTGAGTGCGGCGAATGAGTTTCGCGCGTCTTACGAGAGAAATGATTTTCAGGATGGGGGTAATTCCCTTGGTGGTACAGTGCCTCGAGTCAGCAAACTTGGGGATGCCCTCACGTTCGTCACGTTTGCCAACTCAAATCTTCTGAGCTTTGGGGTTCCCCCTGATTTGCCGGTGGGCCGAATTGCAAATACGTACCAATTTCACGATAACTGGACTCGTATCGCCGGGGGCCACGCCCTAAAAGTGGGCGTTGATGTCACTCAGGTGCGTGCCCCCATTATCATGCTCATCAATTACAACGGTTCGTTCCAATTCACTGACCTCGCCGCGTTCGCGGCAAATTCCCCGGATCGAATTCGCATTGCTTCCGGAAATTCATATTTAGATTTTCAAGAGACGGATCTCTACCCGTACGCCGCCGACGAGATAAGGTTCGCGAATAACTTGGTCCTCACTGTGGGACTAACCTGGTCTTACTACGGACAACCGGCTAATATCTTGCATAAAATAACAACGCGCGCCCAGACGGGCGGCGATCCGCTGTGGAATCCAAGTCTGCCATTGAGCGTCACCACCTCACCGGAAATACCCACCCCCAAGAATGGCTGGGCTCCGGGCATCGGATTTGCGTGGTCTCCTCGCCGCAATTTCTTGCATTTAGGTAATAACACAGTGTTTCGCGGCGGTTACCGGCTGTCTTACGATCCAGCGGCCTATATCACCTACGCCAAGGCAGCCAACAACTCGCCCAACGTGATTTTCACAACGCTGACGGGAGGAGATGCCGAGGCAAGTCCACTGCCGGCGGTTCCCACCGGCGACAACGTGAGAACTTTGCTGGGGCTTCACTTGCAGACCGGGATCTTCGATCCGCGGGGGTTTGGACAAACCACCGTCTCACCAGATTTTGGGCCGGACCGCGTACATCAGTGGTCCCTTGGCATACAACACGAGATTTCTCCCAATGCAGTGCTGGAAGTGCGCTACGTTGGAAATCACGGCACGCGCTTGTTCCAGACCATCGACGGTAATCCTTACATCCTCGGCCTTGCAAACACTCATCCTGACCTTGTTCCGGCCGGATGGAAACCGTGTCCAGCTCCGCAGGCCGCCATTCCCGAATTAGTAGGCCGCGTTAATTGCGCGGCTGGTGCCGTGGTTCAAGAACGCACCAACACCGGTTACTCGGACTATAACGGATTACAGATCGAGTTCCGCTCGACATCCCTCTGGCATCAACTCACCTTGCAGAGCTTCTACACATTTAGCAAAACGACCGACAATACCAGCGAAATCGGCGCCACTGGCTCCGCAGGCAATACTTCGGCACTTTCTCAAAGTCAGGTTAACTTTACGGATCAGGAACACGGTCTCTCGGGACTTGATTTCCCACACAAGTTCGTGCTTTCCGCGGTGGAAGAGATACCGTTTTTTAAGAATCGCGGTGACGTGGTCGGACGGGTGCTCGGCGGTTGGCGCGCGTCCGCTGTCTACACGCTGTCTTCCGGTCAGCCTTACACCGCTGTGCAATTCGCCATCAGCTGTAATGCCGGCGGCGACATTTGCGCCTCTTCACCAGGCAAAACTAATCCTTACGATCCCGCATTCGACGCGGAGTACGCCTTACCAGACGGTTCGCTTCGGCCATTCCTGGGGTCCAACAACGCCCCGGTGCAATCGGTTGGAGTTTTCGCAAAGGATATCTGCGCCAGCGACAGCTCCGGAATTCTCTGTGGAAACTCAGCGATCACACCGCTCACGTTGATCAGTCTCAACCAGTTCAACAACGGTTTTACCGGCACCAAGCCGGATAGCTCAGGACGCATAATTTCCGATAGCAGTGATCCCGCCCAGATTGTCACGAAGAATCAGGTACGGTTCATCGCGAATACGATGACTGCTGTCGCATTTTTTGGAAGCCCATTCGGAAATGTGGGACGCAATACACTACGCGACGGTCACACCAACTTTTTGAATTTCTCCGCCTTCAAGATCACGAAGCTTTCCGAGAGCCTCACCTTACAACTTCATGCCGACTTCCTGAATGCTTTCAATCATCCGAACTACTCGTCAGTGGATCCTTTCATTGACGATGCTGGTCTCGCCGCCGAAGCGACCGGATTCGCAAATCCTCACCTCTTCGGTCTTTCCCACCGTACGATTTCGTTTGGGGCAAAACTATCATTTTAACGCGCTTACATAAATATATTGAACATCTCGAGCGCAAGCATCGTTCGAGATCGTCCGTTTTGCGACGATAAGCTTCATACGCGCGGGATGTCTGCTCCTCCAGCGATTCGATGTGCGGTGGCAACAGGCCATGAAGACCGAACATCGACTGCTCTTCGTCGGTAAAAGCGGTGCCTTTGTTGAAGATGGGTGTATAAGAAGATGCACTCCACGAAGGCCCACATGCAGGGTGGGAACGCTCATAGCTGCCTCATCAGGGGAAACAGTCCAGTCCGCCAAATGCTGAACGGAACGTCTGTAGAATACAGGAGCCCCGTCTCTTTGCCTCACGCTTTCGGCTGGTGAAAAATTGTTACTGCCCGATCAGTCAGATTGCCGGACATATTGGTTCCGGCACGAACTTGTCCGGTTGATGCCATAACGACGTCGGCCTCGCGACGGCCCGAGTAAACTGTTCGGTGTTCTCCCTAACAGTGCTCGGACCGAAGGAGGCCGAGATGCGAATTATAGGATGTGATTTGCACGCTCGCCAACAAACAGTGGCGATGCTGGACACCGCAACGGGCGAGGTGGAGAAAATAACTCTCAAGCACGAAGCCAACAACGTGCGGGAGTTTTATTCCACGCTTCCGCGCCCTGTGCGTGTGGGCATCGAAGCAACGGGATCAATGCAGTGGTTTGTGAGCCTCATGGAAGAGTTGGGAATCGAATGCCTGGTCGGTCATCCGGCGGAGATTCGAGCAGCCGAGCCACGGAAGCAGAAACATGATCGGCGAGATGCGGACTTGATTCTGAAGTTGTTAGCGGAAAATCGCTTTCCGGCGATCTGGCTGCCTTCGAAAGAGCTACAGGATCTGCGATCTTTGTTGCGGCATCGTCATCAGTGGGTACGGATGCGGACGCGAGTACAGAATGCGTTGCAGGCGATTGCCTTGGCGAATGGTTTACGGCGAGGCCCATCGCTTTGGAGTGAGGCAGGTCAACACACGATCGCATCGTTGCCTCTGGCGCCGCATACCGCTCATCGGCGGAGCGAGTTGCAAGCGCTGTACGCGAAGTTCGAGACGGAGATCGAGAAACTAAACCAGCGCGTTGAGGAGCAAGCTTGCGGACGAGTGGGAGCCCGTCTGCTGATGACTCACCCGGGAGTGGGGCCGGTCACGGCTTTGGCAACCGAGGTGTTCCTGGGCGATCCAGCACGATTCGCGGACAGCAAGGCCCTGGCTAGTTATGTGGGGATGATCCCGCGTGAATATTCCAGTGGAGGGCGACAGCGCCTGGGAGGGCTGAGTAAACAAGGCAATCCGTTGTTGCGATTTCTCTGGGGTGAAGCGGGGACACACGCGGTGCGCCGCGATCCAGAGTTGCAGCGTTTTTACCGCCGCAAATTGATTCAGAAAGGTCTGGGAAAGGCCCGAGTGGCTGTGGCTCGCAAGCTCGGAATCCGGATGTGGATCATGTTGCGGGATCAGATCGAGTACAACGAGTTCTGTCGTCGCGGACAGAAGCAGCAGAAAAGCGGTGGTGCCTGTGCGGGGATGCCAGAAACGCCCTATGGTGCGAAAAGTCACCGGCCGGTTGATTAGGCTACCCGCCTCCCTTCGGAAAAAGGGAGTTCGAATAACTCATCATGGTCGATGGTGATCGAAGAGATGTTTGGTGGGCAACACTGAGTTGATGAACACAAACGGGCTGGGCAAGTTAGGGGTGACACGGATGGACGGACGCCTCAGAAACAGACGCAGCTTATGCGCCGACGAACAAGTGTGCTCGAATGCAGTAATAAGCGTGAAGAAAAACTCTTGCAATGGCCGGCGTCGTTAGAGATAGGGCGTTTTATCAGGAGTTGAACCCCGTTTCGGCCACCGCCTTCATGCCGTCTGTAGATAGACTGGCGCGAAGACCCTTGCAACAAAAGATTCGAGTGTCGTGGGTGTCGTATTTTTGGGCGAGCGATCTTGCTCTGGTTCCATGAGACCCGTGTTGGCACCATCGCACATTTCGACAATCAATTCCGCGCTGTTTTTAGGCAGACCCGAATTCAGAAGGGCCTGTTCAAGCACCCTGCCTGGCAGTTGCACGTATTCGAGGCCGGGCTTGCCGATGGAGTTGCCGACGATGAGGGCCGCTTCCTTCATGGAGATGTCGCGCTGTCCGTGGAGCTCCTGGATCGAACTGCCAGAAAAATCGCATACTGCGAGACGAGCGGCGGCGTACTTTCCAATGTCTTGCGTGGCGATCCACGGCATTGGCGTTTCAGCGCGCAAGCCCCCTGACAGCACACCCATGGAACGCAGGGGCGCGATACTCATTAAAAGATTTTCCATGAAATATGCGGCGCGAAGATGCAAGACGTTGAGCCCATCGATTCGATTGAGCTTTTGCTCCTGATTGTGCAAGCCAACGATGGAGCCGGTGTTTCTTGAGTGTTGCGCGCCCATGCTGCTTAAATTCACGACAAACCGGACGTGAGCGTTAGCGATCGCCGAGGCATAGGTGTCCGAGACGCGTTCTTGCTGCGCGCGCAAATCCTGTTGTGACATGTCCTCCGGCAGGACCAAGTAGATGGCTGAGGCATCGGCGAAAGCCTCGGTCATTGACGCGATGTCTTCGACGTTTCCGAGGAAAGGCTCCGCACCTAGCTGCACCAGGGGCGCCAGCCTCTTCGCGCCTCGCGCCACCGCGCGTACCTGTTCGCCCTTGGCGAGCAACGCTTCCGTCGCTGCCTTTCCAGTGCGTCCCGTTGCTCCCGTGACGACGATCATTCGGTACTCCCGTGATTGCAGCAATGAGGGATCATTTTGGGCGGAATTTATAACACACTACCCGCTAAGTCCCGATTAGTTCTATAAAGGAAGTCGAGGAAAAAAATACTTCCCTCCCGCAGCCGGAATTTTCCTGCAGCGCAGCCCATGTGAATGAACGAGAGCTGTTCTGACCTGCCGCACCAAGAGCTCGGTCGCAGGGCGCTGTAGCCCAGCGGTTTGGGTGTTCTCTACCAGCGGTTTTCATCGCCTCTTCGCGACGAAGCCTGTCAGTTCCGAAACCAACAAAGCAGAACGGCGGTCAGGTGGCGACCATAGTTCTGATATGGACGAACCTGTCAAATACATTCGCGGTGTTGGTTTGCGCTGTTCTTCTCTAGGAAGTGGGAAGCAGTGCGGACGGCGGCCGAGGCGGTCATCGCGACGGTTGATCACTCTGATATTCGCGGGTCGGAACCGCATAATCGTGATCCGTCGGGAGCTGCCTCGGACTAGGAGCGCGGGTTGGGCCCAGAGAGCCTGCCGCATAGAACATACGAGGACTCTCCTTTCCGTGTTCGGCTCGACCGCCATCCGCACTGCCTTCCTCCTGTGGTTCGCTGACTTACGCTGCGACCTGCTTCTGTTCGCGTATCCTGGTTTCGACCTTCACGCCAATGGCCCAGACAAACCCAAGCAACTCTCGCCCCACGGCCGTTACGATCTGCGGTTTGTTCTTTCCTTGCGCCAGCAGTTTTCGGTAGCGGGCGTGCAATCGATGCTGTGCTTTCCAAGCGATCTCTTTCACTTCTTCGCTCAGTCCTACCTGGCGTTTCAACAGATAGCCGCCCAGCCAAGGTCGGAACTGATAGGCCCAGGCCGCTTCGACAATGACGCGTCTCAAATGCGCGTTGCCGGTCTTGGTGATGGCGCCCCGCCGTTCTCGTTGGCCGCTGGAGTCTTCGCGGGGAACCAGGCCGCTATATCCCATCAATTGCCTGGCTCTGGCAAAGCGGGAGATCTGCCCCAGTTCGGCGACGATGGTCACCGCCGTGACTTGCGCAATACCCCGCAGTGCCTGCAAGGCTTCGATCACCGCGCGCATCTGTGGTGGCACCGAGCGCGCTGCCTCCAGCACTGCCTGGTCCAACCGTTCGATGCGGGCCACCAGGTGCTCGACTTGGTGGACGTAGTCGGTGAGCGCAATCTCCTGCGCGGGCTGCTGGAAATGAACCTTCGTCTTGATCCACTCCAAATGAGCGTTGGTCCACGGAGACTTGATACTCTCCGGACGCCGCCATCCGTGACGCAACAGAAACTTACTCAATCGATGTCGTGCTCGCAGCAGGTCTCCTTTCGCGGCTTCCCGAGCTCGCACCAAGTCTCGGAGCGCTTCGTGCGCCGCGTCGGGAACCCACACCGCCGTGAGATCGCCGGCTCGGTAGGAGCGGGCCAGTTTCAGGGCGTCACGCCGATCGGTCTTCACCCGGTCCCCCGGCTTGCTTGGCACCAGCGACGGCGCGACCACTTCGCACTTCGCTCCCAGGGCGGTCAGTTGCCAATACAGCACGTAGCCCGTGGGACCCGCTTCATAACAGAACCGCAGTGGCTCCACAGGTTCCAGTTTTCGAACCAACCGTCGAACCGATTCCGGCCGGTTGGGGATCAGGCCCAAGGATCGAACTTCACCGTTCGGTTCCGCCACCGCGACAGCAATGGTCTCAGCATGGACATCCAGGCCAACAAATCGTATTTTACTCATAGGACCGATTCTCCTTTCGCTTGTGGCTCTGCGCCGTTAGTCTCCTACGACTCACAGCGTAATCCGCGCACCGCGAAATGGAAGTCGGTCTTTTTTTTCCATGGCACGACCGACCGAACTTGAGTCGGTTCGTCCATGATGACTATCTGAGACTCGTGGCCTATAGCTTTTTCGGGTTATCCGAGAGGGCCTAGGGTCGCGTGTGAGACTGAGTGCCCGAGGTACACAGCGGCCTAACTAATCGGCTGAGACTCGCTCTCGAACCCGAGTGTCTCGAGAACCTGACGGCCACCGCCAGAGAAGATCCCCACGATGGAGCGGACACGGTCTGAGACACTCAAGCTGTTTGTGGTTTCAGGTATTGGGCGTCGAAGCTCACTCCTTTCTTCCACACGATCAGCGCGATCGTGGCAATTTTGCGTGCCAGCGTAAGACGTGCCATTTCTGGCCTCATGCCTTTGGCCAGCAAAGCCGCGTAGAACTCCTGAAATGGGCCGGGTTTGCTGGAGGCGAGGACAGCCGCCCCCTTGAATAGATTCTTCAGATCGTGATTACAGTTCTGGTTGAGCCCACGAACCGAGATTTGCTTCTTGGCTCGCTGGAGCTGTCCATGGACCGAACGGTGATCGGCACTGCTGTGGGTCTCGATGGCAAACCCACTGTATTTCCACAGCGGCCGCTTGGTGCGGAAGCGATGCGGTGTCTGCACAATGCCCAGCAACACGGCGGCCCGGATCGGACCCATCGACGGAATCTGGCAAAGCCGCTTCCACGCCGCGTGTTTCTTACTCTCGGCCAGCAGATCCCGCCGCACTTGCTGGCGCAACACTCGCAGCGCATCCAGTTGCTGGTAGTAAAACTCCGCCCGCCGGCGCACTCCGGCTTCCTGGATCTTCGGGAGCCACTCGCCCCGATGACGTGGTGCATAGACCTGCTTGCCCGTGCAAGGAATACTCCAGCTGCGATAGATGGCCTTCACCCGGGTCATGACTCGCCCGAGATCCTTCGTAATGGTCAGATAACTGCGCACCAGTTCCTTCAGAGTTCGTAGACCGTGCTCGCCGTGATAGACCGGGTGGAGTTTATTTAGGTACAGCAGCTCGGCCAGCTTGCGTGCATCGATGCGATCATTCTTGTTGCCATCTTGCAACAAGGCATTCCGCCGCGGATCGCACACCAGCAACCCCGAAACGTGCGGCTTCAGCAGGTCGTACAGCCAGGCGGCCCAGGTTCCTTCTTCGAACGTAACGTACAACTCTCCGTGCAGCCCTTGAATAAACTGAAGAATGGTGCTGGCTTTCGTTTCGATGACACTTTCCATCACGATCTTTCCCAAACCATTCATGACCGCGCTCGAAATACTTTCTTTGTGCACGTCCATGCCGATATATTTGGTGCCAGTCATACGGGCGCTCCTTTCTGGAGAAGGTTGAGGCGAACACTCAAAACCCTACTCCAAAAGGGGCGCCCCTTTATATCGCGTCGCGTTACCGGACAAGTTCCGGACTAGTACCGCGTTTCGCGGCTAATTGGGCGTGGGCAAAAACCCTCGAATCCAGTCCGGCGCAAGCACCTCAAAGTATCAGGTTATGCAACAGCTTCTAGGATCCGAAGGGATTTTGATTCTAATGTAGCTCACGCCGCCTCCCCGGCGTGAGGCTTTTCGGCCTTTCACCGCGCACCACGTGCTCGCTGCGCTAGCGGTTTTTTCGCGGCGCTGCCCTTCGACTTCGCTCGGGGCAAAAAGCCTCGCCTTTCCACTCGGGCCGAGTGTCGACACACATCACAAGTCACGATAACTCGTGGCAAACACGCGACGGAGGCCATTCCTCATCGGCACGCCAACAGGACCCCAGAGTATGTGCGAATCAAGATCGGAAGGGAGCCGTTAGCCCCAAACTTTGCGGGCGGTCTCGACGACGAGGGCGAGCTTGCGCCACTGATCGTCGATCGAGAGAAGGTTGCCGGCCGCGACGGAGGCGAAGCCGCACTGCGTGCTCAGGGCGAGATTCTCGAGCGGCACGTAACGCGCCGCTTCGTCGATGCGCCGCCGCAGATCGTCCTGCGATTCGAGCACGGGATGCTTCGTGGTGACCAACCCGAGCACGACGGACTTGCCGCGAGGCACGAGGCGCAAGGGCTCAAACCCGCCGGCGCGCGCGCTGTCGTATTCGAGCAGGAAATGGTCCACGTTGAGCTCGCCAAAGAGCCGCTCGGCGATCGCATCGTAGCTGCCCTCGGCGTACCAGCGGCTGCGGCTGTTTCCGCGGCAGACGTGAAGCGCTAGGGTGACCCCGCGCGGAACGTCGCTCAGCGCGGTGTTGTCGGCGGCGATGGATTTATCAAACTCCACGTCCGGATCAAACCCCGTCGCGCGCATGCGTTCGCGCTCCTTCGGATCCAGATAGTGGCTGTAGTAGGGCGCGTCGAATTGGATGTAGGTGACGCCCTCGTTCACGAGCCACCGCGTTTCGTCGCGGGTGAATTCCACCAGATCGGCGAGCAGTTCGGCATGCGTGGGATAAAATCTGTCGCTCGTGCCGGGCTTATAGCTCGCGATCATGAAATTAGACGGCGCGGGCAAGGTGATTTTGAACGGCCCAGGCGAGGATTTCTTGAGGAACGGAATCTCATGGCCGGTCATCTTTCGAACTTTTCGCAGCTTCGCGCCGACAACCTTGGCGGAACTTCCCTCAGCGCCTCCGCCGGGACCCTTCCAGGTAAGAATCACTTTGTCGGGAACAAAACCTTCGACGGCGTCCGCCATGTCGGTGAGCCAGGAGCCGCGGCGTAACTCACCATCCGTATAGATTTCCATGCCAACCTTGCGCTGCCCTTCGAGCACGCCGAGGATGACGCGGTCTTCGACCGACTTCAGCTCCTCCTGCGCGAGCTTGTCCGCGGCGCGGTCGGCACGCGCCTCTAATAGCTCCAGGGGACGCAAGAGGCTCCCGACGCTCTCGGCTCGATAACGTGTCGGCATTTCGAACGACTCCTTTTCGAGCAGAGGTGTCCCGCTAGCGGCCGGTAGTCTACTCCCGTCATCGGTGATGAAAAAGATGAAATGAGAGTTGGCGCTGCAAAGCGACGATTGCGGGCGCGCCTTCAATGCCGCAATGTCTTCGAGCCCACGGGGTACAAGCCCTTCTCATTGCGAGCGCTTTGAGTATACTGTGGGCCGCTTGGGGGCAGGACGCGGGCATGCGCGGCGCAATTTCTGATAGCTCAAGCGAGGCGACCAGGCATGAGTAAGCTGCGGCTCTCCATGGCGTGTTCGAATTACGATCGCACGCGCGCCCTGCTCGACGGCCACGTGCCAGTCGACGGAGTGGAGCTGACGTGCCTCGATCTTCCGATCGAGGAAATCTTCTTTCGGATGCTGCGGCATCACGAGTTCGACGTGGCCGAGATGTCGCTGTCGTCCTACGTGTTGTCGCTCGCGACCGAAAAGCCGCGGTTGATTGCCATTCCGGTGTTTCCCTCGCGCTTTTTCCGCCACTCCTGCATTTTTATCCACCGTGACAGCGGAATTCGTGAGCCGCAGGATCTGATCGGCAAGCGCGTCGGCACGCCGGAATATCAGATGACGGCCGGCGCGTGGATTCGCGGCATCCTGAGCGATGAATACAACGTTCCCGTTTCGAGCGTGACCTATTTTCGCGGCGGCGAAGAAGAGCCGGGCCGCCCGGAAAAGATTCCGCTGTCCTTGCCTCGGGAAATCCATCTCGAATCTATTTCCCCCAAGAAGACGCTTTCCGCGATGATTGAGTCTGGCGAAATCGACGCGTTGTACACTGCGCGCATGCCGTCGACATTCGGCAACGCCTCCGGCAAGGTGCGGCGCCTCTTCGAGAATTATCAGTCGGTCGAACAGGACTATTTTTCGCGGACGAAAATATTCCCCATCATGCACGTAATCGCGATTCGCCGCAACGTTTACGAAAAGTCTCCGTGGATCGCGCAATCCTTTTTCAAGGCTTTCGTGCGGGCGCAGCGGATTGCGTACGGCGAATTGTACGATTCGGGCGCTCTCCCCTGCATGCTTCCCTGGCTCACGCGCCACGCGGAGGAAACGCGCGCGTTGATGGGCGCGGATTTCTGGCCTTACGGGCTCGAGCGGAACGCGCACACACTGGAAACGTTCGCTCGGTACTCGTTCGACCAAGGACTCGCGAAGCGCCTGCTGAAGCCGGAAGAGCTTTTTGCGCCGGAGACACTGGAGTCGTTCAAGGTCTGACCGCGACGGCAGAAACCCCCGCAGATCGGAGACTTCCCTGGCAGCCGAGCCGAACGCAGTTTCGCAAGAGTGGTGGACGCTGAGCCGCGGGGACGTCGACGCGACCGTTACACAGATTGGCTCCATCATCGCGCAGCTGTTCATACCCGTGCTGTTGCTCGCGCCTGTGGGAATCGCTACTGCATTCAGCGTGTCGCATTTCGTGCCGGGATTTGCGCTCGGGTTTTTTCTCGGTTCCGGTGGCCTCGCCTATCTCGGCGTGCGCCTCAGCAAACGCGAAAACCGCAGGGACGTCACGGCACACGTCTACGGGAATAATGTCCCGGCGATCATCGCCTATACCTTGTCGATTTTCCTACCCGTGTATTTGCAAACTCATGACCCCGTGCGCGCCTGGCAGATCGGCTCCGCGGCGGTGATCTGGACGGGAATCATCAAGCTTGTCGCGGCACCGTTTGCCGGCGCGTTCCGGCGGTACATTCCGCTGCCAGCCTCGATGACGGTGTTCGGCGCGGCGATGTACAGCTATCTTGCGCTGGTGGTGCTGCAGCGAATCTTCGATCAGCCGCTCGTCGGAATTGTCGCGTTTGCGATTGTGTGCATGACGGTATTCGCGAACGTGCCGATCACCCGCTTTCGCCTCCCGCCGTTCTTGCTCGCGTGGATCATCCCGCTGCTCCTCGCCGTCGCGGTGGGCTACGTGCGCCCGATTTGGCAGGGCGTGTCGTTCGTGCTGCCGTTCGTTCCATCGGCGGGAGGGTTACACGCGATGGTGCTGGCGCTGCCGTATTTGTCGGTGATCGCGCCGATGGCGATTTACCACGTGCTGCAAGACATCGCCACAGTCGAAGGCGCCGCGGCAGCAGGCGACAACTACGATACGCGGAGCGTGGTCGCGTGGGACGCGGCGGGCACGCTGCTGTGCGGCCTGGCAGGCAGCATCGTGGCGCCGGTGATCTACGCGCTGCATCCGCCATACAAGGCGCTCGGCGCGCGCATCGGTTTCGCGTTCTGGACTCCCGTGATTTTGATGCTGGTGGTGGCCGGCGGGCTCACGTCATTCACGGCGGCGCTATTCCCATGGCCGATCCTCGCCGCGCTGATCGCTTACGTTGCCGTCGGGGTGGGCACCGCGACGCTGCGGCGAGTCGATCGAAAGTATCTGAGCGCGGTCCTTCTGGGCTTCGTTCTTCCCGTGGGCGCGGTGGTATCGGGCGCGGTGAATTCGGCACTGCCCGCTTTGCAGCTTTCGGCGGCGAACCCGGGCGTGCAGGCGGCGTTGAATGGGTCCATCTACTGGTCGTCGCTGCGCGGGCTCGGGAACGGATTTCTTTTTCTGGTGCTCGTGGTGGCATCTATGGTCACCGAGGCAATCGATCGTAATTTCGGGCGCGCGGCGATCTGGTGCTTGATCGCATCGGCATTTTCGTGGGTCGGCTTGATGCACTCAGCAGTGCTGCGCTGGAGAGCGCAGCCCATGTATGCCGCCGCGTGGCTGGCGGCTGCAGTAATCGTCTATTCCGCGCGGTGGTGGGGAGGGCCGGAGGCGGGCGAAGGGACTGGCCGAACAGCTTGAGGTGCCCGGAGCTCCCAACAATCTCAAGCAATCGAACCTCGCAAGAAAAAATGCAAGTCCGCCTCGATTCCGGGCGCGCGGTCGCATTCAACATCCGAGACAACCCTCATCTCGATCACGGCTACGCGGTGACGAGTCACAGCAGCCAGGGCCAGACTGCTGATCGCGTATTGAGTGGGTATCGCTGCGCCTTCACCTGGGCCGCCCGAACGTTGGTAGGCCGGCTCCCGTTGGGCGTCACGCAGTTACAACAGAATGTTCGTTCTGTTGCATTTGGCAAGAGGCGCCCATTCATTTCCCAACGGTTACGGGAAACCACGTAAGAGACGGACTGCGGCGTAATGTTGCATTTCACGTAGAAATTGGGCGCTGATGCCCACATTCATGTGTTTGTGGGCAAGGTAATTTGTGGGTTTCAAGGGCGCTAAATCAATCACTTGCGGGCTCCGCAAAAGAAGTGCCAGCTCAGGCGGTCGACGCAACACCCTCTAATCACTATTTCCGATTCGTACTTTTCAGAAAAGACTGATCTTCTGGGCTGCACTCAATTAGACCTAAACAGGATGGGGTTTTTCTTTGACTCGACGCCCGCGAGCGGATTTGGCCTCTTAAACTCCGCCAAATCGACTTCGAACCAGTGTTGCATTGACCCATTGAGACCACCAAGGGTTATTGGGCAGATGGTGGAGGACACTGCGGGCCCATAAACATAACATGGCTTCGCCGAGTGATGACGGAGCGTGAGGCAGATGACGTCATTACTTCCGATTACGCCGCCAGCCAATTGCACCGGCCTATATAATCGGACGGTTCAGGGACATAAGCCAGTCATCGAAAATTCGATTGAACTCCGCTTCCGCAACAACGTTTAAGCCAAAAAGTTTTGCGCTCACAGAACGGAGCGAAAGCACAGAATCGTGCGTCGCGGGGTTACGCCACAGTGCGTTGAGAAACGCATGGATCACCAATGACTTTTGTTGAATCAGGAGTGGCTCCTGTTGGAAAAGAACGAAAAATCCGAGAAATTGTCTTAAGAGATCGTTCGCTGGAGAGTTGGCTTGCTGGAAGACTTCGAGCATCTGCTTCAGCGGAAAGCGGCCGATACGATATTCGGCAAGCTTGGCGGATTCAAGGACGCATCGTGTGTCGAAATACACCGAAGTGAATCCCATACCTATTAGTCTTGCGACGATTTTCCTGTACTCGGTCTCCGCAAGAATCCCGGCTTCAGTCAGTGACACAAGAATCATCTGGGTCCATGCAGATGTACCACCGAAGATCGTAGTGGCAAGTTGCGATTCGAGTGTGTCGTCACACCACATCATCAAACCGGGTTTGCCGGCAAGAACGGCCGTCTGAGCACCATAGCGGCCCAAATATTTGACCACCAGGTCACGGCTCTTTGGTTCAACAGAGGCAAGCTCACGCGCTGGTACGAATGCCAAGCCCCCGCGTCGGTTCTACTCACCTGTCCAGGTGCGCCAGCTCCTTGCGGAACTGGAGGAGCCGTGCCGTACAGTCGTGCTGCTCGCAGTACTCACGGGGATGCGAATCGGTGAGATCCTCGCTCTCCGGTGGAAACGTGTGGACCTGCTGCGCGGTACGATCGAAATAGCCGAATCGTTCTCAGACGGGCAATTTGGATCGCCGAAGACTCGCAGCAGTAGTCGCGTGATTCCAATGAGCTCAGCCCTTCAAAGCGTCCTGGAAACCTATCGTGCCGGAGCATTTCGCAACGCGCCGGACGATTTGGTGTTTTGCACGCCCAAGGGCACGCCACTCAACTCGAAGAACCTGTACAACCGCGCGCTCGCACCCGCATGCGACCGGATCAAACACCCACGGGTATCGTGGCATTCGTTCCGGCACACCCATGCGACGCAGCTCGCGGATTTAGGCGAATCGCTCAAGACCGCACAGGCGCTTCTGGGCCAGTCGGACCTTGAGACAACCCTCAACACCTACATGCATGCGATTCCGGAATCGCAGCGGCGTGCTGTAGACCGGGTCGCCGGGGTTTTGTTCTCAAATGTTCTCAAGTTAGACCCGGACTCGAATGAGCCCGGGAGCATCAACTAACGCAGTTGCTGCCAGTTACGGAGAATGAGTGGTGAGCCGCGCAGGACTCGAACCTGCAACCCGCTGATTAAGAGTCAGCTGCTCTACCATTGAGCTAGCGGCCCGGAGAAACTTTAATTCTAGCACGAGACAACAAAGCGCCCAACGCGTCCTTGAGGTGCGCGAAGGCGCCGCGCGAGCGATCAAGTGCGCAGCGTCGCCGCTATTTCCTTCGCGACCTGGCGCGCGCGGACGAGATCACCCGGCCCGAATGAAATCGCTGCTACGCGGGCGTGCCCGCCGCCACCGTACTTTTCGCATAGCGACGCCAGATTCACGTCAGCGGCGGCCTCTTTCCACGGGCTCGTTCCGACGGACACCTTCGCGCGCGTCGGCGATGCGCTCACGCCCACCGAATAGAGCGCCTCCGGATACAGATAGTACGGGATGAACTTGTTGTAGCCCTCGAGATCGAGGTCGCTGACGTCAAAGTAAACCACGCCGCCGCGCGAATCCGTCCGCTCGCGCAAAATTTCGATCGACCGGCGATGCCGCTCGAGCAACGGACCCAGATGCTTCTTCACCAGCGGCAACTCGATGATTTCCGCGAGCGAAAGTCGCGCCAGATCTGGAATCAGCTGCGGCACGAGATTCGGTTCCGGCGCCGCTTCGATCACCAGCGCCAGTTTCATCGCCGGCTCCGCCAGAGCCACCGCCGATTCGGGCGACTTGAACTGCGCTCCATCGATGATGTCGCCCCATTCGATCAGTTCCGCGAGCGGCTTCGCGTCGAATCCGAATCTCTCGCTGGCGATCGTAGCCAGGAATTTCGTGCACGACTTGTACGACGGATCGTAAAACTTCTTGCCCGAATGATCCTGCCGGAAATGCTCGGCGTCCTCCGGCTTCAGGAACGCGCTCTGATGATGGTCGAACCACCAGGTGAGCCGCGGGGAGCTCGAATATTTGAAATCCACGATGGCGTTTTCATCACCGTCGAATACGCTGTCCTCGAATGGCTGCGAGGCCTTGTGCGTCATCCCGGTATACAGAAACTCAACGCCGGGATTGATGCGCTCGCGGTAAAACCGCGAAAAGATCGCGGCCGAAGAAGCCCCGTCGAAGCACTTATCGTGGAAGCAAACCCGTACCTTCAAATCGCTCTCCCGTCTCACGCTGCCCTACAGACCACGCGCAGCCCCAGAGTAAAGCCATCTAAGATGGAGGCTCCCTGTTCGCTTGTCAAGAGGGTAACGCGAGGTGTCGCCGCAAAATGAGAATGTCCGGTTTGTGCAAAGTAGAAATGTCCGGTTTCATCCCAAGCGGGAGGCGGGATGGAAACGGAGCGGATCGAGTTGAGCGCGAGAGAACGGGAGCGGTTGAAGGTGCTGCAACAAGTGGAAGAAGGGCATCTGAAGCAGGTCGAAGCAGCCCGGCGGCTACGGCTGACCGATCGTCACGTGCGTCGTTTGCAAGAGCGGCTGCGCAGCGAAGGAGATCGGGGGATCGTGCATCGGTTGCGAGGCTGTCGTTCGAATCGAAAGATTTCCGAGGCAGTCCGGCAGCGCGTGGTGCGAGAGCTGGGCCGGGCACGGTATGCCGGTTTCGCTCCTACGCTGGCGGCCGAACATCTAGCGCGCCAAGGGATCGTGGTGAGCCGCGAAACGCTGCGCAGTTGGATGAGCGCCGCCGAACTGTGGCAGACACGCCGCCGGAGAGGGAAGCCGGTGCACGTGTGGCGGCCACGGCGTTCCTCGTTCGGCGAGTTGGTGATGATGGACAGCTCTCCATTCCGCTGGCTGGAGGAGCGCGGTCCGGCGTGCCATCTGATTGCGATGATCGACGATGCCACCAGCAGGGTGCGGGGCCGCCTAGTGAAGCACGATTCGACCGAGGAAAATCTGCGCACGCTGCGCGGCTGGCTGGAGCGATACGGGAGGCCGCTGGCGCTGTACACCGACAAAAACAGCCTGTTTGTGACCACGCGGAGCACACAGCGGCACGAGCAGTTGCAGGACACCCCCGCGCGCACGCAGTTCGGCCGCGCGCTGGCGGAACTGGACATCGAGTGGATCGCGGCCCATTCGCCGCAGGCCAAGGGACGCGTCGAGCGGCTGTTCGGCACGCTGCAAGACCGGCTGGTGAAAGAAATGCGTCTGGCGGGAATCGATACGCTGGAAGGGGCCAATCGCTTCCTGGAAATCACCTTCTGGCCCTTCTGGGAAAAGCGCTTCACGGTCCGGGCGGCGCAAGGCCGTGACGCTCACCGGCGACTGGAGCGCGAGCATCGCTTGGAACAGATCCTCAGCGTGCGCGTCGAGCGGACGGTGGGCTCCGATCACACGGTGGTCTGGAAAGGCCAGCGATGGGGCCTGCGGCGCGAAGAGGTCTGCGTCGGACTGCGCGGCGCTCGCGCCGAAATCGAAAAGCGGCTCGACGGCACGCACTGGCTGCGCTTCCGCGGCCATTACCTGCCGCTGCGCTCTTGTCCGGAAGCGCTGCGATCCGCAAGTCCTTCCGGCCTACGGCCTCCAGAACTTGCGGATCGCAAACCAAAACCCCCAACCCAAATCAAAACCCACTACAGCCCGCCTCCCGATCATCCTTGGCGTAAACCATGGAAGCGGACATTTCTATCTGGCACAAAACCGGACATTTCTACTTTGCGTTGACAGAGGGTAACGCGAGGTCTACAAAATTTCGCGGTG
>CAVUDN010000053.1:0-226163 GCA_963740095.1 uncultured Acidobacteriota bacterium
CCGGCGCCGGATTCACGTGGTCGCTCAACAGCCATGAAAACCAGCTCACGCCGTGGTCGAACGATCACCTCACCGATACGTCGGGCGAGTCCTTCTATCTTCGCGACGAGGCCACGGGAGAGATATGGAGTCCGACCGCCTTGCCCATCCGCGACGAGACGGCGGCGTACGTGGCGCGCCACGGCCAGGGCTACTCGCGGTTTCAGCACGGATCGCACGGGATCACGGCCGATCTCGTGCAATTTGTTACGAAGGAGGATCCTGTCAAGATTTCGCGCCTGACCTTGCAGAATGATTCCGGGCGCGTCCGCCGGCTTTCCGTCACCGCGTACGCGGAATGGGTGCTCGGCAGTTCGCGCGCCGCGACCGCGCCGCACATCGTTTCGGAATTCGATCCGCAATCGCGCGCCATCTTCGCCCGAAGCGCGTGGAAGGACGAGTTCGGTGGCCGAATCGCTTTTGCCGATCTCGGCGGGCGGCAGACGACCTACACGTGCGACCGCCGGGAGTTTCTCGGCCGCAACGGCTCGGCTGCGCATCCCACGGTCCTCGCGCAAGGAGGTCCGCTCTCCGGCAACATCGGCCCCGCCCTCGATCCGTGCGTAGCGTTGCAGAGGTCGTTTGAATTGCGTCCGGGAGCGCGGCTCGAAATCGTCTTCCTCTTGGGACAGGGCGAGACGCGAGAGCACGCCCGCGAGCTGATCGATCGCTACCGGGCCGCCGATCTCGACAAAGTTCTCGCCGCGGCTGCCGATCGCTGGAACGACATTTTGTGCGGCCTGCAGGTTGAGACGCCCGATCCGGAGATGGATCTGCTGCTCAATCGCTGGCTGCTCTACCAGACGCTCTCGTGCCGCGTATGGGCGCGCGCCGCGTTTTATCAATTGAGCGGCGCGTACGGATTCCGCGACCAGCTGCAGGACGTGATGGCGCTGGCGGTGACCCGTCGCGACGTGGCCCGCGAGCAGATTCTTCGCGCGGCGGGGCGCCAGTTTGTCGAGGGTGACGTGCAACATTGGTGGCACCCGCCCTCGGGCCGCGGCATCCGCACGCGCGTCTCCGATGATTTGCTTTGGCTGCCTTACGTCGTCAGCCACTTCGTCGAAACACACGACGATATGGGGATACTCGACGAGTCCGTCCCATTTCTCGAAGGCGAATTGCTCGCCGAAGGGCAAAACGAATCGTACTTCGAGCCTCGCGTCTCGCAGACGCGAGCCTCGATTTTCGAGCACTGCGCCCGCGCGCTCGATCGCAGCCTCGCCGTCGGGCGTCACGGCCTCCCGCTGATGGGCACGGGCGACTGGAACGACGGCATGAATCGCGTCGGAGTGCACGGGCAGGGCGAGAGCGTGTGGCTCGGCTGGTTCCTACACGATGTTCTCTCGAAATTCGCGCGCATCGCGGACGCACGAGGCGAACATCATCGCGCGGAGACCTGGCGCCTGCATGCTAGCGAGCTGAAGGTCGCGCTCGAGCGCGAAGGCTGGGACGGCGAGTGGTATCGCCGCGCCTTTTTCGACGACGGCACGCCGCTAGGCTCCGCCGACAATCTCGAATGCCGCATCGATTCTGTCGCGCAATCCTGGGGCGTGATCGGTGGCGCAGCCGAACGCGGACGCGCCACGCGAGCCATGGCGGCCGTCGACCGCCAGCTCGTGCTGCGCCCGGCGGGCGTGGTGCGGCTTCTCGCGCCGCCGTTTGACAAGGCTCCGCTCGATCCCGGCTACATCAAGGGCTACGTTCCCGGTATCCGCGAGAACGGCGGCCAGTATACGCATGCATCCGCGTGGGACGTGATCGCGTTTGCAGCTCTCGGCGACGGCGACAAAGCCGGCGAACTCTTCCGGATGCTCAATCCAATTTCCCGCGCCAGCACGCGCGCCGGGGTGCAGCGCTACAAGGTCGAGCCCTACGTGGTTGCCGGAGACGTCTACGGCGAGCCGCCGCACGTCGGCCGCGGCGGCTGGACGTGGTATACGGGCGCGGCCGGATGGCTCTACCGCGCGGGCGTCGAATGGATGCTCGGTTTCCGCCTGAAGGGCACCGCATTCACGGTCGATCCCTGCATTCCGCGCAACTGGCCCGGCTATATGCTCCGCTTCCGCTACCACTCGGCGATCTATCAAATTCGCGTCGACAATCCCTCGAGCGTCACGCACGGCGTCGTGATGACCGAGGCCGAAGGCAAGCGCTCCGTTGGCGTGGCGAACATTCCGCTGGTCGACGACGGCGCCTTGCATCACGTGCGCATTTTGCTGGGCTAGCGGGCAGAGAAGCGAAATCAGTCAGTCCGTTCGCCAAAGCGAAACAAAGCTGAAAAAAGGTTGCCGCCTAATAGCTGAGCCACCGTAAGATAGATTCATGGCCCGTGGATGGGAAAGCAAATCTGTCGAAGATCAAGTCCAGCAGTCCGAAGCGGCAGCAGCGACAGCTCCAGCGAAAGATGGCAAAGAGCCCAAAGACAAGCACAAGCGCCAGTTAACCGCGGCGCAGATCGAACTTCATCGCCAGAGGGAAGTGCTGATTCTTTCGCGCGTGCGCGTACAGCAGAATTTGAAGGTCAGCAGTAATCCCCGCTACACCGAGCAGTTGAATCGCGCCCTCGCCGATATCGAAGTGCAGCTATCCGCGATTCCCGATCCCGATAGCGAATGACGGCTTCGCAGTGCCGGCCTGCCCTGCTCGCCCTGACGCAGGAAGGGAGCGAGGCCGAAGGGCGTCCCGCCAGCTCCTTCTGAAGTTTAATCGCGCGGCGACTCTAGGCCCGAATCTTCCACGAATACGACGCCTACGCCATTCTGATTCTTCTCGCGCCCGCTCTCGCAGTAGACCACCGCCCCGCGCAGTGAAAGCACGCTGGAATGGCTGTCGTCTCCCGTGGCCTCGATCACCACGCGCAGCTCCGATTGCAGCCGCGGCCGGGAGTGCAGATAGAGGTATGCGCCCTGAATGCTCATGTCGCGCACAGTGGCTTTTTCTTCGAAGGCTTTGCCATCCTCGCACAAGCCGCTGACGGTGGCCGAGAAACGCAGCCTGCGGCGCTGTCCGAGCCGTGCGTCCGGCAGCTTCAGGTTCACGCCCCGCTCGCTTAGGTTCACCGACATGCCTTCCATCGCCGCCCACGTTCCGGGAAATTCCTGCCTCGCCGCCGAGAGGAATCCGTCGATCGTGCGGCTCGAGGAATCGGGGTCGTGGTGGAAAAGGACGAGGTGCCCCACTTTTGCCTCGCGCGCGATTTTCACGCCTTCGAGCCAGCTCGAATGGCCCCAACCCTTGCGATTCGTCGCCAGTTGCTCGGGCGAATACTGTGCGTCGTAAATCAGCACGTCCGCTCCATCGGCCAGGCGGCGCAGATTTTCGTCCATCTCGGGCACCCCAGGCTCGTTATCGGTCGCGTAGACGATCGACCCGGCCGTCGTATCGAGGCGGTAGCCGAGGCAGCCCTGCGGATGATTCAGCCACGCCGTCCGGATCTTCGTTCCTTCGACTTCCCACTCTTCGCCGCCCGTCACTTCGCGAAACGAGCGCATCGACTTCATCGTGCTCACGTCGACGGGAAAGTAGGGCTTGGCGAGCTGCGCGTCGAGCACCTGGCGCAGGCTATGGCGGCCAAGAGATTCTGATTGGAAGCTGCAAAAGTGGAAGCGGTTCTGCACTTCGAAGAATGGCTGGAAAAACGGAATGCCCTGGATGTGGTCCCAGTGGTAGTGCGTCACCAGGACGTGCGCTTCGATCGCTTCGTGCGATTCGGCCCAGTGATTGTTGGGTGCGCGCAGCCGGTTGCCCAGCATGCGCAGCCCCGTGCCGCAATCGAAAATGAAGCGTGTGCCGCCCGGCGCGATGAATTCTAGGCAGGCCGTGTTTCCGCCATAGCGCCACGTGTCGCGCTCGAGCGTCGGCGTCGAGCCGCGCACCCCCCAAAAGACCAGCTTGGCTGTGTTTTGCGTCATCCCAGGGCGAGTCGCGACGCCTGAATGCCTTCCCCCGAAATCCCCCAAAAGCTAGCAACTATTCGATGTTAGGCGGCGGCCCGCGGGCGAGTCAAATGCGTTTCGGTTCTGAGCGACCAAACCGTACTTCCCGGGTGAAGAGCCGGCATTCGCGAGGGCTCTGTTCCTAGGGCCAGCTAACCCCCTCGACAACGATCTCGCGAGGCCGATTGTAGCGCTGGCGCGAGGCTGCAAGAATTCAAGGGATGGGATTCCTCATTCACGTGACGGCCTGGGAGCGCGTCTCGCGTTGGCGCCGATTCTGCGCAGCGTTCGGGAGGGTGGCGGCGCTTATTGCTTTGCTGACCGTCTTGTATGACCTGCTTGGACCTCCTATCGGGATATTCTTCATGGCGAGATGGGAGGGCCGCAAAGTCCCGGCGGTGAATGTCACTCCGCAGCCTCTGAAGGACTACTCTGTTTCCAATGTGCCCGGAACCGTACTCTCGTATTTCGGCTACCGATTCGAGGTGCCGTGGGACGCGACGCTCAAAACAAGAGGTCTGCCTAAGAATACTGATGAGAGCGGCATGATCGACCTCGACTTTGCGTCAGGGCAAAATGTGCTCTTCATTGTGCCGACGGACCAGAAGGGCCTACTCACCGAACTTGCCGACGACCCGTCGACGCGCATGGAGTATCTGCGAGGAGCGGCGTTTGGCGATCTGACGAATCGCTCGGCCTACGATCAGTATTCCGCGATCTTGAATGTGACGCCATCAACCATTCGGGCATTCGGGCCGCGCCAGGACGCGGCCCGTGGCATGGTGTTGTTGACGATCAAAGCCATCGCTCCTCCCGGGAATCTTGCAACCGGGGCGTTCTCGTTTCAACTTCCCCGCAAACGCGGATTTCAAATTGGCGATCCGCAGAAGTCGAATAGCGTGGCCCTGGAAGTTCTAGATATGGACGGCCATTACGTCGAGATTCTCTGCTCGGCCGCAAGGGACGCTAGGCTGACCCAACCAGAGCTCAATCGCATCCTCACGACCCTCCAGACAGCGCCGGTCGGCTCAGGAACCGGAAAACTGACTGCTGAACTGGGTCACCCCGCCGGCAAGGGAAACTGAAGCAGCGGCTCGGCGTGCGCCGGGCACAGTCTGCGAGTAGAATCCACTCAATATGCACCTGCACGTCCACGGCGAATCCGAGCCTCCGCATACCCACGGCTATGCACCACCACGGTGCGGGACTGGGCGACGCCGCCACCCGCATCCTGGGCGCGGCGGTGGTGGCAACGCTGTTCCTCGTAGTGGCCGAACTCGCGGCCGGCTACGCGGGCCACTCGATCGCGCTAATCAGCGACGCCGTTCACAACCTCACCGACATACCCACGCTGGTGATTTCGTGGCTTGCGACGCGCTGGGCGAAGCGCCCGCCGACGCCCGAGAAAACGTACGGCTACCACCGCGCCGGCGTTCTTGCCGCGTTTGTGAACGCGATCGTGCTGTCGCTCGCGGCGCTCTTCGTGATCGGCGAGTCTATCGAGCGCTTTCGCGCGCCCGTCGAGGTGCGCACCGGTCCGATGATCTGGGTCTCGCTGCTCGCCCTCGCGATCAATGGCGGGATCACGCTGGCCGTCCATCGCGGGCGGCGCGACCTGAATGTGCGCACCGTGTGGATTCACAATCTCGGCGACGCGCTCTCGAATATCGCGATTCTGGTTGGCGCGCTCATCGTTCGTTCAACGGGCGCGGAGTGGATCGATCCGCTCCTCGGCGTGGCGATCGGCGCGATGGTCCTATGGTCGGCGGCGGGCATCTTGCGCGAGAGCGGGCACATCCTGCTCGAAGGCTTGCCGCGGCAGATACGCCTCGAGGCAGTTGCCGCCGCGATCTTGCGCGTCGAAGGAGTGCAGGAAGTGCACGACGTCCACATCTGGACGCTCGGCGACGAATTGAACGCGCTTTCCTGCCACGTCCGCATCCCCGACATGCACATGGACGCGAGCGAAAAACTCCTCGCCTGCATTCGCGAAGTGCTCGCGCGCGATTTCCACATCACGCACACCACGATCCAGTTCGAGCGGGCGGGACTGCCCGCCAAAGCCGGTCTCTACATGCCCGAGCCGGCGCAGCCGTCCGCAAAATAGAAAAGTGAAATTTGAAATTGGAAAAGAGAAGAGCCATCACGCCTTGGGCTTGCGTGTGCGTGGGGCTCTTTGGCACTTGGGGCAGAAATGCGAGCTGCGCCCCGCGACGATGGCGCGGCGGATCTTTGCGCCGCAGCGGAAGCATTTCTTGCCTTGGCGTTGATAAACGCGATGACGCAGCTGAAATTCCCCGCGCTCCCCTTTGGAATCGACGTAATCCGAAACAGACGATCCTCGCAGGCGAATCGCTTCGTTCAGCACGTCGCACACGGTGCGATACAGCCGGTGAAGTTCCTCGCGCTTGAGCGTCGCGCCGATCCGCATCGGATGGATGCGCGCGCGCCACAGGCTTTCGTCCGTGTAGATGTTGCCCATGCCGCGCAGCACGTGCTGATCGAGCAGCAGCGCCTTGATCCGCGCGCGCCGCGAGCGCACCGCCGCGGCAAACTGTTCTTCCGTCATTTCCAGCGGATCGAGGCCGAGCGAGCCGAGCGCCTTCTCCCGCGCGCCATCGGCCAAAAGCTGCATGCTGCCGAAGCGGCGGATATCGGTGTAGCGCAACTCCTTGCCGTCGTCGAGCGCGAAGAAAACGTGTGTGTGCGGCGCGACGCGCGCATCCGGCGGGCACGTCACGAGCTGGCCCGTCATTCCCAGGTGAATCAGCAACGCAAGCTCATGCGCGTGCTCGCCGGTGCTCGCGGTTTCCAGCTCCAGTAGCAGGAATTTTCCGTATCGCCGCACAGCGCGGATTTGCTTGCCGGGCAACTGCTCTTCAAGCGCGGCGGGATTCTCGATGAAGTCGGTCTTGCCGAGCCGCACTTCGAGAATGCGCCGCCCGGGCAGCGCGGCCCGCAATCCGCGTACGACGGTTTCGACTTCAGGAAGTTCCGGCATTTTGTGTCTACGAAGTCACTTTGCTTCCGGAAGAATCGCAAAAGCGCGGCACGGCCCGCCCGAGCCGCCCTCCATCTTGATCGGCGCGGCGATCAGAAACGCGCCCGTTGCGGGCAGTTGATCGAGGTTCGCCAGATTCTCGAGATTGTAGAGCCCAGCGGGCAAGTCGACATGGTGCACCTCGAAATTTTTCGACGCGCCGTAATCGATGCTCAGCGTGTCGATTCCGAGGCCGACCGCCCCGCGTGCCACCAGCAGCCTCGCAGCGTCCGCGCCGAATCCGGGAAAGTGCATCACGCCCTGCGCATCCTGGTTGCGATAGCGCTTCTGGTCCGGCCAGCGCGACGCCCAGCCCGTGCGCAGCAGGACGATCGCGCCCGGGGGAATGCGCCCGTGCGCGGCTTCCCATTTTTCGACGCGCTCAGCCGTCAGCCGGTAGTCCGGATCCTTCGCCGCCTCGTCGCGGACGTCGATCACCTCCGCCGGGCCGAAGAAATGCGTCACCGGAAGTTCCGCGATCGTGGCTTTTCCCGGCGCGAAATGGACGGGCGCGTCCATGTGCGTGCTGTAGTGTTCGAGCGTCCAGAAGCTGCGCGCGAAGTAGCCGTCTTTCGCGTACGTCGCCACCACTTGCGTCTCGAATGTCTTGTCATCGCCCGGCCACGACGGCAGATGCCCGTTGATCGTGTACGTCATGTCGACGACCCGCGTGCGCCCGGTGCGAATGCCGGCCAGATCGTACTCCGCTGCCGCGCGAGCCGCATCCGCGCCGTTCCCTTTGGATTTAGCCCGCCCAGCGGCTAACGTGGCGCCGGCCAGCACGAGCGCTGCTGCGAAAAATGTCGCGAGAAATCTGCGCATGAAGGTCCTCCTGCGCAGCCATTCTATACGAGTTTCGTTTTTCGAATTTCGTTCCGGCTTCAGGGCAGGGGAATGCCGGGCGACGCCACGATCCCGGCCATCCTGAGAATTTCCGAGTATTCCTCGTCCGTTAGCGGACAAATGGTGAGCCGCGTATTCTTGAGGAACTTGATCTTGCGCAGCGCTTTATTCTCCCGCATCTCCGCGAGCGTCACCAGCCGTGGCAGCCGCTCGATGGCCCGCAGGTCGGTAACCAGCTTCTTCCCGTCGGAATCGTGCGGATCGGCATACGGATCGCGGGTGACCTCGGCCAAAGCGTATATCGAATGCTCGGGCTTGCCGTGATAGCAGAGCGCGCGGTCGCCCTTGTGGACCTGCTTCAGCTGCCGCAGCGCGTCGGGGCGGCTGCCCGCCTGCCTCCACATCTCCTTGCCCTTCACGAAAAGGGTGTCCCAGTGGTAGAGCCGCGGATCAACCGCAAGCAGCCAACGCCTTGGTTTGAGGGGAGTTTGGGTCATCCTGTCAAAAAGTGTCGGCGGGAACTATACACGGAACTGGAAAGCAGAGGAAGCCTTCCGTGAGGAAATTTTCACTGCCGGGGAGAGACAAAATGTACACAAAATAGCGCTTGAGAACGCATTTCCACCGAGAATCTAGCCGACATCCACGAAAACGTCTTCGCCCCTCACCTCGACCGGGTAGCTCTCGACGCCGATCGTCGGATTCTGCACAACCTTTCCCGTGGTCATGTCGTACTGCCAGCCATGCCACGGGCATGTGACGACCTGGCCGTCGAGCTCGCCTTCGCCCAGCGGCCCGGCCTCGTGCATGCATATTCCGCTGATTGCACAGAACTTGCCGGCGACGTTGGCCAGCGCCACGGACGTGCCGTTCACCGTGACTTCGCAGATCTTCCCTGCCGGAAGATCATTCTTACTCGCCGCTCGGACAAAGGCCACGTTCGCTCCTTGGTAGCGCCGGTTTACCCTGAGATCGAAGGGCGTCTCGCCGGCTCTTTTCCTAGTGATGATACGCCTTCTCGCCCGCCTCGATCCGTACCGCCAGCCGGTTCTGCGGAGGAGGCAGCGGGCAGGTGGTGTACGGGTTATACGCGCAGGGCGGATTATAAGCCTCGTTGAAGTCCATCACCACACTGCCGTCCTTGGCAAGCTCCGTATCGAGAAAGCGCGCCGCCCCGTACGTCTCGTGCCCGCTCGTCAGGTCGCGAAAGACGAACTCGAAGTCCGATCCATCCAGCTCGGACTCGAGCCGCAGCTTCTGCCCCTTCAGGGTGAACTCGACGTAGCCGGTTATCTCCTCCGGCCCCACGTCGCCCATCACGTTCTCGATCATCACGGTTTTCGGCTTCGGGTACAGCACGAATTGCCCCACTACGCGGTACGCCGGGTTGATCGGGAACCAGTGCAGCCCGGTAAAATTCTTGCGCAGCTTGCTGTTCTTGTCCTTCAGGCGGATGGCGTAGCGCTCGCCGCTCGCGTGAACGTACAGCGTCAAATCGCCCATCACGAGCCGGTCGTCGGAATCGGGCTTCATCTCCGCGGTTGTCACTGGCGCGCCGTGCATCGTCGCCGCCACGCCCGGCTTGAGATGCACGACGGTCTTGCCATTGTGGAATTCGAAGGTGCCCGCCTCCGCCGGTACGGGTGCTGGCAGGACCATATCGTCGAGCGGGTTCGAGCCGAAGCTGTTTTCGCCTTCGTGCAGCCAGAAAAGGCCGGAGACCGAGAGCCAACCGTGGTCGGAGGTGAGGTCCGCCTGATACTCCTGCCGCCATTTCTCGACCGACGCGCGATACGCCTCGCCATCCGGCGCCGCAGCCGCGAACGCGCTAATCGCCGCCGCAGCCACAAGTGGCGCCACTGCGCGCAAAAGCATTTTCCCGGGTCTAGCCATGCAATCCCTGTACGACGCGCTGACCGCAAGCCCAGCAATACTGCGCGGCCGCCGGACCCATCGCCCCGCACCGGCAGCAGAAGCGGTTCGGGCCATTCACGGGCCCAGTCACCGCCCCACTCACGGAATAGATCGGCACGCGATGCTCGTCCGTGCATGCCCAGATCAGCGCGACGATCCATCCGATCACCGTCCAGCCGAGCAGCAGGTTCACCGCGAATATGCCCGCAAACGACCGCTTCTCGTGGCCGATAATCGAAGGCAAAAAGTAGGCCAAGAGGCCGAAGGCAAAGAAGAACATGCGCGCTCCTTCGAGCGCAAACGCCGTCCAGCGGCGTTGCGCCCTGCCTTAGGATACGATTTCGGTGGCCCGCTTGTTCCCTGGCTGCTCGACTTTCCCCAGCAGCTCCGCGAATCTCGCTTCGCGATCCTTTTGGTCGAGCCCCTGGTAGGCCTCGGCGATCTGCGTCGCATTCATCGAGCAGAACTTCGGCCCGCACATCGAGCAGAATTTCGCTTCCTTGTAGAAATCATCGGGCAGCGTTTCGTCGTGCATGGCGCGGGCCGTATCCGGATCGAGCGAAAGCTCGAACTGCTTGTTCCAGTCGAAAAGGAACCGCGCGTAGCTGAGCGCGTCGTCGCGATCCCGCGCGCCCGGGCGGTGCCGCGCCACATCCGCCGCATGCGCCGCGATTTTGTACGCGATCACGCCCTGCCGCACGTCGTCCGCATTCGGCAGCCCGAGATGCTCCTTCGGCGTGACGTAGCAGAGCATCGACGCTCCGTGCCAGCCGATCATCGCCGCGCCGATCGCGCTCGTGATGTGGTCGTAGCCCGGCGCGATATCGGTGACGAGCGGCCCGAGCGTGTAGAACGGCGCCTCGTAGCACATCTCATTTTCCTTTTTGACCTGCAGCTCGATCTGGTCCATCGGGATGTGCCCGGGGCCTTCGATCATCACCTGGACGTCGTATTCCCACGCTTTCTTGGTGAGTTCGCCGAGCACGCGCAATTCGGCGAACTGCGCCTCATCGCTCGCATCCGCCAGGCATCCGGGACGCAACCCGTCGCCAAGCGAAAAGCTCACATCGTGCTTCTGGAAAATCTTGCAGATGGCGTCGAAATTCTCGTAGAGGAAATTCTGCGCCTTGTGGAAACTCATCCACTGCGCCAGCAGCGCGCCGCCGCGGCTCACGATTCCCGTGATGCGGTTGCGCACCAGCGGCACATGCTCGCGCAGCACGCCTGCGTGGATCGTCATGTAGTCGACGCCCTGCTCGGCCTGCTCTTCGATCACTTCGAGCAGGAGGTTGATGCTCAAATCCTCGGCGCGCCGCACGCGCGATAGCGCTTCGTAGATCGGGACCGTCCCGATCGGCACCGGCGATGCATTGATGATCGCCTTGCGGATCATCGGGATATCGCCGCCGGTCGAGAGGTCCATCACGGTGTCCGAGCCGTAGTGGACAGCGCGGTGCAGCTTTTCAAGTTCTTCGTTCACGTTCGACGTAGTGGCCGAATTTCCAATGTTCGCGTTGATCTTGCAGCCGAACGCCACGCCGATGCCCATCGGCTCGAGGTTGCGGTGATGAATGTTGGCGGGAATGATCGCGCGCCCGCGCGCCACTTCGTCGCGCACAAGCTCAGGCGAAAGCCTTTCGCGCAGCGCGACGTACTGCATCTCCTCGGTGATCACGCCCTGCCGCGCGTAGTGCATCTGCGAGAAATTCCTCGCCCCGCTGCCTGCCCCGAGCCCCGTCGAAGGGTTCATCGCCGCCGATCGTTTCTCGATCCACTCATCCCTCAGTGCCATAAAATCCTCGCTTACGCTCGCGGCTGCTCCGCAGCTCGCCCCAACGCGCCCATTATCGCACTGAGTGGCGCGGAAGCAAGGTGCCCTGCGAAGAACAACGGAAGGAAGCCGGCCGAGTGGTGGCGTTCTAATTTGCTTTAATGTGGAGCACTGGCCACTTGCCTTCAGGGTTTGCTCGCGCTCGGCGGACCCACGGGAATCATCGCGTGCTCGTACGCCGTCCCCACCCACATCATGTATGGCTTGTTGGGATCCGGGTCCGGCTCACGCGTATAGCCCAGCATCTTTGCCGCCGCTCCGGTGAGCATCAAATGCGGCCCGGTGACAATCCAGTGATTCGTCGCCGTCTTCTTCGTCGCGAACGGGTCCGTGTTGCTCGTGCCATGATCGCCCGCCAGCATGTACGAGAATCCCGGCTTATCCGTCGGCGTGCCATGAGTCATCGCCGCCATGAAGAATTGCATGGCGTTCTCGTCGTTGCACATGCGGTCTTGATTCATGACCACGCAGGTGAAGCCGTTGGTGCCCCTGCGCAGCGTCCGCATTTTTCCGTCCTTGTCCATGCGGACCACGGCCGCGTGCGCGGCAATGGCGCGCGGCGCCGCGGATAGCGCCTGGGTCACATACTGCGCGTCGGAAGCTATCTTTTCCTGCGAAGGCACGCTCGTCGCGGCACAGAGCATCGCTGCCGCGCAAGCCGCTGCAAGAATCGTCGCTCGAATGCGCATCTCTTCCTCCATTCATTCGATTGATTTGAAATTGAAACGCCAGGGCCTGTGAACCCAGAGCCGTGAAAATTGAATCTGAAATGGGACACTGCCTGGCAAAGACAGGATTGTCCGTGCCACGCCAGCATTGCCCTAAATTAGGCCACTACCGGCCCATTACGACGCCGAAGCAGCCGCCTGATCGAGGCCGACCAGCCTGCGAAATTCCGGGTCTTCGTGGAGGCAATCGAGATCGGTGTCGCGGGCCGCCCAGTTCAAATTGCCGTAACCTGCGGCAATCGCTTTCCCCAACGTTTCCAGCGCTTCCGCCTTCTTCCCAAGAACTCCATAGGTGCAGGCGGCGTTATACAGCGTGTTGCCGTCTTTCGGGCGAAGCACAACTGCCGTCTGCAGGTGCCGCATACTCTCTTCCGACTCTCCACTCGAGGCGAGGTTGGTTGCCAGCAGGATCCTGGCGCGCACGTCCTCCGGAACCAGCTCCAATTGCTGCCGCAGCATCACGGTCATGCGTCCGCGCAGCACCTCCGCCTCTTTCTTCAGTCCGATCCTCTCCATGCACAGCATGTAAGGGACGTACACGTTGTAGTCGTCGCCGTTGGCTTCGAGCGCCTTGTCCACGAGATCCGCAGCCTCTTTGTAACGATTGCTGGTCATCAGGGCGCGGCCGAGGATGTTCCACGATCCATCGCAGTCGGGCTTGCGCTCGATCGCCCGCCGGGCCATCATCGCGCACTCGTCATATTTCTTTTGCGCGTAGAACAAACGCGCCCGCGCCACCATCACTTCCGGCAAATCGGGAGCAAGCGCCAGCGCGCGGTCGCAGGAGGCGATCCCTCGCTCGATCCACGTCGGGCTCTGCTCGCGAATCTCATAGATCAGGCCGCAGAGGTGGGCGATTCCCGCATGCGCCAGCGCAAAATTGGGATCGAGCTGAATCGCGTGTTCGAACATCTGCAGCGCGTAGTCCATATCGTGGCGCCGGGCGTAGCTCCTTCCCCGAAGATAGAAATCGTACGCCTCCGTGTTTTCGGTCGGTTTCACTCCGATGGTTTTCTCTTCCTGCGGCGTCAACGTGATGCGCAGAGCCTGCGCGATGCTCCTCGCGATCTCGTCCTGAATGGCGAAGACGTCCTCGAGCTGCCGGTCGTAGCGCTCGGCCCACACCGAATGCCGCGTCGCGCTCTCCACCAGTTGCGCCGTAATCCGCAGGCGGTTGGCGGCTCGCCGGATGGTTCCCTCGAGCACGTACGCCGCGCCAAGCTGCTGCCCCACCTGCGGCGCGGTCGACGGTTTATCCCGAAACGCCAGCATCTCCGACCGCGGGAAAATCTGCAGCTGCGTCATCTTGGAGAGTTCCGTGATGATGTCTTCCGTCATCCCGTCGCGAAAGTATTCGTCTTCCTTGCCGCCGCCTTGATTCTCGAAATAGAGGACGGCAACCGATTTTCTTGCCGGCGTCGAGCCCGAAGAATGTTCGCTCGCCGCGGCCGGTTTTTCGGCAGTTGCGCGCCGTGCCGTTTCCAGATCTCGCCGCAGCCGCTTGAGGTCCGCGCGGAGCTCGCCCGCCGTCTGGAATCGGAAATCGACGTCTTTCTCGAGCGCTTTGCCAAGAATGTTCTCGACGGCGATCGGCAGACGCGAATTTACCTTGCTCGCCGGAACCGGCGTCGCATGAAGGATGCCGTCGAAAATCAGGGCGGCGCTTGCCCCCGGGAAGGGAACTGTTCCAGTGGACATTTCGTAGAGCACCACGCCCAGCGAGAAAATGTCCGAGCGCGCATCCAGTTCCTCGCCTCGCGCTTGCTCCGGCGACATATACACGACGGTGCCGATTGAGCTGCCCGGGCTGGTGACGAACTCGTCTCCGGTCATCGTCGCCATTTTGCTCATCGATGCGCCCATGTGTTGCGTGGTGAGCAGCCGATGCGCTGCGAGTTTCGCCAGTCCGAAATCCAATATCTTTGCGGTGCCCCGATTCACCAGGAAAATATTCGCCGGTTTCACGTCGCGGTGAACG
Organism: uncultured Acidobacteriota bacterium; assembly: GCA_963740095.1. Classification (GTDB taxonomy): domain Bacteria; phylum Acidobacteriota; class Terriglobia; order Acidiferrales; family UBA7541; genus Palsa-295. The sequence continues at coordinate 14,312 of CAVUDN010000053.1, forward strand.
ATTCCCTTCGAATGCGCCGCTTCCAGGCCCTCGGCGATCTGAATGCCCAATTCCAGGATTTCGGCCACCGCCATCGGCTTCGAGTCGATCCGATGCTTCAGCGTCTGGCCTTCGAGAAGTTCCATGGCCATGAACGGGCGGCCTTCGTGCTCGTCGATGTCGTAAATCGTGCAGATATTCGGATGGTTGAGAGCGCTGGCGGCGCGCGCTTCGCGCCGAAACCGTTCGATAGCCTCCGCGTCCACAGCGAACCCCTCGGGCAGAAACTTCAGGGCGACATTGCGGCCGAGGCGATTGTCCCGCGCCTTGTAGACCACACCCATCCCGCCTCCGCCGATTTTTTCCAAAATCAAGTAGTGAGAGACAGTCGTCCCGGTCATTCGAATGGATGCTCCTCTGGTTTCTCGCTGGATATGCGGGAAGCAGTACTCTAGCTGTTGTCTCGGAGAGGTGTCAATCGCATCAGGCCCAAGGCGGAAGCGCGCGTCGTTCGCCCGACCACTCGCTCGTTGGGTCGCAGTGGCAGCATGAGCCTTCAGGCTCGCGAAAGAGCCGCCACAAATAAGGGCTTCAGCCCAGGGATTGCCGCTCTTGGAGAAACCGCATGCAAGATGGAACCGTTCGGAGATCAAGGAAGAAGCCTGATTCCACCCCCGGGTTGTCACCGGGGGTGGTTCCAGGATTTCGTTGTGCCGGTCACTCCCTAGTGGCGGTGATTGTCGTGCTCGGGACGATCTCCGCCATTTCCGTGGCCGCCATTCGGGTGGCTATCGGTCCGTTCGTTATGCTTGTCGCGATAGATCGCCCGGCTCGTGTTGTTCTGTTGATGGTTCACTTGCTGCCGCTCCTGCTGCGTCAGCCGGCCGCCATTCGCCGTACGGTCGTTGTGAACCTCATTGTGGATATTGGCTTCCCGGTTTTCGAGGTGACCCGTCTCTCGCGGAGTCAGTTCGCCGGAATGCTCCCCCTGCGCGATGCGTCCCTGTTGATTGAACTGCCGCCCGTTCACCCGGTTCATCGCCACAGTCCGCGGCTGGCCGTGATTCTCGGACGCCCACGCACCTCGATCGTTCTGGAAGTTCTCCTGATGCGCGATCTGGTTCTGCGTCCGCTCGAAGTGCTGTTCATGGTCCCAACGCTCTTCGTCGCGGCTCGGGCGTGCCATTTCTCCGCCTCGGCCGTTGAAGCTGTAGCGGTCGCGATCATGGTCCTCGCGGATAACCGCGCGGTCCACGTACACGTTCCTTACCACCATCGTATTCACGCGCACCACGGCCGTGTTATACGCGAAGCGCCCGCCTTCCCATCGGCCGCCCACGAAGCCCACGCCGTCGTAGCCGAACCCGTAGTGAATTCCTCCGTAGAATCCGACGTGCTCACCCCAATAACCCGGATGCCATGCGTAGAATCCGCCGCCAAATCCCCAATAGCCCGGCGTCCATAGCAAGCCCACTCGCGGTGGCGCGACCCACACGCCCGGAACCCAATAGTAGCCCGCAGGTCCGTAGGCCCAGTAGCCGGGCGTCCACAGGTAGCCCTCCTCCGGGCACGGCGGCTGGGTATAGACCGGCAGCGCTGGCGGGCCAACTCGAATCGAAACGGCCACCTGCCCGAAAGACGTTCCCGGCATCGCGAACGGTGCCACGCACAGCACTAGCAAGAACAGAAGATTGCGGAATCGCAATAAGCTTCGCATATGAAGTTCCTCCCTCCCTTATTAGACATCCTCGCGCCGCCCGGATGACGCGAAACTCGCGAGCGCGTAACCCAAGCGTTATCCTGACCTTACGGTCAGGTCGCGCATTCTGTAACCACTTGATTTAACACGAGAAAGCCCGAAATGTTGCGCCAAGAACGGCTATAATGGGACTTCCGGGGCCTGTGGATAGGTTTCGATTGCCGCGCTGGATTTCAACAAGCAAGTTCGTGTAGCATGGCCGTCCCTTCCCAAGCGGCCAAAACTTTGAACGAGGATTCGACATGAACCAACAGCTGGAAAAGCAAAGTTACGCCGGAGTCGTTTGCAGGAGCTGTCGCCAGGCGATCCCGCTGCCTGCGATCGTCATCAGCAAGGCGTCGGAGATCGAGAGAGACTCAAGCCGCGAAAATCCGCAGAGCTGTGCGTTCACGCTTCGTTGCCGCGCATGCGACAAGGAAATGCCGTATCGCGTGAACGACATCGTGGATTTCGAGGGCACGCCGCGGCCGCGATTCTGGTCGGCCCGGCGCAAGTCCGCGTCCGGTTCGAGCGATCTCTCGCGCGCTGCCGGCGCCTGAACGCCTCTACTCGGTCGTCCCGCCAGGCTTGGGCAAGCTGTTCGCCGCCTGATTGCGCGTCTGCGAAAGCAGAAATCAGGCGTGCGGCCATTTGAGATCCACGAACCATATCGTTTCACCGTTTTCTGATAATCATAGGAGCGACATCATGCATCGAGTCATCGCTCTGTATCCTCCTCCGAAAGATCCCGCTCATTTCAAGAAATACTACGAGGAGAAGCACCTTCCGCTCGCGGCGCAAATGCCCGGCCTGCTTTCGAGCCGCCATTCGTTCGCGATCGAGGGCGTGACGGGGCCTTCTCCCTATTTCTGCATCTGGGAAGGCGAATTCGCGAACGAGGCAGCGATGGCTGCGGCCACGCAGTCCGAGATCGGGCAGAAGGTTGCGGCGGATATTTCGAACTATGCTACGGGCGGCGTCACCATCCTGCACTTCGATGACGCGTCCTCGCGCAATGGGTCGCACGCACCCGCCGCCGACACATTCGCAGCCGGCATGCAGATTCGCCGCGAGATGCTCGGCCCGGCGCTTGCCGATCAGGCCATCAATTCGGCCACCGATTTTACGCGGCCTTTGCAGGAAATCGTCACGCGCTACTGCTTCGGCGAAATCTGGACGCGCCCGCCGCTCGACCGCCGCACGCGCAGCCTGCTGACCATCGCGACCCTCGTCGCGCTCGGCAAGCCAGTCCAGCTGCGCGTCCACGTGCGCGCCGCCATCACCAATGGCGCCACCAAGGACGAAATCCGCGAGGTCCTGCTGCACAGCATGATCTATTGCGGCGTCCCCGCCGGCGTCGACAGCTTCAATCACGCCGTCGAAGTCCTGAAGGAAATGGGCCTCGAGTAGTCGCGCTGAATCTGCGGCGCGGGCCCGATCGTCTCGGATCCGGCCGTTCATTCCGTAGGGGCGCTGCTTGCTGCGCCCGCCTTTGCGGGTGCCCCAACCACTCGTCTTTTGAGGGTGGGTCTTCGCACTGAATGGAAGGGCGGGGCTTCAGCCCCGCCGTCAAGCCTCGTGAAAGAAGGGCTTTAGCCCCTGAAGCCATGGTCTCGGTCGCGGCCGAGCATTTACGAGGCGGCTTGGATGGTTTCTAGTCTTCTGATCCATCCATCGAATTTTCTCGGGGGGAATTCACATGCGCGTAGGATTCATCGGCATCGGAAACATGGGCTGGCCCATGGCGGCCAACATTGCGAAGGCGGGCCACGATCTCGCCGTCTTCGATCTCGACACTGAACGCAGCGCCCGCTTTTCGAGCGAGCACAACGCGCGCGCCGCATCGAGCCTCGCCGAAATCGCGCACAGCGAAGCCACCATCACCATGTTGCCGACCGGCCAGATCGTCCGCCGCGCGTTGATCGAGCAGGAAGACGGCGCGTTCGCGAAAAATCTGCGTCCCGGCGCGCTCATCATCGACATGAGCTCGTCCGAGCCGGTCGGCACGCGCGAACTCGGCAAAGCTCTCGACCGCGACGGCGCGGTCCTGCTCGACGCTCCTGTTTCCGGCGCGGTGCCGCGCGCCAAAACCGCGACGCTCGCGATCATGATCGGCGGCAACGACAAAGCCGCGATCGAGCGCGCCAAGCCGCTCCTGCGATCGATGGGCGACCGCCTCTTCGAAACCGGCCCGCTCGGCACCGGCCACGCGATGAAGGCGCTCAATAATTACATCGCCGCGGCGGGATACACTGCGGTTGCCGAGGCGCTGCTGATCGGCGAACGCTTCGGGCTGAATCAGGAAGCGATGGTCGATATCCTGAATGCGTCGACCGGGCGCAATTTCACCACGGAATTCATGGTCAAGGAGCACGTGCTCTCCGGGAAATTTGCCACCGGCTTCGCGGTCGGCTTGATGGCGAAAGATGTTCGCATCGCCGCCGATCTCGGCGAAGCGGTGAAGCTCGACGCGCCCCTCTCGCGCCTCATCCGCGAGCGCTGGGCCATTGCCCGCGACCGCATCGGCGCCACAAATGACACCTCCGCCGCCATCCTCGGCTGGAAAGACGACCTCCCCGATTAGCGCGCCGCGTCGGCGCCTGCGGCGTTTTTTTCTGCTGCAAGTGCAGCATCAATGATGCTCTCGTCGGGAGCCTTAGCTGGCGCAAAATGGCGGGAAAAGCCGCGTTTGGGCGCTTATCCCGGAAATAGCGCGTCCCAGAATCCGAAGTCTGGAGGGGCCCCAGCGCGGTACGCGCGGCAGAAGTTAGCGCAGGCCGGAAGACCTGGGAAACGAGCATGGAATTAGGACGGAGCGCCGTAGGTGCGACACCCAGCCGACTGACTCGAGCGAGGACGACATGAAAAGAAGGAAACCTGGCAGTCGCGGTTCTTCGGCCAAGGGCAGAGGCGCCGCGAAGAGCGTTGAGGAATACCTGGCGCGCGTTCCCGAGCCTGCGCGCACCACCTTGAAGAAAGTCCGCGCCGCGATTCGCGCCGCCGCGCCGCCCCAGGCCATCGAAACCATCAGCTACCGGATTCCCGCGTTCAAGCACAAAGGAATCCTCGCGTGGTACGCCGCGTTTTCCGATCATTGCAGCTTGTTCCCCGGCGCCTCGGGAATCGCCGCCTTCGCGGACCATCTCAAGAAGTACTCCGTATCGAAGGGCACCATCCGCTTCCCAATCGATAAGCCGCTGCCCGCCGCCCTCATCAAGAAACTGGTGAAGGCGCGCGTCGCCGAAAACGAAAGCAGAAAACGCCGCTGATCGGTGCGACAGATGCTGTCAACGCGCGGCAACGCGTCTTTTGGGCGGCCAGCCCCACGTCCACACGTTGCCGGCAACTACAACCTGCACCGGAACCGACAGGATCCGCGCAGCAGCCTTTGCGACCGCCGCGCTACGCTCGAACATCGTCTGCCTGTCGCCCATCGCGGATGTGGCAAATGGTATAGGTCTTCCTTCGCACGCGATTAACTCGAGGTACCATGCGGAACCGCTCTTGCCGGCTCCTCTTTCGCGCAAGCGGATCGCGGCGATTTCCGAAGACCGGAACGTCGTGCGCTCTTCTTTCTTGGTCAATTCGATCTGCTGGAGCGAGGCGTCGAACGTCACCTCATCGAAGTTTGCTTGCGGGCCAGCGCCAGCCACCCAGCGATACCAAAAATGCCAGGCTCGCGCTGCTCGGGTGCTGTTGTGCAGCCGAAGGTAGCTGGCCGGTCGGTTCTCCTCGACGACAAGAGTTCCTCGAAAGGTTTCCGGAGGGCCGAGGTCGTCGTTGGCGACGATTTCTTCGAGGACGGCGTGCCGGCCCTGCCGCACAAAGGTCGCAATCACCAGGATGATCATCACCGCCATCACGAGGAAGGGCACGTAAAGATCGAACCAGCCATCCGGCGCGAATAAATAGACTGAGGCCGCGGCAAGCATCAAGTTCATCGTAGGACGTTTCTGCGGGACGATCTACGTGTTTGAATCGCGGATGTGCGTATCGAAAACGATCGCGCTATTCGATGCGTGTCGCGCCTACGGCGATTCGATCTCAATTTTTCCCAGCCCTTCCGGGCTGGGCTAAATTGTGTCGCGCGTACCGCGCTTGAGACGGGTGGGGTATGCCGTGACCCCGGCAGTGTTCGCGCGTACCGTGCTTTGAGGTGGGCGAGGGATGCCGTGACTCCCGCACGGTGTTCGAAAGCACCGTAGGTGCGTCACAAGTTAGCTGTGAGATTTCAACAGGTTGTCCATTCGAGCAAAACCGGAGAAGCTGATTGTGTCAGCAGTCACCTTCAACCGGAGAGGCCCGAATGGACATTCATAAGAATGCACGACTCACGTTTATGCGTCGAGAGCAGTTGGCAGAACGAGTGATTCTGGAGGGAAACACCTTGAACTCGGCGGCCGCCGAGTTCAAGGTGTGCGCGCGCACCGCCGCCAAGTGGACCCGCCGCTATCGCCAGCAGGGGTCGGCCGGTTTGTGGGATCGCTCCTCACGTCCCCGGCGCTCGCCGCGTCGCACGCCGCAGCATCTGGTCGAACGCGTGGAGCAGCTGCGCCGCCAGCGCTTCACCGGTCTGCACATCGCGCAGGCCACCGGCCTGAGCCGCGCCACCGTTAGCCGCGTTCTCCGCCGTCTGGGTCTGAATCGCATCCGCGACCTGGAGCCTGCTGCGGCCGTGATTCGCTACGAGCACCCCGCTCCCGGCGATCTGCTGCATCTCGACATCAAGCATCTAGGCCGTTTTACGGAAATCGCCGTCCGCGCCGATGGCCGCAGGCGCGGAAAACATCATCGCGGATGGGAGTACCTGCACGTCGCCATCGACGATCACTCCCGCATCGCCTTCTCCCAGGTCTTGCCGAACTTCACCGGTGCTTCGGCGGCTGCTTTTCTTCACGCTGCCGTGGCCTACTACGCCACTCTCGGCATTCGCATTCGTCGCCTGCTTACCGATAACGGCCATTGCTACCGCTCGGGCGCTTTCCGCGAAGCCTGTCTGCAGCTCGGTCTTCGCCATCACTTTACGCGCCCCTACACACCGCGCACCAACGGCAAAGCTGAACGCTTCATCCAAACAGCCCTCCGCGAATGGATCTACGCCTGCGCCTATTCAGACTCTGAGCAACGCAACGCGCAGATGTCTCCTTGGCTTCACCACTACAACTGGCATCGCCCTCATGCTAGTCTCCACCACGCTCCACCCATCAGCCGCTCCAGCTTAGATCGGGACAACCTCTTGAGACTCCACAGTTAGCCCAGGGCGGTAGCCCTGGGAAAGCATGGCGAAGAAATCTCAAGCGCCGTAGGTGCGACAGATCTTTGCGCATGTGCCCGGCGGTTACAAAAGGCAGGAATTGGCCCCCGGTCCAAATCTGTCCTCAAGGACAGGGGATAATCTCGCCCTCGTCGTGCTAGCGTGGATTCGAGATATGTTTCAGACGATCGCATCTCGGACAAATCACCCGGGCAACCGGGGACGCCGCTACCGCGCAGCCTTTGACTTGCCACGAGTCACGAGCCCGCCTGCCGGACGGGCAGGTCACGCCTTCCGGTTTCACCACTCACGACTCACCAACCACCAACCACCAACCACCAACCACACTTTTCCGAGCGCCCACGATTTCCTTGCACTCCGATTGCGCTTTCCCTACGATAGATGCGTCCGAAAATTGGCGGAATCTAATCGACATTTGGCGATTAGAAATGGATGCAAATGATTGAAAACAAAAGAAGGCGGTCGAGTCTAATCGACACGGTAAGAGGGGGCGTCGTCGGGCGCGGATGGAGGGCGATTCTCGCCGTCGTGCTCGCCGCGATTCTCTGCGGCGCTCCGCTGGGGCAGCCGCTCGCTGCGGCTACGCCGCGCGCCACCACTTCTTCGAACGCAACATCGCCGGCCGCGACTTTGTCCAACCCGACCGTGCCGGCGGGGCTGCCGCAGAACACCTACTCCGACGTCACGCAGGGCAAGGGCTATCGCTTCAATCGCGGCGGATGGATCTACGTGCATCTCGAAGGCTCGCCGCATGACATCGGCTACCAGCACGGCTATCTGCTCGCGCCGGAGATTTCAGAGACCTTTGAGGTGGTGCGCCTCGAGGACACGCACGACACCGGGCGCGACTGGGACTTCTTCCGGCGCGCCGCGCGCGAGATGCTCTGGCGGAAGATCGATCCTGAATTCCAGTCTGAAATGTTTGGAATCGTCGACGGTTTGCACGCGCGGGGTGGCAAGCTCGACATCTGGGATATCGTCGCGCTCAACGCGTTTTCGGAGCTGCCCGATTACTACGTCCCTTGGCTCGCGAAGCAGACGGGCACCGCCCTTTCGACGAAACTTCAGCCGTTCGCCCATTGCAGCGCGTTTGTCGCCACCGGGAGCTGGACGAAAGACCACCAGATCGTGATGGCGCACAGTAATTGGACGACGTACATGGAAGGCGCGCGCTGGAACATCATTTTCGATATCGTCCCGGAGCACGGCTACCGCATGCTGATGGACGGTTTTCCGGGCGTCATTACGAGCGACGACGATTTCGTTGTGAATTCAGCGGGGCTGATGGTTACCGAGACGACCATCGCCAATTTCCACGGATGGGACCCGAACGGCAAGCCGGAATTCGTTCGCTCGCGCAAGGCCGCGCAATACGCGGACTCGATCGACAGCTACGCCAAAATCATGATCGACGGCAATAACGGCGGCTACGCGAACGACTGGCTGATCGGCGACCGCAAAACGGGCGAAATCGCGCGCCTCGAACTCGGCCTGAAGCACACCAAGCTCTGGCGCACCATGGACGGCTACTTTTCCGGCGCGAATTTCCCGAGCGATCCCGACGTGATCAAGGATGAAACGACGTACGATCCCAACAATCCGGCCAGCTCGATGAACGCGCGCAAGATCCGCTGGGACGAGCTGCTCAACGGCAACAAGGGAAAGATCGACACGCAAATGGCCGAGGTCTTTCTCGCCGATCACTACGATACGTTCACGAAAAAGGAAGGCGCGAATCGCCGCACACTTTGCGGCCACGGCGATATGGAGCCGGTCACGCTGCCCGGGTCGGATTCGCCGCCCTTTTCGCCCAGCGGCGCCGTCCAGGCGAAAGTGATCGACAGTCAGCTGGCCGCGCAGATGGAGTTCATCGCGCGCATCGGACATCCCTGCGGAATCAATTTCGATGCCGCGAAATTCCTCGAGGCACATCCTGAGTTTTCGTGGGAGTCACCCGTGTTGCGCGACATGATCGCCGGTCCGTGGACCGATTTCCGGATTGGCGAGCACGCCGCGCCGGCGGGGCAGTGACGCGCTAGCGGATCAATGTTAGCGCCGTCAGTCTTTCACGACGCGCAGGTTGTTGGTCATCGAGAAGACGCCGGAAACGCCGTTCGCCGCGATGCCGGCCAGGTCCTTGTCGGCTTGGTTGGCGACCGCGCCTTCGAGCGTCACGTGGCCGTTTTCGACGATGAGGTGAATCGGCGGCACGCTGCGCACCTCATACTTCTGCAAAGACGGCTTCGAGTAGATGGCCCGGTACTCGGCGAAGCGGATGCGGTTGTCCATCGGCGAGAGCGGAAGCACCTTGATCTGATTGTCGACTTCCGTGACGCCTTCGATGTGCTTGACTGCGCCTGCGGCATCGTCTTTGAGAACGGGCCGCACGACTTCTCCCATCAAAGTGACTTTCGAGCCTTCTATTTTGTATTCGAGGTTGTCGAATACCGAATAGAAGGGAAGTAGCACCAGTTGATGGTGGACCTCCTTGGTCAGCCACGCTTCGTAATTGGCTGAATCGCGCGCGGGCGCCTGCGCTTTCTTCGGCGCGGCAAACGCGACAGCCGCTGTGGAGAAGGCGAGGGCGAACGCAAGGAGCGAAAGGGCCGTTTTTCGAATGGGACTTGCGATTGGACGTGTCATCTTGAGGAACCTCCTGTATCAGCCATTCCGTGTGCTCCTATTGGGAGCACACACTTCTTTAGACGCGAACCGGCGATTTTTTGCTGCTCGAACCGTAGGATTCCGACTGCCACCGGATGCTATCGAATTGGGCGCAGAGCATCGGGAGTAACTGGAAATTCATGACCGAAGGTGTTACAAAAAAAGGGGTTGTCGAGGATCAAGCTCCGTGCCAGAACCGTGTTCTTCCAAGGGTTGCAAGGGCTCTGTGCCGGCGGGACTCGCCGTTGAGCACTTGTGCGTTCTGCATTTCACTCTCTTCATCGAGCAGGAGTGCGCGGAGATGCGGCGCGAGACCGCGCTCGGCAACGCCAACCACGAGCGCCAGCTCGAATTCGTGCGAAAGATTGCGGCGCGAGGCGAATCGCTCGTGCACACGGCCACGAGCGGCTTTCCGATGTCGGATGAGATTAAGGCGCGCGTGCTGAGTACGCTCCTCACGCTGATGAACTGCCGCGAAAACATCGACCGCGCGGCGATGCGGCAATCCGCGCTGCGGCGGTTTGCCGGGTAGGACCCTTCCCGGGGCTAAAGCCCTCTTTTTAGCGAACGCTTTTTCGAGGGCCTGAAGGCCCAGGCTTCCACCTAAAGAAAAAGAGCCGGCGGGACGCCGGCGCTACGCAAACCTATGCGCCGACGTAGCGCGCGTAGAGGGAGCGGGCGACGGCGGGATCTTTTGTGCCTTTGATGATAGCGCGGCCGTCGGCGAAGACGGTGAGTTCGTAGGGTGCGACGCGGAAGCGCAGCAGGAAATCGTTGTTGCGGACTTCGGCCGCCGAGGCGGACACGAGGCGGCGGCCGAGTTCGGCGAGGTCGAGGCGGCGGTGGCGCTCGTGAATCTGGACGGAATCGCGGCCGCACATCGTGATGTGCGGCTGGGCCGCACCGGCAAGATAGGTGAAATCGCGGCGCCGGCAGGCGCGGCAATTCGGATTGCGGGCGATTCCGATCGATTGATATTTGCCGGTCCATACATCGCAGGAGATCAAGCGGCCATTGAGAGCCTCGGGTTTTCCCGCCAGAAGCTTGATTGCTTCCGCCGCTTCGATCGATGCGATTACGCCGACGGCAGCGTTGAGTACGCCCGCCGTGTCGCAGGTCGCTTCTACGCTGGGCATGCCGGGGACGGAACCGCAGCCATTTTCCGGATTGCCGCTCTCCAGCAGGCATGCGAGGCAGGGTGAGATGCCCGGCCGAATCGTCATCGTGACGCCGTAGCTCCCGACCGCAGCTGCGTAAATCCAGGGGATGCCGAGCGAGACGGCAGTGTCGTTCAGGAGCAGGCGCGTCTCGAAATTATCGGTTCCGTCGAGAATCACGGAGAAGCCGGAGAGAAGGTCGGCGGCGTTTTTCGGCGTCACGTCGGCCACGATGCCTTCGATTTGCGGGTCCGAGTTGACGGCGCGGAGGCGGCGCTCGGCGGCAACGGCTTTGGGCAAGGCGTCGCGCGCGTCTGATTCCTCGAAAAGAGTCTGGCGCTGCAGATTCGAGGTTTCGACGAAGTCGCGGTCGATGATCTGGAGGCGGCCAACGCCGGCGCGAACCAGCAGGTTCGCCGCGACGGTACCCAGCGCGCCGCAGCCGACGACTACGGCGCTCGACGCGAGGATGGCCTCCTGTCCCGTGTCGCCGATTCCAGCAAAGAGAATCTGGCGGGAATATTTATCTTGCTGATCGGGCTTCATCCAGTATTTCCTCGCTCATCATAGCGCCTTTTCACGGCGGGCAGGCAACGCGGCTGTGCTAACCTTTCCTCTCAATTAGCGAATGGAAATTCTCGCGATATTCACGTCGTCGACCGCCCGCGGAAATCTTCTGCGCGCCGTCGCCTTCACTGGATGCCTCGCCTCGATCCTGCCTGTGGCGCCGCCGGTTCGGGCGCAGGAAGCCAGCATCGAAGGAAAAGCGGTGGCGGAAGTGCGCGTGGTGGACGAATCCGGGAAGCCGGTAACCCGACAAATACCGCCGCTTCCGCTCGAGGCGGGCAAGCCTTTTGATTTCACCGCGGAGCGCGCAAGCCTGCGCGAGCTTTACCGGATGGGCGATTACGCCAACATTAAGGTTACGTCTGCTACGGAGCCGGGCGGCCTGCGGATCGATTTCGTAGTCCAGCGGAATTTCTACAACAACGTGATTCAGATTGTGGGACTTAAGGAGCCTCCATCGAATCCGGCGGCGCTGGCGGCGGTGCGGTTGAATCTGGGAGAGGCGTTTCGAGAGAGCTCGCTGCGCGAGGCGGTGGCGCGGCTGCAGAACTCGCTGCGCGACGACGGACTCTACGAGGCGAACGTGTCGTGGAAGCTCTTTCCCGACGTGAACACGCGCGAGATGGACGTCACGTTTCTGGTCGACCCGGGGCCTCGCGCGCGCGTGGGAGTGGTCACGATCGACAACAGCACGCCATATAAGGATGCACAGCTTCTGCGGCTATCGAAGATATCGCAGAAGAATGCGGTGACCTCCGCGGGGCTTTCACGCGCGTCGGATCGCGTGAAGAAACACCTCGTGAAACAAGGATTTCTGGGCGCGGGAGCGCTTTTCGAGCGCGGAACCTACGACGCGCAGACGAAGCGCGTGCCGCTGATGCTTTCCGTGAGCGCGGGGCCTCGCATCCGCATCGAAGTGAACGGCGCTCATATGAGCGGAAGCCGGCAAAAGAAGCTCCTGCCGATGTACGCGGAAGGGGCGGTCGACGAGGACTTGCTGCAAGAGGGCCGGCGGAACCTGCGCGATTACCTGCAGAGCGAGGGCTATTTCGATGCGGACGTCCAGGTCGAGTCCCGCCAGGACGACACGCTGAAGGAACGCGTGATCACCTACGACGTGACTCGCGGCAGCAAGTATCGCCTCACCGGTGTGGCGTTTGGTGGCAACAAATATTTCCAGACGCAACTGCTCGCGCGGCGCTTGAGCCTGCAGCCTGCGTCTTTCGCTTCGAATGGCCGCTTCAGCCAGCAGTTGCTGCGGGATGATATTGATTCGATCCGCGCCGTGTACCTTTCCAACGGCTTCCAGGACGCGCAGGTGACGGCTTCAGTCGACGATCGCTACCGGGACAAGAAGAACAACTTATTCGTGACATTTCATGTGCTGGAAGGAACCCAGACGTATATCTCGAGTTTGAAGATCGAAGGCAATCACGCGCTCGACACGCCCACGCTGCTCAACGTGACGGGATCGACGCCGGGACAACCGTATTCAGAGGCGAGCGTCACCAGCGACCGCAACAATATATTGGCGCTTTATTACAACGACGGCTTCCCGGAAGCGAGCTTTCACGAAGAAACAGCGCGCGGCAGCAAGCCGGACGAAATGCAGCTCGTCTATCACATCACCGAAGGCAACCGGATCGAGGTGGCCAAGGTCTTGTTGACCGGTTATCAGTATACGCGGCCCGGAATTATCGCGCGGCAGGTGGAGATCAAGGCGGGCGGCCCGCTGCGGGAAGCGGACGTGGCGACGACGCAACGGCAGCTTTACAACCTGGGAGTTTTCGACCGCGTGCAGATCGCTCCGCAAAATCCTTCCGGCGCCGATCCAGAGAAGGCTGTTGTGGTCGAGGCGTTGGAGGGACACCGGTACACGATCGGCTACGGCTTCGGATTCGAAGTGCAGCGCGTCGCCGGCGGAACGAATCCGGGCGTGACTAAGCTCGGCGCCAGCCCGCGCGGGATCTTCGAAATTGCGCGGGCCAATATGTTCGGGCGGGCGCAAACGCTCTCGTTCCAGGCGCGGGGGAGCACGCTCGAATACCGGTTTGCGTCGACGTACACGGCGGATAACTTTCTCGCGAATCACAACCTCAGCCTGCAGTTCACCGCGTATGCGGAAAAGACGCAGGACATCAATACGTTCACATCCACGCGCTACGAGGGTGGCGCGCAACTCGTGCAGAAGCTTTCGTCTTCGAGTTCGCTCCTCTACCGGTATTTCTATCGAGATGTGAAGGCCGCCAACCTTGCCCAGACGATCAGCAAGGAGGAGATACCTCTGTTCAGCCAGCCGGAGCAAGTGTCGGGCTTTGGAATTACGTACGCGCGCGACCGGAGAGACAATCCCGCCGACGCAACGCGCGGAACGTTCAACACGGCCGATGTGAGCTATGCGTCGACGGCCTTCGAATCGAGTTCGAGTTATTTCCGCGGCTTTTTTCAGAATTCGTCGTTTTATTCCATCGGCAGATCGTTTGTGTTCGCGCGATCGACAAGATTCGGGATTGAGGAGCCGCTGGGCAACACGATCGAGGGCATCAACATTCCGTTCGATCCGGCGCAGTGCTCGCCGAGCACGCCGCAACCCGTCGAGGAAGTGATTCCGTTGCCGGAGCGATTCTTCGCCGGAGGCGGAACGTCGCTGCGTGGCTTCGGGTTGAACCAGGCGGGGCCGCGCGATCCGTGCACGGGATTTCCGATCGGCGGCCTGGCTGTGCTGATCTTCAACCAGGAACTGCATTTCCCGATGAGACTGCCGTGGGTGGGCAATAAATTGGGCGGCACGATCTTCTACGACGGCGGCAACGTATTTACGGATGTGAATCACATCACGCTGCGATGGAAGCCGCCGTCGCTTACGGATCTGGACTACTTCTCGCACACGATCGGGTTCGGCGTGCGCTATCCGACGCCGGTGGGGCCGGTGCGCGTCGATATCGGCTACCAGCTGAATCCGGCGGAGTATCAGGGGTTCAATACAACAACGCAACAGCCGGTGATTTACCATCTGTCACATTGGGGATTTTCATTCAACATTGGACCGGTCTTTTGATGAAAAGATTGATGGAACGCGCGATCTTTTTTCTCGCGACCATGGCATGGCTTGCCGGTCCAGCGGCGAACTGTGGGCTCGCGCAGACGCAGCAGGCGACAGCGCTGTCGCCTGCGTCTGACGCTGCGGCCTCAAACGCGGGCGGACAGCCGATCGACGGCGTCGCGGCGCGCATCGAGGACGACATCCTGACGGACAGCGAAGTGCGCGAACTTGCTGCTTTTCAGCAGCTGGTGGATGGAAAATCGAAATCGCGCGACGAACTGATCGGCGAACTGGCCGATCAATGGATCGTGCGCGGTGAGGCGGATGCGAGCAAGTATCCGTCGCCGACGAAGGAAGACGTCGACCGGGCCTATAAGCAGCTGGTGGCGCAGTTTCCTTCGCCCGGTGAATTCGAGAAGCAGCGTGAGGCTGTGGGGCTTGGCGACGCGGCTGTGCGCCGGATGCTCGAGCAGCAAATCTATCTGGCGCGGTTCCTCGATTACCGGTTTCGTCCCGCGGCGCAGGTGGACGAGAAGCAGATCCAGGCCTATTACAACGATGAATTCACTCCACAGCTCAAGGCGCGCGGCGAGAAAGTGCCGCCCGTGGACGACGTGGAGGATACGATTCGCGAAGTCCTCGTGCAGCGCGACATCGACACGCTCGCGAAGCAGTGGCTGGACGACACGCGCGACCGGCTGAAGATCGACATCATGTCGAACGGAGAAGCACCGTGAGCGGGCGCTGGAAAAAGTGGACGATACCGCCGCTGGTTGCGGTCGGCGTGCTCGCGCTGGTTGTGGTGGCGATTTTCGAGTTTGGATTCGCCGACCGATGGATCCGGTCCGCGATCGTCAGCCAGATTCAGGAACGCACGCGGGCGCGCGCGGAGATCGGCGGATTTCATTTCAATCCGTGGCGCTTGAGCGTCGGAATCAGCAATTTCACCGTTCATGGACTCGAGGAACCGGGCGCGCCGCCGCTGTTTCGCGCCGATCGCATCGACGCGTCGGTGCGAATTCTGTCGTTTTTCGGGCACCAGTTTGCTCTCGAAGGGCTGACCATCGACAAGCCCGAGGTGGCGATCACGGTCGACAAGAACGGCCGCACCAACGTGCCGAGTCCGAAGCACCAGGGGCCGAGCCGTCCCTGGCGCTCGACGCTATTCAGTCTGCGCATCGGCCAGCTGGCGCTGCGCGGCGGAGGCGTCAGTTACAACAACCGGCGGACGCCGCTGGCGCTCGATGGGCGGAATTTCGAATTTACGTTGCACCATGATGCGCCGGCCAGCGCAGCCGATTCATACGTCGGGAGCTTCCAGTGGAAACAGGTGAGGCTCGCCGCGAAACGCGATATGCCTTTTCGCTTCGACGTTTCGGCCAAATTCATGCTGCACCGCGATTCATTCGAGCTGCAGGAACTGGTGTGGACGGGGCCGCATTCCCAGCTAAATCTGCGCGCCGATCTGGCGAGCTTTGCGCGGCCGGATTGGGATTTCCGCTATCGCGGGAGGCTTTCGCTCGACGATGTTCGGATGATTTTCCACAAGGCGACTGCGCCTCGCGCTATCACCGATTTCTCGGGGCAGGCTCACTATGCGGCGAGCGTGGAGATCCGAAACGGGGTGGCGAAGCCCGGCGAGTGGACCGCGAGCGGCTACTTCAACGCGCACGACATCGATCTGGGCTACGAATGGTTTCACGCGAAAGGCTTTGAGACGTCCGGTGATTACCAAGTGGCGAAGGAAAGGCTGGTGGTGCCGAATCTGAGCGCGAGAGCGCTCGGGGGGGCGCTTGACGGCCAGCTCCAACTCGACTTCAAGGGATTGAAGTTTCGCACGGAGACGCATTTCCACGGCGCAAGCCTCGCCGCCACTTTCGCTGCGCTCGATCACAATGGCTTTCCGGTGAACGCGCTGCATTGGGACGCCGCGATGGGAGTCGACTCGGTGAATTCCTGGGACGCAGGGTTCAAGGATTTTCGAACTGACGGAACCATGCAGTGGATGCCGCCTGCCACGCTCGCGCCGGGAATGATTCCGGCGTCGGCGCACTTCCGATACGATTACGACAACGACACGAAAATCGTCACGATCACGCAGAGCCAGATCAAGACGCCGAAAGCGGAAGTGGATGTCGATGGCACTCTGGGGAAACTCGATTCGGCCCTCGAGGCGCAGTTTCGCACGGACGATCTGACCGACTGGGACGATTTCATCAACGCGATTCGCGGCCCGACCGCCGAGCCGCAAAAAATTGCGGGCCGCGTCGAATGGACCGGGCGGGTGCTCGGTCCCATCGCCGGACCTACTTTCGTCGGCGACATGAACGCTACGAACGCGCAGTACGGCAAGCTGCAGTGGGACGCCTTGCGAGGCGATTTCGAGTATTCGCCCGATGGTTTCCGGCTTTCGAAAGCGACCGTGCTACGCGGGCAGAGCCTGGCGACCATCGATATGTCGCTCGAGTTCGACGGCGACTGGGGTTTTCTCGACACGAGTCCCTGGACGATGACTGCGGAGGTGAATCACGCGGCGTCGGACGATTTGCAGGAGATCATCGGCACGAATTATCCGGTGACGGGTACGCTGAGCGGAGAGATTCGCGGCAGCGGGACGCGCGCCTCTCCCGTGTTCGATTCCAAGTTTGTTTTCGACGATATCGGCGCGCTTGGATGGAGATTCGACAGCCTTACCGGGCAGTTCCATTGGGAAGAAGGAGAAGTACGGCTGTCGCAGGCCGTGCTGCGCGAGGATTCGACGGCGATTTCGGGAGATGTCGCTTACTGGCCCGGGGAACTGCGAACGGAATTCGATCTCAACGGCTCGGGGATCGCGCTCGAGAAGATAAAGAAGCTACAAACAGGCTCGCTGCCCGTCGGCGGCCAGCTCGGATTCCATCTTCGCGGCAGCGGGCCATTGTTCGCGCCGGTGGGGCAGGGCGACGTGACGCTTACCGGCTTGAAGCTGGGGACGGAGGTGGAAGGCAACTTCGGCGGGCACCTGACGTCCGACGGCAAGACGGCGAGCATTACGCTGGCGTCTCAAGAGTCCGCGGCGGCAAAGCTTGAGGGGCAACTGAGCGTTGGGCTCGAAGGCGAGCACGCGATTTCGGGGCGGCTCGCTGTAACGCGATTCGATCTCGATCCGCTGATCAGCGCCGGGCTCCACGTGAGCCAGATCCAGCTGACCGGCCACAGCAGCGCTAACGGCGTTTTCACGATCTCGGGCGCGCTGAGCCGGCCGGATTCGATCGAAGTGGACGCGGACATTGCGCGCATCTCATTCGATTACCAGTTCGTGCAGCTCGCGAACGATCAGGACATCAAACTGACCTATCATCGCAACGAAGTACGCATCGATCAGGCGCATCTGCACGGGCCCGATACCGATTTCAAGTTCAGCGGGTCAGCGCGCTTCGACCGCGACCAGCCGTTGCGATTTTCGCTTTCCGGGGACGTCAATTTGCGGCTCATCAAGGGCTTGTTGCCTTCGCTGAATGCGCAAGGCAGCACGAGCGTGAACGTGTCGATCGAAGGAACGATGGCGCGGCCCGCGATCACGGGGCGAGCCACGGTGCGCAACGCGTCCGCCGTCTACGGCGATTTTCCGGTGGGGCTGAGCAAGCTGAATGGAGATTTCCTGTTCGACAAGAGCAGGCTGGTGTTCGATCGCGTGACGGCCGAAGCGGGCGGCGGCCAACTGACGCTGAGCGGCAACCTCGCGTATGGCGAGGGTCCGGTGCGCTACGAAGTGACGGCGACCACATCGCAGGCGCGCATCCGCTATCCCACCGGCATGAGCTGGCTCGCGGGCGGCACGATACGGCTTTCGGGAACGACGACGGCCGGCCTGCTCAGCGGGCGCGTGCAGGTGCAGCGAATTCTCTTCGCGCAGGGCGTGGATGTGGCGTCGTTTTTCGCCGCGGCTTCGGAAACATCATCGGGACCGCCTTCGACCACGCCATTTCTGCAGAATCTGGCGCTGGACGTCGAGGGGCAAACCAGCCCCGGCGCACGCATCGAATGGAGCGGGGCGCACGTTGATATCGACGGCGACGTGCGGCTGCGCGGCACGTTTGACCGGCCGGTGCTGCTCGGCAACGTGCACCTGCTGGGCGGGGAAATGCCGTTCCGCGGCAACGTATTTCAGATCACGCGCGGCGATATCAATTTTGCGAATCCTTTCCGGCTCGATCCGGAGCTCGACGTGGAAGCGACGTCCACGATCAGCCAGTATCAGGTGACGATCGACTTTTCCGGCAGAGCCAGCCATCTGGCGCTGAACTATCGTTCCGATCCGCCGCTGCCGGATTCGGATATCGTCGCGCTGCTCGCGCTGGGGAGCCCGGGGGAACAGAGCGGGCTGCGTTCGTCGCCCGGGTCCTCGCAGAACTATGGCGCGACCGCGCTGCTTTCCGAGGCCATCTCGACGGGAATCGGGAGCAGGATCGAGCACTTATTCGGGATCAGCTCGTTTCGCGTCGATCCGTTCGTGGCGGAAACTTCGACGGAATCAAACGCTGCCGCGCGCGTGACGATTCAGGAACAGGTGGCGCGCGGGCTGACGGTGACGTACTCGAGCAATGCCGCGACGTCGAACCAGTATCAGCTGATCCAGGTGGAATACGCAATTAGGCGCGATCTCTCGGTTGTCTTTCTGCGCGACATTACCGGCACCTATGGCATGGACATCAAGTGGGTGAAACACTTCAAGTAATCCCGCGTGAGCTGAGCTATATCTTTCGACGCCCGGGGTGGATTTGATCTTCCAGCTAAACACAGAGTTCACGGAGAAGGCACTGAGTGCACAGAGACTCGGAGCCCGCTAGCCTTCTCGCACGGCATCCAGCGGCCAAGCGCAGCTTGCGTAGCGCCGGTGTCCCACCGGCCTTCTTCGAAAGGTGGAAGCGCGTGCCTTTAGAGTCTGAATCTTTGTGGGTCGTGGCCTCCAGCCACGACATAAGTCCCGCAAAATCGTGGCGGGCTTCAGTCCCCTAAGTTCTCAAACGCGGTTGCCACACAGCTACCTGCGAGAAAGGGCAGGTGGGAATCTGCGAATCGCAAACCCACCTATTCGGGCAGCGGGAAAAGTGAATCGGGGGAAAGGCGGACGTGCCAGGGTTGCGGGAGATTGCGGAAGCGCTCCCATTTCTCCTTGAACACCTCCGCTTGGAGGTGGTGCTCGCCGGATTCTGTGGGCGGCTGGTGCAAACGCAGGTAGAGCGTAATGCGGAAAGGTGTCTCGGAGGAACGGACGAGCCAGCATGGGAACACGTTGTCCCCATGGGCTTCCACGGCCGCTGCGTTTGACGGCTCGGCGAAGTCGATGTGGTGCGCGCGAATTCCGACGTGCGCGGCGGGGCGAGCGAGTGTGTGGGCTACGCGGAGATTGCATCCCCAATCGAGAGCTTCGATCGCGTGGTCCGAGACTGTGCGAGCGCGGGAGAAATTCTTGCAGCCGGTGAGTTGCGCGACTTCGAGGCTTGGCGGATGGCGGAAAATCTCTTCCTTGCCGCCGAATGCAGCGACGCGGCCGCGCGCCAGCACGAGCAACTGCTCGCCGAGGCGATAGGCCTCCTCGATGTTGTGCGTCACAACGAGCGTGGGGCGGCGGTACGCGGCGAATGTCTCCTGAAGCTGAGCTTCCACCTGGCTGCGCAGGTGTGTGTCGAGCGCCGAGAGCGGCTCATCGAGCAGCAGCGCTTCGGGCTCGATCGAAAGAGCGCGCGCTAAAGCGACGCGCTGTTGCTCGCCGCCGGAAAGCTCGCGCGGATAGCGGGCTTCGAGCCCTCGCGCGTGCGTGCGCTCGATTAGCGCAGCCAGGCGGCGCGACTGCTCTTCTGCAGGCAAATTCCGCAAGCCGAAGGCGATGTTTTCCGCGACCGTGCGATTGGGGAAGAGCGCGTAATGCTGGAAGAGCAGGCCCACGCGCCTGTCGCGCGCCGGGACGCGAATGCGCGCTGCAGTATCGAGCAGCACACGGCCGTTGAGATCGATGCGGCCGCGGTCCGGCTGTTCAAGACCTGCGATACAGCGGAGCAGCATCGTTTTTCCGGCGCCGGATGGCCCGAGGATTCCGAGTGGCGCGTCGCCGGCCGTGAACGACACGTCGAGAGCGAAATTCGGGAGCTGCTTGGCGACTTGGACCTCGAGCGGCATGTCAGCGGCGCATCCAGCGGGCGCGTCCCTGCGCGCGCGTCCAGTGATAGAGGCCGGCGAGCAGGGCGAGCGAAATCGCGATGTCGACCGCACACCAGGCGAAGGCGCGGGTCATGTCGTCGGACTCGACCGCGAAATAGATGGCGACCGGGATCGTTGCGGTACGGCCCGGAATATTTCCGGCGAGCATCAGCGTGGCGCCGAATTCTCCGAGAGCGCGCGCGAATGACAGGATGGTTCCCGCGAGGACGCCGGGCCAGGCGAGCGGGAGCGCAATCTCGCTAAAAACCCTCCATTCGGACGCGCCGAGCGTCCGCGCAGCTTCGAGGAATCGTGAATCGACCTGTTCGAGCGCAGCGCGAGCGGTGAGATACATCAGCGGGAACGAGACGACCGCGGCCGCGATCACCGTGGCGGGCCAGGAGAAAACGACCGTCGCGCCGAACCTCAGAAGAAGCTTGCCGAGCGGACCGTTGCGGCCGAAAAGCAGGAGCAGCAGAAACCCGACGACGGTCGGCGGCAGCACGAGCGGCAGCAAGAAAATCCCGTCGACCAGGGCCGCGGCGGGCCCCTTGCGCCTTTCGCGCCAAGCTGCGGCCGCGAGCCCAACTGCGAGCGTGATTAGAGTCGCGGTCACGCTCGTCTCGAGCGAAATGCGAACAGGGGACCAGTCCATAGGGTCGGCCAGGATAAGGTTGAGCGGGGCCAATAGCGTCATCGGAGAGCATTGTAGCCGAATTAGTGCAATTCAGCTCGCACTTACGCTACGTAAATCGCCATTTTGGCAAGACGGCGATCGCGCGCGAAATAGCCGACTCGTCTGGCGGATGGCTATGGCTTCGTGGGTGGTGACGGCTGCGACGTATCCGGGGAGCCTTTTGATTCCGAGTCCGCCTTGATGGCGGCGGCGTTTTCTTGGATCCACTGAATCGATCCGGCCAAGGCATCGCGGGTAATGTCCGCCTGTTTGTCGACGAGTTTGCGTCCGATGGGGCTTTCGTAGAACTGAATCAGCTGATGAATGTCGTCCGCGGTGAAATATTTGTCGTAGATCGTGACGTACAGATCCTCGAAGGCGCCCGAATCGATCCGGGCCTGCATGCGGGCCATCGTGTCTTGCATCAGGCGTTTCTGCCGTGCGCTCGATGCGTCGTCGTGCGAAAACTGCTCCATCTGCGCCATGAGCGTCGGGCCCATCCGTGCGATTGCCGTCTTCGTTCCCATCAGGTCGAGGAGGTGGAGAATTTCCGCGCGCTTTACGGGATCGACGGCAGGAGCCGGAGCAGCGTGGTCTGGCGTCGCGGTGGACGGCTTCGATTGGTCCCGCTCCTGCGCGTGAAGGCCGCCCGCAACCGCAACGACCGCGAGGCTCGCCGCGGATAGCACCAGCATGCGAAGAGCGATTCGTACTCTCATCATTCCCTCCTGCCGCTGCTCGCCACGACCGAGCCTGCACCCCGCCGTTCGCGCGACCGCCATGGCTACTTCGGCGGCGGCGGCCCTGATTCCGGAGAAGGCGCAGCGCCGGGGGTGCCGGGAGCGCCCGGGGCCGGCGTCTGCGGCTGGAGCATCGGCTTCAGCTCGGGGTAATCGTCCTGCATGCCGTCGAGGACGCTCATGGCCGCGTTCTGCTCGATCTGCACGCCGGTGTTTTGCGCTTCCTGGTTGACGACGGGCATCTGTTTCACCATCTTCTGCCCGACGGGCGATTCATAGAACTTGGTGATCTGCTGGATGTCGTCCATCGTGAAGGCGCGCGCGTAGATGGGCACCATGGCGTCGGTCACCGCGCTCGACGGGGAAGCGGCGGAAAGCTTTTGGCTGAAGCTATCCATGAATTTCGGAAGCTTATCGGCCGATAGGTTGTGGCTCATGATGTTGCGGATGCGGTCTGTGAGAAACGCATTGATGTTGTCGCCCAGCTTGGATGTTTCGGTGACGTCCATCAGATGCCGGATCGCGGCATCTTCGGCCGGATCGACCTTTCCTGCGAGAGACGGCGGGGCCGCCTGAGAAATCGCGGACGGCGGGGGCGCCTGGTGTTGCGCGGGAACGCCCGGCTGGTGCTGGGGCGAACTGCTGCTGGCGGGCACTTGCGCAAAAGCGGGCGCCGCCACACACAACAGGGCAGCGATGAGGGTAATGGAAAGTCTCATAATTCTCCTTGGAGGGCTGACGGTTGCGAGAGTTCGCTCCTTATCATATCGAAGCCCGGACCCGGCGTCACGGCGGATTTCACCGTGGGACCACGCATGGCAGGGAGACGCCGGCTCATTTCTGGTATATCTTTCTCTCACGGTTCACGGGGCGATCCGGCATCTGCTGTTTGACGTGACCAGAGACTGTTTTGGGTTCCAATGAACAGTAACGGCGATCGTGCGGCAGCTGCCGGTCAGGATTTTGAGGCGGAGCGCCGCGATATGGTTGCTCGGCAGATCCGCGACCGCGGAATTCGTTCGGCCCGCGTGCTCGAAGCGATGGAAACGGTGCCGAGGCACCTGTTCGTCCCGGCGGAGTGGATTCGCGGGGCGTACGCGGACGAGCCATTGCCGATCGGCGAAGGGCAGACGATCTCGCAGCCGTTTATGGTGGCGGCGATGGCCGATGCGCTTTCGCTCGAGGGGCGCGAGCGCGTTCTCGAAGTGGGATGTGGCTCCGGCTATCAGGCGGCCGTGCTTTCGCGGCTCGCCCGCGAAGTGATCGCGGTGGAAACGCAGCCGGTGCTGGCGGCTTCGGCGCGGGAGCGCCTTGCGCGCATGGGTTACGGGAATGTGACCGTGGAGGAGGGCGACGGTTCCGCGGGTTGGCCTGCGTTCGCGCCTTACGATGCGATTTTGGTGACTGCTGCCGCGCCGGAAGTTCCTCAGCCGCTGATCGATCAATTGGCCGAGGGCGGGAGGCTCGTGATTCCGGTGGGCGGATCCCAGCATCAGGAGCTGCTGCGCATCGTGAAACGCGAAGGCCGGACAACCGAGCGATCGCTCTACTCCTGCCGGTTCGTGCCTCTTCTTGGCCGCTACGGCTGGCGACAAGGTAGTCAGGATACGGATCGAGGATGAACGAAATCCCACCCGAACTTTCCATCATTATTCCCGCATACAACGAAGAAAAGCGGCTTGGCCGCACACTCACCCACATCCGGGAATATTTCGATGCCCATCCCGCGGGGCCGGGCGGCATCGAAATCGTCGTGGTCGATGACGGTTCGACCGACGGCACGGCGCGGCTCGCGGAAGAGTGGGCATCGCACATGCCGTGCTTGCGGCTCGTATCGAACGGCGAGAATCGCGGCAAAGGATACAGCGTCCGCCACGGGATGCTCGAGGCGCGCGGACGCGTTGCGCTTTTCACGGACGCCGATCTTTCGTCGCCCATCGAGGAATCCCAAAAGCTGCTGCGGGCGATCCGGGTCGGGAACGACGTGGCGATCGGCTCGCGGGCGCTCAATCGTTCACTGATCGCCGTCCATCAATCGCGCTTTCGCGAGATCGCCGGGATGATTTTCAATGGCTTCGTCCGGCTGTTCACCGAATTGCCGTTCGAGGATACGCAGTGTGGATTCAAGGCGTTCGTGCGCGAGCGAAGCCGCATCATTTTCGAGCAGCAGCGCACCGAAGGATTCGGATTCGATCCGGAGATTCTGTTTCTCGCGCAGCGCCACGGCCTGCGCTCCGTGGAGGTTCCGGTCCGCTGGGCGCACGACCCGGCCACGAAGGTCCACGTGCTGCGCGACAGCCTGTTGATGTTCGCCGACTTGATCTACATCCGCTGGAACGTGCTGACGGGCCGCTACCCGAAGGCGCGGCCCTAAGCCTCGGCTATTTTCCCGGTTTTCTTGGCTGGGCCGACGGCGGCAACAGCCCGTTGAGCCGCAGATAAGACGCCTCCGTGCTGTAGTGATCGGCGAAATCGGCCGCCAGGACGAACATGAGTGTGGCGCGTGTGGCGGTTCGCCCACCGAAAAACGGCAGCTGCTCGCCGAGCTTGGAATCATCGAGATTGGCGAGCGACGACGTGCAGAAATCGAAAGATCCTTTCAGCGCGCTGACGAGCTTATCCTTCGGATCGGTTTCATTCAGGTCCTGCTTCGGAGCCGCGACGCCGGAGATCGTCGAGCACATGCCGAAGTTGAACGTGGCCATGTGCGCGACCAGATGGCCGAACGTCATCTGTGCCGGAGTCGGATGATAGCTGTACTTGTCCGCCGGCATTTCTTCCGCCCCGGCAACCACCTCTCTGGATTCGCGGGCCACAATGGAACGCAGAGCGCTCGAGACGGGATTCGCTTCAGGCGCAGGCGCCTGCTGCGCGGGTGCGGCCAGCGGCGCGAGCGCAGCGGCCAGAATCACAAGAAGAATTCTTTTCATGGTTCCCCTCCACCGGATTTGTGGTGCGCTTCAGGATAATCCGCGAAAGGGGTGCGTCACAAGGACTTAGCGACCTTGCCGAGAGGTTTTGTGTTACGAAGCTTTAATGTACAAAGTACTTGAAAATAGTTCAAGGCATGCTATCCTGGCTCTATGACACTATCCGAATTTTCGCGTCCCCGCGCGGTTGATCCGGTTGCCATCGACGACCGCGCCCGCGATAACCTTCGCTTCATCCGCGAGACCATGGAGCGCGCCGGATCGTTCACCGCCGTGCCCGGCTGGGGCGGCGTCACGATGGGCATCACGGCGCTCGGAGCGGCGGGCATCGCGTCGCAGCAGTCGTCGCCATCGACTTGGCTGCTGACCTGGGTGGCCGAGGCCGCTGTGGCAATTTCAATTGCCGTGTGGACGACGATGTCGAAGGCTCGCGCCGCGGGAAGCCCGTTGTTCTCGGGGCCGGGGCGGCGGTTCGTGTACAGCTTTGTGCCGCCGCTTTTTGTGGGCGCGCTGCTTACGTTGCTGCTCGCGCGGCTCAGCATCACGGGGGCAATCCCCGGCGTGTGGCTTTTGTTGTACGGCACGGGCGTCGTGACGGGCGGCGCGTTTTCGATCCGCGTGGTGCCGTTGATGGGACTTTGTTTCGTTGTGCTGGGAACTGTGGCGCTGTTTTGCCCCTGGTCGTGGGGTAACGCGCTTTTGGCGGCCGGATTTGGCGGTTTGCACTTGATTTTCGGCGCCGTGATTGCGAGGAAATATGGCGGGTAAATCGGGAGCCTTCCGCTCTTCACGGGAGGACAAGGGAAAACGTGGCGCCGCGCTCGCGCGGACGCCGGAAACCGCCGCGGTGAATCTGGATCGCGTGATTCATGAGCGCACGCGGCTTGGCATTCTGAGCGCACTTGCGGTAAACGCGTCGCTGGCGTTCAGCGAACTCAAGCAGCTTCTCAAAGCGACGGATGGGAATCTGAGCGTCCACGCGCGCAAGCTCGAGGATGCCGGCTACATCAGCTGCACCAAATCGTTCGCGGGCCGCGTGCCGAAAACCGAATACCGGCTGATGCCGGCGGGCCGGCGTGCGCTCGAGAAATATCTCGACCACATGGAAGCCCTGATTCGCGCCACACGCGAAGGTTAATCGGACCGAGCCGAAGGCCAAAGGACCCTCATGGTAGCGCAATCGATAACTGAGTTCCCGCATCCCGCTCCGAAGCTTCATGTCGCGATCCTGCTCGACGGCAACGGCCGGTGGGCGGCATCGCGAGGGCTCCCGCGCGTGGAAGGCCATCGCGCTGGAATGGCGGCCGTGCGCCGCGTGGTGCGGGCCGCGCCCGAGCTGGGCATCGGCACGCTGAGCCTGTACGCCTTCTCGTCGAATAACTGGGAGCGGCCCAGCGGGGAAGTGAATTCGCTGCTTGGCCTGCTTGAAAGCTATCTGCGCAGCGATGCGGCCGAGTGCGCGGCGTTGGGCATCCGGCTGCGCATCATTGGCCGCCGCGATCGCGTTCCGCGATCGCTCGTCGACGCGATCGAAATCGCCGAACGCGCCACTGCCGCCGGGCGCAAGCTCGAACTGCGGATCGCGCTCGACTACTCGTCGCGCGACGCGATTCTGCGCGCCGCCTGCTGGATGGTTTCAAGCCTCGAGGTGTCGGACAAGGAATTCGCGCGCAGGCTGGGCCAGGTGACTCATGCGGGCGGCCCGATGTCCGACGTCGATCTTCTGATTCGCACCGGCGGCGAGCGGCGGCTGAGCGATTTCCTGCTGTGGGAATGCGCGTACGCGGAATTGCTTTTCACGCCGCGGATGTGGCCGGAATTCGAGGCTACCGATCTTGCGGCGGCGGTGAAGGATTTCCTCGGGCGCGAACGCCGCTTCGGCAGACTGCCGGAAGCCGCTGCGAGCTAATTGTCTTTCGGTGCCGTTGACTTTCCGGGTGCCCCATCCTCGTTTTGTGAGGGTGGGGCCTTTGGCTTCCACCTGCGACCCAACACCTCCTCAGCCGTGCAGTAGATGTTCGCGTGCGATGTCGAAGGCCTTCAGGATCACACGAGTCGCGGTTTCGGTCAGCGCGTAGTGCGCGAGTTCCGCCGGTGTAGCCCACGCAACCTCCGTGACGTCACTACCCGCGCGCGCCTCGCCGCGAACCGCTTCGCATAAATAGTCGAGAACCACGTAGTGGTACCTCGCTTTGCCCTCGCCATCGAGATTGATGCGCTCGAAAACCTCGATCAGCTCGAGCACTTTCACCTCGATGCCGGTTTCTTCGAGCAGCTCGCGGCGCACTCCCAGCAGAAGAGTCTCCCCCGATTCGAGCATGCCGCCGGGAATCGACCACTGCCCCTCGAGCGGCGGACTGCCGCGCCGCACCAGCAGCGCGCGCCCTTGGCAAATGATGACTCCGCCGACGCCGACCACGGGGCGATCCGGGTATTCGCGATTACGCGTCATCCATGCGCGATTCCTCTCGCAGATTCCTTGGCACGGGCGTTATATAATACGCCGATGGGCCGAAAACCCGCACAGGAGAGATAGCCTTGACCAGATGCCCGGAATGCGACACTGAAATCGATCTGGATGAAGACGAAATCGAAGAAGGCGAAATTCTCAGCTGCCCGGAGTGCGACGCCGAGCTCGAAGTGACGCAGACGCACCCGGTGCATTTCGTCGTGCTGTCGGAGGACGAAGACGACGAGGACGATGACGAGGACGGCGATGCCGACGAGGGCTCCGACGCCGAGGACGCCGAAGAGGAAGAAGACGAGGAAGTAGAATGAGCCGGAGCGGCGCCGCGGCCCTTGGAATCATTTGCCTGATGATATTCGGCCTGGCGTTTGCCCGGCCGGCGCGCGCGCAGGATCAGAAAGGCGATCTGCAGCTGCGCACGATCCACGGCACGGCGGTGGATAAGGACGAGAATCCGGCTCCTGCGAGCGTCGTCTACCTCTTGAATGACAAAACGCAGGCCGTGAAGACCTACATTGCGGACAATGCCGGCCTCTACCGCTTCAGCGGCCTCGATCCGAACATCGATTACGAAGTGCACGCGGAGAAGGACAACATGACTTCCGCGACACGCACGGTCTCCAGCTTCGATTCCCGCCGCGACATCGAGGTCGTTCTGAAACTTTCGCACGTCAAGAAGAGCGCCCACTAAGGCGCCCGCGGAAAAAACGTCGCCGACCTGTCATTCCGAGGGCGGTGTTTGCCTGCCTCGCCGGCAGGCGGGCCCGAGGAATCTGCTCTTTTCTCCGGACTTTGCAAAGACTCCTTCGACCTGTCATCCTGAGCAAAGCGAGGGATCTGCTTTTTTTCAACAGCCTCCTAGGACTCATGCCAGGCCGCTAATCCCCCTTCGGGATCCCTATCTACATTCTCTATTGCCTTCCAATAGGAGTTGTGGCAGTGTGCCTATGGGAATCCAATAGGAGAAACGAACGATGGCTCCGGACAAAGCGGATGTTTGGCAGGGCACTCTTGCGCTGATGGTGTTGAAGACCCTCGAATCGCTCGGGCCGCTCCACGGGTACGGCATCGCGCGCCGCATCGAGCAGACCAGCGGCGACTTGCTCTCCGTCAACTACGGCACACTCTATCCGGCGCTGCTGAAGCTCGAACAGGAAGGCCACATCGCGTCCGAGTGGGGCACCTCGGACAACAATCGCAAGGCGAAATACTACAAGCTCACGCGCGCGGGCCGAAAGCGCATCGCGAAGGAAGAGCGCGAGTGGGAGCAGACGACGGCGATCCTCGCGCGGTTCCTCGCGCCGAGCGAGGAGTCGTGATGCGCGCGCTGCGTGCATGGTTCGTGCGATTCGCCGGCCTGTTCGGCAGGCAGCGCCGCGATCGCGAGTTTGCGGCCGAGCTGGAATCGCATCTCCAGATGCAGATCGAAGACAACGTGCGCGCGGGGATGACGCCCGAAGAGGCGCGGCGGCAAGCGCTAATCGTGCTCGGCGGCGTCGAGCAGACGAAAGAGAACTACCGCGAACGCCGAGGCCTTCCTTGGCTCGAATCGCTGCTGCAAGACGTCCGCTTCGGCTTGCGCATGCTGGCGAAGTCGCCCGGCGTCACGTTTGTGATCGTTGTCACGCTGGCTCTGGGGATAGGCGCGAACACGGCGATTTTCGGGATCGTGAACGGTTTCCTGCTGTGCCCATTGCCGGTGCAAGACCCGGAACAGATCACAGTGCTGGCGATTCAGCAAAAAGGTGCGCCGGTTGGATCTTCGGGATTCGCCTATCCCGAATTCGTCGATTTTCGCGAGCAAGCCAAAATGTTTTCCGACGTATTTGCAATCGTGCTGAGCAACGTGCAGTTGGCCTTCAAGGGCGAATCCGAGCAATGTTTCGCGAACTACGTTTCGCGAGGCTTCTTTACAGCGCTCGGCGTGACGCCGGCGACGGGGCGCTTGTTTCTTCCCAACGAGGGCGAGACGCCCGGCGAACCTTTGGTGGCGGTCCTGGGATATTCCTACTGGCAGAAGAGATTCCACGGCGACGCAGGCGTGCTCGGACAGCAAATCGAGATCAACGGCAAGGCCGCAACGATCGTAGGCGTGGTCCCGCGGCGATTCCAGGGCATGTATTCCATCGCGGAAATGGACCTGTACCTCCCTCTAAGCGCAATCAGCACGGAGATAGCGCCGAATCTATTCTGGAACAATCGCGACCAAAGAAGAATGCTGGTCTTCGGAAGGCTCAAGCCCGGGATCAGCCTGCGCCAGGCGCAGGATTCTCTCGACGTGATCGCGGCGCGCCTCGCCGCTCAATATCCTGCAACGGACAAGTGGTTCACCGTTCGCGCGGTTCCTGAGAAATTGTCGCGGCCGATCCCGTACGCCAACAACGCATTCGTGGCGATCTCGGGGCTGTTCATGGTTCTGGCCGCGTTCGTTCTGCTGCTCGCGTGCATGAACGTGGAAAACATCCTGCTCGCGCGCGGCGCGTCGCGGCAGCGCGAAATGGCCACGCGCGCGGCATTGGGAGCCGGGCGCACCCGCCTGATTTGTCAAATGCTTGCCGAGAGCGTCCTGCTCGGCATTCTCGGCGGAGCCGCCGGGCTGATTTTGGGAGTGTGGGTGGATCACTTAACGAGTTCGCTTCGTCTACCGACGATCCCGTTGCACGTGGATGCCGCTTTCGATTGGCGGCTCTTCGTTTTCGCGATTGGATGCGCGCTCGCGACGGGAATGATCGTGGGACTGCTTCCGGCGTTGCGTGCGTCCGGGGCGAATTTGAATTCGGTGCTGCACGAGGGCGGGCAGCGGAGTTCCTCCGGCTTGAGTCATGCAGATACCAGCAATTTTCTTGTCGTTGCGCAGGTGGCGGGCTCGTTCGCTCTCTTGATCGCGGCCGGGCTATTCGTTCGCAGTTTGCAGAGCGTACGGAGCTTCCACCTTGGTTTCGATCCCGGCCATGTGCTCAACGTAATCATGGACCCACACGAGGCGGGCTACGACGAGGCGCGCACGAGCGCGTTTTACCGAGAGATCGAATCGAGAGTCCGCGCCCTTCCGGGAGTTGAATCCGCAAGCCTCGCTTCCTACGTGCCGATGGGCGGGTTTCCGAGCAAAGCGTCCATTTTCGTCCGGGGGCGCGCGATACCCCCGGGTCAGCACGCTCCGCTTGTGCTCTTGAACCGGGTCGATCCGCCTTACTTTGAGACAATGCGTGTCGCCCTGTTTCGCGGCCGCGCCTTCCTGGACTCGGATAACGCGACCGCTCCGCCGGTCGCCATCATCAATCAAACAATGGCCTCCGGTTTCTGGCCGCGCGAGGACCCCATCGGGAAATACTTCCGCATGGACAATGACGCGGCGCCGCTCATCAAGGTCGTCGGCGTGACGGGCGACGGCAAGTACACGACGGTCAACGAAGACGCGCAGCCGTTTTTCTACGTTCCGCTGGCGCAGAGCTTCGCATCCAAACGCGCGCTGCAGATTCGAACGGTTGTCCCGCCCGAATCGCTCGCCGGGTCCGTGAGGGAGCAGATCGGCGAGCTAGCGCCCAATCTTTCGATCATGGACGTCGAGACGATGAATCAATCGCTCAATGGAGCGTTGGGCTTTTTGGTGTTTCGGCTGGCGGCCGTTTTCGCGACCGTCCTTGGAATGATCGGACTGGTTCTCGGAGTTGTCGGCGTGTATGGGGTCGTGTCGTTCACTGCGAGCCAGAGGACGCGCGAGATCGGCATCCGCCTGGCGCTCGGCGCAAGTTCGCGCGACATCCTTCGCCTTGTGTGGAAGCAGGGCGTACGCCTTGTGATCGTCGGTGTCGCGGTTGGAGTGATTGCGGCGTGGTCGCTGACTCGGGCGATGACCCACATGCTCGCGGGCATCAGCCCCGGCGACCCCGTGACTTATATCGCCGTCACGATTTTGATGGCAGCGGTAGGCCTGCTGGCGTGCTGGATTCCGGCGCGGCGGGCGATGCGCGTCGATCCCATGGTCGCGCTTAGATATGAGTGAGGAAGTGGCCAGTGGCCAGTGGCGAGCGGCTAGTGGCGAGGGGTGCTGCTCACGTTGCGGCGTTTGCGGCGTCTTATGTGCCAGCGCGGCGCTGGAGCGCGAGCGACCATCCGACGAGCGGCGGCATCTGAGCGCAAAACGAGTTGAGCCAGTGGGCCCCGGCGGTCGGAAACGAGAAAATGATCAAGCTGATTAACGTCGAGAAATCGTACGAATCGGGCGCCGGGCGGACCTGGATCCTGCGCCGCATCGACCTCGAAATCCGCGAGGGCGATTTCGTCACGATCATGGGGCCGTCCGGGGCGGGGAAGTCGACGCTGATGGGCATCGTCGGCATGCTCGACGGCGACTGGAAGGGCGAATACTACCTGCTCGATCGCGCGGTGCATAAGCTCGACAACCGGCGGCGAGTCGAGCTGCACAAGCAGTACATCGGTTTCGTCTTCCAGCAGTATCACCTGCTCGACGATCTCACCGTCGCCGAGAATCTCGACCTGCCGCTGTCTTATCGCGACATCCCGAAATCGGAGCGCCAGGCGCTCGTCGCGGATACGCTCGACCGCTTCCAGATCGTCGCCAAAAGGGCGCTCTATCCGAGTCAGCTTTCGGGCGGGCAGCAGCAGCTCGTGGCCGTCGCGCGCGCGATCATCGGAAAGCCGAAATTGATTCTCGCGGACGAGCCGACCGGCAGCCTTCATTCGAGCCAGGGCAAAATGATCATGGACCTGCTCAAGAAATTGAATGAAGAGGGCACCACCATCATTCAGGTGACGCACAACGACGCCTGGGCCGCCTACGGCAATCGCCGCATCCAGCTTGCCGACGGCTGGATT
Source organism: uncultured Acidobacteriota bacterium (assembly GCA_963740095.1). Classification (GTDB taxonomy): domain Bacteria; phylum Acidobacteriota; class Terriglobia; order Acidiferrales; family UBA7541; genus Palsa-295. Next base: position 46,564 of record CAVUDN010000053.1, read on the forward strand.
GTCGGCGCGCCCGCCCGCGCGGGAAGCGCCGGTTGACCACCCGTCGGCGCTGGAGTATGAAAGATGTACGAAATATGCACCATGAACACTCGCTGTTGATGGACGGCCACCTCTAGGCGCACACGGAGGGCGATGTGGGCGAGGACATGATGCCGGAACGCAGCCCAAAGCAAGAACCGCTCGAAGCGGGCGGCGCCGGCTCGTCGAACGACAGTCGCCGCGGCCGCCGCGGCATCCCATGGTTCGAAACGCTCTGGCAGGATCTTCGCTTCGGCCTGCGCATGCTGCGAAGGAATCCCGGCTTCGCCGCCGTCGCCATTCTTACGCTCGCCTTGGGCATCGGTGCCACCACGGCGATCTTTACCGTCGTGGATAAGGTCCTTCTGCAACCGATGGCCTATCCCGATGCCGATCGCATCGTCGTGCTCGAAGATAAATTTCCGCAGGGAACCGGCCCCATTATTTCCATCCCTAAGTTCATGGCGTGGCAGAATCAGCCGCAAATCCTGGAAGATGCCGCTCTCTATGGGTTTCCGGGGCAGCAGCACGTCAACCTGCTTGGTGGCGATCGACCCGAGCAGTTGAAAGCCACGCAGGTCTCGGCGAATTTCTTTTCGCTTTTTGGCGTGCAGTTCGAGGTTGGCCGCCCGTTTAGCGCGCAAGAAGATGTCCCCAAGGGACCTCCTCTCGTCGTAATCAGCAACGGGTTGTGGCGAAGCCGTTTCGGCAGCGATCCGCAGGCTGTCGGAAAGACTCTCGATCTGGATGGCGCCGCCTATACGGTCGTCGGAGTCATGGCTCCGTTCGATTCACCTGACCTGCCCCTTGGAGACGTCTGTCTGCCGCTGCAGGCGGATCCGAACTCCGTCAACCAGGGAAACTATTTGTTTGCAGCCGCGCGATTAAAGCCGGGCGTGACTCTCGCGATGGCCAAGGTGGCATCGGAAGTCGTCGGCGGACAATTCGCCAAGAAATTTCCGGCGGAGGCGGGCCCGAACGTCACCTTCACGGTCGACACCGTCCACAACGTGGTTGTTGGCCAAGTGCAGGCCGCTCTATTCGTGCTGCTCGGCGCGGTGGGATTTGTGCTTCTCATAGCTTGCGCCAATGTGGCGAACCTGCTGCTCGCGCGCGCGACGCTCCGAAAACGCGAAATCTCGATTCGCGAAGCGCTGGGCGCGGGCCGGGCAAGGATCGTGCGCCAGGTGCTGACGGAGAGCGTGTTGCTTGCGCTCGCTGGCGGCGTGCTCGGCCTGTTCATCGGTTATTTCGGCGTGCGCTCGCTGCTAGCCATCAATCCCGTCACCATCCCGCGCATCGGCGAACACGCGGGCACGATCCCGTTCGATTGGCGCATTCTGGCTTTCGCTCTTGCGATTTCCGTGCTCACCGGAATTCTTTTCGGCCTCGTGCCCGCCTTCAAAGCTTCGCGCAGCGATTTGACGTCCGCGCTGAAGGAGAGCGGCTCGCGCGCCGGCACTGGCTTTCGCCAGAATAAGACGCGCTCGCTGCTCGTGGTCACCGAGATGGCCCTGGCAACGATTTTGCTCGTCGGCGCAGCTCTGCTCATCCGCACGTTTTGGCAATTGCGCACGGTCAACGCCGGATTTGAGACCCACAATATCCTCACCATGGACATGTCTTTGACGGGAGCACGATTCGACAAAACCGCGGCCGTGGCGCAAATTGTGCAAGAAGGGCGCCAGAGCGTCGAGGCTTTGCCGGGCGTCGAGGCAGTCGGCGCAAGTTGCTGTCTTCCTCTGGAGGGAGGATTCGGGCTGCCTTTCAACATCGAAGGCCACGCGCCCACCATCGGCCCGTTTACCGGAGGAGGGTCGTGGCGCAGCGTCTCTCCTGGATATTTCGACGTGTTCCACATTCCGCTGATGCGCGGGCGCGCGTTCGACGAGCGCGACATCGCCGCCTCCGAGCCGGTCATCATCATCAACGAAACGATGGCCAAGCAGTTCTGGCCCAAGGGCGATGAACTCGGCGCGCGGCTCACGATCGCCAGCGCAGGGATGGGTGCCCAATTTGCCGATTCGCCGCGGGAGATCGTCGGCGTCGTCAGTGATGTTCGCGACACCGGGCTCCACAACAAGCCCATCGCCACAATGTACGTGCCCATCGCGCAAATGAGCGACGCCATGACCGCGCTCAATGAGACCGTCCTTCCGCTGCAGTGGCTGATTCACACGCGCGTCGAGCCGTATTCCCTCGCCACGCAGGTCGAGCGCGAGCTTCGCGCTGCGAGCGGCGGATTGCCGGTCGGCAACGTCCGTTCCATGGCGCAGGTGGAGAGGCAATCCACGGCGCTCGACGCCTTCAGCACGACTCTGCTGACGGTTTTCGCCGCCATCGCGCTGCTGCTCGCCGCAATCGGCATCTATGGCGTCATGGCGTATTCGGTCCAGCAGCGGACGCAGGAAGTCGGCATCCGCATGGCGCTCGGCGCGAGCCCGCACGACGTCCGCCGGATGGTCGTGCTGCAGGGGATGCTGTTGGCGGCGATCGGATTGATCGTCGGCGTCGCGGGCGGCCTGGGGCTCACGCGCTTGATGCGCAGCTTGCTCTTCGAAGTAAAGCCGTGGGATCCGCTCGTTTTCGTTTCGACTGCGATACTGTTGGCTCTGGTGGCTCTCTTCGCCTGCTACGTTCCGGCGGTGCGCGCCTCGCGCGTCGATCCGCTGGTGGCTCTGAGGTACGAATGAGGTATTCGACATGGACATAGCGCGGCCGGAAGTGAAGCGGCAGAAGAGGATTCGCCGCTACATCTATATCGGCGCGGCCCTGCTGGTGATCGTCGTGGTCACGGCTGCGCTGTCGCGCCTCAAGCCGGCGGCTCCGAGCGTGGACCGCTCCACGATCTGGACCGACACGGTGAAGCGCGGGCCGATGCTCCGCGAAGTTCGCGGGCTCGGTACGCTCGTCCCGGAAACGGTGTGGGTGATCCCGGCGGCCACCGAGGGGCGCGTCGAGAAGCGCTATCTCCTCCCCGGAACGCCCGTGAAAGCGAACACTGTGATCCTCGATCTCAGCAATCCGCAATTGCAGCAGGAGGCGCTCGACGCGGAATACCAAATGAAGGGCGCGCAAGCCTCCTACGAGCAGACGAAAGCGCAGCTCCAAAATCAGTTGATGGACAAGCGCACGCAGGCGGCGTCCGTTTCCTCGCAGTACCGCACCGCCGAAATGACAAAAGATGCCGACGAGCGCCTCGGCAAGCTCGGCCTGAAAGCCGAGCTCGACGTCAAGACCGCTGAGGTGCAAGCCGAAGAACTGGCAAAAGAGAACGATCTCGCTCAGCAGGAAGTCCAGACCTTCACAGATTCCATCACGCCGCAGCTTGCCGTCCAGCAGGCCAACATCGACCAGAAACGCGCGCTCTACGCATTGAAAAAATCGCAGGTCGAGCAGTTGCACGTGCGCGCGGGCGTCGACGGCATCTTGCAGGGCCTCGACGTGGACGTCGGCCAGCAGGTGACGGCGGGCGCCGCTCTGGCGAAAGTCTCGCAGCCGACTCAGCTGAAAGCGTCGCTGCAAATCGCCGAGACGCAAGCGAAGGACATTCAGATCGGCCAGAAAGCCTCGGTCGACACGCACAACGGAATCATCCCGGGCCACGTGATGCGCATCGATCCCTCGGTGGCTAATGGTACGCGCACCGTGGATGTAAAACTCGATGGCGCGCTGCCGAAGGGCGCCGTTCCCGACCTCAGCGTCGAAGGCACGATCGAAATCGAGCGCCTCGCCGACGTCCTTTACGTCGGGCGTCCGGTGCACGGCGACGCCGACAGCACCGTCGGCCTCTTCAAGGTCACCGACGGTGGCAGCGAAGCGGTTCGCGTCCCCGTCGAAATCGGCAGCGAATCGGTGAACACAGTCGAGATACGCAAGGGCCTGAATGTCGGCGACATCGTCATCCTTTCGGACATGTCCGCCGACGACAACTACGATCGCGTGGAGCTGAAGTAGCGCAATTATTTTGCGAATAATTAAAGAAGGAGCCTGACGATGAATGGTACCGCCCAGTCATTGATTCGCCTGGAAGGCATCACCAAGGTGTTTCAGACAGACGAAATCGAGACGCATGCCTTGAGCGGCGTCCACCTCGAAATCAAGAACGGCGAATTCATCTCGATCTCCGGGCCTTCCGGCTGCGGCAAATCGACGCTGCTCTCGATTCTGGGGCTGCTCGATTCGCCGAGCGGAGGAAACTACTGGATTCACAACGATGCCGTCGAGAATCTTTCGGTCTCGAGCCGCACGCGGATTCGCAATCGCGAAATCGGCTTTATCTTTCAGGCATTCAATCTGATCGGCGACCTCACCGTTTTCGAAAACGTCGAGCTGCCGCTAACCTATCGCAGCATGGCCGCGGGCGAACGGAAGAAGCGCGTGCAGGACACGCTCGAGCGCGTCGGCATGGCGCACCGCGCGAAGCATTATCCCGCGCAGCTTTCGGGCGGCCAGCAGCAGCGCGTGGCCGTCGCGCGCGCGCTGGCGGGCCAGCCGTCGATCCTGCTCGCCGATGAGCCCACGGGAAATCTCGATTCGAAAAACAGCGAAGCCGTGATGGACCTGCTGCGCCAGCTCCACGCCGACGGCGCCACCATCTGCATGGTCACGCACGACCCGCGCTACGCCAGCATCGCCGACCGCACCATCCATCTCCTCGATGGCTGCATCGTCGAAAACGCCGAAGGCGCGCAATCCACCACCGCGTAACGAATTCAAAGTAGCGCCGCTGAACGTCTTGCGCGCCTGCGCTCGGCGGCGTACTCTTGGCGCCGCATGACGTGCTGCCGCGCGCCTTGGCGGCGACGCGCTGGTTCCAACGAAGCGGAGGGATCGGACATGAAACGCATCTGGGCGGTTTCAATGATGGCACTTGCGTTCGCGGCCGCGGGCGCGCCGGCAGTGGCGCAGATCACGCGCGCGCACGTCACGGGCGGCACGATCGCGGGGACCGTCGTCGATGGCTTGTCGGAATTCAAGGGCATCCCGTTCGCGGCGCCGCCCATAGGCGCCCTGCGCTGGAAGGCGCCCCAGCCGCTCGCGCCCTGGCACGGAGTCCGCCAGACCACCGCCTTCGGCCCCGCCTGCATGCAGAACTCCGGAGCCACCAGCCAGGCTCCCACAACGCCCAACAGCGAAGATTGCCTCTATCTCAATGTTTGGACTCCGGCGAAAACATCTCGCGAGAAACTCCCAGTGATCGCCTGGATCTATGGCGGCGGCTTCGCGGGCGGTTCCACCAGCGCTCCGCTCTACGACGGCACGCACTTCGCGCAAAAAGGAGTGGTGTTCGTCAGCATCTCGTATCGCGTCAACGCGTTCGGTTTTCTCGCCACGCCCGAGCTCAGCCGCGAAAGCGGCCACGGCTCCGGCAACTACGGCTTGCTCGATCAGATCGCCGGCCTGGAATGGATTCGCGCGAACGTCGCCAAATTCGGCGGCGATCCGTCCAAGGTCACGCTGCTCGGCCATTCCGCGGGAGGCTTCTCGGTCAGCATGCTGGCCGCCTCGCCCCTCGCCAAGGGACTCTTCCGCGCCGTGATCTCCGAGAGTGGCGCTAATTTCACGCCGCCCGAGGATTCCCCGCGGGCCGGGACCAGCATCGAGACGCTGCGAATGTCCGAGGCCGCCGGCGAAGCGTGGCTCAAGGGCCTCGGCGTCTCCACTCTCGAGGAGGCGCGCGCGCTGCCCGCCGCCACGATCTTGGCAGCGCAACGAGGCCCGGGCGCGCCGCGCTTCTGGCCGCCGGTCGACGGCTACGTCATCGCCGGCGATCAGTTCGACCTGTGGCATCACGGCCAATTCAACGACACGCCGATCCTCGTCGGCGACGTTTCCGACGAGGCGGCGGGCTTCGGCGTCCGCAAGACCGACCCAGCTGCCTTCGAAGCATTGGTTCGCCGCGGCTATGGCAAGGAAGCCGACGCCATCCTCGCCGCTTATCCGCATGCCACCGACGCGGAAGCCACCCGCTCCTCCACCCAACTGAGCAGCGACACCATCTTCGACTGGGGCCAGTACACCTGGGCGTGCCTCGAATCGTCCTACGGCAAGCACAAGGCCTATGTCTACTACTTCGACCGGCCCACTGCGCGGGATCCCAACGGCTCTACTCACGGACAAGAGGTCGCCTACGTGTTTGGCAATCTCGGTGGCGCCGGCCGCCCCGCGCCGACTCCGGAGGACCTCGCAATCTCGAAGGAGATGCAGGGCTACTGGCTCAACTTCGCCACCAAGGGCGATCCGAACGGCCCAGGCCTCCCTCCTTGGCCCGCCTTCACCGAAGCCGCCCCACTCGTGATGCGCTTCGGCGACAATCCCGGCCCGGCCCCCATACCCCACGAAGACAGGCTAAAGGTCCTCGACTCCTACTACGCCTGGCGCCGCGCCGGCTCAAACTAGCCGTCGCTGTTGCTCGCCGAGCGCGCTGTGTGCGTCCGCCGTGGCGGATAGCGGCGACCTTTCCGGTCGACGGTTTTGGCCGTATGGTTTGTCGGTTGCCTCACATCGCGCATTCGGCGCTTGTGCCGAGCACCGTAGGTGCGACACATGCCTTTGGTGTTCGCTCCGGTCGGCGGTTTTCGCCTTATGACCCCCCCCCACCCCTCGCTTGCCTTGCCGGAGCTTCAGCGTAGGCAGGCCGCTGCCTTCTTTGTCTGCGGCTCGAATGGAGTCACGTGTGAATCCGTCGTGACTGCTCGGGTGTGTGGCGCACCCGCCGGATCGATGGCCACCGGCTCCCATATACTGTCAACGCAAAGTAGAAATGTCCGGTTTTGTGCCAGATAGAAATGTCCGCTTCCATGGTTTACGCCAAGGATGATCGGGAGGCGGGCTGTAGTGGGTTTTGATTTGGGTTGGGGGTTTTGGTTTGCGATCCGCAAGTTCTGGAGGCCGTAGGCCGGAAGGACTTGCGGATCGCAGCGCTTCCGGACAAGAGCGCAGCGGCAGGTAATGGCCGCGGAAGCGCAGCCAGTGCGTGCCGTCGAGCCGCTTTTCGATTTCGGCGCGAGCGCCGCGCAGTCCGACGCAGACCTCTTCGCGCCGCAGGCCCCATCGCTGGCCTTTCCAGACCACCGTGTGATCGGAGCCCACCGTCCGCTCGACGCGCACGCTGAGGATCTGTTCCAAGCGATGCTCGCGCTCCAGTCGCCGGTGAGCGTCACGGCCTTGCGCCGCCCGGACCGTGAAGCGCTTTTCCCAGAAGGGCCAGAAGGTGATTTCCAGGAAGCGATTGGCCCCTTCCAGCGTATCGATTCCCGCCAGACGCATTTCTTTCACCAGCCGGTCTTGCAGCGTGCCGAACAGCCGCTCGACGCGTCCCTTGGCCTGCGGCGAATGGGCCGCGATCCACTCGATGTCCAGTTCCGCCAGCGCGCGGCCGAACTGCGTGCGCGCGGCGGGGGTGTCCTGCAACTGCTCGTGCCGCTGCGTGCTCCGCGTGGTCACAAACAGGCTGTTTTTGTCGGTGTACAGCGCCAGCGGCCTCCCGTATCGCTCCAGCCAGCCGCGCAGCGTGCGCAGATTTTCCTCGGTCGAATCGTGCTTCACTAGGCGGCCCCGCACCCTGCTGGTGGCATCGTCGATCATCGCAATCAGATGGCACGCCGGACCGCGCTCCTCCAGCCAGCGGAATGGAGAGCTGTCCATCATCACCAACTCGCCGAACGAGGAACGCCGTGGCCGCCACACGTGCACCGGCTTCCCTCTCCGGCGGCGTGTCTGCCACAGTTCGGCGGCGCTCATCCAACTGCGCAGCGTTTCGCGGCTCACCACGATCCCTTGGCGCGCTAGATGTTCGGCCGCCAGCGTAGGAGCGAAACCGGCATACCGTGCCCGGCCCAGCTCTCGCACCACGCGCTGCCGGACTGCCTCGGAAATCTTTCGATTCGAACGACAGCCTCGCAACCGATGCACGATCCCCCGATCTCCTTCGCTGCGCAGCCGCTCTTGCAAACGACGCACGTGACGATCGGTCAGCCGTAGCCGCCGGGCTGCTTCGACCTGCTTCAGATGCCCTTCTTCCACTTGTTGCAGCACCTTCAACCGCTCCCGTTCTCTCGCGCTCAACTCGATCCGCTCCGTTTCCATCCCGCCTCCCGCTTGGGATGAAACCGGACATTTCTACTTTGCACAAACCGGACATTCTCATTTTGCGGCGACACCCGGCTCCCATATACGAGTCGTTAATTAGTCAGTGTGGTATGATCCGCCTTCGCCTCAGTGTCAGCGCGCACAGTCATCCGGATTGGAACGGATCGACCACCCGCCCGTCTACTTAACCAGAGAGACGCCGGGGAGTGTATAGGCGCTACTGAAGCTGCTGTCTTACTGGACCACAATCTGAGCGACTTCGGGAGAAACTTACCGTGACAGTATGTGTCGCAGCTATGTGCGATCAAGCTGGCGTTGTCGTCGGCGCCGCTGACCGAATGCTGACTTCGGGAGATATCGAGTTTGAGCCGCCGCAGACAAAGATAGTTGCTTTAACTTCCTCAATTGCGGCCTTGGTTGCTGGAGATGCGGCTTTTCAGATCGAAATAATGAGCAGAGTTCAAGCAGAAATTTCCGAACATTTGAAAGTGGATCCCAAGGTCTGGCTAACCGTCGCTGAGGTCAGCAAGATGTATGAAAAGCACTACGCAGCCGTTCGACGATCTCAGGCAGAATTTAGAATTCTGGCCCCACTCGGGCTGGATAGCAATTCGTTCATTGATAGGCAGAGGCTAATGAATTCTGAGCTCGTCCAAAAGTTGGCGAGCGAATTGCTTAACTTTGAAGTGCCCGAAACTGCGACCATCGTGACTGGGGTCGATACTGATGGCGCGCACATCTACACCGCACGTAATGGGATTATTTCATGTGACGACGTGGTTGGCTTTTCCGCGATTGGCGCTGGAGCGAATCACGCCGATTCGCAGTTAATGTTTGCAGCGCATACGAAGTGGAAGAGTTTTGCCGATACGCTGGTCACCACTTATGCAGCTAAGAAACGGTCTGAGGTCGCTCCTGGAGTCGGTACGGCGACTGACATGTTTTACATTGGACCGAATCTCGGCTCGTACAGTGGCGTAGGCAGTCACGTTCTGGCTAGATTGCAATCGATATATAGGGAAGAACAGAAGAAACAAAAAGCCGCCAGACAGAAATCATTGGAGCAAACAAATGACTACATCGAAGAGCTTACAAGAGCCGCGACTGCTAAAGAGCAAAGCGAAACACCAAAGGATTCTGGAAACCCACCATCCCCTGATAATGCCGACAACGTTGAAGGGCAGCCTTCTAAGAAAGACGAAAAACCGCCAGAGAAAAACTAAGCCGTGAGTGTTTCAAACGTCAGGGGTATCCCGGCGCGCGGCCCATGCATCGGAGCAGGGTGTGCGAGGCAACCGCCCCATCGCGCATCGCTTCTGACTTCGACTTTCAACTTTCAACTCTTGACTGTCTCAATCCTCTACCTCCTCCATCCTGATCTCCCGCACAAATTTCGCGAGGTCGCCCCCTCGCAGTTGCCGGCAGATCGCGCTGAGAATTCTTTGGGCGCCCGCTAATCGCCCTCATCAGCGCCTTCACCACCTTCGAATGGCTCGCAGCGTCTCCGGCAGCTCTGTTTCTCTATTCCAGGACAGGTTTTGAGCTTCCGACCAAATCTGTCCTCAAGGACAGTTCTCTTCGCCCTCGCAATCTGCCAAGCTCTTCGTGGCAGTTCGCATCGCCCGCTTCCTTGACGGAAGTTGAAGGCTCTTTGAAAACTCAGCGTAAGCCCACAACCCGCGCAAAAACATTTCGTCCGCGCTCTCGATTTCAGTCGTCACAAGCGCAAATTCTAATCGACATTTGGCGATTAGAAATCGTCGTAACTCCATGAAAACAAAAGATCGGGTACCAGTCTAATCGACACGTCTGCGGTAGCCCTTCGAGAGCGGAAACTTACGGTCGGGTGCCCCATCCTCGGTTTATGAGGGTGGGTCTTTTGACTTCCGTTACGGCCGGTTACTTCCCGTTTTCGCGCAGCGTCGTCGCCTGCACCGAGCCCGGGTCCGCGAGGAATTTCGCCACCGTTGTGCCGATCGGGATGCACGAGAGGCTGCTGTGGCCGCAATTCGATTGGAGGAGCACGACCGGTGCGCCGATCGCGTTTGCAAAATCGACCGCCGGCTCCGGATTCACCATGTGGTCTTCCGGCGAAACGAACACGAGCATTTTCGCGTGCACGCGCTTCGCGGATTGCTCGAGCGTCTCGCCATACTCGCCGGGAATATCCATCGACATGATCGCTTGCCGCTGGCGAATCGCGTCGCACGCGGCGGCCGCGTTGCCGAGGTCGTTCTTGTGCGTCTTTGCGAGAAATTCGTCGAACTCTTTCGGGCTTGTGTGCGCCACGCGGTAGGGCGGGGAAGTGACGTTCATCGAATCGATTTCGCTGTACACGGCAAAGCCGCGCGTCATCGGCCCGCGACCATTTCCGTTTTTCCAGTTCGGGTCGAGCTCGAGCGCGCCGATTTCGGACGCCCACAGCAGCTTGTCGTAGGAAGTGGATTGCGGCGAGCCGGAAAGCGCGATCGCCTCGTCCATGAAATCCGGATACGCGGTGGCCCACTCGAATGTCTGAATGCCGCCCATCGAATAGCCGACCACGGCGTGCAGGTGCGAAATGTGCAGCGTCTCAGCGACCAGCCGGTGCTCGGATTCCACCATGTCGCGAATCGTGAATTCCGGAAATCGCATGCGCGGTTGCAAGCGGCTGTTCGAAGGAGAAGTCGAAACCCCATCGCCAATCGAATCCACAAGAATCGCGAAATACTTTGTCGTATCGACCACATTCGCCGGGCCCACGTACTGCAACAGGTGCTCTGAATGGCCTCCGAGATACGTCGGCCAGAGGACCGCGTTCGATTTGTCGGAATTCAACTGGCCGACGGTCCGGTAGCCGAGGCGGAAATCGCGGATCACGGCGCCGCTTTGCAGCTTCAGATCGCCGAGATTGGCGAATCGTTCGGGCGCTTGCGCCGGCGTCGTCGGCGATTGCGCGCGCGCGGGGCCTGCCATCAGTGCGAGGAGAATCGAAATCAGGGCGATCGAGGCGGTTTTCATGTTGGAAGTTTAACCGAGGTGGGGACGCAGCAGGCGATGTGTATATGCAATGCCGGGACGGTGGCGGCGAGGGCGGGTTTGAAACCCGCCCCGACAAGTTTTTTATCCGAGTGATCGAGCGGAAAGGCGTGAGAGCACAGACAATCCTGTCTGTGCCACCGGACCGTCCCGTGAGACTACGGCAGGGTGAAGGCGAAAAGCGCGCTGCCGGCGGAATCGACGACAAACTGCTTGCCATCGACCGAATACGTCATCGGATTCGAGCGGAGAGCGGAGCCGAGCTGCACGTGCCAAGCAGGCGCGCCCGTCTTGGCGTCGAGCGCGAAGAAGTCGCCGCCCGCATCGGCGGAGAAAACCACGCCGCCCGCCGTGACGAGCGTGCCGGTCCACGAGTCTCCGACCATCTTGAATTGCCAGACGCGCTTGCCGGTGGTCGCATCGAGCGCGCGAATCGCGGTGTAGACTTGATCGCCGGCCATGAACTTTCCGCCGCCGCCTCCTCCGCCGACCACGCCCACCGAATTTCCGGGCGCCATCTTCGGCTCGCCCTTAATGTAATAGGCCCCGCTCTCGCGCGTGTCGACGTAGAAGAGACCCGTGAGCGGGCTGTAGCAAGGGCTCGTCCAGTTGATCGCGCCCGTGAGCGACGGGTAGACGAGCGTCCCTTCGACGCTCGGCTCGATTTGCGCGGCGGGATAATCGATTGGGCGGCCCTTGGCGTCGAGTCCCTTCGCCCAGGTTTGCTTCGCAAACGGCACGCCGACCAGGAATTGACCGGTCACGCGGTCGAGCACGTAGTAAAACGCGTTGCGATTCGCGAGCGCGACCAGCTTGCGCGGCTTGCCGTCGAGCGTCGCATTGAAAAGGATGGGCGGCTCGGACGAATCCCAGTCGTGCGTTTCATGCGGCGTGAACTGGAAATACCATTTCATCTTTCCAGTGTCCGCGTCGACCGCGATCAGCGAGCAGGTGAAAAGGTTGTCGCCCATGCGGCCCTCGCCGTTCCAATCGGGCGCGGGATTGCCCGTGCCCCAATAGAGCGTGTTCGTTTCGGGATCGTAGGAACCGGTGTTCCACGTGGTGCCGCCGCCATTCGACCAGCTTCCGTTGGCCCAGGTATCCGCGCCGGGATCGGTGGGGCTTTGGGGAACGGTGAAGAGCTTCCACAGCAGCTTGCCGTCATTCGCATCGAACGCGCTCAGAAATCCATGCGCGCCTGCTTCGCCGCCGCCCACGCCGACAACGATCTTGCCATCGATCGCTAGCGGCGCTTGCGTGATGGCGTAGCCGTCGTCCTTGTTATCGGCGATGCGCGTGATCCAGCGGACCACGCCGCTTTTGGCGTCGAGCGCGATGAGGCGCGCGTCGATTGTCGCGACGTAAACTTTGTCGTTGAGCACGGCCACGCCGCGATTGGTGGGGAAAAGCCCGATGGCGACGAGATCGCGTGGGATCACCGGATTGTAGTGCCACAGGGTTTTGCCGGTGCGCGCATCGAGGGCCGTCACGTTGCTCGGCGGCTCGGTGACGTACATGATGCCGTCCACCACGATCGGCGTAGATTCAAGCGCGCCGCCGCCGCGCATCTGGTAGACCCACGTCATGCGCAGCGCGTTCGCATTCTGCGGCGTGATCTGCTTGAGTCCGGAGAAGCGCTGCGAGGCGTAGTTCCCGCCGTACGTCAGCCAGTTCTGCGGCTCTTTATCGGAGTGCAGGATGCGGTCGTATGGCACCTGCGCGATTGCCGCCGCTGCGGAAACCAGCAGCGCAATCGCGATCGCAAAGTGTCTGGCGATTCTCATTGGGCCTCTCCCTTCAGGCTTGCGAGGTACGCGATGAGATCGTCCAGATCGCTCGCGGAAAGATTCGTGTAGCTCGGCATGAAGCTTTTTCCCGGCTCGGTCTTGATGCTCTTCAGGTCGGACTTGTCGAACGAGTAGTAGTGCCCGCCCACATCCTCGATCTGGATTGTGAACGTATCCTCATTGATGCGAACGCCAGTTATTTCTTTTCCAGTCTTGGTGACGACCTGGGTCACAAGGTAGCCGGTAAATGCGCGGCGTTCGGGGAGCGCTGGATCGGCGGGCGGATGCGCGCCCGGATCGAGCAGGAAATCGTGAAAATATTTCGGCGCGCGTTCGGCGCCGATGCGCGTGAGCTGCGGGCCGAAGCCGCTGCCCTGATCGCCGATTGCGTGGCACGTCGCGCAGCCGTTCGCTTCGTACAGCGCTTTGCCTTTGACGGGATCGCCCTTCACGGTTTCATCGGAGGCCGTCGGCGAGAGGGTATGGAGGTACGCGACCACTTCCCAGGCGCGCTTGTCGTTGAGATTCGAAACTCCAGCCATACCTGTGCCAGGAATTCCATTGCGGATTACGGAGAAGAGGCCTTCATCGCCGCGCTTTTGCGTGACGCCGTGCAGATCGGGGCCAGCGGCGCCGCTGGCATCAACGCCGTGGCACTCGCCGCATTCGCCCTGAAACAGGAGCTTGCCTTCCGCGAGTTCCTCGGGCGACGGATTCTTCGCCGATTCCGGCTCGACGACTTTTTGCGGAGGACCCTGCGGCGGCCCTTGCGGCGCTGCCGTCAGCGAATTCCATCCGAGCCCCGCCAGCGCGACGATCAGCGCAGCCAAACACATGCGACGAATCAAAACCATGTCGTCCCCCCTGCAAGATTGATTGCCCCTGCTGAATCTTACTTGAAACCTGAAGCTTTGACTGAAGATAGATACGTGTGTCGACCGCGGCAGGTTTCGCTCGTGCTGCAAATTCATCGTCGCGCCGGACAGAAACCGCCGCCGAGTGTATAGCAGCCCGCCTGATTCGTCATCTTGCTCGCGCGAGAATGCAAGAACGGCGGTTGCCCCCGATCCAAGAATAGAGGATCGTTACGAGGAGGCAAGCATTGGAACGTCGGCGAATGGGGTAGGCAACGCTCATGGAAGTCGAAGTGATTTCCGACCGTTATGAGGAGAAAACAGGCAAAATCGGAGAACTGCTTCTGAGCTTTCCGGAAATCGCCCCGCAAAGAAGATTCGAGGGATCACTGTTTCTCAGGAAGCTAGACGACTGGTTGCTTCTCCGAAAAGCAGAGCGCGTCGTTCAGTCGCTCGCCGATGCACGTTTTGGAAGGCGCTCCGTTCTTATTCGTGGCGTTCACGTCAAAAGAGGTTCGCTTCTTATCACATTGGATGTTTTTGCGGGCGCGTACCGATTTTTGAAGGATTATCCCGACTTCAGGAAGGGCTTCCTTCTGCTTGCGGCTGATCTGAGAGAAGCGGGCGATACAGTGGAGCGTGAGATTCTCACGCGGTCCAGGTCCAAGACCGTAGATGCTCTGAGCGAAACAGCCCGAACGCTTCAATTCGGGGCGATTGTAGCCGGGTTTCTTACAGATGAGACTGGATCGTGGATGCTTGAGAAACTCTGGCTGAGCATATTTCGTGGATCGACAAGGGCCCTCGCGCCAGGCGGGCTCAACATACTTGGATTGGGAATGACCGTCGCCGGTGGTTTTGTGGCGGGAAAGTTGGCACGACGGAGCCCTGTCGTTAATGGCGTAGCCGAAGGCATCCTGGCAGCGTTCACGTGGGTAAACATATTCGGCTCGACCTCGCCGACTCAACCTGTTTGGCTGGTGCTCCTCCTATGTCCAGCTTCCGTACTCGTTGCAGCCGGCGGGGCTCTTCTTGCGTCGCGTACACGTGCGGGGTAGGCCAACTCGTGCGAGCTCAACCGGACGAACACTTGACGAACGCTTGTCGGGACTGCTGCGAGGAGGGAGAATGGGGCTGCCTGTTGTGCTTACTCTTCAGGGTTACTCGATCTGAGATTTGGGGAGGATAGTCGTGACTGAAAACCAATTGCCTGAGCCGAAGAACAGTCTAGAAGTTATCTCATAAACACTTTCAACGCACTGAACGGTTGAAAGTTATAGCGAATGACGTAAACCGGGAGCATGGACCTCACCGACGCCCAGTGGGCGTTGCTCGAACCGTTGTTTCGTCCGAAACGCAGGGACGATGGGCGAGGCCGACCGTGGCAAGATACGCGGGCGGTGCTGAACGGGGTCTTTTGGGTTTTGCGCACCGGCGCTCCCTGGCACGATCTGCCCCGTCGTTATCCTCCCTATCAGACCTGTCATCGCCGCTTCCAACAGTGGCAGCGCTCGGGGTTGCTCACCAAGCTGCTGCAGAAACTGGCCGAAGATTTGCGCGATCGCGGGAAGCTGGATTTGAGCGAATCGTTCATCGACGCCAGCTTCAGTTCGGCGAAAAAAGGGGCTCTGCTGTCGGCCCTACTCGCCGCGGCAAAGGCAGCAAAATCATGGCGATCAGCGACGGCCATGGTCTTCCTCTCGCCGTGCACGTGGCCAGCGCTTCGCCGCATGAAACAAAGCTCGTCGAAATCACGCTCGAACGGCGATTCCTCGCCGAGACTTCCGAGCGACTGATCGGCGATCGCGCCTACGACAGTGATCCACTGGACGTGCAAATTCGCGAGCGCTTCGGCGTGCAGTTGGTTGCGCCGCACAATCCTACGCGCACCCGCAAAGCCACGCAGGACGGCCGCGTGCTCCGCCGCTACCGGCGTCGCTGGAAAATCGAGCGCCTGTTCGCTTGGCTTCATAACTTTCGACGCGTCGTCATTCGCTGGGAATACTACCCAGAGAATTTCCTCGGGATGGTGCAGCTTGCTTGTGCCGTCATCCTCTTGAGGCATTTATGAGATGGCTTCTAGTGATCCGCGTGCCGGTGTCCGCGGACGGCTATGTATCAATTTATTTTGCGAGCAAAGATGGAAGACTTATGAACGAGAACGAGTGGTGGCATCTGAAGCAAGTGGTCGAACTGACCAGCGTAGTTTGCAAGAAGGCTGAAGAGAAGGCTCAAGCGGCAGCAGCCGGTGGTTGATCTATCGCACCCGGTTTAGTTCTTCCTCGTAAGCCGGACGAGCACAGAGTCCCCGAGGGCCGCCGCGCCGCAAAATTTGCGCCGTTGGGGCAAGAGCCGCGAGACGCGCCATTTCCTGGACTTTTTCGCCCGTTTAACCTCCCGATGAGAACATCATTGTTGCTCCCGGCGGAGCAGGTTTTCACAGGCGTTTCAGACTTCCAGAATCACGGGAAGAATCAGCGGGCGCTTCGAGGTTTGCTTGTTCAAATAGCGTTTCAGGTCGACGCGAATCTTTTCCTTGATCACGCTCCAGTCCATTTTTTCCTCGGCGCTGGATTCTTCGATCGTTTTCAGGATCACTTCGCGCGCCTTGGTGAGGATCGCCTGGCCGTCGTCGCTCGGCAGGAAGCCGCGCGTCACGATTTCCGGCGAGATTTCCACGCGGCCCGTGTGCTTATCGATCGCGATGATCGGCACCACAACGCCATCCTCGGATAGATGCTTGCGGTCGCGGATCACCACGTCTTCAATCTCTTCAAGCGAGCCGGAATCCACCATCACGCGGCCAGCAGGCACGGGCTCGCGCTCGTAGGCGCGGCCGTCCGCGGTGAATTCGAGTGGATGGCCGCTTTCGAGCAGGAAAATCTGCCCGGAAACGGCTCCCACTTGCTCGGCCAGCGCCGCGTGACGAAAGAGATGCCGGTATTCGCCGTGCAGTGGAACGAAGAATTTCGGCCGCACCAGCTGCAAGAGAATTTTCATCTCTTCCTGGCTGGCGTGGCCAGAAACGTGGATCGGCGCCGAGCGGCCGCTTTCGTAATAGACGAGAACGCGGCGGCGGAAAAGATGATCGATCATGCGGAAAATCGCTTTTTCGTTCCCGGGAATGATGCGCGCCGACAGAATGACGGTGTCGTTTTCGTTGACGCTCATCAGCCGGTGATTGTCGACGGCGATCCGCGAAAGCGCGGACATCGGCTCGGCCTGCGTGCCGCTGGCGAGCACCACCAGTCGCTTGGGATCGAAGCTGCGAATGTCCTGCGGGCGCACCACGCTGCCGTCGGGAATGCGCAGTTTATTGAGGCCGTGCGCGATCTCGATGTTATCCACCATGCTGCGCCCGACGAACCCGATCTTGCGTCCCACGCCGCGCGCGATATCGATCACCTGCTGAATCCGATGGACCGAGCTCGAGAAGCATGAGACAACGACTTTTTGGGGCGCCGCGCGGAAAAGTTCTTCGAGCCGGACCACGACCGCGCGCTCGGAAGGCGTGAAGCCGGGGCGCTCGACGTTCGTACTGTCGCTGAAGAGCGCGAGCACGCCTTCCTGCCCGTAACGCGCGAACGCGTGCAGGTCGAAAGGTTTGCCATCGACGGGAGTGGGATCGATTTTGAAGTCGCCGGTGTGAATAATCACGCCGACCGGCGTGCGCACCGCGAGCGCGACGCAATCGATCGTGCTGTGCGTCACGTGCAGATATTCGATTTGGAATGGGCCGAGTGTGGTCGTCTCGCCCGGGGCCACTTCGTGCAGCCTTGCCGAATCGAGCAGGCCGTGCTCTTCCAATTTCTTGCGCACCAGCGCGAGCGTGAATCTTGTTCCATATACCGGCACGTTGAGGTCGCCGAGAATGTAAGGAATGGCGCCGATGTGGTCTTCGTGCGCGTGCGTGAGGATGATCGCGCGCACCATGCGCTTGTTCTGCTTGAGGTACGTGATGTCGGGGATGACGATGTCGACGCCGAGCAGTTCCTGCTCGGGAAACATCAGGCCGGCGTCGATCACGATGATGTCGTCGCCGCAGCGAAGAGCGAGCATGTTCATGCCGAACTCGCCCAGCCCGCCGAGCGGAATGGCCCACAGCGAAGAAGATGTGCTCAAATTGTTTTTCGTCCTAGTCATCATGGACGAACCGACTCAAGTTCGGTCGGTCGTGCCATGGAAAAAAAAGACCGACTTCCATTTCGCGGTGCGCGGATTACGCTGTGAGTCGTAGGAGACTAACGGCGCAGAGCCACAAGCGAAAGGAGAATCGGTCCTATGAGTAAAATACGATTTGTTGGCCTGGATGTCCATGCTGAGACCATTGCTGTCGCGGTGGCGGAACCGAACGGTGAAGTTCGATCCTTGGGCCTGATCCCCAACCGGCCGGAATCGGTTCGACGGTTGGTTCGAAAACTGGAACCTGTGGAGCCACTGCGGTTCTGTTATGAAGCGGGTCCCACGGGCTACGTGCTGTATTGGCAACTGACCGCCCTGGGAGCGAAGTGCGAAGTGGTCGCGCCGTCGCTGGTGCCAAGCAAGCCGGGGGACCGGGTGAAGACCGATCGGCGTGACGCCCTGAAACTGGCCCGCTCCTACCGAGCCGGCGATCTCACGGCGGTGTGGGTTCCCGACGCGGCGCACGAAGCGCTCCGAGACTTGGTGCGAGCTCGGGAAGCCGCGAAAGGAGACCTGCTGCGAGCACGACATCGATTGAGTAAGTTTCTGTTGCGTCACGGATGGCGGCGTCCGGAGAGTATCAAGTCTCCGTGGACCAACGCTCATTTGGAGTGGATCAAGACGAAGGTTCATTTCCAGCAGCCCGCGCAGGAGATTGCGCTCACCGACTACGTCCACCAAGTCGAGCACCTGGTGGCCCGCATCGAACGGTTGGACCAGGCAGTGCTGGAGGCAGCGCGCTCGGTGCCACCACAGATGCGCGCGGTGATCGAAGCCTTGCAGGCACTGCGGGGTATTGCGCAAGTCACGGCGGTGACCATCGTCGCCGAACTGGGGCAGATCTCCCGCTTTGCCAGAGCCAGGCAATTGATGGGATATAGCGGCCTGGTTCCCCGCGAAGACTCCAGCGGCCAACGAGAACGGCGGGGCGCCATCACCAAGACCGGCAACGCGCATTTGAGACGCGTCATTGTCGAAGCGGCCTGGGCCTATCAGTTCCGACCTTGGCTGGGCGGCTATCTGTTGAAACGCCAGGTAGGACTGAGCGAAGAAGTGAAAGAGATCGCTTGGAAAGCACAGCATCGATTGCACGCCCGCTACCGAAAACTGCTGGCGCAAGGAAAGAACAAACCGCAGATCGTAACGGCCGTGGGGCGAGAGTTGCTTGGGTTTGTCTGGGCCATTGGCGTGAAGGTCGAAACCAGGATACGCGAACAGAAGCAGGTCGCAGCGTAAGTCAGCGAACCACAGGAGGAAGGCAGTGCGGATGGCGGTCGAGCCGAACACGGAAAGGAGAGTCCTCGTATGTTCTATGCGGCAGGCTCTCTGGGCCCAACCCGCGCTCCTAGTCCGAGGCAGCTCCCGACGGATCACGATTATGCGGTTCCGACCCGCGAATATCAGAGTGATCAACCGTCGCGATGACCGCCTCGGCCGCCGTCCGCACTGCTTCCCACTTCCTAGAGAAGAACAGCGCAAACCAACACCGCGAATGTATTTGACAGGTTCGTCCATATCAGAACTTCAGGCAACATCGTATCACAGCGCGGTGATGGCTGCCGTGAGGGCGACACTTGATGGAGTTGTGCGAGCCGGAAACACAACATGCCGCGGGTGAAGCTGCGCAGCGGTACGTTCGCTGCGCTCACGGTCTTTTGGCGGGGATGCCCTTCGACTTCGCTCAGGGTAAAAATCCCCGCCCTTCCACCGACGCAGTGGCCCAATTTCGACTCACTCCGATGTCCAGCATCGCCTTTGGTTCATGCGGGGAGCACGCGCGGGCAAGCCCACGCGGCAAACAGCGGTGCCAAGGCACCGCACTCCACACGAGGCGACTTTCGATACGAGACGCAGCGACCGCTGTGGAGTGCGGGAGCTTGCTCCCGCCTCTTGCCGCCGGGGCTTGCCCGCGCGTGCACCACGCACGCGCGACAAGGCGTGCAGCTGACGCGTCGTAGTCGTCGGATCGTGTGGTGCGCCTTACTGCTCGGTGGCGATGGCCTGTTCCACGTAGCGGCGCGCCTTGCCGATATGCTCGAGAATGCGGCCCTGGAGACCTTGCGCCGACGGATCGTCCTCTTCCTTCGCGGCTTCGTCGTGCGCGTTGTCGAGAACCTTGCCGGCTTTGTTGAGCCGGGGAATCCAGCGGAGATGCGAATCGATGCCCGGGTGATCGTTGAGATCCTTGCCGTCGTCGATGCCCCCGGCTTTGAGTTCCTGGATGGCCGCGTCGATTTCCGCCATGGCCTGGCGCTCGGGATCCTGGATTCGCCCGCTATCGGGATTCGAGATCAAGGCGCGCGCGAAGCGCAAATCGACGAGAGCGTGGAGATAGTTGGCGTGCCGCTCGGGCGCAGGCCGGGCGTTCGCAAACGCCGCAAAGGCAAGCGCGAACGCGAGCGCGGCGGCAGCAATCGCAAATTTCTGCATGATCCGGGTCATGGGCGTCTCCTCAGGTTGTCGGGGTTTCGAGCGCCCATAATTTAGCACTGATGGGCCACGAAGATAAGTGTCGCGACGCGGGGTGAGTCAGTTTGCGATCGGCGCGATGCGCCGACTGATGCACGGCTGGCCCGATCAGAACTCCTCGACCTAGTGCTCTGTTACGATCGATCGGAAGCTCAAAGTGACTTCGTACATGGGACAGGCGGATGCAGGAACATCCTCCAGCGACAACACTCGAATGCCCTTGATTTTGAACTTCCCCACGAGTTTATCCGTATCCTCCGCGTACAACGCAAGCTCGGCCTCTTGGATGACTTGCTTACGCTTCTGCGCGCCCAACACTGGCGCGAAGCCCCCGTCGTCCCCGGCATCGAAGCGAATTTCTCCGGGGCCGAGTTTGCCGGCTCGCAAGATCGATGCAAGACTTTTCCAGCGGCCATCGTCCGCGTTCTGCGTTTTCACGGCAGCCATCGAATGAACAGACGACGATGTGTGCATGGCTCGTACGGCTTCAATCTGGAGCCAACCCCGATAGTTGGGATCCACGGTGAAATTTTCGATCGGATGGCCGGTTACTTCGATGAGCAGGTAACTATAGCCATATACCTGCTCGTGCGATTGTGAAATTGGAGCCAGAACCAGCGAAAGCGCTGCACCTGCGGACGCGGAAGCGAGCAGCACGAATGTGCAAATCTGACGCATAAGGTTGTGCTGTGGCATGGCTCGTTTACCTCGTGCGGCTGAATCTTGTGAAAGCCTTTTAGAATCCTAGCCCCACTAACATTCGTGGTCCATCTTCCTTTCGCTCCGGTGTTCAACAAGCGGCATTGGGGTGTGCGACGAGCACTTACGCTGGGGCTTAGCTGCTAGTTCCTGGTCAAAACTGGCCGGGAGCTCGTCCGCTGCCAACTTGGGCATGGCCCGCAAAATTCGGTGGGCGTGGCGTTCGCAAATTCTACAAAACGCTTATAGAATTACGGGCAGATGAAGAAAATCGCGATATTGGGTTCGACGGGCTCGATCGGGCGGCAATGCCTGAGCGTGGTGGATTCGCTGCCGGGGCGCTTCGAGGTGGTGGCGCTGGCGGCGGGCTCGAATGTGAAGCTGGTGGCCGAGCAGGCCATTCGCCACAAACCAACTTTGGTTTCCGTGGCTACGGAGGCGGATGCCGCTGAGCTTTGTGTGCGGCTCAAGGAAGCGCGCGGCAAGAGCGCCGGCACGGGCGGCTACGCGAGCCTACCTGAGATCGTATTCGGCGCGGAGGGAATCGAGCGCGTCGCAACGCATCCCGATGCGCAGACGGTCGTTTCGGCAGCGGTCGGCGTGGTCGGTTTGCCCGCGACGTACAAGGCGATCGAGCTAGGGCGCGACATCGCGCTCGCGAACAAGGAAGTGCTGGTGGCGGCAGGCGAAGTGGTGATGGCGGCGGTGGCGCGGCATCGCGTTGCGCTGCTGCCGGTTGATAGCGAGCACAACGCGATCCACCAGTGTTTGCGCGCCGGAGAGCATCGCGAAGTCAAGCGGCTCGTTCTCACGGCATCCGGCGGCCCATTCCGCAAAACGCCGATTTCGCAGCTTGGCAAGGTTACGCCCAAGCAGGCGCTGGCGCATCCCAACTGGAATATGGGCCGGCGCATCACGATCGATTCGGCCACGCTGATGAACAAGGGCTTCGAGGTAATCGAGGCGTGCTGGCTATTCGGTGTGGGCCTCGACAAGATCAAGGTCGTGATTCATCCGCAGTCGACGATTCACTCAATGGTCGAGTTCGTCGATGGGTCGATTGTGGCCCAGCTTGGCCCGACGGACATGCGCATGCCGATCCAATACGCGCTAACTTTTCCGGATCGAGTTGCATCTAATCATTGCGAGCTTGATTGGTCCGCCTTGAAGAAGCTCGACTTTGCGGAAGTGCCGGCGCGAAAGTTCCCGTGTTTGGAGCTTGCGAAAGCGGCGATTCGCGAGGGAGGGCCGCTGCCGTGCGCGCTGAATGCGGCGGACGAAGTGGCGGTCGCTGCGTTCTTGGATCGCAAGCTGCCGTTTCTGGGAATAGCGGCAGTGGTCGAAGGCGTGCTGGAGCACATGCCGCGAAGCCCGCTTCGCAGCATCAGCGATGTGGTGGCGGCGGACGCGGAAGCGCGGCGGCTGGCGCACCTCGAGATCAAAAGGTTCTCGGGGCGCAGCGCGAAACGCCTTTCGCGCTGATTGCTATCGATCTGGGAACGCAGAAAAAGCTGAGGTATGCTTTTGGGTACCGTGCCCGCTTCGGGCGCATTTTCAAATGGAAATGAATTCTGTAGAATGAGTGATCGGCTAAATCCAACCCAACCGAATTGAGGGATTCATGGAAGCTGTCGGTTTCTTGCGGGCGATCATCGCCGGCGCCATTGTTTTGGGCGTCCTAGTCCTGGTGCATGAGTGGGGACATTTCATCGTCGCGAAGCTCTGCGGCGTTCGCGTGGACGTCTTTTCGATCGGGTTCGGCAAGCGCCTGTGGGGCGTGAAGCGCGGCGACACGGATTATCGCGTGAGCGCGCTGCCGCTCGGCGGCTACGTGCGCATGGCCGGGGACAATCCCGTCGAAGAGCGGACCGGCGCTGCTTACGAATTCCTGTCGCGCCCTCGGTGGCAGCGTTTCCTGATCGCGATCGCCGGGCCCGCGATGAACATCCTCGTGACCTTGCTGATTTTCTGGGGCATTTTTTCGTCCGTTGGCATCCCGTACGTACCACCCACGATCGACCAGGTGCAGGCGGGTTCAGCCGCCGAAAACAGCGGATTGAAGTCAGGCGACGCCATCGTCTCGATCGATGGCAAGTCCGTCAGGACGTCGGCGGACTCGGTGGCCGCGATTCGCAGCTCGAAGGGACAACCGATTCATGTGATTGTCAACCGCGACGGCAAAGACATGCCGCTGACAATTTCGCCCGAACATCAAAAGGCGCCGGACGGCGAGATGGTGTGGAGGATCGGCGCAGGGATCGTCTCGCAAGAAGGCCGAAAGCGCGAAGGATTCATCGCCGGGGCGCAACACTCCGTCCGGGAAACCATTTACGACACGCGCCAGATCGGGCAGGTTCTCGTCGGTCTCTTCAATGGCAAAGTTTCTGTGCACGATCTGGGGGGGCCGGTGAGAATCGTCCAACTATCGGGCGAAGCCGCGAAATCGGGCCCCATGACGCTGCTGCAATTGACTGCGCTGATCAGCCTGAATCTTGGCCTGCTTAATCTGCTGCCCATCCCGATTCTGGATGGCGGGCACGTGCTGATGTTGGCGATCGAGGGCTTGCTTCGCCGCGAGCTGAGCATGGCGTTCAAGGAGCGGTTCGTGCAGGTGGGGCTCGTTTTCCTGCTGAGCGTCTTCGCCTTCGTGATGTACAGCGATGTTCTGCGCCTGATTCAGACCCGCGGGCACTAGAATTCAGTTTTGTAATTATTGCCACGCAACGAATCCCGGGGCTGAAGCCCCATTTACACTGCGCGTTTTCCGAGGGCCTAAAGGCCCACGCTTCCACCGGTTTGCCCTCGCGGGCTGGCAACGAACCCCGCATGTGTTCTGGATTGTCGACGACTACCAGTGCAAACGCGCCGGCCAGAGGCCAGCGCTACGCGACGCCGGTGCTCACCGTCTCCAAGCCGAGCAAACCCTTCTGATATGCTATTCTCCAGTTAGACCATGCCAGCCACGCCAGAACATCGCGTTTCAACGGGCGAGCGCATCAACGCGCAGGAACCGGACGGCAGCCTCCAGCGCGAACTGCGCGGGCGCGGGATTCGGCTCACGAAGCAGCGCCGCGTGGTGCTGCAGGTGATCGAATCGGCATCGCGCCACATGGACGCCGAGGAAATTCTCGGCAACGCGCAGCAAATCGACAAGGACATCACGCGCGTCACCGTCTATCGCACCCTCGACCTGCTCAAGCGCCAGGGCCTGATCGACGAGCTCGATCTGCTCCACCTGCGCGGCCATCGCCACTACTACGAAAGCCACGGCCCGCGAGACCACATTCACGTCGCGTGCATCCGCTGCGGGAAAGTGCGCGAGGTCGAGAGCCCGCTCTACGAAGAGCTGAAGCAGCAGATTTCGCGCGATTGCGGGATCGAGATTACAGTGGCGCGCACGGAAGTCGGCGGAATCTGCGACGATTGCCGAAATAGCAAGAGCGCTGAGCAGGCCCCCTCGCGCAAACACCACTAAACCAGGTGTCGCACGTACGCCGCTTTCGACTCTGACGTCATTTTCCCAGGCCTTCCGGCCTGGGCTAAATTGTGTCGCGCGTCCCGCGCTTGGATTATCTGCCTTTGGAGCGTCAAGAGTCTGTGTGGCAACGGGAAAATCTTTGTAGCCCAAAGCTGCGAACTCGTGACGCGCGTCCGACGGGCACGTGCTGGCGCTACCTCGGCGTGGCCGCGAAGTAGCGGCGAGCTTCGTCGATATCCTTCAACACCTGATGACGCAGGGCATCCGGGCCGGGAAATTTCTGCTCGTCGCGCAGGCGTGCCCAGAAGTGAACTTCCATCTTTCCGCTGGTGAGATTCTCGCTGAAATCGAAGAGGTGGGACTCGATGGTGATGTGGCCGCCGTCGAAAGTGGGGCGGAAGCCAACGTTGGTGGCGGCGCGATAGTTTTTCCTGCTACCGTAACTTTCGTGGCGTAGACGCCGTTCTTGGGCAGCATCTCCTGTTCGGTTGAGAGATTGAGCGTTGGGACGATCAGCTTTCTGCCCTGGCCGGTGCCGGTGCGGATTTCGCCGGCCAGCGTATAGGGCCGCCCGAGGAGGTTGCGCGCGTCTTCGACGCGCCCTTCGCGCAGCGCGCCGCGAATCGCGGTGCTCGATACGACGATGCCGTCTTTGATCACCGGCGGCTGGGTCTTCACGTCGAAATTCCAACGCTGCCCGAGTTGCGCGAGCATTCTTACATCTCCCGCTTGCTGGTGACCGAAGCGGAAGTCGCCGCCGACCAGCACCGTGCGGGCATGCAGCGTATCGACGAGAAAGCGGTGAACGAAATCTTCCGGGGCCACCGAGGCAAGCTGGGTATCGAAGCGGAGAACCAAGGCGGCGTCGATGCCAAGTTTCCGAATCGCGTCGAGGCGCTGATCGAGTGTCATAAGCAGCAGCGGAGCCTCGGACGGGCGCAGGACGCGCGCGGGATGCGGGAAGAAGGTGAGCACGGCCGATTTGCGATGGGCCTCGCGAGCAAGTTCGTGAATGGTGGCGAGAATGCGCTGATGCCCGAGATGCACGCCGTCGAAATTGCCGACGGTGACCACGGTAGGTTCGCTCGGCTGGCCGAAAAGCGCAGCCCACTCCGCCTCGGAATGCGCGATCGCGAAAGGCATCAGAGCGGCACCTCGAATTCGAGCCCATCGTAAGCGAGACGCACCTTTTCGGGTAGCCGCGCGTTGGCGTCGGCGTGGCCGAGATCGTGGCAGATGTGCGTGAACCATGCGTGCTTCGGCTTCAATTCGCGGACGAGCGCGAGCGACTGCTCGACGGTCGAGTGCGTCGGATGCGGAACGTAGCGCAGCGCGTCGAGGATGATGTGATCGAGATTTTGCAGCAGCGCCTTCGAGCTTTCCGGCACGCGGCTGAAGTCGGTGAGATACGCCACGCTGCCGATGCGGAATCCAAGCACGGGTTGCGAGCCGTGCATCGCCGGCACCGGAATGATTTTCGCGCCGAAGAGATCGAAGGGGCGGTCGATCTCGTGAAGCGCGACGAGCGGCACGGTGCTTTCGGCGGGCGCTTCGTCGAAGATGTAGGCGAATTGGCGGCGGAGGAGAGCAAGCGTTTCGGGCGAGCCGTAAATCGGGACGACGCCCTTTTGCTTCAGGTTGAAGGGTCGGATATCGTCGAGGCCGAGGATGTGGTCGGCGTGCGCGTGCGTGTAAATCACGGCGTCGAGACGATCGATATGGGCGCGCATGGCCTGGTAGCGGAAATCGGGGGTCGTGTCGATCACGACGTTGCGCCCGCCGTACGCGAGAAGTACGGAAGGGCGGGTGCGCTTGTCGTGCGCGTCGGAGGATTCGCAGACGGCGCAGTGGCAGCCGAGCGTCGGCACGCCCATCGACGTGCCCGATCCCAGCACCGTCAATTTCAGAGAAGACATGAACTCGGAGGAAGGGTTGCGAAACGCATCATCGAATGCCCGGCCTTGCCCTTTGGCGTGCCCGCTTCAGACTACCGCTAGCGCTTTACGGCCTTGTTGGCCATGGCTTCGGCGGCGGCCTTTGAAAGTTCCATGAAACTCAGCTTCAGGCTGCCCAAAACTTCGATCAACAGATCTTCGTCGGCCTTCGCGAGATTGCCGCGCGTCTTCTCGCGCAGGGCGTCGAGCATATCGATCATTTCGCGCGCGCCCTCGAGATCGAGAAACGGCTGGCCCGTGCGCGGGTCGGCCATGCCGCCGAGCATCGCGGCTGCGTTGCGCGTGAGAAAATCGACCAGCATCTGAAAATTGCGCGAGGGAGGAATTGTCTCCGCATCAGCTGCCTCGGTTTCACCAGCCGGCGCAGCGGGAGTGGCCCCTGTGGGGGCCGGGGAAGCGGGCTTCAACGATTGCGCCTGCGGCGCGGGCTTCCGGGCTTTCGCGGCTTCTTCCTCGCGGCGCTCCTGCTCGACGGCATCTTTGCGGAGTTCGCCATCTTCGGTGAAGAGGCGCCGGTCGACTACCTTGAAACCTTCATCCTGCTTGGGATCGGGCACGTGGTGTCCTCAGAGTTGCGTGATGCTTGAACTGAAATTCTAGCATCGGCGTGCGTGAGCCACAAGCCAGCGCCTGCAGTGGTAGGGTCCTAATTTCAGATCAAGGCAATTCCAGTTTTTGCAGGCTACCTTGGTGGACCTAGCACGCTGCTCGGGTGCCATGGCGTGTTCGGGGCGCGGCACATGGGGGAACGGCTCGGAGGCAAGCGGCGGTTGCGGGTGGCGCTGATGGCTTGTACATTAGCGTGTTTCTGGAGAGGCGGCGAATTCTCATGGCGAAACGACGGCGGGCATCGCGCGGGCGACTCGCGAAAAAGACGAAGAAACCGGCGGCGCGATCGCGGGCGAAGATTCGGCTCACGGCGCGGGACCGGGCGGCAGGGAAATGGTTCGAGAAACTTGTGGCGCTGCAGGCGCGGCTGCGCGGGCCGGGTGGCTGTCCGTGGGACCACGAGCAGACGCACGAATCGCTGCGAAGATTCCTGATCGAAGAGGCGTACGAAGTGCTCGATGCGATGGAGGAGGGCGGTCCGAAGGAATTTGCCTCCGAGTTGGGCGATCTGCTGCTGCAGGTGGTGTTTCATTCGATTCTTGCGGAGGAGACGGGCGCGTTCACGATTTCGGATGTGATCGAATCCGTCCACACGAAGATGGTCCGCAGGCACCCGCACGTCTTCGGCAATGTGAGCGCGAAGACTTCAGGCGAGGTGCTGAAGAATTGGGAGCAAATTAAACGCGAGGAACGCGCGGGGAAGGGAAGCGTTGCCGAGGATTCCATTCTGGCCGGCGTGCCTCGCTCGCTGCCGGGCGTCCTCGAGGCGCAGGAGCTGACCAAACGCGCGGCGAAGATCGGCTTCGACTGGGAGAATCTCGCGGGCATTCTCGAAAAGCTTGATGAAGAGAAACGTGAGCTTTCGGCTCTGATGCCGGCTGAGCAGGCGGGTTTGAAACCCGCGCCTACGAAGGTCAAATCGGCCCACAGGCTGGAAGAAGAGGTTGGCGACCTGCTCTTTACCGGCGTGAATATCGCGCGATTCCTGGGCGTCGATCCGGAGATCGCGCTGAGGGCGGCGAACCGGAAGTTCAAGCGGCGATTCCATTGGATGGAATCGGCGGCTGCGAAGCAGGACGCTCAGTTTTCGGATTTGTCGCGCGAGCGGATGGAAGAGTTGTGGGATGAGTCGAAGGCTTACGAGTCTGCCTCGAACGCGCGATGAGTCCGAGGGCGGTCGCATAAGGACGCCTTATATTTCCAGCAAACATTATAAATTTGACGCAGCGCCTGCCGGCAACGCCTAATAGATGCGGGAGGAGCTGCTCCGATGGGAACGCCGCCGGAAGTGAATCTATGGTCATCGGCCGAGCATGCGCTCGATTATCTACGTCGCGCGGATTCGATCCCGCATCGCGTGGAAGGCGAAGCGACGTTGCTCGAATTCATTCCGGCGGGCGCGAGGCGCATTCTCGATCTCGGCAGCGGCGCGGGTCGCCTGCTCGCGCTGGTGAAAGCGGCGCGACCGCGCGCGGAATTCGTGGCGCTGGATTTTTCGCCCACGATGCTCGCGGAGCTGCACAAGCTCTTCGGCAATGATCCCGCCGTGACGATCGTGGCGCACGACTTCGACCAGCCGCTTCCGGCGATGGGCCGGTTCGACGCCGTGATTTCGAGCTTTGCAATTCACCACGCGCCGCACGAGCGGAAGCGGGCGATCTACCGGGAAGCATTCGCGATGCTCTCGCCGAGCGGTGTGTTTTGTAATTTCGAGCACGTGGCGTCGCCTACTCCCGCGCTGCATCAGGCGTTTCTCAAAGCGATCTCGTTCGAAGACGAGGATCCGTCGAATAGGCTGCTCGACCTCGAAACGCAGCTCGCGTGGCTGCGCGAAATCGGATTCGAGGACGTCGATTGCCACTGGAAATGGCGCGAGTTGGCGCTGTTTGCGGGAGTCAAGCCGTCACGATAGCGGGTTCGCACAGACAGGATTGTCTGTGCCACTTTCCGTCGCCGTCACGAATGCGCCTGCTGCACGCGATAGATTCGGCTGCGCTTGGCGCGAAATCCCGTATACTTTCCTTCACTGAAAATGAGCTCGCCGCGCGCCATTCCGGAGATCGTCGTGCGCCACTGCGCCACCCTCGAGGAATTCGAGGAAGCCGTGCTTATCGAGCACGCCACGTGGGGCAAGGACATTTCTGTTGTGTCGTCGATTTTCGTGGTGGCCCACCATACCGGCGGCCAGGTGCTCGGAGCCTTTGACGGCAATCGGATGCTCGGATTCACGCTGGCGCTGATCGGCGTGCGCCGCGGCGAGACGTTCCTTCACTCGCACATGACCGCCGCGCTGCCTGAATTTCGCGATTGCGGCATTGGACGTCGGCTCAAGTTGTTTCAACGCGAAGATGCGCTGAAGCGCGGGATCAAGCTTGTCGAATGGACGTTCGATCCGCTGGAGCCGAAGAATGCGCACTTCAACACGATGCGCCTCGGCGCCGTGGCGCGGCGGTGGATTCCGAATTGCTACGGCGTTACCGAAAGCCCGCTGCACGGCAGCCTGCCGACGGACCGTTTGGTGGCGGAATGGCGGCTGGATTCCGAGCGTGTGAAGTCCATCGTGGCGGGCCATCGAATGCCGGTGAGCGGAACGGCCGAGCGCATCGAGTTTCCCGCGGATTTTCCGCGGATCAGGGACACGAATCTCGAAGCCGCGACCCAAATTCAATCGAAGGTGCGCGATCGCTTCGTCGCTTTGTTTGCGAAGGGCTACGTAGCGACGGGGATCGACACGCGCGATGGCGTGGCAACCTACGTTCTGGAGCCTCGCGCGGAAATCGCAGGGCTGAACTTGCCGGGACTCGCGGGGCATCTCACGGAAGATCTCACGGAACACTAAGGAACGAATGCGAGTCCACAAAATCACGTTGCGCGAGATTCACCTGCGACTGCTTTCGCCGTTTCAGACGAGCTTCGGCACCACCGACCTGCGGCGAATCCTGTTGGTCGAGGCGGAGGCGGACGGCGGCATCGCGGGCTGGGGCGAATCGACGGCGGGCGAGCACCCGTTTTATTCGTACGAATCGATCGAAACCGCGTGGTACATCCTGCGCGACTATCTCTGGCCCATCGTGCGCGGCAGGGAAATCGCCTCGGCGTCGGAAGTGCTGGGCCTGTTCGCCCAAGTGCGCGGGCACAACATGGCGAAGGCCGCACTGGAAACCGCGCTGTGGGACATCGAAGCAAAGCAGAAGAAACTGCCGCTGGCGAAATTGCTTGGCGGCACGCGTGAAGAGGTTCCTTGCGGCGTATCGATCGGCATCCAGCCCACAATGGACAAACTGATCGGGAAGGTCGAAGAAGCGCTCGCCTCCGGATACCAGCGCATCAAAATCAAGATCAAGCCGGGAACGGACATCGAGCCGGTCCGGACGCTGCGCGAGCGCTTTCCGCGCGTGCGGCTGATGGCGGACGCGAATTCTGCGTATACGCCGGCGGACGCGCCGCTGCTGAAGAAGCTCGACGCGTTTCATCTGATGATGATCGAGCAGCCCCTCGGCTGCGACGACATCTATTCGCACGCGCAGCTCCAGCGCCAGCTCGAAACGCCCATCTGCCTCGATGAGTGCATCCACGACGCGGAAAACGCGCGCGCGGCGATCGAATTGCGCGCCTGCCAGATCATCAATATCAAGCTCGGGCGCGTCGGCGGGCACACGTCGGCGCGGCAGGTGCACGACATCTGCCAGGCCAACTCGATTCCTGTGTGGTGCGGAGGGATGCTCGAATCGGGGATCGGGCGCGCGCACAACATTGCGATGTCGTCGCTCGCCAATTTTTCGCTTCCGGGCGACGTTTCGGCAAGCAAGCGCTACTGGGCGGAGGACATCATCGAGCCCGAGGTCGAAGTATCGAGCCAAGGCACGATTCGCGTTCCGTCTGCGCCCGGCATCGGTTATACGCCGCGCGTCGATCGCATCGAGGCACTGACGAAGCGCCGCGAGATCCTCGAATAGGCGTGGCGCCCACGCCCATCACCGAGAGTGCAAGCGCGCCGTCACAAATCGCGGTGTTCGTGCTCGTGGGGGTCTACTTCGTCGAACGAGTTTCGGCGGGCGGTGCGCGCCTAAAGGAAAGTGAAGGCCCAGAGGCGGCGTGAACCTCCGGGCCCGCGAAAACCGCAATGGTCGAACAGCGTCGGCGTTAGCGCCTGCCAGCGGCTACTGCGCTGCTGGAGCCGGCGCCGTCATTTCGCAATCGATCTGAATCGCCACTTGGTCGCCAACCATCCCCGGATCGGCGGCGACGCCAAAATCCTGGCGATTGATCGTCAGGGAAGCGGCCGCGCCGCGGCGGAGTCCGCCCGTCCGGCTCATGGGGTCCTTGCGCGCGTCGCTGAGGGCGCCGACGTTGAGCACGGCTTCCTTGGTGACGCCGCGAATCGTGAGGTTGCCGGTGACCTTGTATCCGTCGCCGCTCTTCTCGACCTTCGTCGATTTGAACGTGATCGTGGGGTACATCGCGACGTCGAGGAAGTGCTCGCTCTTCAGGTCGTTATCGCGCATCGCGACGCGCGTATCGATCGAGGTCGCGTCGATCGTGACGTCGACGCTCGAATTCGCCAGGTCCTGATCGTCCAGCTGCACCGTGCCGGTGGTCTTCGTGAAATCGCCCTGCACGTTCGAAATCCCCAGGTGGCGAACCGTGAACTGCGCGTTCGTGTGATTGGGATCGAGTGTCCAGGTCGTGGTCGCCGCAAACGCCGGGACCGCCAGAATTGCAGCCAGTCCAAAAGCCATTACAAACTTCTTCATCTGGTGCCTCCTAGAAAAACGCTGAAATTTTCAGTCGCTCGCAACGACGCGTGCCGCGCAAAGCGCCTTCGTCGCCTCGCAGCGGCGGACCGAAGCCCCGCGGGGCCCCCGGTCCGGGCGAGAGTATATACCAGGTCACGCCACCGCCCGAATAGCAGATGAAAGTGGAGCCTGGAAGGGAAAACCCGTCAGGGCCGCACGATACCACGGCGGACAGCGTAGAGCACGAGGCTGGCGGTTTCGTGGATGTCCAGCTTCTGCATGAGTCTGGTTCGATGGGACTCGGCCGTTTTGACACTAATCCCCAGCAGCGAGGCCACGTCCTTCGTCGATTTCCCCTCTGCGATCAGCTGCAGCACTTGTCTCTCCCTCCCCGTCAATGGATCCTTGGGCTTGTGCGCCTTGGAGCGATACGCTTCCATAATCGCCCCTGAAACACCGGGGCTCAGATAGACTTCCCCGCGGGAAACTTGCCGCAAGGCCTGGATCAGGTCGTTTGCAACCTGACTCTTCAAAACATAGCCCTTCACTCCCGCTTCGAGAGCTTCGGAGAGGTATTGCTCTTCATCGTGCTGCGTCAAAAGAATGGTCTTGGTTTGGGGGTTAGAAAGGTTCAATTGTCGCGCGGCTTCAAGACCATTGAGCGTGGGCATGCTGATGTCCATCACCGCGATATCGGGCCTCAGCGATTGAACGTGACGCAGAGCTTCCTGGCCGTCGGAGGCTTCCGCAACGATTTGGAATCCCTCGCGCTCGAGCAGCGACTTGAGACTTTGACGCACGAGGGCGTGGTCATCCGCGAGAACAACGCGAATCGGCATTCGGATACTCCGACAACACCGGTACTTTGATCAAGAGTTTCGTTCCTCGACCGGGCGCGGAATCGATCGAAACAGTGCCTCCAATAGCACTCAATCGTTCCCGCATACCGATAAGTCCCAATCCCGATCGTCTGCGGTCTGACTGAACGGCTCCAACGTCAAAGCCCGCGCCGTCATCTCGGATGGAACAGCTCAACCCGCTGCCAGAGCGGCGCACTTGAATCAATATTTGGCTGGCCCTCGCGTGTTTCGTGGCATTGGTCAGAGCTTCCTGGACGACTCGATAAAGGGCAATCTCAACAGCGCCAGGGAGGCGTCCGTCAAACGTCGTCTTGACCCGGACGGAAAGATTGGCGCGCTTAGAGACCCCTTCCGCAAGTACCTGAATCGCCGGCAGCCAGCCAAGGTCGTCCAGAATTGTGGGGCGAAGGTCATGAGAATAACGCCTCAATTGCTCCTCAACTTGATCCAACAACTGCTCGATCTGCTTAAATTGCTCCTGCTGGGTCTTCGGCGACTCCCGCTCCACATCGGCCAGTGCCAGACGGACGGCTACGAGCAACTGGCCGGCTTCGTCGTGCACGGCATGTGCGATGCGCTTGATTTCCTCTTCAAGGGTTTCGTTCAATTGTCGGAGCGCTTTTACGGCGTCTTGAAATCCCCGGTGCGCCATTTCATAGGGAGAGAGGCTCTCTCCTAAGAAAGCGGCACTCGCTCGCAAGAATTCCGTTCGACGTTCCACGCCGGGACTTCCGTTAAACAGCTCCATCAAGGCTTCATGATGCAGAGAGGCGATTTCCAGCAGGCTTTTCCCGGCTTCGAGTCCGCCGCGACCGAGCTCGTACGCATGGATTAACCCCTCTTCATCGTTCCTCGCCGCGAAAGTCTGAAAAGCGGATCGGTACTTCTCTTCAAAACCGCGGCGCGGGTCCTTACCGGTTTTTGTCACGGCCTTCATGAACGGACTCCAGGTAGGCGAACGACAAGGACCAGAGCATCGTCATTCCCTGTGTAGTAGCGTTCGAGAATTCTGTCGGCTGCTCGCTGCGGACCTTCCAGACCCAGCAGGCTTTGCATGAATTGGTCTCTCACGCCGTCGGTCGCAAAAACCAGCGTGTCTCCCGGAGAGACCGGAAGAACGGCAGCCTGGAGGGGCGGCAATTGAGCGCCTACCACGCCCCCACGCAGCATCAAGACCTCCTGACCGTTTCGAGTCTGGGCGCCGGCGCGCATCAGCACACCCTGGACGTTTCCAACACCCAGCCACGTCATCATGCCATGCGGGACGTCAATTGACGCAAGGCTCAGGACGACACCGCGGGTGGACCGAAGTTCCTGGTCACATAGCCGCATGAGAGTGATGATCGGCTCATCGGCATGCTTCTCGAGGATCGAAGTGGCCGCCCTCGCGGCAGCCGCGGCGCTATCTCCGTGTCCGAGTCCGTCGACTGCAGCCACAAGAATGCCGTCCGGACGAGAGCAGATCAAATAGTGATCGCCCGACTGGCCCTCGCCGGGTAGAGCAATCCCGGCCACACCGTACTCTGCTTCAGAAGTTCTCATCTTTTCCACTTCTTCACGGACACAGTCGTGCCCCGGCCGGGCTGCGACTTGATTTCAAACTCATCCATCAGACGCCGCACTCCCGGCAGTCCAAGCCCAAGGCTGCCCGAGGTGGAAAAGCCGTCGCGTAAAGCTTGGGGAATGTCACGGATACCTGGACCGTTGTCTGAGGCTACGACTAATATGCCTTCGCGGCTTGAGCCATGAGTCGCCTGCAGTACGATCTCGCCTTTGCCTGCATAGGCCAGGATGTTCCGCGCAAGTTCCGAGATTGCCGTCGCTATGAAGGTTGCGTCCACACCTGAGAAACCAAGTCTGGTCGCCAAGGCGCGCCCTTCCTGCCGCGCAGACACGATATCCTGGTCGGAATTGATCGCCACTCGAATTTCCCCAAGGGGCACAGTGGCTCTCTCAGTCAGTCATCTTGGACTTTTCGATCAAATACGCAAGACCTTCTTCCAAGTCGAGGGCTGTAGAAACTCCTTCCAGCGTCAAGCCGAGTTGCACCATCGCAAATGCCACTTCTGGTTGGATGCCAACGATAACGGTTTCCGCTCCCCGCAGCCGAATCATGTGCGCGGTCTCCCGAAGAGTCCGCGAGGCAAACGAGTCCATCACATCCATCGCCGTCACGTCCACGATGACGCCGCGCGAGCGAAACTTGACCACCTGCTGCAGCAGACCACGGCGCAGATTCTCCAGGTCAGCGTCCGAGAGAGCAGCCTGAAACATGGCGATCAGGAACTCTCCCTGTTTGAGAATGGGGACTTCCATTGGGTCTTCCTAAGAATCGGCTACCGGGGTTCGGCTACAGCCATTACTTTATATCCGAGCAATCTCTCCGCCTGCTCGATTCCGCCCTGCAGGTCGCCGACCGTATTCATTTTGCCCAGGTCGACGCCGATGGTCACCAGCGTCTGAGCGATTTCCGGCGAAAGGCCGGTGACGATTACCGTGGCGCCGAGCAGCCGCGAAGCTTCCACCGTCTGCACAAGGTGATTCGCGACGGTAACGTCCATGGCGGCCACGCCTGTGATATCGATCACCACAACTTTGGCGCGATTGGTCCGAATCCCCCGTAGGAGTTGTTCGGTCAATTGCCGCGCGCGCTGCGGATCGATTACGCCGATGATCGGTAGAATCAGGAGGCGTTCCCGAACCTGCAATACGGGAGTAGAGAGTTCGCGGATGGCCTCCTGTTGCTGCCGGATGACGCGTTCGCGTTCCTGGACGAAACCCACGGCCACCGTGTTTGCAATGCGATTTGCCGCAGGCTCGTAAGCGTCCAGAATGCGGTTCAGTTTCTTGAAATCAGTCTGGTACTTCGCAAAGAGGGATCTTGCGAGCACATCGCGCAGCAGCAGGACGATTCCCACGACTTCGTGCGTCTCGACGCCTCGCGGAATGATGCGTTCGGAAAGATTTCGGGCGTAAGCCTGCAGCGCTTCGAATGTCTCGGTCTCCAGAGCCTCCACGTAGCTGTCGTACACCGAGGTTGCTTCCGCGAAAATCTCCTCTTTGGTCATCGCGGTGAGGAGGCGCGTTTCGGAAATACGGAGGACCCATTCCTCGCGGAGTTGCGTTCGATTCTGGCGCAAGTGCGCCACGAGTTCGCGAAGAAGCTCCGACGGCGCTTCGGTCATCACCAATTCCCCGGTCGCATTATTTCGTGTCCCCGAGTCCTTTGCGGAGGTCTCTCGTTTAGCCATGAACTAGTCTCCCGGAATAGACGGCCGCAAGCCCTTGCCATGCAGCCGATTGAATAGCATGAGGATCCTTGGAGAAATACCACGCGCTGCCCCATCCCTCAAGCAAGTAAACCCCTGATGGCAGCTCGGGTAAATACCTGAGACCTGGACCCGATTTGCGGCCCTGCGAATCTTTCTGTGAGCCTTCCGGAGTGTTCTGAGCGCCCATTGACGACTTCGACTGAGGGAAATCACCCGGGCCAACTTTAGGGGGTTTCCTCGATTTTCACTGACATCAACTCGCGCGATTATGGCGCGAACTTGTTACATCGAGCGTGAGCGACTTTCCTAATCTCGTTCAGGAGGCGTTATGCCGGCACGAAGTTCGCAGGGTAACAATGCCCATCATGCAAGTAACCTCGGGGAGGTGCCTCTTCATCTAGTAGCCCCAAGCAAGAAGGCCATCGTTACCGATGATGAGGACGCCCCTGCAGCGAGGGACCTCGAGGAATTGCTCTCCCGTGCTTTGCTGGCCGGGGACAAGGAGCTTGGCAACGTTGTGCACGAGGTCGATCAGATTGCCAAGGCTCTGAGATCAGGCGCCACAGACTCGGATGCCCTTCGTCTGGCTGTCCATCCGGCGGTCTGGAGTGCTGTTCGGCAGACCATAGTGGAAAGGGAGCTCCGCTATCTGGCCCTCACCGATGATATGACCTGTTTGTTCAACCGGCGCGGATTCTTTGCTGCGGCAACGCAGCAACTGAAGCTTGCACAACGCTACGCCCGGAGTGCTTTGTTGCTCTTTTGTGACGTCGACAATTTGAAGCAGATCAACGATTCGTACGGTCATCGCGAGGGTGATCTCGCACTCGTTCGCATTGCCGATGCGTTGGAGGGTGCGTTTCGTGACTCCGACGTTCTGGCCCGCCTGGGAGGCGACGAATTTGCGGCGTTGGCATTGGAGACTTCGGGCGAAGACGAAGGAGTAATCCTCCATCGACTGGAAGAAAGCATCAAGAAATCGAATGCAGACGAGTCTCGCTACACCTTGTCGCTCAGCGTCGGCATGGCCCGCTTCGACCCGGAGCGCCCCATCTCGCTCGGCGAGCTCATGGAGAAAGCGGATCGGGATATGTACGAACAGAAACGTAACCGGCCTAGGCTTCGCTTGAACAACCTCTAAAAATAGTCCAGCCCTCCTGAAAACCATTGTGAAGGAGGGATCTTGGTCCAATGCAATCAGAGGGACGAATTGAGAAAAGAGTTGCGGTTAAGATACCGGCTCGTCTCGTGGCGGGAGAAAATAGCTTTCTCGCAGAAGCCACGACGATCGTTAACGTCAGCGCGCGCGGCGCTTGTGTACTCACAAGCCGGCGCTGGCCCCTTGGGAAGCAGTTGGACCTCACCTCTGCCTCCGGAGAATTTCGGCGGCAAGCACGAGTCGTCTACTGCCACCCCATGGCCAACGGTCACTTTTGCACGGGTTTGGAATTTGGTGCGCGCGCGCCGTGGGTCAACGTTGCGCTAACTTTCTAGCTAAACCCAAAGTATCGCCATCAGATCAGCCGAATCCCACGCTGTCCAGGACCGCTCGTCGCGACAGGCTTGGGGCTTCGAAGGCTGTCGTGCGTTGACACGATTTCGGGCGCATGCTACGTTCCCCGACCGAACGCTCACTGCAAAGGGGAAAGCGCCAATGCCTTCGACGATTGATTCGCTATTCGATCAGTATGATCGCGGCGGTATGACGCGGCGGCATCTCGTCCAAGCGCTGGCCGCGTTGGTCCTGCCGGCGAGGATCCTGGCGCAGGATGCCGGCCAGGCTCCCGCTCCCATTGTTCCTGGCCTGGGCGTCAACCACATCGGGCTCACGGTCAGCGATATCGAGCAGTCGTTTGCTTTCTACCAGAGATTATTCGGGGTCACAAAAGGCTGGCCGGCAACGAATGCCGGGACGGGAATTCACCTCGATCTACCGAGCGGGTATATCAGCGTCGATTCCGTCGCCGAGAAAAAGGGCGTGATCACGCACTTCTCGATTGCGATCGACCATATCGATCAGGACTCTTCAAAAGCTCTCGCCGACAAAATTAACAGCGCACTTCCGAATGCCAAAGCGAGAGCAGCCTTTCAGGCAAACGACGGAGTGTCCACGGTCAATCTTATCGATCCCGACGGCATTCACGTGCAAATTTCGCCCAAGAACGGGCGCTAGACGAAATTCGAGGCTGCACACCGAGCGTGCGACGGAGACTGACGTGCGTTGACACGACTCGGGGCGCATGCTACGTTCCGCGACGGAATGACGGAGGCGACAACTTCGCGGCGCAAGCGCATCGCGGTGATCCCCGGCGATGGCGCCGGCAGGGACGTCATCCCCGAAGCTGTGAAGGTGCTAAGGGCGGCGGCCGCGCGAGGCGCGCGCGAGATTGAGCTGACGGAATTCGATTGGGGCGCTGATCGCTACCTGCGCGACGGCACCACGCTGCCTGAAGGCGCCGTCGAGATGTTTCGCCGCGAGTACGACGCGATTCTCCTCGGCGCGCTCGGCGACCCGCGCGTTCCCGGCAACCAGCACGGCGCGGACATCCTGCTCGGCCTGCGATTCAAGCTCGATCTGTATGCCAATGTGCGCCCGTGCATTCTTTTTGATCGCCGGCTCACACCTCTCAAAGATCGCGCCGAAAACGATATCCAAATCACGGTGTTCCGTGAGAACACCGAGGGCGCCTACGTCGGCATGGGCGGATTCTTCAAGAAGGGAACCGCGGACGAAATCGCGACGCAGGAGGACATCAACACGCGCAAGGGCGTCGAGCGGATTTTGCGCTACGCCTTCGATTTCGCGCGCGCGCGCGGCCTGAAGCGCGTCTGCATGAGCGACAAGGCCAACGCGCTCGCCTTCGGCCACGATCTGTGGCAGCGTGTCTTCGCCGAGATGCGCCGCGAATATCCCGAGATCGAATCGAGCCACATGTACATCGACAATCTGCTGATGCAGATGGTCCGCGACCCTGCGCAATTCGACGTGATCGTGACGTGCAATCTCTTTGGCGACATCGCAAGCGATCTCGGCGCGCAGCTTGCCGGCGGGATCGGGCTCGCTCCCTCGGGGAATATTCATCCGGGGCAGGTTTCGATGTTCGAGCCGGTGCACGGCTCGGCGCCCACGATCGCCGGCAAGAACATCGCGAATCCGATGGGCGCGGCGCTGGCCGCCGGGATGATGTTCTCGTATTTCGGCTGGGCGGCAGAGGCGCAGCGAATCGAGGATGCCGTCCGCGCCGCGATCCGTGAAGGCAAAACCACCACGGATCTCGGCGGCGCGCTCGGCACACGCGAAGTAGGGAATTGGCTCGCGAATCACGTCGCGTGCTGATCGGGCGCGCGCCATTGCGACATTGCGTTTTGCTCTTCTCGCTCTTTTTCTTTATCCTGTTCTGGACTTCCTGAGATGCATGGGGCGAATTTATGGAGGACTTATTCCGATGTCGCGTAGAAATGTGTTGTTGGGGACTTTGGCGCTATTGCTGATCGCGCTGCCCGCTGCCAGCCAGACGGCGAAGCCCGATCCCGCCCTGGCTGTCGCCACTTCGCCCGAAAATGACGCGCTGCTGAAGTCGACCGAAGCATTCGTGCGCAAGCTGTTCGCCTGGGGGCCGGAGATCAAGGTGAAGCTCGGCCCGCTCGCGCAATCAACAGCAGCCGATTTTTACGTCGTTCCCGTCGAGGTCACGCTGAACGACCAAAAGGAAAATGGCGAAGTCTACGTGAGCAAGGATGGGAAGACGCTGCTGCGCGGCGAGATCTTCGATATGCATGCCGACCCCTTCGCCGACAACGCGGCCAAGATTCATTTGGAAGGCAGCCCGTCAAAAGGCCCCGCGGACGCGAAGGTGACCGTGGTTGAATTCGCCGACTTCGAATGCCCGCACTGCCGCGAGCTCTACGAAAGCCTGGAGGGGATCGAAACGAAATATCCGCAGGTGCGTTTCGTCTACAAGAATTTCCCGCTGACGCAGATTCACCCCTGGGCCGAGACGGCCGCAATCGGCGCGCGCTGCGCTTACGAGCAGTCGCCCGAAGCGTTCTGGAAGGTCCACAATGCGATCTTCGACGATCAGGATGTGATCTCGCCCGAAAACATTTGGGACAAGCTGGTGTCGTACGCGTCGCAGGCCGGACTGAATGCCGATACGTATAAGGCGTGCCTCTCGTCGGCGGGCGCGCAGAAGTCTGTCGATGCGGAGCACGCCGAGGGCGTCGCGGTCGGAGTGAACAGCACGCCCACGGTGTACGTCGACGGGCGGCCGTTGGCCGGAGGCGATCCGCAAACGCTCGTGCAGTACATCGATTTCGAGCTCGCCGCGCACGGAGAGCCGAAAAAGTAATCTAGTCCTCGCGTTTTGCAATTCGTGCGTCGCCGTGCACGCCCGCCCCCGCGGTTCGTGATGGCCGGATCATTCGATTGATCTGGCGCACGAGCTGGTCGGCGCTGGGCCTCGCAAGAGGCTTTTCGGCGGCACGGAAATACCCTTGCCAATCGATGTCGGGGAAGCCCATGCGCGTGGCCTGCGCGGGGAGCTGCTCGCGCAGCGTTTGCGGATCGCGAGAGCCAAGGCGCTCGATCGCAGCGTACACCAGCCCGTGTTCGACATCCCGCCATGTGTATTCGCGCAACGCGCGCGCGATCTTGGCCCACGCAGCACGCGTCAGCCGGGCTTGGCAGATGTGGCGCAGCACGCGGCGCTCGAGATCGAAAGGATCGGCAGAGGATTCGCGCGAACGCGCGCCAGACGACAGGGAACTGCGCATGCGGCCATTCTAGCTGTGGTCTTGGGCGTGCGGCAAACGCGAACGCAAAGAGAGGGCAGTCGGCGAACACTTCCAGCGAAGCTTGAATCAGCGGGCAGAAACGCGCGATTAGGCGGCGTTGCTGGCGACGATCGGGCGGACGAAGTCGATCCGGTCGATGCTGGCGGCGATGCCGTAGATGGGCGTCAATTCACCCTCCACCGCGGCGACGCGCAGAGCCTTGGCGCTGGCGCGAACCAGAACGGAAGCACCCCGGTCCTTGTCCGTAGGCAGAGCGAATGTGAGTTCCATCCCAGCGCCGGGCTCCACGGATACATTCGACTGGAAGTAGATGCCGGACCGCGAGATGTCGCGAAGCTGCGCCGTGTGGAACTCCGCCGGACGCTTGCGCGAAATGCAAACCTGCAAAGGCAGATAGACTTCGTATCGACGAGCTTTTCTACGCTCCCCCATCAGGCTCCCCCTAAGCCCTTTGTACGTGCACGACCTGTGCCAGCTCAGACCCGGAGCGCCTACTGAATACACAGGGGTTAGCTGA
Organism: uncultured Acidobacteriota bacterium; assembly: GCA_963740095.1. GTDB lineage: Bacteria > Acidobacteriota > Terriglobia > Acidiferrales > UBA7541 > Palsa-295. The sequence goes on from CAVUDN010000053.1 coordinate 87,906, forward strand.
GTCCCAGGACGACAATTTGACACGAACCAGGGAAAAATTTCCTAGTATAGGAAATAGCTGCACGTCGGTGGGGGGAAGAGCCGGATGTGATAGGCGACCCGGCGACCCGTTCCGAAGCTCCTTACAGCACGGGGTCGTGCAGCACGGACTGGCCCTCGGCCTCGGTCAGAAGGCCCTTCCCAATCAGCAACTGCACCAAGCGAACGACCATCGCGTGATCGCCGCTGCTCCACCTCGGGGCCCGCTTTTCGCGTCGAAGATCGACTGGCGGAATATAGCGCCCGCCCGTGAGTTCGGTAAGCCAGGTTTCCAGCTGTTGCTGTTGCGTCGCGTCGAGAGATTCGAATCCGATGCCCATTCCAAGGCCGTCTTGCGAGTACACCACAGTCCCTTCGCACTGGAAATGCGTCTGGCCCTTGCGGACGCTCACGTGAACTTCCGAGCCGATCGGCAGCGGCGACATCGTGTCGACAAAGCATCCGCCAGGACCCAAATCGGTGGTTCTGGTGGAGAATCGCGCGCCCGTCGCCATATCGACGATCTCGGCTGACGCCGTGAAGATGTGACGGTCCGCGCCGCGCCGCTCGGCTTCTGCCGTGGCGATTTCCCGCGTGGCCCCACCCGACGAGTATTTCTTTTGACCCTTATCGTGCATCGTGTTCACTACCTGCTTTCCGTTTTCGTGCTTGGGATGCTTTTCGTCCGGGAACGGAGGACGGACGGCTGCTATTCGACTATTGTCTCCAGCGGTTCGATCCGCGACAAGCACAATCCCGGGGCGCTTGCCCAAAGGCCAAATTGAGAGGAAGCTCACGACGCGGACCTCTCACCCGAGAGCCGAATCCCGATTCCGCGGCTGCCGATCCAGCGGTGCTCCACGCGCACGACCGAGCCGGTGAATTTCCGGCGCGCGGGCACGTTCTCGCCGAAGGGAAACGTGATGTCGAGCTTCATTCCGGGCGCGTAATGGAGTTTTGACGTCGTGAAATAGAGTCCGTGGCTGTTGAAATCAACTACTTCGCCTAGATCCTCTTGGTCTGCAAAGCGGTGGTCGACCGGCCGCACGTGAAGGGGCAGCGACATCTTCAGCCTTTTCCGTCGCCTCGACTCGGGGCGCATGGTGCGCGCCCAGACTCCTCCCGGCTGGTGGCTCGACCACGTTCCCAAGCTCATACGGACGGTGCGTTTCGAATCCATCGTTCAGTCTCCCAAGGCCGAGGCCGGCCCGCTGGGTCCCTCCCCAGGGTTGTGAATCAGCGGGCCGAGAACGTCAGTTTCTGAATCGGCTGCTTCTGAATCGGTCGCGATTTCGAAGGAGGCGCGCTCGCCGGCTTGCGCGAGGCAAGGTGGCCAATCATGGGCGACACGCACAGAAAGAGGAGGCAAGCCAAAACTCCGATCATCAAAAGCACGATCATGGCGCCCCCTTTCCCTCTCCTTTGATGTTACGAATGCACGGCATGATCCATTCGGCCGAGCTTCGTAAGCGATTGATTGCAGGGAAGAAGCGCAAACGGTGGAAATCTCCGAAGTGTGCCGAGAGGAACATCCGTGGCCATCAGCCCACGCCGAATGAAGAGTGTTTCCACTAGCTCGTACTAGAGCTTGTTCTAGTACACCGCCTGAAAAATGACGGACGAATGGAGGACGCGAGGCTTCGAGCACCGCTCGATCAATTGCTCGCCGCGCGGCCTCCGCGCTTGAACCATCGCGCGAAGGCATTGGGTCAGTTTCCGAATAGCCCGTTGATCGGGACTTTGCATAAACGGCTAGGTTTCTGATGTAAAATCCTCGCCACTGTATGCCCCTGTCAATGGGTTCGCGGCTGGGCTCCTACGAAATCCTCGCGCCGATTGGCGCAGGCGGGATGGGCGAGGTGTACCGCGCGCGGGACGCGAAGCTCGGGCGCGATGTGGCGCTGAAAGTTTTGCCCGAGGCTTTCGCGCGCGACGCCGAGCGCATGGCCCGCTTCCAGCGCGAAGCCAAAGTCCTCGCTTCGCTCGATCATCCCAATATTGCTTCGATCTACGGCCTCGAAGATTCCAGCAGCACGCACGCTTTGGTGATGCAGTTAGTCGAGGGGCCCACGCTGGCCGACCGCATCAAGCAAGGCCCAATCCCAATTGATGAGGCGCTGCGCATCGCGAAGCAGATTTGTGAGGCGCTCGAATACGCGCACGAGCGCGGGATCGTGCACCGCGACCTAAAGCCGGCGAACGTGAAGGTCACGAACGACGACGCGGTGAAGATTCTCGATTTCGGCCTGGCAAAGGCGCTCGAAGGCGACGCAGCCTCGATGGACATCTCCACTTCCCCCACGATCAGCCGCTTGGCGACGATGCAGGGAGTTTTGCTCGGCACCGCAGCCTACATGTCGCCCGAGCAGGCGAAGGGGAAATCGGTAGATCGCCGTGCGGATATTTGGGCGTTCGGCTGCGTGCTCTACGAAATGCTGACGGGGCAGCAGACGTTCACAGGCGAGACCGTGACGGACACGCTGGCAGCGGTAATTATGAAAGACCCCGACTGGTCCCGGCTTCCAGCCGGAACTCCGGTGCGAGTACGCGTCCTGCTGCAGCGCTGCTTGCAGAAAGACCCGAAGCAGCGCCTGCGCGACATCGGCGACGCCCGCATCTCGCTCGACGAGGTTCTCTCAGGCGCGCCCGACCCGGCGCTCGCGGGCGCTCCGCAAGCTGCGGCGCCGCTGTGGCGACGCGCGCTGCCATGGGCCGTTGCAGCTTTGCTACTCCTCGCCTTGGGACCCATCGCATTCCTATATCTTCGCGAGCCTGCGCCCGTGCCGCCTGCGGTCGCTCAACTGCAGATTCCGGTGCCCGATCAGTCGAAGCTCAACGGGACCTTCGCTTTGTCGCCGGATGGGCGCCAGCTGGCTTTCGTCGCCGCCGGCAGCGATGGCGTGCAGCGCATGTGGATACGCCCGCTCGATTCACTCGAGGCGCGGCCGCTGCCGGGCTCGGAATCGCCACAAGTTCCCCCGTTTTTCTGGTCGCCCGACAGCCGGTTCATCGCCTTCGAGGGTCCGGGAAATCTCGAGAAGATCGACGTGACCGGCGGCCCGGCACAGCCGCTGTGCGATATTCGCGGCAATGCCGTTGGCGGCTCGTGGAACCGCGACGGCGTAATCATCTTCGCCCAGGCCCCGGGGGTCATCATGCGAGTGTCGGCGGCAGGTGGACCCGCCACGCCGGTCACGGCGCTCGATGCGTCGCGAGACGAAATCACTCACGTCTTTCCGGCCTTTCTTCCCGACGGCCGGCATTTTCTTTACAATCGTCTCGCAGCCGCGTCCGAGAACACCGGGGTTTATCTGGGTTCGCTCGACGACAAACCGGAGGATCAACCCAAGACGAGGTTGCTTTCGGCGGACACAATGCCGGTTTATGTACCGTCGTCCGATTCGGGTCGGGGATACATTCTTTTTGTCCGCAACTCGGTTCTTCTGGCGCAGCCGTTTGACGACCGCCGGTTTGAGCTGAGCGGCGAGCCGATCGTCGTCGCCGATCGCGTTGGCAGCTCAGGCGGCTTTGGTTATTTCTCGGCTTCGTCCACCGGCACGCTGGTTTACAGGAGCGGGGGCCAGGAGCAGAACCGCCAGCTGAAATGGTTCGATCGGCAAGGCAAGGCTGTCGCCAGCGTGGGAGAGCCGGGCGCGTACGTTGCCGTCGTGCTTTCGCCCGACGCGACGCGAGCGGCAATCTCCCAGTTTGGCGAGATTCCCACGAGCATCTGGTTGCTGGACATTCTTCGCGGCACGCGCACGAGATTCACGTTCGGCTCGGACGCCTCCTTTCCCGTGTGGTCACCGGACGGAAGCAGCATCGCCTTCTCCTCTCGATCCAATCTTTATCAAAAGCTCGCCAACGGCGCGAAAGACGAGGAACTTCTGCTCCGCGGCGGAGCGCCGGCTCCGACGAGTTGGTCGCGCGACGGCCGCTTCCTCCTCTATTCCATCAGGGACCCCCAAACGAAGACGGATCTGTGGGTGCTGCCTCTGGCTGGCGAAAGAAAACCTGTGGTGTTTCTGCGCACCGATTTCAACGAGCAGGATGGCCACTTTTCTCCCGATGGGCATTACGTGGTCTGTACGTCGGACGAATCCGGACGCAAAGAAATTTATGTCCGCGAATTCTCACCCAATTCCGTCGATGGTACCTCCAACACCGGAGCCAAGTGGCTGGTCTCCAACTCCGGAGGATCCGAGCCGCGGTGGCGCGGCGACGGCAAGGAAATTGACTACCGCGCCCCTGACGGAAAGCTGATGGCCGTTGAAGTAACCACCAAGCCGGTGTTCCAGGCAGGCGCTCCGGTGGCTCTCTTTCAGGCTCCTCTCGCGGGCGGACCTGCCGGATTCCCGAACTGGGACGTTACATCGGATGGGAAGCGCTTCCTTTTTCCGGCACCGACGGAGCAAGCCGCATCCACGCCTTTCACGGTCGTCCTGAATTGGCAGGCGGGCCTGAAGCAATGACGATTGCGGCGGGGACAAGACTCGGGCCGTACCAGCTCGCCTAATGTGCAATAGGTAGAAGTAACCGCGCTGTTGTCGGCTATGCGGAAACTGATCCGCTACCCGCGCGAAACCTTTCTTGACATACGAATCCGCTGAGGATAACGTAGCCTGTGTTTAGGGCGGCGCGAGTTGGGCGCGCCCGAGGAATTGCTCAGTTACTGGACGCGAATATGAAGCTCACGACAAGCCGGCTTCGACTCGAAATCGTAGTAGTAGTGCGGCTCGTAAACGCGTCTCTGCCCGGAGGGCATGACTGAGCTGAGTAACACGCAACCGGAAAGCTCAAGAAACCCACCCGCCAGAGACGCTGGCAAGGTGGGTTTTATTTTTTGCGGATGAGGGAGACGAGAAATGGGCAGTCAAAAAGAGTCCGGCCAGAAGAAAGAATCGCCGAAGGGATCGGCAAACGACCCAATGATCGGCGGAAGAATTCTGTGGGAGTGTCTCGAACGCGAGGGCGTGAAGACCGTCTTCGGTTATCCCGGCGGGGCGATCCTGCCGGCGTACGATGCGCTGCGGTACAGCTCGATTCGCCACATTCTCGTACGCCACGAGCAGGGCGCGACGCACATGGCCGACGGCTATGCGCGCGCGACGGGTGGCGTCGGCGTGGCTGTGGCCACTTCCGGCCCCGGCGCGACCAACATGGTGACCGGCATCGCAACCGCCATGATGGACTCGTCGCCGATCGTGTGCATCACGGGCCAAGTCGGCAGCAAGTTGCTCGGGTCGGATGCATTCCAGGAGACGGACATCACCGGCGTCACGCTGCCGATCACGAAACACAATTACCTCGTGACGCATGCGGACGACATCGCGCCTGCGGTGCGCGAAGCGATGTACGTGGCGAAGTCCGGCCGGCCCGGACCCGTGCTGATCGACATCACCAAGGACGCGCAGCAAGGCGTGGGTAGCTATGACTGGGACGCTGCGGCCCCGAAGATGCGCGGGTATCGCCCCGACCTCTCGCCCGCTCCGGCGGAATATGAGAAGGCGCTGAAGCTGATCGCTGAAGCGAAGCGGCCCGTGATTCTAGCGGGGCACGGGATTCTCGTCTCGGGCGCGCAGCGCGAGGTGCAGGCGTTTGCGGAGAAAACCTGCATTCCCGTCGCGATGACGCTTTTGGGACTTGGTGAACTGCCCGCTTCGCACGTCTTGAATCTGGGCATGATGGGCATGCATGGCGAAGCGTGGGTCAACAAGACGATTCAAGATGCCGACTTGCTGCTCGCCTTCGGCATGCGCTTCGACGATCGCGTGACCGGCAACCTGAAAAATTACGCGCCCAACGCGAAGAAAATTCATATCGAGATCGATCCGGCGGAGATCAACAAGAACGTGAAGGTCGATGTCGCGCTCGTCGGCGACCTGAAGCACATCCTTCAGGAACTGCTGCCGCGCGTGGCGCAAGCCAATCGCAGCGATTGGATCGAGCACATCCACAGCCTCAAAGGCGATACGGCCGTGCGCGACATCCAGAATCTGCCCGATAACGGGCATCTTTACGCCGCGCACGTGATCAACGATCTTTGGCACGAGACGCGCGACCGCGACACGATCATCGTCACCGACGTAGGCCAGCACCAGATGTGGGAGGCGCAGTATTACAAGCACGAGCATTCGCGCTCGCTGGTCACGTCCGGCGGTCTCGGCACGATGGGCTTTGCGCTTCCGGCGGCGATCGGTGCGAAAGTCGGGCGCCCCGACGCGGATGTGTGGGTGGTGGTCGGCGACGGCGGATTTCAGATGACCATGGCCGAACTTGCCACCGTCGTGCAGGAAAACCTGAAAATCAACATCGCCATCATCAACAACGGATTCCTCGGGATGGTTCGCCAGTGGCAGGAATTTTTCTACGAGCGGAACTACGAGGCCACGCCGCTGCTGAATCCGAATTTCGCGAAGCTCGCGGAGGCGTATGGGATCAAGAGCACGATCGTCCAGAAACGCGCCGACGTGGTGCCGGCGGTGCGCGCGGCGCGGGCGCACGAAGGTCCCATGCTGATCGACTTCAAAGTCGAGCAGGAAGATACCGTGTACCCGATGGTGGCGGCGGGCGCGGCGCTGCACGACATGATCCGGCGGCCGAATCCGCTCGTCGAAACCGCCGAGGACGAATAAGCAATAAACAAAGGCGAATCGCGAAGGAAGACGAATAGGAAAATCATGCTGCACACATTTGTGGTTTACGTCGAAAACAAACCGGGCGTGCTTTCGCGCGTCGTGTCGCTCTTCCGCAGGCGCGCTTTCAATATCGACTCGCTCACAGTCGGTCGCACCGAAAAACCAGACGTTTCGCGCATGACGATCGTCACGGATGCCGATGAAGATCAGGCACGAAGGATTGTGGCGAACATCTATAAGCTGGTGAACGTGCTGCTGGTCGACGACGTCACGGGCAAGCATGCACTGATGCGCGATCTGACGATGATCAAAGTGAAAGCAACGATCGAGACGCGCTCGCAGATTCTCGAGCTGGCCACCGTGTTTCGCGCGAAGGTTCTGGACATCGCGGCGGAATCGATCATCGTCGAGCTGACCGGCGGCGAAGAAAAAGTGGATCGCCTGCTCGAACTGCTCAGCCCGTTCGGGCTGGTGGAAGTGGTCCGCACGGGAATCGTGGCGATGCGGCGCGGCGTTTCGAAATCGCCGGGGGTCGCTTCGAAGTCAGCGGGACCGGTGGTCGTCGATGACGATACCGTTTCCTACTCGGTGTAAGCCGCAGCAAAACAAAAGCGAAAAACGATTGCAATAAAAGGGGGATGGAGCATCCCCCTAGCGGGGGCTTAAACACCCTTAAAAAACCGGGTTTGGCAGGTTTTTGCCACAATCGCCTGAAAAGCACGCCGCGTCAGGCGGACTTGCGCTTTGCCGCTGTGTGTCCCTTGGTGGCGTGCGGCTTGGGACGCAGGGCGGCGAGGAACTTCTCGAGCGGCAGAGTGTTGATCACGTCTTTCTTTTCGATCCAGCCTCGGCGCGCGGTGGCGACTCCATATTTCATGAAGTTCAGATGATTCGTGGTGTGCGAATCGGTCGAGATCACGATTTTGCATCCGCGCTGCTTGGCCATGCGCAGGTGGACGTCCGATAGGTCGAGCCGATCGGGATACGCGTTGCATTCCATGGCGACGCCGTGCGCGGCCGCCGCATCGAGCACTTTCTCCATGTCGTAGACGAACGGGTCGCGGCGCAGGACCAGCCTGCCGGTGGGATGCGCGATAATCTGCGTGTAGGGATTTTCGATGGCCGCGAGGATGCGGTCGGTCATTTCGGCACGCTCGAGATTCATATAGGAGTGCACGGACGCGACGACGACGTCGAGCTCGGCGAGCACTTCATCTTCGAGATCGAGTGTGCCATCTTTCTTGATGTCGACCTCGATCCCGGCGAGCAGCTCGATCGCCGGGACGCGTTCGTTGGCCGCGCGAATCTTTTTGATCTGCGCGAGCGTGCGCTTTTCGTCCATGCCATTCGCGACTGTGACGGCTTGCGAATGGTCGGTGAGCGCGATGTATTCGTAGCCGAGTGCGCGCGCGGCTTCGCCCATTTCCTCGATGGAGTTGCGTCCGTCGGACGCGGTGGTATGCATCTGAAGGTCGCCGCGAATGTCGGCTAGCGCGACGAGATTGGGGAGCGTGCCATTTTCGGCGGCCTCGATTTCGCCGGTCATTTCGCGTAATTCGGGTTCGATATACGCGAGCTTCAGCTTCGCGTAAATTTCTTCTTCGGTCTTGCTGGCGACGGCGCGGCCGCCTTTCAGCGTGGTGAGCGCGTATTCGTTGAGTGTCCAACCCATGTCGTTGGCGCGGCCGCGCAGCGCGACGTTGTGCTCCTTCGATCCGGTAAAATAGAGCAGCGCAGCGCCAAAGCTTTTCTTTTCGAGCAGCCGGACATCCACCTGCAAGCCGCTGCCGAGGATAACGCTGACTTTGTTTTCGCCGTGAGCGAGTTCGCGGTCGATGCCGGGATATTTCAGGATGTGCGAGGCGACCGCGTCGATGTCTTTTTGCTTGTCGTGGCCGGGGCGCATGGTGACGAGCAGATCGAGGTCGCCGACCGTTTCCTTGCCGCGACGCAGCGAGCCAGCGGGCGTCACGGATTCGACGGATTCGCCGGCCTTCGCGATGTAGGCGCCGAGCTTTTGCGCTTCGTCGTCCGCGACGTTGATCAGGAATCGGCCGCTGCCCGCCAGGTGCTTGAACTGCTCGGCGGCTTTGAGGATGTTCTGCTCGCTTTTTTCGCCGAAGCCGGGCAGGTCGCGCAGCTTGCCTTCGCGCGCGAGTTTTTCGACGCCGTCGACGGTGGCGACCTTGAACTTCTTATATAGGAACGCCACTTTCTTCGGGCCGAGCGATTGCAGCTCGAGCAGATCGAGCAGGGTGGTCGGATATTTTTTCAGCAGCTTTTGGCGCAGGCTGTAGTCGCCCGTTTTCAGGATTTCGTGGATGTGCTCGGCCATGCCTTCGCCGACGCCGGGCAGCTCCTTGAGTTTTGCATCGTCTTTGGCGAGATCTTCGATGCGCTCGTGGATGCTGTAGAGCAGCTCGGCGACTTTTTCGTAGCTGCGGTAGCGGCCGATGATAGCGCCGTCGATTTCGAGCAGCTGCGCCGTCTCTCTAAGGACTCTCGCTACTTCCCGGTTTTCCATGTTCATTCGTTGCTCGATCGAGTAGAACGGAATCGAGCAGACGCCTCCGCGTTAGTTTTCGCTCGAAGAAGGCTGCGGCCAGTGAAAGCCGCCGAGTTCGTAGTGATCGCAGCGTTCGGAATATCTCGACAGAAGGTTCTGGGCCTTTTCGGAAATAACCGAACGCTCGTAGTTCTTGCCGGCAAACGATTGAACGGAATGCAACGTTTCGAACCAAAGCATGGTGACAAACTCAACTTCGTCGTTCCTTGCGAGCCTGAGCAGATGATAGCCGCGGTAGCCATGCTCCGCTAGCTCGTGTTCGAGGTGAGGGAAAAGCTCTTTTTGCAGATAGCTGTCGTAATTGTCCGCGTTCGCCAAAGTCGTCCAACCTCGCCACATCCGGCAAATCATCGGCGGCCTCCTTTTCTTTTATGGCCTGCCCGGCCGGCGACGAAGCGCGCATAGAACAGGATTCCGGAAACGGATTTTGCGTCGCGGATCTTGCCGGTGCGAATCCAGTGCTCGGCCTCGCGCAGAGTGAGGATACGCGAGATGATTTTCTCGTCGTCCTCGGGGCGCGCGGCACCTTTCGTGAGTCCTGTGGCGAGGAAAATTTCCATGCGCTCGCCGAGGAGGCCCGGAGAAGGGAAGACGGTGAGAAGTTTGCGGACGCGCTTCGCGGCGTAGCCGGTTTCTTCGGTCAGCTCGCGCTTGGCACACTCGGCGAAGGTTTCGTTCGGCTCCTTGTGCCCGGCGACGAGTTCCCAGAGGTATTCGCCCGCTGCGTGGCGATACTGGCGGATCAGCAGGATGCGCCCGTCAGGAAATACGGGCAGGACCACGGCGGAGCCGGGGTGGACGATGATGTCGCGCGTCACCGTCAGGCCGCTCGGTTCGGCGACCTGCTCGCGCTTGAGCGCGAACACACGGCCCTGAAAAATCAGTTCGCTGCTGATGACCTTTGCGGCCTTGGTCGCTTGCGCCACCATGTCTCCCCGTTACAGCCCTGCGATTCTACCGCACCCGAGAAAGCTTGTGCATCGCAGCGCGCGCTTCGGTGGCGGGTCAGTTTGCTTAGGGGCTTCAATTCATTGGGAATGCGAACCGGGTTGGTACAACAAACCGCTACTCCGGAAGGGGCTGTGAAGCTTCCGCGATTGAGTCCGCAGTACTCCGCATGCGGCTACTTACAGCGCCAGGACGCGTCAATTTCCAGATCGTGGGTAGAAGGCGACTTATGTTTTTACAGCCACGAATAGCCGTGAAGCAATCTAAGTTTAACGCCCATGCGGCCCGTTTCTGTTCTTGCGTTGCTTTCTGACCAAACTCCACGTCGCCGTTCCAGGTTTCGTGGACATCTCGTCCATGTGGATTTATGCCGAAATGTGCGCAGCTTATGTCCGCTCTAGTCCCACAGAAATCCTCTTGAACCCAGACGATAGGGCTGTTCGCTTTAAAAACTGCAGACGTGTACCCAACGTTGATATCCGAGAGCGACCCGGCATAAATGTTTATGTACATCCTAATTTCGGCCTTCGGAGCGACATGAAGCTTTGAAATGACGCCATTAGTGAAGAGAAATTGATATTGGCAAAAGTCACGCTCACAATTCTGCGAAACCAATCTGTCGTCGTACCTTCGTATCAGCGAACGTGAAACGGAGGTGGGGTTGGCGCTGGCGTCTAGGTTTCTAATTTCCTCGATTAAGGTCGTAGCTTGACGGCGGTCATGAACAGCGCCACCTATCACAACTACACAAACGAACAAGATCGCCACGCCGAGGATAGCCAAAGAGCGCCGAATCAACCTGAACCTCGTTCTTGAAGACACCGAATTGCAGGATTTAGTTCCCAGAAAGACTACCATGACTTGGGACTGATCCATTGCGGGCGCTTCCGCAAGGCCGCGCGACTCCCTTATACTGGCGTCGGCTGGATTCGGCTTGGGTAAGTTCGATCGGCGCCGAATGCCGCGCTTAAGACCGCGGCGCTACATTTAAACCATCATGGCGATGAACACGATTATCGTGGACGACGAGCGGCCGGCGCGCGACGAGCTTGGATTTCTGCTCAAGGGGCTTCCGGATGTCAACGTGATCGCGCAGGGGAAGAATGGGATCGAAGCGGTGGCGCTGATCAAGGAGCACGAGCCCGACCTCGTCTTTCTCGACGTGCAGATGCCGGGGCTCGACGGCTTTGGCGTGATCAAGCGGCTGGTGGAGCGCAAGCTGAAGCTGCCGCAGATCGTCTTCGCGACGGCTTACGATCACTACGCGCTGAAGGCGTTCGAGGTGAGCGCCGTCGATTATGTCCTGAAGCCTTTCGACAAGGCGCGTATCGCGCGGGCGGTGCAGCGCGCGAAGAAAATGGTGGATACGAAGAGCTCGCCGGTCGACCGGCTCGAGCTGCTGGTCGGGCAGCTGAGCGCGAGCGCGCCGCAATCGAAAGCGCCGCTGACGGTGAAGCTGCTGGTGAAAGCGCAGTCACGGATGATTCTGGTGGACGCCGAGGACCTGATCTACGCGTCGATTCAGGACGGCGCGATCACGATTTTCGCGCGCGAGATCGAGGGCGAATCGAACTACCGGACGGTCGAGGAGCTGGCGGCCGCGCTCGATCCGGAAGTTTTCTGGCGGCCGCACCGGTCGTACTTGGTCAACATCAACCACATCAAGGAAGTGATGCCGTGGTTCAAGTCGAGCTACATTTTGAAAATGGATGACAAGCGCGCGAGCGAAATCCCGGTGTCGCGCGCGCAGACCAAGCGGCTCAGGGAACTATTGAAACTGTAGCGTAAGAAAAAGCAGATCCCTCACGCCCGCCGAAAGGCGGCGGGGATTCGGGATGACAGGATGCACGGCGAGTGCTCCTAGGCCAGTGGATGTGACGCACCTAATTGTCATTCCGAGTCCGCCGCGGCGGACGAGGAATCTGCTCTTGCTTCTCAGCTCCTTCTCCGCCTCTCGCCTCTCTTAACTCTCAACTCTGAACTTTCGACTTCTGTGCTAGCATCGCTCGTACGCGGTTCTGCTTTCGCTTTTGCATTTTTCGACCGAGGAGCCTTTCCGCAGAGTGGCCCAACGCAAGACAAAGGCTAAGCGAGTTTTGAGCGGCATGCGGCCGACCGGCCGCCTCCACCTTGGGCATTTCTTCGGCGCTCTTTCCAACTGGCTCGACCTCCAGAACGCGCGTCTACCTGACGGGGAGGAAGAGTACGAGTGCTTCTTTTTCGTCGCGGATTGGCACGCGCTGACGACGCATTACGAAGACACGTCGTCGATCGCCGAAAACACGCTGCAAGTGGCGATGGACTGGCTGGCGGTGGGGCTCGATCCGGCGAAATCGACGCTCTTTATCCAGTCGAGCATCCTCGAACACGCCGAGCTGCACGTCCTACTCTCGATGATCACGCCGCTATCGTGGCTCGAGCGCGTCCCGACATACAAAGAGCAGATCGAGAATCTGAAGGATCGCGACCTCGGGACCTACGGATTTCTTGGCTACCCGCTGCTGCAATCGGCAGACATTGTTATTTACGACGCGGATTTTGTGCCGGTGGGCGAGGATCAGGTGCCGCATGTCGAAATCACGCGGGAAGTCGTGCGGCGATTTAACGTGGTATTTTCGAACCTGAAGCTGCCGCGTTCAGTGTCGGCGGAAGACTTGTATAGCTTGGCCACGGAGGCAGGTTTTCCTTTGGAGGTGGTAAACCAACTCCTCCCGATGTTTCCTCAGACTGTTTTGAACAAGCGTGAACTTTTCGAGCGCCATTTTAACGGGTCGACGCCCAACCAAAGAGCTATCTATCTAAATAGGACTGGCCTTAGGGAGTACGTGCCGACAACGTTGCACGAGCCGGGACATTTGCTTACTGAAACGCCGCGGCTGCCTGGGACCGACGGGCGCCGAATGGCGAAATCGTACGGCAACGCGATCTGGCTGAGCGATTCGCCTGACGAAGTGCGCGCGAAGGTTCGCAACATGATGACGGACCCGCAGCGGCAGCGGCGGACCGATCCCGGGCGGCCGGAAGTGTGTCCCGTGTTCGCTTATCACAAGCTGTTTTCGTTGGCGGAGACGATCGGGCAGGTGGATCGCGATTGCCGCAGCGCCGCGATTGGGTGCGTTGATTGCAAGAAGCTGATGGCGGAAAATCTGGTGACGTGGATCGAGCCGGTCCAGGCGCGGCGCAAAGAATTCGAGGTCCGGCCGGAGCAGGTTTGGGATATTCTCGATGCGGGCGGAAAAAAAGCGCACGCGGCCGCGCGGCGGACGATGAAGCGCGTGCGCAATGCGATATTTAAGTGGGACGAGGCGCGAAAGTAGCGATCCTTCAGCCCGCAACAAACCAAAGCGCGGGCTTCAGGATGACGATCCTCGTCGGATCGTCAGCGCACAGACAGGATTGCCTGTGCCACCGAGGATGTGAATTATGAACACTACGACGGTGGATTCGGCACTTTTCAATAATGTCGAGCGGTACGAAGCGCTGATGCAGGTGGTGCGCGGCCGCATGACCAACCGCGCATTCGCTCCCTACGATGTGCCGCGCGAGCATTTCGAAATGATTCTCGAGGCCGCGCGCCACGCGCCATCGGGTGCCAACGCGCAGCCTTGGCACTATATCGTTGTCACCGATGCCGCGGTGAAGGAAACGATCGGGCAGTGCTTCATGGACGAGCAGCAGCGTCGCGCCAAGCTGCACATGGGTTTTCCGACGCCCAACTACAGCGGCGTGAAAACGGCGCCGGGGCTTATCGTCGTGGCGGCCGACTTTCGATTCATTCGGGCGTTTCCCGTGCTGAATGACGGCTCGGAACTGGATCAGAAGTACCGGCAGAATGCGGAGCGGATCCTGCTGCAATCGGTGGCGGCTTCGACGATGTCGGCGCACCTGGCGGCGGCCGCGCTGGGCTACGCGGTTTGGTGGATCACCGCGATCGGCCAGGAAGAGATTCAGCAGAGGATCAAGCCGCTGCTCGGCGTTCCTGAAGAGCTGGCGGTGATCGATATTATGTGCTTTGGGCCGCCGGCGAAGCCGTCGTACAAGCGATGGAAGCGTTCGTTGAGCCAAATCCTGAATTGGGGTAAGTTCAACTCGGCGAACTACATGACCACCGAGCAGATCGATCAGTGGATCAAGGAGACGCGGCACAAGGCGATGTATCGGGATGAATCGCGGGTTGATTAGAAGCGGTTTCGCAAATGTTCGCGCCGGGAGCGAAGAGGTTCCTCACGGGCTAACGAGTGTGTGTGAGGACTCATTGCGGCCGTCGAACCGCTACATGCTGCGGATGAGGCTGCGCAGTGGAAACGCGCTTCGCGCGCGTCTTTTTTGTCGGACCTGGAAGGTCCGACTCCCTAAAGAGGTGACTCCTAGCGAAACCGGGGCGCAAGGTGGGGCTTTCGGAATTTCGCGGAGCGCTATAACATAGGCGGCGAATGGCGTCACCTTATCGCATCAATTTGCCGGTGTACGAAGGACCGCTCGATCTCCTGCTCGATCTGATTCGCAGGCAGGAGATGGACGTCCACGATATTCCCATCGCGAAAGTCACCGAGCAGTATCTCGACTACCTGCACCAGCTGGAAAAGCTCGATATCGACGTCTCCGCCGATTTCATCTACATGGCCGCAACGCTGATCCACATCAAATCGAAGATGCTGCTGCCGGCCGACCCGCTTGCCGGGCCCGACGCGCAGGAAGATCCGCGCGACGAGCTGGTTCACCGGCTGATCGAGCACGAAAAATTCAAGAACGCCGCGCAGCTGCTGTATCAGAAGCAGCAGATCGAGGATCACGTGTGGTCGCGGCCGGACCGCGCGCTCTACACGGGCGACGCGATCGAGGGCGAGATGGTCGTCTCGCTCGTCGATCTGGTGAAGACGTTCCAGCAGATACTGGAGCGGCGCAAGGAAGTGACGAAATTCGAGCTGCGGCATGAATCGGTGACCATCGCGCAGATGATGGACCGGCTGCGCCGCCAACTGACGCAGAGCGACGAGCCGGTGTCGCTGATCGAGTTTTTCGATGTGTGCGAGACGCGCAACGCCATGATCGTCGCGCTGCTGGCCGTGCTCGAAATGGTGCGCATGCAGGCCATTATTCTCGTGCAATCGGATTTGTTCGAGGATATCCGGATACGGAAGCATCAGATGTTCGACGCGGTGTTCGCCGGGCCCGAGGCGATGTCGAAAATCGAGGAGCAGTATTTGTGAGGGAGCGCTCGTGAAACAGGCGAGCAGGATCATTTTATGGGCGGATGCGTTAGCGTTCTTGGGGCTCCTCATCTTTGTGCTGGACGCGTTTTTCGCCGAGCGTGCTGAGTGGCTGGCATGGGGCCAGGGGCTCGATAACTGGTCGCCGGAAATCTTGGTTACCTGGCCTCCGTTCTGGGGACACGGGTTGTTGATTCCGAAGACTGCTGTCGCAGCAGCTGCTGTCGGCTGCACACTGGCTTTCTTCGTCCTGCTGGGATATGGGGTCGCTTGGGCGGTGTCGAAAAGCAAGGCGATGCTATTGCACCGAAAATTGAAAGCACTATAGTGGGACTATGACGCCACAAGAAATTCAGGCCGCGCTTGAGGCCATTATTTACGCCGCGGACGAGCCCGCGACGCTCGATCAGATCGCGCACGCGCTCGGCGTGGAGAAAGCCGAGGCGCGCGCCGGGCTCGATCTGCTCGTCGCCGCGTATCAGACGGACGACCGCGGGATCGAAGTGCGCAAGGTGGCGGGCGGGTGGAAGTTCTACACCAAGGCGCAGCATCACGACGTGGTGCGCAAATTCATCAAGAGCCTGCAGCCGCCGCTGCGGCTCACGATGCCGGCGCTCGAGACGCTCGCGGTGATCGCGTACAAGCAGCCGGCGACGGTGCCAGAGATCAACGAGATTCGCGGCGTCAACGTCGGCGGCGTGATCAAGACGCTGCTCGAAAAGCGGCTCATCACCACGGCCGGGCGTAAGGAAGTGATCGGGCGGCCGATCCTCTACCGCACGTCGAAGCAGTTCATGATGCGCTTCGGGCTTTCCGATCTCGACGAGCTGCCGAGCCTCAAGGAATTCGAGCAACTGGCGCAGGCCGCGCTCGATTCCGATGCGGGCATCGCGCCGACGGAGCCCGAGGATCTCGCAGTGGCTCCGCCCGCGGCGCCAGAATCTCCTGAAGCGGCTGCAATCCTCGTATCGGGCGAAACCAACGATCTCGCGGAACTCGGCGAGGACACACCGGAAGAATCGCCCGCCGAGCCGCGCGCCGCTGCGGCGGGTTCGTCCGAACAATCTTAGCCTTCAGTGGTTAGAGCTGGCGGGCAAGCTCCCAGTGATGGCCGAAGGGATCGACGACGCGGCCGACGCGCCAGCCGTGCCCCTCGCTGACGGCGTGCACCTGTGTCGCACCAGCCGCTACTGCCCGCGCGAAGACCGCATCGGGATCGGCGACCGTCAAAATCATCCGAACGGAACCACCGCCGAGCGATTCGGGGCTGAAGTTGCCGTGCTCCGGCGATTCATCGCCGAGCCAGAATTCGGCGCCGTCGACGGAGAGCCTGGCCACGACGGTGCCGCCCGGCCCGTCGAAACGAAACACCTCCGCCGCTCCGAATGCCGATTTGTAGAAGGCGATCGCGCGCACGCCGCCCCGAACCGATAGCCACGGCGCAATCGAACACCGCGGCGAAGCGCCCGCCGCTGAATCCGCAACCATGGGTCCTCCTCGAAAGAACTGCGTCTCCGGTTTCCGAATTTGTGCTTTTCCTTGTACAACGAATCGCAGGCTTTCTTCGTGTCTACGCGACCGCCTCCAGGCCGTTCTTGGCAACGAGCGCCAAGAGCTTCAGCGACGCTCCTCGCGGATGCTTTTCGCCGCGCTCCCACTGGCTGACCAAGCCCGGCGTCACGTTCAGATAGCGCGCAAAAACGGCTTGGCTGGCACGCTCGCGCCGCCGAAGATCGCGGATCTGCTTCGGACTCAGCGGCTGCACCGACGTGAGGCAGAGGACGTCGAACTTCCGCATGGTCCGCTTGTCCATTACGCCCGCGGCGTGGAGGCCTTCGGCGGTTTCGTGTACGGCAGCTAGCAGTCCGCTGCGATATTTCCGGCCTCTTGAATTCCGGCTCTTATTCATCGCATTTCACCTCAGTCAGTGTCGTTGCCGCGATTGCCTTCGCAATTTCGGTCTCGCCATAAGCCAGCATTTCCGAGGCGAGCTCCTTGAGTCCGGCGAGTTCATCCTG
Source organism: uncultured Acidobacteriota bacterium (assembly GCA_963740095.1). Lineage (GTDB taxonomy): Bacteria > Acidobacteriota > Terriglobia > Acidiferrales > UBA7541 > Palsa-295. The sequence continues at coordinate 105,303 of CAVUDN010000053.1, forward strand.
TGAAATGTTGGCGCGCTCACTTTTCGTGAAACCGTAAACGAAAAACGCCCGGGCGCCTCGCCTGTACAAAATCACAACGCGAAAGCCACCGGATTTTCCCTGGCCAGTCCGCGCGACACGCTGCTTGATGACGCCCCCTCCGAGGTCAGCGTCGATTAGGCCGCGCTCAACATCGGAAACCACCCCGCAGAGTGCCGCATCGCCGAGCTCAGCTTTTCGAGCAAACCTGGCAAACGGCTTGGTCTTGAATATCCGCAATGGCCCTCACAGCCAGCCTTAGCCCCAAGCCATTCTATAACACTTAGTGCTATGGTTTCAAGAAGGTACGTTGAAAGCGTCGAGCCGGAATGACCGCGCCATTGATTGACAAATGTGTTAAAAGGCTAGGCGTGATTCGGGCAGGCAAAGCCGCCGTTTTCGTGACTGCCGCGTTCTTTTTGGCCGTCGGCATGGGTGTGTCGCAGCAACAGCCTTTGCCTAGCACCTCGCAATCCGCAGTTCCTCCCGGCACGGTAAAGTCTGTGACGCGGTTGATCACGGTCGACGTGGTCGCCACGGATTCGCACGGCAATGCGGTCCGCGATCTCAAACAAAGTGATTTGCAGGTTTTCGACGAACGTGGCGGGCAGCAGAAGATCGCGCGGTTCGAGTTCATCGATACGTCGGTGGCGCCCGCGAGTCCGATGCCGGGAGCGCTGCCCATTGGCCCGCACATCTACTCGAATCTCGAAGCCGCGCGGCTCAAGGTGCCGCCCACGGCGATTTTGATGGACGCGCTCAACACGTCGCTGTTTCGCCAAATGCAGGTCCGCCGCGACATGATTCTGTTCCTCAAGAACCTGCCGCCAGATACGCCGGTCGCGGTGTTCCTGCTGGGGCATGAAGTGCACATCGTCCAGAATTTCACGACCGACCCCAAACTTCTGCGGGCGGCTGTGGATCAGGCGCGCCGGCCGGACAACGTCCTGCAGCAGCAGAATCCGCAGGATGATGCTAACAGCGCGTCGGCGACGTTGCAGGAAATGTCGCCCAACACGCCTGCGAACGTGATTCAGTCTCTCCAGAATTTCGAGAGCCAGGAGTATCTCGAGCTCATGGATCAGCGCGTGAGCGAGACGGCCGATGCGATGCGGGCGATCGCGAAATATCTCGGCGGCTACCCGGGGCGCAAGAATCTGGTCTGGTTCTCCGAGTCATTTCCGATCTGGATCGAGCCGACCACGGATTTCGGAAACGATCCCTTCATCGGTTCGACTACCTACACCGGCAAAGTTCGAGAAGCCGCCGACGCGCTCACGGACGCACAGGTGGCCGTCTATCCGGTGGATGCGAGGGCGCTCGAAGGGCCGCAGGCATATTCCGCGACGAACGGCTCCGTTGCCGGCGGAAACATCGGTGGTGCGCTCAGCCGCGAAGACAGCTTGCGCATCAATTCGCAGGCAACGATGGACGCGATCGCCGAGGAAACGGGAGGCAAGACCTGCAAGAACACCAACGGCCTGGCCGGTTGCGTCGAAGCAGCCCTGAACGAGGGATCGGCCTACTACGAATTGGCGTACTACCCGGAAAACATCAAGTGGGACGGCCACTTCCAGAAGATTACGGTGAAGACGCCGCGCCGCGGGGTGAAGCTTGCCTACCGGCGCGGCTTCTTCGCGGCGAGCACGGAGATGCTCGCCAATCCGCGACAGCCCGACCAGCTTCTCAAGCAAGCCTGTATCGATCCGCTGCCCTCGACCTCGATCGACATGACGGTAGAGCCGCTCGCGCCGAGCGAAACTCCCGGCCAACCAGCCGCACCGCGTTACCTGCTGACGGTTTCGCCGAGCGCGCTGAGCCTTGCTCCGGTGGACGGCGCGCGCCAGTTGGGCCTTCGGATGGCGATTTGCGAATACGATCCCAAGGGCGACAAGTTTGAATTCTTCCCGCGCGATCTTTCGCGGCCTGTGAATGACGCCACGCTGAAAAGCTGGCAGGAGCACGGAATTCGGGACATTTTTGACTACGGCGCGCGGCCCGAGAATCCACGTTTGCGCTTCGCCGTGCTCGACGTGCCGACCGGAATTGTCGGCTCGGTGGATGTGCCGGCGCATCCACGCGATTTCGGCGCGATACCAGGAGCACCGGCGCCTGCCGCCGCGCCCGCGAGCGGTGGTGCACTGCCGCCGTCGCAAATATCGCAGGCTGTCGCGCCGCTGACGCCCCCGCCAGCGGCTCCCGCTGCTCCCGCACAGACGACGGTCACGACGGCTCTCACTTTCCGGTCAAGCTCGGGCAAAGTCAGCAAGCTCGATTGGGGAGCGGGGAAGGTCACTTACGAGGGCGATCTGGGCGTCGAACTTGGCGCGCAAGGATTCTTCCAGAAGTTTTTCGCCGGGCAGTATCACTGCGAGGCTGGGAACCTCGTGTCCAACGATCCGAAGTCCACGACAGCGCCTAAGCTGGCGCTGGTTCTGCGCGGCGCGACCGGCCCGGCCGTGCTGGTCGACCTGACGGGCACCGAGCCGCAATATACGGGCGACCTGCCGGTCGATCCGGACGCCCGCACGTTCTTCAGCCAGGTTTGGAAGCTTGCCCACTGCCAGGCGCCATAGCCCTTCGCCGCTGGCGCCTTTTCCGCTACTCTCTCTACATGGAAGAACGCTTGCAGAAGATCATCGCGCGCGCAGGGCTTGCTTCGCGGCGGCGCGCTGAGGGAATGATCGCGTCGGGGCTGGTCACCGTAAACGGACAGACCATCACCGAGCTTGGCACGAAGGCCGACGCCTCGCGCGATCACATCAAAGTAGCCGGGAAGCTCATTCGCGCGGAGGCCAAGCACGTCTATATCGCGCTGAACAAGCCGCCCGAAGTGGTCGCCACGATGAGCGATCCCGAAGGGCGGCGCTCGCTTCGCGATTTCCTTTACGGCATCAGCGAACGGGTGTTCCCGGTTGGTCGGCTCGAATATCACGCGCACGGGTTGGTGCTGCTGACGAATGACGGCGATCTCGGCAATCGCATCCTCAAGGCTCATCATCTGCCGCAGGTCTACAACCTCAAGCTCAAGACGCTGCTCACCTTCGCCGAGATTGAGAGCCTTACGCGCTCGACGGGTGCGCGCATTTCGCGCCTCCGCGGCAAGGACGCACCCTGGTACGAGGTGACCCTCTCGGAAGCACGCAGCGACGCCTTGCGCGACAAGCTCTTCCGAACCGGCCATCCCGTCGAGAAGATGAAGCGCGTCGGCATCGCCAATATCGAATTGGGCGGCCTCGCGCCGGGGCGCCACCGCGAGCTTTCCCCGGGCGAGATTGTTGGACTCAAGCAAGCCCTTGACGGGCGCCCCGCAGCTGCTTCCAAGCCCAGGAGAAAGCCAAAAGTCCACGGCCGCAAACCCTCGAGCTAGTCGCTGCTAGGTGTCATTCGACGAGCGCGGCTCCGGGTCAAGCCTGTTTCAACACAGACAGCACAGAGCGAATCAAGAGGGCACAGAGAAGGTTTCTTGGGGGCCTCCGCGTACTCGGCCCTTCTCTGTGAACTCTGTGTTTAGCCAGGCGCCCAAATTCGCGCTGCGATCAAAATGACACTGCTACTCACCAGGCACGGCGCTTTTCTTTTGCCGGATTTGGCGTATTATGAAATCACCCTTGGGCGGGGATTCCCTTCGTTAGGGTTTCAAAGACCAAGTACAGGTTCGAGCGGCCAGAGTGCGTTCGCCCAGGCGAACGGGCGCGCGGCCGGCGGGCTTGTGCTGCGGGGCATTTGCACCGCTTCGGCAGACACCCTCGGGCGCCGTCTCACTGGCGGCACAATCGAAACGCACTGAAGGGATATGTATGACCAAACCCATCGAGAATCCAAACGTGGGAGCGAGCGGCCCGTCAGAATCCGGGGCGATCGATCCCGCGAGTGAGATTCTCAAGACCAGCCGCACCATCGCCGTCGTGGGGCTTTCCAACCGCCCGCATCGCCCAAGCCACGGCGTCGCGCAGTACCTGCAATCCGCCGGCTACCACATCATTCCCGTGAATCCCGCCGAGACCGAAGTTCTCGGAGAGAAATCCTACGCGCGCCTCGAGGACATTCCCGAGCACGTCGATATCGTCGATATTTTCCGCCGCTCGGAGTTCGTGCCCGCGATCGTCGAATCGGCCATCCACATCGGCGCGCGCGGCGTCTGGATGCAGGAAGGCGTGATCCACGCCGAAGCCGCCGAACGCGCCCGCCGCGCCGGGCTCTTCGTCATCATGAACACCTGCATCCTGAAGGAACACATCAAGCGCTTCCGCCTCCACTAGACTGATCAGCGAATCGCGCCCCGGCCTTAGGTGGCCGGGCGAGCCTTTGCCATCCAATCCCATCGAAACCTGGTTGAACTTTCAAGCTTTGGCGGATACGATCTCACCGCTATCAGCCTTTTGGCGACCGACAGGTGAGTGAGCTGCTGATCCCGGCGCGGTCCATCGTGAAAGAGGCGCGCCATAGGAGAATTCGATGAAGAGAATTTACGCAACTGTTTTGGCGGTAACCGCTGCGCTGCTGCTCGCAGGCGCCGCGCATGCGCAGGTGACGCTGAACTCGGCGCGCGTGGGCGGGCCGGACACAGCCGCCTTGGCGAAATTCTACGAGGCTGCGTTCGGCATGTTTGAGACGAATCGGATCACCGTTCCCGGAGGAGCGGAGATCTTCTTGAACTTCGGCGCGACGGCCGACGAGGCAAAGGCCAACAAAAACACGCCGATCGTGATCACGCATCGCGAATCCGATGACCTCAAGGACCCCATCGCGCACCTGATCCTCAACGTGAAGGACATGACGGCGACCGTCGCGGCCATCAAGGCGGCCGGCGGCTCAATGGCCGGCGATCCACGCGCGTTCGGAAACACCGGCATCATGATCGGCATTGCGATCGATCCGGCGGGTAACCGCATCGAGATGATTCAGCGCCCGTAAGTCAGCGCTCGCTAGAGTGGAAGGGAAGACGGCCTAGCGCTAAGGGAAAGATGCACATCCTATCTAGCGTGGTATCGAAATCTCAGTACGCTCAGCAGATTCTCGTTGTCTGGGTTGGTGTGGTCGGGATAGTGAAAATTCACGAACTGCCACCGCCGGCCTTCAAAAACTATTTCAGCCACAACCTGGGGTTGCTTGCCCTGATCTGAAACCGGCCTGGACCAAACGCCGTAGACATCAGCCCAATACCGACCATTCTTGCGAGTCACGCGTCGTACCACGTAGCGATCTGCTGGGTCCTGACTGTTGAGAATTGGGTCAAAGTCCAGCACCGGGTCACCGTCGGCCTTCGCCTCAGCGTCGGAATCGATCAACGCTCGGGTGAGCTCGTGACTGAATGGATTCCCTTCGTAATTCAAGGCCGCATGCCACGGCGCCTTCCCACTGTTCGTTTTGAAGTCTTTGAAAACCTCCGTGATGTACCAGTTGTAGAAGGCTTGGGTGAAGTGGAGACAGGACTGTTCGTTGTTCGAGGGTTCCTTTTGCGCCTGGAGAGAGCATATGCCCAATAGCAAAATACAGAACAGCAGAGAAATTTTTCGCGCCGAACCGTTCATATGCATCTCGCCTCGCAACTCACTCCAAGGAATAGAGCTTCAAGACGCGCTTGCCGGGGACGGTGACCGCGAGCGACTGGCCGTCGGGCGCGATCTGGAAATTGTGGAATTCGAGATCGTGCAGCGCCGGTGTGAACGAATCGTCGTACAGGCCGACCCAAACGAGGTCGTTCGATTCATCCGGAGGCCCGCGCTTGAGCAGGACGCGGCGGTCGTCGCTACCCCATTGGAAAACGCCGAGGCCTGCGTTCACCGTCACGCGCTTCGATGGATTGGCGACGTCGATCACCTCGATGGTGTCGCCATCCTCGAAAAACCCGATCTTCTTGCCGGATTTGGAGACAGCGAGCGAGCCGTTGTAGTTGTCGATGGTGGCGATTTCCGTCACCGCTTCGCGCAGCAGGTCGAGTTCGAGGATCGTCAGGCGCCCGCGGAGGCTCAGGTTTGCGCTAACGGCAAAAGCGCGGTTGCGCGGCGCGTCCCAGATCACCGTATCGAATGTGTGACCAGCGAAGAGCGGCGTGATCTGGCCGTCGGCGGGGCGCACGCGCGTGATCGTGTAGGGCGGGCCGAGGCTCAGGTAGACGACGCTCTGGCCATCCGCGAGCCACGTGGCGTCGACGGCATTCTGAATGAAACGATCCTTCGAGCCGGCCACTTTAATCTCATTACCGTCGTTATCGAAAAGCGCGACGACCTTGCGCCCACCCACGCTGAAGACGTCGGCGTCGTCCGAACGGTCTTCCTCGCCTTTTTCCTTGACGTGCGGGCGATAGCCGGGCGGCGGTTCTTGCAGGGTTATGCTCGCCGCGATGTGCTTTCCATCAGGGCCCCACGCGAGCGTGTTGACGACGTATCCGCCGCCCGGCAGCTGCTCCGGCATGAATTTATCGACGTCGACGAGCCGCTTGCCTTTGCCCGGCCCCGTAGCGACATCGATTTCGTCACGCTCGATGATCAGCTTCTTGATCCGTTTGAGTTTCGGGACCGCGAAGACGATCTCGTTGTTCGTGGAAATGTCGAATGCCTGGCAATCGTCGTCGATCACCATCTTTGGTTTGTCTTGTGCCCTCGCAGGCGGAGCACCCACTGACAAAATCGCAGCCGCGGCAAGCAGCGAAACCAGCGCGGCAGCGCGCATGCCGGGCGGGGCGGGGAATCGATGCAGCGCGTGCCTGCAAATTTCCGACAAAATGTCTTCCGCGCCGCGCCGCTTACCCGTCATTTTTTCCCTTTGCCTTGATTCGCCGAATCTCTTCCATGCGCTGCCGAATGCGCGCCTCGAAGCCCTGATCGGTCGGCTTATAGTAGACGCGCCCCGCGAGGCTCTCGGGCAGGCACGTCATGTCCGTGACTTTCTCTTCCACATCGTGTGCGTATTGGTAGCCTTTGCCGTAGCCGAGGTTGCCCATCAGTCCCGTGACCGCGTTTCTTAGATGCAGGGGGACCGGCTCCGCGATGGTCCGTTGCAAATCTTCGTGGACCGCGCCGTAGCCGGTATAGAGCGCGTTCGATTTCGGCGCGAGCGACAAATAGACGGCGGCCTGCGCGAGCGCGAGATATCCCTCGGGCGGGCCAATGAAATCGAAGGCTTCCTTCGCCGCGATCGTGACGGCCAGCGCGCCCGGCTCGGCCAGGCCGATATCTTCGCTCGCCATGCGCACCATGCGGCGCGCGAGATACAGCGGGTCTTCGCCCGATTCGAGCATGCGGGCGAGCCAGTAGAGAGCGGCGTCCGGATCGGAGTTGCGCACGGATTTGTGCAGCGCGGAGATGAGGTTGAAATGCTCCTCACCGGATTTGTCGTAGGGCAGAAGCTTTTTCTGAAGCACGTCCTCGAGCCGCGCCTCGGAAAGGACGCGCCGGCCGTCTGCTCCGGGCTCGGTGCCCAGCACCAGCGCTTCGAGCGTGTTGTACGCCGCGCGCGCGTCTCCATTGGCTAGGACGGCGATGCGGTCGAGGATTTCGTCGCTCGCCTCGACGCGCTCCTTGCCCAGCCCGCGCACCGGGTCCTCGATCGCCTTGCGCAGCAGCGCGACGATCTGCTCCTGCGAAAGCGGATGCAGCACGTACACCTTCATCCGCGAAAGCAGCGGCGCGATCACCTCGAACGACGGATTTTCCGTGGTCGCGCCGATCAACAGGATGTTGCCGGCCTCGACGTGCGGAAGGAAGGCGTCCTGCTGCGCGCGATTGAAGCGGTGCACCTCGTCGATGAAGACGATCGTGCGCCGCCCGTACCGGCGCATGCCCTCGGCCTTGGCCATCACTTCCTTGATTTCCTTGATTCCGGCGAGCACCGCGCTGAAGGGAACAAACTCCGATTTCGTGCGCCGGGCGATCACGCGCGCGAGCGTCGTCTTGCCGCATCCGGGAGGGCCCCAGAGCAGCATCGAGCCGAGGTCGTCGCGCTCGATCTGCGTGCGCAGTGGCTTGCCGGGGCGGAGCAGCTCTTCCTGGCCGATAAATTCGTCGAGCGTCTGCGGACGCATCCGGTCGGCTAGCGGGCGCCCCGCCAGCGGTTCGTCTTCCGGTTCGATCGCGCGAAACAGCCCCATTCCGCGTTAGTCCTCGCCTTTCGCGGCTTCGGCTCGTTGCCGCGCCGCCTCGTACAGAACGATCGACGCCGCCACGCCCGCATTGAGCGACTCGACCGCGATGGCTGTCGGGATCGAAATCACGGCGTCGGCGGCGTGCGTGATTTCGGGCGGCAAACCCGCGCCTTCGTTGCCGACGAACACCGCCGCCGGCTCGCGCCAGTCGGCGCTCGCGCGCGATTCGCCCTCGTGGCCGTTGCGTACCGAGCTCGCCGCATAAATCTTCACGCCCGCGATTCGCAACTGCGCGAGCAAAACCGGAATCGCCATCCCGCGCAGCAAGGGAAGCCGCAGCGTCGATCCTGCGGACGCGCGCAGCGCCTTGGGCGACCACGGGTCCGCCGTGCCGCGCGTGGCAATCGCGCCCGTCGCGCCAAACGCCTCAGCCGATCGCAGAATCGTGCCGACGTTGCCCGGATCCTGAATTGCGGCGAGCACGACCACCAGCGGCGAATTCCCGCGCATCGCGCCCACGCCGTGCAACACGTCGTCGAGGCCCCATGTCGGCTGCCGAAAAAGGGCGGCAACACCTTGCGGTGCCTCGGTCCCGGACACGCTTTCGAATAGCTTGTCGCTCGTCCTCAAAATCTGCGAGCGCGGGATACCCGTTTCGCTCTCGCTCGCCGCTTTCAGGATCGCCGCTGCGTCGCGTTCGCCCGACTCGCTCACGAGCAGTGCTTCGACCTCAAGCCCCGACCGCAGCGCCTCTTCCACCAGCTTCGGCCCCTCGATTCCGATCGGCTCATTTTTCGCCGGGTCCGGCCCCTTGCCGCGCAGCGCAGCGCGGAAAGCTTTCAGCCATTTATTGTCCCGGCTCGTGATAGTGGTCATGGCGATCGGTCCAGCCTCAAGCGCGGCCTGCTGCAAGCCTAACAAACGCCACTCATGGCGTAAATCACCGCGCCAGCGAGCATCCCGGTAAAATCTTGTGCTGGTTCATCTTGCGCCGTCGGCGGCGGCTATGTTAACTTGCACTGGCAATTAGGCACCGTGCGCGAGCGAACCTTTGCCCGTCGAAGTCCTTAAAATCTCATCGGAAGCGCCCAACCGGCAAACAATCGAGTACGCCGCAAGTTTCATTCGGCGCGGTCGTGTGGTTGCGATACCAACGGATACGGTCTACGGCCTGTCTGCTGACCCATTCAATCTTGCCGCTATCGAGCGGGTATTCCGCATCAAGGGGCGTCCGGAATCCCAGGCGCTGCCGATTTTGGTCAATTCGGTCGAGCAGGCCATCACGCTGATCCGCGACGTTCCCGATGTTTTTCTCACGCTCGCGAACAAGCTCTGGCCGGGCGCGTTGACGCTGGTCGTCGGCGCCACCCATCGCCTGCCGTTGAAAGTGACCGGAAACACAGGGCGGGTCGCGCTTCGATGGCCAGATTCGCGCATCGCCTCGGCGCTCATCGAGGCCGCCGGCGGTCCCATCACCGGCACGAGCGCGAATCTCTCCGGCTATCCTTCCTGCACCAGTGCGGGAGCAATCATGGAGCAGCTGGGTGACCGGCTGCCGTTGATTCTCGATTCGGGCGAGACCGGCGGCACTCTCTCATCGACCATCGTGCGCATCGAGGATGACAGCTGGTTTGTCGCCCGCGAAGGCGCCCTCCCTGAATCGGAAATCCGCAAAGCCCTCGGCGCATAGCGCCGCGCCACCTACCGGATTTGCGCCGTATCGAGAAAATCGTATTCGCCGGTCGGCGCGAGCGTGATTCCCGTCACGCGCGTCCGGTGGACGCACACGTTATCGACATACCACAAATTAATATACGGCTCGTCTTCCGCCACGATCTTCTGAATCTGCGAGAGAATCGCCTTCCGCTTGTCTCGATCCATTTCCACTTTCTCTTGCTGGATCAGGGCATCGAGCGCTGGATTGCGATAATGCCCGCGGTTCGCACCGAGCGGGGGCATTCGTTTCGAGTTGAAGACGTAATCGAAAATGTCAGGGTCGTTGTTGGCGCCCACCCAGCGGTAGGTGTAGAGCTGAAAGCTCCCCCGGCTGATGTCGGCGAAAAACGTCGCGTTTTCGAGCGGCCGCAGGTCGAGCACCACACCGACGCGTCTCCACTCGCCGGCCAACGCCTCGCTCAGTATACGCGGCGATTCCTCGGTCGAAGTTTTCATCGTAATGTGGAAGCGCACGCCATCCGCGCTGCGCGGAAATCCCGCTGCGTCGAGCAGCCGCTCCGCCTGCGCCGGATCGTACGGGTATTGCCGGACGTTCGGCTCGTACGCCCAGTCGTTCGGCGGCAGCAGGCTCGACGCCGCACGCGCCTGCCCGCGCAGGAGGTAGCGGATCAGCGACGAGCGATCCGTGGCATAGGCCAGCGCCTGACGCACTTCGCGGCGCGCCAAAATCGGATCGTCGAAATTGAACGAAACGTACGCGATTTGCGTGCCCGGCTGGTCGTCCACCACGAGTCCCGGCTTCTTCGCCAGCGCATCCACCATATCCGGCGTCAGCGACGTCACCCCGCCGATGTCCGCCGTGCCTTTGCGCAATTCAAGCGCGCGCGTGATCGCGTCGGGAACTACGCGAAATCGCACCACGGGAATCTTCGGACCAGCGCCGAAGTATTCCGGATTGCGTTCGAGCACGACATCCTGATCCTGGACAATGCTGACGAATCGAAACGGCCCGGTCCCGATGGGATCGCTTGTGGGCGTGTGGCCGGAACCTGCCGGCACGATGCCCATGGCCATCGCCGTGAGATTCCATACGAACGATGCGTAGGGCTCGCTCAGGTGAAATACGACGGTGTACGGGTCGGGAGTGTCCACTGATTCGAGCATCGGGAAAGTGCCGCGCTTCACCGACGCCACCTCGCCGTGCATCAGCGAGTCGAACGTGTATTTCACGTCCGCCGAAGTGAACGGCCGCCCGTCGTGGAATTTCACGCCGTGCCGCAGGTCAAAGACGTAGGTGCGCGGGTCGGGCGTCTCCCATCGCTCGGCGAGATCGGGAACGATATTCATCTGCGGGTCGAGCGTCACCAGGCCGTCGTAAATCAGCCCATCGAGGTGCTGCGACTGCGCGTCGGTCCCGATTCGCGGATCGAGATTGGTGGGCATCGATTCGATCAGGAAATTCACGGTGCCCGGTTCGCTCGCCTCGCTCGTGGCTTTGCATCCGGCGGCGAGTAGCGCGATCCCGAGCACGGCCGCAAACGCGAAATTTGCCGCCCCCATCCTGGCCGCTCGCTTTGTCCCGTGTCGTTGCCTGTGGATTCGCAAATTCAGCTCTGAGGTCTCTTCTTGCGGCCAGTCGGTCGTGCCGGCGCATGCACGATCTTGCCAAGCACCACGGGATGCCGCGCGCCCGTGGCGGAGGGCACGTTGCCGGGCCGCCCGTGATACGTCTCGTACGCCAGCGCTGCGAATGCAAACGCTTCCTTCGCTTCCGGCGGCACTCCGAATCGCGTGGGCGGAATGATTTCGATGCCGGGCAAGGCCGCCGCCAGTTGCGCCATCATCAGCGGATTCTTCGCGCCGCCCCCGGTGACGATCAGCTCATCAACCTCCGTTCGCGGCAGGATCAACCGGCGGAACGCATCGGCGATGGAGAGCGCCGTAAAGACGGTCGCCGTGCGCACGATGTCGGCCGGGCCGGCGTGGTGCCGGTGCCCCCACGCCAGCAGCTCAGTCGCGTAGGGCTGCCCGAACTGCTCCCGTCCAGCCGATTTCGGCGGCTTCTTGCGCAGGTAAGGCTCGCGCATCAAGCGCAGCAGCAATCCCGGGATCGTGCGCCCGCTCAGCGCGATGTGCGCGTCGCGATCGTAAGCGGATCGCCCGCGCGTGATCTGCTCGACCAGCGCGTCGATCACCATGTTGCCCGGGCCGGTGTCGAACGCGAAGACATCCGTGGGCTCTGCGCTTGCCGGGATCACCGTGACGTTGGCGATGCCGCCGATATTGAGCGCCGCGCGCCCCTCTTTCGGATCGCGGTAGAGCAAGTAGTCGACAAACGGCACGAGCGGCGCGCCCTGTCCGCCGGCCGCCATATCGGCGGGACGGAAATCGCCCACGGTCGTGACTCCCGTCCTCTCGGCAATCACGTTGACTTCGCCAATCTGCAGTGTGGAGGGCGACCGCACCTTACCCTGAAAACGCGCGGCGGCGCCCAAATGAAATACCGTCTGCCCGTGCGAGCCGATCAGAGAAATTTCACGCATCGGGATGCGCCACTTCTTGGATGCGGCGAGAGCGGCGCGCGCCAGCTCCTCGCCCAAGGTGAAATTCAGCTCGCTGATTTCGGCGGTGGTGGTGGGCGCGCCGTTGGCGAGCCGCAGTATGGTCTCGCGCACCGAAGGGCGGAAGGTCACATGATGATGCGCCTCGAACTGGGCCACAACATCCGGCGGCGCTCCGGAGATTCGCACCAGGGCGACGTCGATTCCGTCGGCCGACGTTCCCGACATCATGCCCAGCACGCGCATCGCCTTGCTCATCGAGTGTCGCCAGCCTTTGGCGGTAGCCACTGGTCACTGTAACTGTTTTTGCAATGCCGCGAGCAAATTCAGCGCCTCGAGAGGCGTCAGTTTGTCGAGATTTGCAACCCGTAGTGCTTCGAGCACGGATTCGTCGATTGCCGTAAAACTCGCTTGCCGCGGCGCGGGTGGCGTCGAGCCCGGCGTACCATGCTCGGCAAGCTCCTCCGTGAGGCGATCTTCCTTGCGTTCGTGCTCGCGGAGAATTTCCCGCGCCCGCGCAATCACGTCGCCGGGAAGGCCCGCGAGACGCGCGACCTCGATTCCATAGCTCTTGTCCGCGCTGCCCGGCTCGACGCGCCGCAGAAACACGATGTCGTTTCCCGCCTCCTGCACGGAAACGTGGACATTTTTCACGCCGGGCAGCAGCTGTTCGAGTTCCGTGAGCTCGTGGTAGTGCGTGGCGAAAAGTGTCCTCGGCCGCGCGTCCGCGTGCAGCGATTCGACTACCGCCCAGGCGATCGAGAGGCCGTCAAACGTCGCCGTGCCGCGGCCCACCTCATCGAGCAGCACGAGGCTTGCGGCTGTCGCCGTGTTTAGGATTGCCGCCACCTCGCTCATCTCCACGAGAAACGTCGACCGGCCGCGCGCCAGGCTGTCTGACGCCCCGATCCGCGTGAAAATGCGATCCAGAATCGGCAGCTTCGCCTGCGCCGCCGGCACGAACGAGCCTGCCTGCGCGAGAATCGAAATCAGCGCCGCCTGCCGCAGGTAGGTCGACTTTCCGCCCATGTTCGGCCCGGTGACGATCAGCAGGAATTGCGAGTCGTCGCCGAGGTAGAGATCGTTGGGAACGAATCGCTCGCCGCGCTCTTCGAGCAGTTTCTCGATCACGGGATGCCGGCCGCCCGCGATCATCAACGCGCCGCGCGAGCCTTTCCGCGAAAGTTCCTTTTCGGTGAATTCGGGGCGCGTGTAGTTGCGCGCCGCCGCGATGCGTGCGAAATTCACCAGCACGTCTAGTTGCGCGACCGCCGCCGCAGTGCGCCGCAGCCGCCCGGCCTCGCGCGCAATCGACTCGCGAATTTCGCCGTAAAGCCGCCGCTCGATTTCGAGCACGCGGTCTTCGGCTGTCAGCACCTTGCGCTCGTGATCCTTCAGCTCGGCAGAAGTGAACCGCTCGGCGTTCACCAGCGTCTGCTTGCGCTCGTAATCGGCAGGGACCGATGGCAGATTCGGCTTCGACACCTCGATGTAGTAGCCAAACACCTGGTTGTAGCGGATCTTGAGCGAGCCAATTCCGGTGCGCTTCCGCTCGCGGTCTTCCATCGCGGCGATGATCTGGCGGCCTTCTTTCAGGATGGTGCGCAACTCGTCGAGTTCGGCGTGAAAGCCCTGGCGGATCACCCCGGGCTCGTTGGGCAGCGCAGGGGGATCGTCGGAAATGCCGCGAGCGATCGCGCCGGATACATCGGCAAGCTCGTCCATTTGCTCTCGAAGCGATGCCAATCTTGCGGGCGCCGTGCCAGCCTCTGCACCGCGTAAGGCGATTGCGCCCGCAATCAACGCGCGCAATCGCGGCACGATTTCGAGCGACCCGCGCAGCGCCAGCAGATCGCGCGGCGTGGCCACGCCCAGCGTGATGCGGCTCGTCAGGCGCTCGAGATCGAGAATTCCCTCGAGCTCGCGGCGAATCTCTTCGCGCGCGACGGTTCCTGATTTCAGATTCTCGACCGCGCCGAGCCGCTCTTCGATTTCTACCAGCGAAATCTCGGGCCGCAGAATCCAGCTGCGAAGCAGCCGCGCGCCCATGCTGGTCGCGGTCTCGTCGATGGCTCGCACGAGCGTGGCTGAGGCATCGTCTCCCGCCGCAGGCTCGACCAGTTCCAGGTTTCGCGTCGTGACCTGATCGAGGATCATCGCGTCTTGCTGCTCGTAGTAGGCGATGCGGTCGAGATGCTCGAGCCCCGCGCCGGCCGGGCGCAGCGACGGGATTGCGCTCGTGTCCTCCGGCTTGCGCGCGCCGATGGCGGACGTCTCACGCAAGTAATGGACAATCGCGCCCGCCGCGGCGGTCGCTTGCGGATGCGCCGCGAGGCCGAATCCGTCGAGCGCCGCCACGCGGAAATGCTCCTGCAGTTGCCGCACCGCGTAGTTGCTCTCGAAGATACAGTCGTCGAGACGCGTCTCGACGGCGCCCGAGCCGTTCAGGTGCGTGGGGGCAGCAGCAGGGAAGAGCGTCGTCGGCTGCGGGACGAGAATCTCGCTCGGCCGCAGAATCCCGAGCTCGTCGCGCAATCTAGCCTCGGCTTTGTCGCCCGTAAACTCCGTCGCGCGAAAATCCCCGGTCGAGAGGTCGACGAAAGCCAGGCCAATCCGCGCATCGGCCGCACGGCCCGGCGTTCGACCGCCAGCCGTAGCAGCATTCGCAGCTGCACTCCGCGCGACGGCTGCCAGAAAATTGTTTTCTTTCGGCTCGATCAGCGACGCGGCCGTCGCCGTCCCCGGCGTGATGACCCGGATTACCTCGCGCCGCATCAGTTTCTTTCCCGGCCCCGGCTCCTCCATCTGCTCGCAGATGGCGACCTTGTGCCCTGCGCGAATCAGGCGCGCGATGTAGTTTTCGGCGGCATGGTAGGGCACACCGCACATCGGCACGGGTTCGCCTCGCTCTTTATTGCGCGCGGTGAGCGTGATTTGCAGGACGCGCGACGCCAGCACGGCGTCGTCGTAGAAGAGTTCGTAGAAATCGCCGAGGCGGAAGAGCAGCAGCGCGCCGGGATGCTGCTTCTTGACGGCGTGGTACTGCTGCATCAACGGCGTGGTCGGTTCCGTCATGTTCGCGCTTCGAAGCTCGGCAGGAATGCGATTATGCTGGCACATCCCGCCCTTAGCAAGAAGCTTGATGCTCCGCGAGGGCCGATCGACGCGCAAGCGCATCGTCGGCGCTGCGCTATACTCGGTCGCGTCCCGATCATGTCCCCGCGTCTTCCCACATCTCGCGAAATCGAAGTGAAGCTTCGCGTCACCGATCTGCGGGCGCTGGTCCGCAGCCTGAAGCGGCTGGGCGCCAAGCTGCACGGGCGCGTCCTCGAACAAAATACGCTGTACGACACGCCCTCGGCCGACTTTCGCAGCCGGGGGCGCCTGCTGCGGCTGCGCATCGAGACCCCGGCGTCCTCGAAGCTTCTGCCGGGCGGGACCAGATGTGCGATCCTCACCTCGAAGGCTCCCGTTCCCGAATCCGTCAGCCGCTCGCGCTATAAGGAGCGGCTCGAACGGGAAGTCGCGGTCGAAGGGTCGGCCCGGTGGCCACCAGCCTTACGCGCCATCGGCCTCCACCCCACCTTCCGCTACGAGAAATACCGGACCACATTCCGTCTTCCCGACCTGCATCTGGACCTCGATGAAACACCGGTCGGCACCTTCCTCGAACTCGAAGGCCCGCCGCACGCCATCGATCGAGTGGCCCGCGCGCTCGGATATGCACCCGGCGAGTACATAAAGGGAACGTATTGGGATTTATATGCAGCCGATTGCCGCCGCCGCGGCCGCAGGCCCACGAATATGCTTCTTTCGGCGTAAAAATTGCATAAAGCAGCCACTCTTTGCTTGACAAAATTTGCGTCTGCCTTTACTAGTCAAAACGGGCATGCGCATTTCCATGGAAGCGCGTTCGTCCAATTCGGAGGCTGGAAGTAGCCGCTCCGCCGGTCTGGCAGGTGAAACCCGGCGGCACCACGCGGACTTCCCGTCTGTTTTCGGTCACCGTTTCGACGCGACCCGCACGCGGGCGCGCTGGGACAGGGAGGCGAGGCCCGGCCTGAACTAGCGCGAGGCAGCTATTTGGTCTGCCCGTGGCCGGAAGCACCGCCGGTCTCGGGCTTTTTTTTTGCCCGGATTTGCCGCCTGGCCGGCAAAGGAGCCACCTATGCTGCACGCAACGGAAGTCCTGGGCGCCCAAACCTACGATTCCGCCGGGAACATTGTGGGGCGCGTGAAGGAGATGTTCGTCGTGCCCGAAGAGCAGCCGAACCGCATTTCGCGGCTGCTGCTCAGTCGCGGGCAGTACCGCCCGCTGGTGGCGCGCTACGACCAGATCGCCGAGGTCGCGCCCGGGCGCGTGAGGCTGACCACCGACGAATCAGCGCTTGAGCTCTACCAGCCGAATGAGGCATGGCTCGCGGTCCGCAAAGACCTCCTCGACCAGCAGATCATCGACACCAACGGCCGCAAGGTGGTGCGCGTCAACGATGTTGACCTCTCGGAGCACCGCACGAATGGCAATGTCGAGATGCGGATCACCGACGTGGACGTCGGGCTGCCCGCGGCGGTTCGCCGCCTGTTGCAGGGCGTGGTCCCGCCGATGGCGATCCGGCGCATCCAGAGCAAGCTGCCGCCGCGGACGATCCGGTGGGAATTCGTCAACATAATTGAGCCCGACCCGCTGCGCCGTGTGAAGCTGCGCCTCTCGAGCCAGAAGCTCGAAGCGCTCCATCCGGCCGATCTCGCGGACATCATGGAGGAGCTTTCGCCCGACGAGCGGCAGTCGATCATCGGCTCGCTCGACGAAGAGACCGCCGCGGAAACCATCGCCGAGCTCGACAAGCGCTTGCAGACGCAGGTAGTCGAAAAGCTCGATCCGGAGAAAGCCGCGGACATTATCGAAGAGATGGGCCCGGACGAAGCCGCCGACCTGATCCAGAGCCTCGAGCCCGCCAGATCGAGGGAAGTGCTCGAGGAGATGGAAATCCCCGAGGCGCAGGAAGTGCAGCAGTTGATGCGCTTCGACGAAAACACGGCCGGCGGAATGATGACGACGGAGTTCGTGGTTGTCGGGGAGGACGCCACGCGCGGCGAAGTGGTTGACTTCATCCGCTTCCACGAGGTGCCGCTCGACCAGCTGGACAACGTCGTGCTGATCAATCGCGAGGCCGCGCTCGCGGGCGTGGTGCCGCTTGCGAGGCTGCTGCTTGCCGACGGCGACACGCGCATGGGCGAAATCACGTTCGAGCCGCTGCTTTCGGTGAAGTCCAACATGCGCGACAAGGACGTTTTCGAGCTTTTCGACAAGTACAATTTGCGCAGCCTGACGGTGGTGAACGACGAAAACCACCCGATCGGCTCGATCACGGTGGATGACATCGTCAGCCGCCTCTGCGCAAAGATATAAGCAACAGATGGATCGACCCGGCCTCGCGCCGGTAGCTCTCGGGGAATCAAAACGCTAAAGCCATGAACACATGGGTCACACTCGTCGACACGTTCGAGCAGCTCTCGGCGCGCGGGAAGGGCTTTGCCCGTCGCACGCGTCCGGCGCGCAGGCGTCTCGCCTTGTTTCTGGCGGTCGTCGGCCCGGGCCTCATCACGTCGAACGTAGACAACGACGCCGGCGGAATCGCCGTGTACACAACGGCGGGCGCGCAGTTCGGTTACGCACTGCTGTGGTCGCTGATTCCGATGACGATCGCGCTCTACGTCAGCGAAGAGATGTGCGCCCGCATGGGCGTGGTGACCGGCAAAGGGCTCTCCGATCTGATCCGCGAGGAATTCGGCTTTCGCTCCACGTTTTTCGTGATGATCGCGGCATTCCTGGTCGATTTGAGCAACACGGTCGCGGAATTCGCGGGCGTCGCCGCGTCGATGCAGATCTTCCACATCAGCAAGTACGTTTCGGTGCCGCTTGCGGCGATCGCCGTCTGGATTCTGGTGGTGCGCGGCAGCTACCGGCAGGTGGAAAAGATCTTCCTCGTGGCGTGCGGCTTCTATCTCTCGTATGCGATTTCTGCATTTCTGGCCAAGCCCAATTGGATGTTCGCGATGAAGCAGACGGTGATCCCCGCGGCCCAGTGGAACGCGCCGTACTTGCTGATGCTGATCGGCCTTATCGGCACAACGATTGCGCCGTGGCAATTTTTCTATTTGCAGGCGGGCTTCGTCGAAAAGCGCGTGGGCCCGCGTCAGTACAAGCACGCGCGCACGGACGTGCTCGTCGGCAGCATCTCGTGCATGGCGATCGTCTTTTTCATCATGGTGTGTTGTGCCGCGACGCTCCACGCGCACGGCATGACCAACATCACCGATGCTGGCCAGGCCGCGCAGGCCTTGATCCCGCTCGCGGGCAAATGGGCGGGCATGCTGTTCGCTTTCGGGCTGCTCAACGCGTCGCTCTTCGCCGCGTCGATTCTGCCGCTTTCGACCGCGCACGTGATCTGCGAAGGCCTGGGATTCGAGGCCGGCCTCGACCGCAAGCTGAAAGAAGCGCCGACGTTCTATTCGCTCTACACGCTGCTGATCGTCGCCGGTGCGGGCATCATCCTGATTCCCAAGGCGCCGCTGCTGAAGATTCTCGTCCTGTCGCAGGTCGCCAATGGAATCTGGCTGCCCGTTGTGCTGATTTTCATCCTGCTGCTGATCAACCGCCGCGACCTGATGGGCGAGCACGTGAACGGCTGGCTCTTCAACGTGATCGCGTGGGGCTCGAGCATCATCATGATCATCCTGACGCTGATTTTGATGTACACCGCGATCTTCGAGCCATCCGCCGCCGGCCTCAGCGGCTCGCTGGCGCACCCGCATGTGCACCCGTGGCACGCATTCGCCGCGCTGTGGCAGCACGCCCACCAACCGCTTTCCGTCATCTAGGCTTACTGGATTTGTTACCCGAGCTACCTGCGTCCTTGTGCGCGGCGCGCAGAATCGCCTCGATGCTGCGCTCGACGTCCTCGTCCGTCGTCGACCAGTTGCAGATGCTGATGCGCATCGCGGTGCGTCCCTTCCAGACGGTGCCCGCGCACCAGCAGGTGCCATCCTCCTGAATTGCGGCGATGGTGCGCTGCGTTTGCTCGGGCGTGCCGAAGGAAACCAGCACCTGGTTGAGCACCACTTCGTTGAGGATTTCGTACCCCGCGGCGCGCAAGGCTTCGGCAAAGCGGCTTGCCTGGCGGCAGTTGCGCTCGATCAATTGGGCAAAGCCCTGGCGGCCGAGCGACCGCAGCGCGGCGTACACAGGCACCGCCCGTGCGCGCCGCGATTCCTCGGGCACGAATTCGTGGGGATCGCGCTCGCTTCCCGTGGCGACGATATACGCAGCGGCCAGCGACATCGCGCCGCGATGCGCAGCTCCGTCCGCGCAGAAACTGAGCCCGCAATCGTAGGGAACATTCAGCCATTTGTGCGCGTCGGCGGCCACCGAATCGGCGTGCTCGACGCCGCGAACCAGCGCCGCGCGCTCGGGCGAAGCTGCGGCCCACAAACCAAACGCGCCGTCGACGTGCAGCCACGCACCGCGGCTCTTCGCCGCGTCGGCGATCTCGCCGAGCGGATCGAATGCGCCCGTATTTACGTTACCGGCCTGCGCGCAGACGATGCACGGCCCCTCGCGCCCGCGCAGAGCGGCGGCCAGCTCGTCGGCGCGCATGCATCCCTGGCTATCGGTGGGGATTCGCCGCGCGCGATTGGCGCCAAGCCCGAGGAGGCGCAGCGCCGTGGAGATCGTGTAGTGCGCTTCCTCGCTCACCATCACGTCGATGGGCGGCGCGCCGAAGAGGCCGTCGGCCTCGACGTCCCATCCCGCGTTGCGCAACACGCGATGCCGCGCCGCGGCGAGCCCGGTGAAATTCGCCATGTGTCCGCCGGTGACGAACCCAAAGCTCATCGTCGGGGGAAGGCCGGCGAGCTCGAGCAGCCACGCGCCCGCGATCTGCTCGATCACCGAGGCCAGCGGAGACAGCACGAAAATGCCGGCGTTCTGATCCCAGGACGACACGAGCCAGTCCGCGGCGAGCGCGGCGGGCAATGTGCCTCCCACCACAAAGCCGAAGAAGCGAGGCCCCGCGCAGGCGCTGGTGCCTCGCATCCCGGCGCTCGAGAGAATTTCGGTGACGACCTCAGGCGCGGTCTCCGCATCGGGAAGCGGGCCGCCCAGCGCGCGCCGCAAATCATCGCCCGACGCCGTCGCTCGCACCGGCCGCGTGTCGAGCGAGGCAAACCACGTCGCGGCGTGCTGCTGGACGCCGGCAAGCAGATTCGAAATGTCTGCGCGCATTCGTCAACCTCCGCAAACGTCTCCAAGCTCTTTCGGCTAGCTCAGGGCCAAAACGTCGCGATCCTACCACTCGACCGCATGCATGACGCCAAAGTTCCATCCGCGAAAAAGCCGCGCTGCCCGGCCAAAATGGCGGGAGATGGAGCGCGCTGAGGTTCACATAGCACGTCAATCGTCCCTCCAGGACTTGCGACTCCCGTTTTCTGCTTTCCCGGCACTTCGCGAGGCTTCGTGCCGGGCTAATGATAATCGCGCCACCGGCGCTCGCGCGGCCCGACTCCAGGCAGTGTCTCAATTTTGATTTCCGCGTGCCGCCTCGCACAGACAGGATTGTCTGTGCCACGGTGTTGCACGGCGATAGTCGCTGTGCTACTTTCGCTGGCGAACATTTTCTGACGTGCACAACCTGTACTCCTTGAGCGATTTCCGGTGAAAGCAAGCGACCTCCTAAAGCCCGCGAACCGCGAGGAAGCGGAACTTCTCGAAAAGCTCGACGCGAAGCGATTGCCCGACCACGTGGCCATCATCATGGACGGCAACGGGCGCTGGGCCGAGCGGCGCCACTTGCCGCGCATCGCGGGGCATCGCGCCGGCGTGAAAGCGGCGCGCGGCGTGATCGAGACATGCGCGCAACTGCACGTGCCGTGCCTGACGCTGTACGCGTTTTCGCTTGAAAACTGGCGGCGGCCGCAGACGGAAGTCGATTTCCTGATGCGCCTGCTGCGCGATTATCTGAAGCGCGAGTTGCCCGCAATCCACAAGAATAATATCCGCATGGTTTTCATCGGGCGCCAGGCGCAGTTGCCCGAAGGCGTGCGCAAGGACATCACCGAGGCGATGCGGTTCACCGAGGGCAATACGGGGATGAAGCTGGTGGTCGCGCTGAATTATGGCGGGCGCGCGGAGCTTACCGATGCGTTCAACGCGCTGCTCGCCGAGGTTAATGAGGCGCGCGCCAACGGCGGAGCATCTTTTCGCGCGCACGAAGACGACATTTCGAAGCATCTCTACACCGCCGGGCTGCCCGATCCCGACCTGCTGATCCGCACGAGCGGCGAGATGCGCGTGAGCAATTTCCTTTTGTGGCAGATCGCGTACGCGGAAATCTACGTCACCGAAGCGCTGTGGCCCGATTTTTCGCGCGCGAGGCTGCTCGAGGCGCTGATCGAATATCAGAAACGCGAGCGCCGCTACGGCGGCCTGGGCGCGCCGCGCGCCCGCGCGGGATCTTCCGGCCGGGCCGATACGAGCGCCGGCAGCGAAAGCCGCGCCAGGGGCGCGAGCCGCCCGGTGCGGGGCTGACGCTCGATGCTGGTTCGCATTCTCACCGCGCTCGTCCTGATCCCTGTCGTCGTAATTCTGGTGTGGTGGGCTCCGCCCGCGATTTTGACGGTCGCCGCGGCGCTGGTGGCGATCGTCGCGCTCTTCGAATTCTTCGATCTCGGCGAGCGGATCGGCCTGCACGCGTTCCGCAAGTGGACGATCGTCTGCACGGCGGCGCTCTTTTATGCGCAGCACTCGCTGGGGCTGATCGAGACGCACAACCTGAGCGGCGGTGTGTCGATCATCCGCGAAGCGGCCAGCGGCACGCTAACGATCGAAGCGGTGCTGCTGATTTTTCTTTTTGGGGCAGTCGCCATCGGGCTTGGCACGCGGCGGTCGCTGCACGACGTCCTGCCGGGCGTGGCGATCAGCTCGGCGGGATTGCTGTTCGTCGCGCTGCCTTTCAGCTACATCGTGCGAATTTACGAAATCGAGCACATGGGCCGCGAACTGGTGCTGTTCACGCTCGCCCTGGTGTGGGCGGGAGATATCTTCGCGTACTTCGTTGGCCAGGCGCTTGGGCGGCTGCCGATGGCGCCGGCGCTCAGCCCGAAGAAAACGTGGGAGGGCGCTTTCGCGAACGTGCTCGGCTCACTGCTGGTGGCGATCTTTTTTGCGAAGTGGATGCAGGTGGACGCCGCCGCCCTGCTGATCACCGCGGCGCTCGCCAATATCGCCGGGCAGGCGGGAGATTTGATCGAATCGGCGTATAAGCGCGGCGCGGTGGTGAAAGATTCGAGTTCGCTGCTGCCGGGCCACGGCGGCATGCTCGACCGCATCGACAGCTTGATCCTCGCGAGCCCCGTGGTGTGGGTCGTCTTCCAGTGGCTGTCGTCGCGCTAGCGGTGAGCGGCGCGGCAATTACCAGATTGTCTGTATCCCGGCTGATTGGAGCCGTCGGTCGCGGGTGATGAGCGGCAGGCCGAGGTGGAGTGCGGTCGCGGCAATGATGCGATCGGGCATGTCTGGCACAAGATTTCGCGAAATTCGCCTTAGAGCATCTGCAACGTGTGAGTCAAGAGGAACAACTCTGAATGCGGGACCGTCTCGATTTAGCTCGGCCAGAAGCTTTTCAAACGCATCGGCGACAATTCGCCCGCGCTCGACCAGATAGACTAGCTCAACCAGCGAAACCGCCGAATGTACGTTGGCGTGCCATTCGCAGCTGCGCCGTCGATCAGCGAGTAGGTTGGCGCGGAGAGTTTGCTCGAGTCGAGTAGGTACCAGAGAGCTGCATGGGTGTCGAGCACCGCAGGCATCAGATATCTCGCGGAAAATTACCCCACATTTCGCGACGGGCCTCGGCGATGTCTTCTTCCGTGATGTGAATGTTCAGATCTGCCCATAGCCCTCGCAGGCTGCGGAGGGACTTCTTGGCGCCGTTAGCTTCCTTCAATGAATCCACGAAGTCCAACACCTCCTTCTGTTTTTCAGGAGGCAGGTCGCGCAGTTTTTCGAGGACCTGTTCTTCGATGGTCATGGGCGCCTCTTGTTGATCTGGCCCCATTATACGCCTGCTGGAGGCTCTTCCAGCCACTTGGCGCGAGGCTGGCAACGCCTCGCAGCCCCGGCTACTCGCGAGAACCACCGGAGAAGAGGCGCGCGATCAGCACTAGCAGAATCGCGCCGACTGTGGCTGCGGCGAGGCTGCCTAGGAATCCGGCGGCGGGGATTCGGAGGCGCGTGAAAATCCAGCCGCCGATCACGGCGCCGATCAGCCCGAGAATCACGTCAACGATGCAGCCAAAGCCGCGCCCGCGCGACAAATGGCCCGCGATCCATCCGGCGATCAGGCCGAGGACGATCCAGCTGATCAGCCCGCGCGACGAAACTCCAATGAAGTAGACCTTATCCGAAAGAAGCGCGATCCATGCGGCAAGAATCATCGGACCTCCCAAGTTGAGCGCCAAGCGACGCCTACGAAACCGCTCGCGGCCAGTTTACTCGCGGCAGAAGACATATCCCAGGCACTTGTAGATCAGCTTCGCGGCGACGAAGTCGGAGGCGTGCTCGCCCGGCAGCGGCAGCAGCTCGACCACGTCCATGCCGACGATTTTCTTGTGGTGCGCGACGGCGCGCACGAGCGACGTCACCTGATGCCAATCGAGGCCGCCGGGCTCGGGCGTGCCCGTGGCGGGGATGATCGACGGATCGAAGCCGTCGAGATCAATCGTCAGATACACGTTGGGGACTCAAATCGACCAGCACCTTGGCGATCCAGGCTTTGAGCGGCGCGCGGACGATATCGTTGGCCCAGTAGATTTTCGTGCGCAAGTGCGGAATCGCCTGCGCCTCTTCGACGCACAGCGAACGAATGCCCACCTGCACGGCGGGGCAAAATTCGAGGACGCGGCGCATCGCGCACGCATGGCTCCCGGGATTGCCCTGATATTCGTCGCGCAGGTCCGCGTGAGCGTCGATTTGCAGCACGCTCAGGTTTTTGTACTTCTTCGTGACGGCGGAGACAAGCGGCGGCGTAAGGCTGTGCTCGCCGCCGATGGCGACCGGGAATTTGTCGTCGTCCATCAGGGCGCACTCTGCTGTGAAAAGCTCGGTGATCACTTCGTCGAGCGTGCCGTCCATCGTGTCGATCGGCGGCAGCGTATGGATGCCGATTTGCTTGTAGGGCTCGAGCTCCAGCTCCTCGTCGTAGAGCTCCATGTTCTGGCTGGCTTTGAGGATCGCGGTCGGACCGTTGCGCGTCCCGTGTTCATAAGTGGTGGTGCGCTCGAGCGGGACCGGGAAAATCACGGCGCGCGACGTTTCGTAGAGTGAGTGCTCTTCGGATAGGCCGCCGAAATTGTCGGGCGGCATGGGAGTGTATCTACTCATCGTTGGTCCATTCTTCCTTAGGGTTTTCCTTTGGGAATTATGCTCTTCGCTTTGCCTGCAGCCTCGGTGCGAGGCGTATTGCCGTCGAGGGGGACGGCTCAACTCCAAATTGCAACGCCGGGCCTTCCAATGCAACTACGAATCCGCTAATCGTCTTCGCCCACCAGAATCGCCGCTGCCAGCACCGTGGTCCACAGGCCGCGCTTATCGCCCACGGCCGATTGCGTGATGTTCATCGTGCGGACGATTTTGTTCGAGATGCGGTAGACCTCTTTTTTTTCATCCCAGGAAAGATCGGGGTCGAACTCGACGTTCAGCGTGGTGGCCAGCATCTCGGCGGCAAGCTCTTCCGTGTATTCACCCGCGACTTCTTCCGTCTCGCCAAAGGAATGATGCTCCGAGAGGTAGCCGTACATCGACTTGTCGCTCGGCAGCGCCAGGCCTACACCCGCCGCGATCAGGCGGTGCGGCTCGCGCGTCTGATTCTCGCTGATCACCGTGAACGCAACCTGCCCGGGCTTCAGATGCTTCAGCCCTTCGCTGCGCGAGATCAGCTTGCAATGAGGAGGGAAGATCGACGAAACCCGGACGATGTTGCAGGCGGCAATGCCCGCGTTTCGCAGCGCGAGCTCAAAGCTCGAAAGGCGCTCGCGGTGTTTGCCGGTTCCCTTGGTGAGGAAAATTTTCTTCGCGACGAACGCCATGAGCTTCCCGGCCTGCGGTGCCTCCCGTCTTTTACGTCGAAAGAGAAGATGTTGCGAACGAAAATTAGCAAGCAGGGTGAGTGATGTCAACTCATTTCATAGCGAAGGATTACAGCCATGTGAAAGGTACAACCGGATTTGCGTGCAAGGAGCTACGCGGTGGCTTCCGGCTCCTTGTTGCACAGCAGGACGCACGGTCCGAGCGCGTCGGCGATGGTTTGCAGCTCGCGAAGCTGCGGATTGGTGAAATCGGCGCCCGCATCGGCCATCGCTTTGCCCTTGCGCGACACTTGGAGCACGCCGATCACCTTCTGTCCGATCGCGATCGGAGCGCTCATGATCTTCTGGATCGGGTTGCCACGCTCGGTTTCGCTGATTGGAACGCCCTCGAACACCGACGCGTGAGGCACCACGGAGAAATGATTGACAAGTTCCGCGCGCTTTTCCCTGGCGGTTCGTGCCGCCAGCGCGTTGACGCTCGACAATGGGATCTTCCCTATGATGCGCAGGCCGTCCGGCGAAAGAAATCTCAGCGACCGCTCGTCCGAAGTGAGCCCGAGAATGGCGACTTCATGCCATTGGACGCCGAAAGTCTTGCCGATTAACTCGATGATTCGCTTGAGAGGGACGGACCTGCCCTCGTCACTCTCGCGCGCGAGTTCGGCGACGCATTTTTTCAACTCTCCAATATGTTCGATGGTCATGGAACGTCCGAAGTCGAGTCTGGGGCGCAGTCTAGCACGTTTCTTTTTGGCACGACGCAATACTGGTGCATGCTGTTGTCGTGAATTCAACGGCGCATTGCGGCGCAAACATGTGGTTTAATCAAAGCGGGGAATGGTATTCGGAAGGGGGCCGCAAGGCTGATGGCTGAGGTGGAATCGGGCATTGCGTCCGGCATCTCCTCGCGGGCGCGCGATCTGCACTTTCGTTCGCTCGTGATTGACACTCATACGGACACCACACAGCGCCTGCTCAGCGACGATTTCGATCTTGGAGCCGCGCACACGGACGGCTCGGTCGACATTCCCCGGCTGCGCGAAGGCGGCGTGGGCGCGATCTTTTTCGCCGTCTGGATGCCTGGCACCGTAAAGGGCGCGGAAGCGGTGGGGCGCGCGCTCAAGCAGATCGAGGCGGTGCATCGTACCGTTGCGCGGCACCCGCGCGATCTTATTTTCGCGAGAAGCTCGCAAGATATCGTCGCTGCTCGCACCGGGGGGCAGATCGCCGTCCTGCTGGCGGTTGAGGGCGGCCACATGCTGAACCACGATCTCGGCGTGCTTCGGCAATACGCCGATCTCGGCGTGCGTTATATGACGCTCACGCACATGCGCAACACGGATTGGGCGGACGCTTCGACCGACGAGCCCCTGCACAACGGCCTGAGCGATTTTGGCAAGGACGTGATCCGCGAAATGAACCGGCTGGGCATGGCGGTGGATGTGTCGCACGCGTCGGATAAGACGGTCGCCGACGTGCTCGCCACGAGCGAAGCGCCCGTTTTCGCATCGCACTCATCGTGCTACGCGCTTTGCGCCAGGCCGCGCAATCTGCGCGACGACCTGATCCGCGCCCTGGCGGCGAAAGGCGGCGTGGTTCAGATCAACTTCCACATGGGTTTTCTCAGCCAGAAATTCCGGAATGTGGAGAAGGCCGACGCGCAGTTCGAGCGTGAAATCGATGCGGAGGTGAAACGGCGCGGCGGCGGAGACCCCGGCCGGTTTATGATCGATGCCGACAACGTGGTGCGCGAGATGGTCGCCGCGGGCAAGCTGCCTCGCGTGGATTGGACGGAAATTGTCGATCATATCGACCACGCGGTGAAGATCGCGGGCGCCGATCACGTCGGGCTCGGCTCGGATTTTGACGGCGCCAACATGCCCCACGGCATGGAAGACGCGTCGCATCTGCCGCAGATCACCGAGGCGCTACTCGATCGAGGTTACTCGGAGGAAGAAATTCAGATGATTCTTGGTGGCAATGCGCTACGCTTCGTGCAAAATGTGGAGGCTTTTGCCAAGCCGCATTTGCGAAATCAATGAGAGGAAAGCTCGTATGAAACGCATCACTCTTTTGTTGTTGCTTTGCATTTTTGTTGCGGTTGTCCCGGCATTGGCGGCGGGGCAGGCTCAATCCGCGGCACAACCGTCAGGAGAGCATTCGAGGGCACACATGACAACCGATCCTGCTTTGCTGCACCCGGCGGAACTGAAAGCGAAAGCGCCGGACGTTTACGACGTGAAATTCACCACCACGAAGGGCGATTTCGTGGTGCGGGTCAACCGCGCCTGGGCGCCGATCGGCGCGGACCGCTTCTACAATCTCGTGAAGCACGGCTTCTTCACCGGCGCGCCGTTTTTCCGCGTGGTTCAGGGGTTCATCATCCAGTTCGGGCTTACGCCTGATCCGGCGGTCAATCGCGCGTGGCAGAACGCGAACATCAAGGACGATCCCGTGACCCAGAGCAACAAGCCCGGCTATCTCACGTTTGCCACAGCCGGCCCGAACACGCGCACCACGCAGCTCTTCATTAATTTTGGCAGCAACACGTTTCTCGATAACCAGGGCTTTGCTCCGTTCGGCCAAGTCACCTCGGGGATGGACGTCGTCAAGAACCTCTACAGCGGCTACGGCGAGCAGCCAAATCAGGGCTTGATCGGGTCGCAGGGGAAAGCGTACATCGAGAAAAATTTCCCGAAGATCGACAGCATCGTGAGCGCGACGGTCGTTCCGGCCGCTGCGGAATCCCACTAACGCGGCGATGAACGCGGATCCCGGCGGCTCACACGCCCCGCTTCGGCCGCAGGGCGTGCATCTTCTTCGCGTGTTCTCTGCGCCAAACGCATGAGCGAAGCTCGCGCCGACGAATTTGGCGAGGGCTCGCTCGTCGCCGCGGCGGCGCGCGGGCGTGCCCTCACCGCAACAGCCATCCTCGCCGGCCTCGCCGCAATCAAGCTAGTCGCGCAGCTCGCGGGCGTCGCGCGCTACGGCTTTTTTCGCGACGAACTCTACTACATGGCCTGCGGCCAGCACCTCGCCTGGGGCTACGTCGACCAGCCGCCGCTGATCGCGCTCGTCGCGTGGTTCGAGCGCCACGCCTTCGGAAGCTCGCTGCTCTCGATCCGCTTGCTTCCCGTGCTCGCGGGCGCGGCGGTTGTATTCCTCACCGGCATCCTCGCGCGCGAATTGGGCGCCAGGCGCTACGGCCAGTTTCTCGCAGCCAGCGCGATTCTCTGGGCGCCCGCCTATTTCGCCTTCGACAGCTTCCTCTCGATGAACGCATTCGAGCCGCTTTTCTGGCTGCTCGGCGCGTGGATCGTGGTGCGCATCGTGAAAGGGGCGTCGCCGAAATGGTGGCTCGTGTTTGGCGCCATCGCCGGAATCGGTCTCGAAAACAAGCATACGATGCTCGTTTTCGGCTTCGCGCTGGTGGCAGGACTCAGCCTCGCGGGCCAGTGGCGTTTGCTGCTTTCGAAATGGGTATTGATCGGCGGCGCGATTGCTCTGGCGCTGTTTTTCCCGAACCTGCTGTGGGAGGCGCGGCACGGCTGGCCGCAAATCGAAGTGGTGCGCAACGCGCAGCTCTACAAAAACATCTCCATCTCGCCGCTGCGCTTCCTGAGCGATCAGATCCTTTTCCTCGGCCCGATCGCGCTGCCGGTGTGGGCCGGCGGGCTGGCGTGGCTGCTTTTCGCGCCGAAAGGGAAGCCCTTCCGGTTCCTCGGAGTGGCGTACGTGATCGTGCTCGCGGTTTTCATCGTCCTCGACGGCAAATCGTATTACGTGCTGCCCGCCTACACGCTGCTGATGGCGGCGGGCAGCGTGGCGATCGAAGATCTCGTGGAGGTAAAGCCGTGGCGCTGGCTGCGCACCACGCTGCCCACGCTACTGATCATCGCCGGTTTGGTGACGCTGCCGTTCGGCGTGCCCGTGCTGCCCGTCAACGCATTCCTGCGCTACTCGCGGATATTGCCCTACGCAAATTCCGCGAAGACCGAGCGCGACGCGGTGGGCGTCCAGCTTCCGCAGCTCTACGCCGATATGTTCGGCTGGGGGAATATCGCGGACGGCGTCGCGCAGGTTTACCGCGATCTGCCGGCGGCCGACCACGCCGGATGCGCGATCCTGGCGGGGAACTACGGCGAGGCGGGCGCGATCGACTACTACGGCCCCGCGCTCGGCTTGCCGCGCGCGATCGGCGGCCACAACGCCTATTTTTATTGGGGACCGCGCGAGTATACCGGTTCGTGCGTGATCATCTTTGGCGAGCGCTCCGCCGACTACATCCGTTACTTCCGCGACGTCCAGCTCGCCGCCACCATCACCAACGCGCACACGATGCCCATCGAGTCGACAATCCCGGTGTACATCTGCCGCCAGCCGATAGCCCCACTGTCCGTCCTCTGGCCGCACTTTAAGATGATCATCTGAGGAAAACGGAAACTGGAGAAGGGAAAATGGAAATTGGTCAGGGCCGCGCCACGTGCGCGGAGGTCTTACCAATTTCAAGTTTCCAATTTCTATTTTCTGATCTTGCTACGCCAGCGGCGCTCTCTTTGGCGTAAACACGTCTTTCTCGAGCTTCGCCGCGTCCATGCCGGTCGCCAGTAGCTTCTTGGTGATCTCCGTCCCATAGGTGCGCGCGATGCACAGCAGGACGCACTCGCTGGTCAAAATCGGAATCGATCGCTCGGGCGTGCGATCGTAAAACGGAGTAATCTGCTCGGCCTCCTTCAGGACGGTCGCGAGCGCATCGGATAGCTGCAGCGGCCGCTCATCGGGCATCCGTTTCAGCAGGCGCCGCAGGGGCGGCCAGGTGCGCGCGAGACGTTCTTCCTTCCGGCGCATGCCATCGTAGTCTTCGATCCAGGCGTGCCAGCGCTGCGGGCTGATCTGGCAGATGCGCTGCAGGAACTCCTCGATTTCGTCCTGGCGATAATCGTCCCAGTATTTCGAGAGGCGTTCCCAGTCGCAGATGTACATTCCCGCGAGCAGGTCGGCCACCTCGATCGTCCGCGAGGCGCGGCTCTTCGCCAGCATATTGGCAAAGTTTTCGGCGTTGGTGAGATTGAGCGTCAGCCGGTGCGCGGGAAGCGCGTGCCCGTTTCCGCGCGCGCGTTCGCCCTTGTCGCCGGAAGCCGCACCGCCGCCTTCGCGCCCAAAAAGTTTCATCGTCGTGGACAACCCCAACCCAAAGTGTACCAGACGGCTGCGCGCGCACAGTAGCGCCGCATCCCGCCGGCTGCTTATATCACAACGTGCGCACCATCGCCGCAAATACAGGGCCGCAAAAAGGCAAAAGCGCTCGATCAGGAGGGTTCGGACGGTGTAAACGCGGCCCCGTGGAAGGGGGAAAACGGCGGAAGCGTGGGCCTTTAGGCCCTCGAAAAGCGACGCTTATTAGTGTGGCTTTAGCCACGGGGCGTACGGGCGTCGCTGCATGCGCGAGCACGAATCGAAGAGCACAAAAGAAAACGCCCCGCCGGGCGGCGGGGCGTTTTTCGTTGGAACGGGGCCTGAGCAGCGGACCTTCGGAAGCTGCAACCTAAATGTCGTAATACAGCTCGAACTCGTACGGATGCGGGCGCATCCGCACGGGATCGACTTCCTTCTTCATCTTGTAGTCGATCCACAAATCGATGAACTCCTTCGTGAAGACGCCGCCCTTCGTCAAGAAGGCGTGATCCTTTTCGAGGGCCTTCAGCGACGCGTCGAGTGAGCCCGGCACGGAGGGAACGTGCGCCAGCTCCTCCGCGGAAAGATCGAAGATGTCCTTATCGAGCGGGCCGCCGGGATCGATCTTGTTCTCGATGCCGTCGAGGCCCGCCATGAGCATCGCCGAATATGCCAGATACGGATTGCATGACGCATCGGGCGGCCGGAACTCGAGGCGCTTTGTCTTGGGATTGGTCGAGTACATCGGGATGCGGACCGCAGCCGAGCGATTGCGCCGCGAGTACGCGAGGTTCACGGGCGCTTCGTAGCCCGGGACGAGCCGCTTGTAGGAGTTCGTGGTTGGCGCGGCAAACGCCACGATCGCCGGCGCATGCTTCAGCAGCCCGCCCGTATACCACAGCGCGAGCTGGCTGAGTCCGGCGTACATGTCGCCCGCGAAGAGCGGCTTGCCCTTGCCCCAAAGCGACTGGTGCGTGTGCATGCCCGAGCCGTTATCCGAGAAGATGGGCTTCGGCATGAACGTGACCGTCTTGCCATACTGATACGCCACGTTGCGGACCACGTATTTGTACTTGCACATGTTGTCCGCCGCTTTGATCAGCGTGTCGAACTTGAAGTCGATCTCCGCCTGCCCGGCTGTGGCGACTTCGTGGTGATGGCACTCGATGTTGATGCCGACTTCTTGCAGCTTCAGCACCATGTCCGTGCGCATATCCTGGAAATGGTCCATCGGCGGAACGGGGAAGTAGCCTTCCTTGTAGCGTGTGCGGTAGCCGAGGTTGTGCTCGGCGCGGCCCGTGTTCCAGCGGCCTTCGTCCGAATCGATGAAGTAGAAGCCGTGCTGCGGCTTCGAATCGAAACGCACGCTATCGAAAATGAAGAATTCCGCCTCGGCGCCGAAAAACGCTTGGTCGGCCACGCCGCTCTTCTGCAAAAAATCCTCGGCGCGATGCGCGAGATTGCGGACGTCGCGCTCGTAGGGCTTGCGCGAGAGCGGATCCTGCGCGTCGCAGATCATGATCAGCGTCGGCGTGTCGCGAAACGGATCCATGAAAGCCGTGTTGGGGTCGGGAATCAACAGCATGTCGGATTCGTGAATCTGGGCCCATCCGCGGATCGAGCTGGCGTCCATGCCGAACCCGTCCTGGAACGATTCCGCCGTAAGCTCCTGAATCGGGTAGCTGACGTGCTGCCACACTCCGGGCACGTCGATAAAACGCAGATCGAGGATCTTGGCGTTGTGCTTCGAGGCATATTCAAGAACGCTCTTTGGGTCCATCCGTCCGTCCTCCCCGCCGCAGTGGGCCTGCGGTCAGCTTTCGCGATAGTAAGGCGCGGCGACGTTACCCCAGGCATTCGGCTGCCGTCAAGCACGACGTAACCTTCGTCGAACGGATATTTTCATCGCTTCGATAGCTTTTCCTGATGGGTTCGAGCAGAATTTTCTTCGATTTCCTTATGAATTTTTTACGCGCTCGGCGCCAGCGTAAGATGGGTTGGTCCTAAGATTTAAATGTGCGCTGTTTGCACCCGCAGCGGCGGGTAGCGCCGACGGCCTTAAGCGCGGCATCTTGCTTTGGTTTCTTGATGTCTTGTAGTGGGTCAGTTTCCGGTTACCGCGGTGGATTCAATGGGTCAACGCAACACTAGCTCGAAGGCTAGGTGCAGCAGTTTCAAAGGCTGAATTTGTTCCGCAACGTCAATTCAAAGAAACCACTGCCCTGTTTAGCTCTAAATAGAATCGAGCCCTGGAGATCGGTCCTCTGTGAAAGCCTGCAGAAGCAATCAACTAGAGCGGTGTTGCATCGACCGGTTGAGCCAGCAGCGTTAATCAGGAGTTGGCCCTCGGAGCCTCGGCGATCTCGCACAGGCCTGCTCCAGTAGCGTCGCGCCGCTTCGGGAAGGGCTGTGCGTTGTGCCGCCGGGAATGTTAGGATCACGCCCAACCGTTCTGAGGCGTTCACAATGGCAAGGCAAGACCGCGCACTCAGCCTTTGGATGAAGCTCCCCATCTCGCTTCGCGCGATCCTATCCGGCATTCTTATTGCCCTCGTCGCTGCTAACGTCTGGCCACTACTGGTTCTCCGTCTTAATGTGCTGCTCGCTACGATCGCCGAAACAATATTCCTCGCACTTTATCTTTGGTGGGCGGGCGGTGGGGGTCCGCCACTCAGAACGCAAGCGGCCCGCGCCCGGGCGTTCCGCAGCAGCAGGCTGTCATCCGCGCAATGGTTTTGGGGCGTTATCGCCGCGATATTCTTCGCCGTGACGATTCATGCTTCCATCGTTCTGCTTTTCCGCTTTGTGCCTTTCCCGATGGCGGCGTTCCGGCGCGGTTACGATTTTTCTTTTATCCCCTCACTGCGTTTGGAGTGGCTCGCCGTCGTGGTCTCCGCGACATCTGCAGGGATCTGTGAAGAGACGGGCTTTCGCGGCTACATGCAACGCCCGATCGAACAGCGGCACGGCGCGCCGGTTGCGATCTCGATTTCCTCGTTCTTCTTCATGGCACTCCATCTCACGAAAGACTGGGCGATGCTGGGTATGGTCCCAATTATATTGGGGGCAGGCGTGCTGCTGGGGCTTCTCGCCTGGTCCTCTGGATCGCTGATCCCCGGCATGCTGGGTCACATACTGATGGACATCGGACTGTTCGCCTATTGGTGGACCGGCATTGCCGGAGATTTCACGGCACGGCCGATCACCGAAACCGGCGTGGACCAGCCGTTTCTCATCGCGTGCGCCGCGTTCTCAATCTCGCTTTTTATGGTGCTTGCTGCGATGTCGAAACTCAGGGGACGACTATCGGCAAGTCCTAATCACGAGTGAACGGCTACTCTACGACGCGCCCAACTCCTGGTTAATCGCGTAACCGGAAAAGCCCAGTCCTAGGACCTCACATCTCCGCTAAGCGCGTTAATCAAGACCTGACCGGTTGGGCTGTCGGGACAGGTGCCGGTACCTGTCCATTTTTTGGCCTTTCAGCCAGTTACTGCGCGGCGGTTGCCCCCTGTATGGTGTAACAAAGGGGGACAGCCATGTTCGATTGGATTGCGAGCTATTGGTTTGAGTTGGGGAGTTTGGCCCTCCAGTTGGCGATCCTGTTGGTGGCCGTGTCGTACGGCCGCAAGGCGTTGAGAATCCTGTCCGTACCGCTGGCCACATCCCGCGCTGCTTCCCAGGCGCAAGTGGAACTTCTGCAAGACTTAGAAAATCTGTCGGAGACGCGCAGCCCACGACCTCCTGCTGAGTCAAGACAAGCCGCGGAGCCAAGACCCGCCGCGTACGGCGGAGTTGGGCGCTTCCT
The DNA here is from genome assembly GCA_963740095.1 of uncultured Acidobacteriota bacterium. Taxonomy (GTDB): domain Bacteria; phylum Acidobacteriota; class Terriglobia; order Acidiferrales; family UBA7541; genus Palsa-295. The sequence continues at coordinate 139,771 of CAVUDN010000053.1, forward strand.
CTCGCCGATGCCCGACGCGCAGCCTGCCGCGAGTCACGAGCAATCCGCGGCGCCAGCCAACAGTGAAGGCGTCTCGCCCTGGCGCGCGCTCAAAGTGTGGCTCAACAGACCCTGGGGCAATCGACCCGGGCCCGTGTGGCGGCGCGTGGTCCGGCAGCATTCCTAGGCGCACGAGGGATTTGCCGGTCACGGCGCACATCCGATGGAATCTGGACTACAGCAGCTTGGGCGGCGCGAGTGGTGGCTTTGGTCGGCGCTTGTCGTCACGACTCTTTCCGGGATAGGCTTTCTTCTCTCCTCATTTCCTTCTCTTTTTCTGCACAGCGATCACTTTTTCGAAATTCGTTCTGACCAGACGAGGTGGGGGATACTCAGCTTACTGCTCCTCTTCAACTTCTGGATGGTCTACCGGGAGTGGTTGCTTCCCCGCCTACGGAAGCAGCTAACTGAGCTGAGCGGAGACCCGCAATCGACCTCGGAAGCTGTATTTGACCCCTCTCGCATGGATCCGGTCACGGGCTTGCACACTCGCAACTCCGTCGAGCTTTGGCTTGGGAAAGAGGTTGCCCGCGCGCGGCGGCACAACATCCCGCTGAGCCTTGTCGCAATTCATCTCGACGACTTCGCGGAACTCAAACAGCGTCATGGCAGCACCGCGGGTGATGTGATGCTGAAAGAGTTCGCCAATCGTTTGAGGAAAGCGAGTCGCGGTACAGATTTTGGCGTGCGCTTGGGAAGCGACGACTTCCTGCTGGTTCTGCCTGAATGTAGCCTGGGCGACGCCAAAATTGTTTCGGATCGACTGGGTACTCTGGAGGTGAAGTGCTCCGGGCAGGATATCACCGTCTGTTACTCGGTCGGATGGATTGACTATAAACCCGGTGAGGTCCCCTCAGATCTGTTCAAACGCGCCGGGGACGTGCTTCAGCTCTACAAGATGGCAAGTAAGGATAGCTTCCCCACAACCCTGGTCGTCCGCTAACTCCCGATTTGTCGGATTTACCGGACCTGTCCGGTTGATGTCATAACGAAGTCGGCCTCGCGACGGCCCGAGTAGACTGTGTGGTGTTCACCCGAACAGCCGCTCGGACTGAAGGAGGCCGAATGCGAATTATAGGCTGTGATTTGCACGCTCGCCAGCAGACGCTGGCAATTTTGGATACGACGACCGGGGATGTAGTGAATTTGCAACTGATGCACGAAGGCAACCAGGTGCGGGAGTTTTATTCCACTCTCCCGCGACCCGCGCTGGTGGGCATCGAGGCCGGAGGATCGATGCCATGGTTTCTGAACCTGATGGAGGAGTTGGAAATCCAGTGCCGGGTCGGGGATCCCGCGCAGATTCGTGCGGCGGAACCTCGCAAACAGAAACACGATCGGCGCGACGCGGAATTGATTCTGAAGCTGCTGGCAGAAGATCGCTTTCCAGCGATCTGGCTGCCCAGTAAGGAGTTGCTTGACCTGCGCGCTCTGCTGCTGCATCGCCATCAGTGGGTGCGCATACGCACGCGCATACAAAATGCGCTGCAGGCCATCGCTTTGGCAAATGGTCTACGGCGAGGTCCTAGTCTGTGGAGCAATGATGGACAGGAGAAGGTGGCGTCGCTACCACTGATGCCCCACACCGCTTGTCGGCGCACTGCATTGCAGACCATGTATCGGAACATCGAATCACAGATCGAGCAGCTCACCCGGCAGGTGGCGGAGCAAGCGGAAAATCGTTCCGCTTCACGGCGGCTGATGACGCATCCCGGAGTGGGGCCGGTCACCGCACTGGCGAGCGACGTTTTCCTGGGTGACCCTAAGCGTTTCGCGGATGGCAAAGCCCTGGCCAGCTACGTGGGTATCATTCCCCGGGAATACTCCAGCGGAGGGCAGCAGCGGCTCGGTGGAATCACCAAGCAAGGCAGTCCACTGTTGCGTTTTCTCTGGGGTGAAGCGGGCGCTCACGCGGTGCGCCGCGATCCGGAGTTAAAGCGTTTCTACCGGCGCAAATTGGTGCAGAAAGGTTTGGGGAAGGCGCGTGTGGCCGTGGCCCGCAAGCTGGGGATTCGACTGTGGATCATGTTGCGGGATGAAATCGATTATCCAGAGTTCTGTCGTCGCGGACAGATGCAACGAAGTGGTGCGGCCTGTGGTGGGAATGCCTGAAACGCCCTACGGTGCGAATAGTCATCGACCGGTTGATTAGGCTACCCGCCTCCCTGCAGGTTAGGGAGATCGAACAATTCATCATGGTCCGCGCTGATCGAAGAGATGGTTGGTGGGCAACACCAGAGCGATGAATGACACGGGACTGAGCGCGTCGGGTGAACACGGCTCACAAACGAGGGATCGCTCGGCGACAGGAACATCCCTGCACGAACGCACCGGTGTGCCAAGAAAGAAGAGAAAAGCTCCTAGTAGATGAAAACGAAATACAAAAACCATTGACGAGCGCCGGCTTCGTTAGAGAAAGGGCGTTACCGTAAACATCCTGCAATTCACCGAATGCCGGAAACAGGATTTTCGAGCGCGCTACGCCGTCGCCACAATTGCGTTGTAGGTTTGCTCGGCATTCTTGGAAAGCATTATCACCAGGGTGTACACGCCGAGTGCGGTGCCGAAGGGGATGCTAATGAGCGAAACGAATCCGATGACTAGCGCGATCATTCGCCCGGGTCGCTCGTGTTTCAACAGTGCCCACGCCGCCCAGAAGCCGACGGCCGCCGCGAGAATGGACCAGATGCCCGACACGATGTAAAAACCACTCATCATTCGGAAGATCGGCACTAAATTGACGTCTTTATCATGGGGCATCATGCTCTGAAATAACGGGATGAATGCGCGGCTGAAGACGATCGACTACATCGCGCGTAGCGATTGATTTCCCGCAGTTGGTGCAGAAACGTAGCATCTCGTCGAGTTGCGTGCCGCACTGGCCGCAGTACATCAGCCACCTCTCAGAAGCACCAATTGGCCGAATAACATACCAGTTCACCCTTCCTGCGGCAAATTGGAGTACTAGCCAAGGACTTGGCCGTCCGGTTAGGGCTGCCAGCTCAACCGGTCGATGCAACACCATCCAATGCGTTCATTCGACCATATTTCCCCGGAAGAATTGGTTTGTTTGGCTGTCCTCGGTCAAAACCTAGCCAGGGTGGTGTTCCGGCCGATCTAACCGTAGCGAGCGATTTAGCCTTTGTTTTCAAGGCAAGTCGGGTTCGACCTGAGTGTTGCGTCGACCTATTGAGATCACCGCGTTAACCAGGCGTTGACGATGATATGCGGGAAAACCAGAGGGTACCGTCTCAGTCGGATTCGATTGCCGAAGTTACGGTGTGGGTCGCCGGGGCCACCATCGCGCGGGGTCAATGAGCACACCAATCACCAAGAGAACTGGCGCGGCTATCATTAAAGTCTCCAGGCGAGAATGTTCTGCTCCAGTGAGATAGAAATAGTGGCCGTGGTCATCCTCTTCGTACATGCGCCCCTGCTCTGGATTCGGAGCGGTGGGGCGAGTGGAGCTGTAGTGCTCAAACAGGCCGAAGAAAATAATCCACACGACTAAGGACAACCAGACAATCAGCCTGGCGAGGGTGACACGTGGCTTCTGTCTGTCGTTCGGTTGATTCATGGCGTGGACAGAAATCGGGACATCCCCACAGACACCTCGCAACTTCTTCCATAATCAGATTATCCGCAATCCGCGAAACCAGGATTGATTCGTATATTTCTGGTGCTCAAGATGAAAGCCCGTCGCGCCAACCCTTTGAACCCGCACGCGTAATCGGAAACTGACCCGCCACCGTTTTTCCGGGTGCCCAATCCTCGGGTTGTGAGGGTGGGGTCTTTCGCTTTTCAAGTTTTCACATCGACCGCACGGGCATCTCCACCACATCATCGACGCGCATCACTTCTTTCACCACGAATCCCTCGGCGTATTTCACGCCAATCATCCGGCCGAAGTGCCGCGCCAGAAGGTCCATTCGTCCTTCGAGCTCATCGAGCGGCAACGAAACCTTCGTCCGCTCTTTTTTCCAGGGCCGGAACTGCGATCCGTAGGCGAGAATCGCGCGGCGGCGCCCTTCGAACTGCTTGGTGATATCGACGGCAAACGTCGGGCGGACGTCCGCATACGACGCGGCATAAATGATCTTGAAAGGGCGCCACGCCTCGCCCGCCAGCGGATAATTCTTGAGGCCTGCGACGAAGCACGCCTCATAGCCGAGCGTGGCCGCCGTGTAGTGATCCGGATGCCGGCCCTCCCAGTAGGGAAGAATCACGGTGCGCGGCTCGAATTCGCGAATCACCTCGGCGATGGCAGCTTTGTATTCGTCGCAAACACGCAGATGCGCATCCGGCAATCCGAGATTGCGCCGCACTTTCGCGCCGAGGAGTTTTCCCGCGCGCGCGGATTCTTTCAGACGCGTTTCGGGCGTGCCGCGCGTGCCCGTCTCGCCGCGAGTGAGATCGAGGATGCCGGTCGCGTAGCCCTCCTGAGCCATCTTGAGCATTGTGCCGCCGCAGGTGAGCTCGACATCATCCGGATGCGGAGCGATGGCGAGCAGATCGAGTTTCATTCGTCCTCCAGAGTCGCGCCCGAGGGCCTCTTTGCGCCGGCCGATTCGCTAAGTGGCAAAAACGCGCCAAAAACGGTTTTTCGCGACCATTTGCGCCCTTTTAACTTGCTGACGGGAGCAAGGACATTGCCGTAGTTGCAGCAGTTCTTGCACGGCCCAAATGGACGAAATGCGCGCCCGGAATTACGCTAGCACAGTGCGCAGAGGCTTGTTAAAAAAAGCCGCCCGACTGTCATTCCGAGGGTGGGTTTTGCCTGCCCGCGGCAGGCGGGCCCGAGGAATCTGCTCTTCTCTTCGCAATCGTGCAGACAGCAGATCCCTCGCTTCGCTCGGGATGACAGTATGGGGAGGTTTTCAGCGCCCTCCTAGGGCAGGCTGAACGCGATGAAGATGCTGCCCGCCGACACGAAGATGTACTGCTTGCCATCCACCTCGTAGGACGTGGGATTCGAGCGCGCTGCGTGGCCCATGTAGAACTGCCAGAGCGGCTTCCCGGTATCGGCGTCGAGCGCGAAGAAATTCCCCTCTTCGCTGCCGCTGAAAACCAGCCCGCCCGCGGTTGAGAGCACGGGCACCCACGCAGGCGCGAGCAGCTTGAATTGCCAGCGCAATTTTCCCGTGGTGGCATCGAGCGCGCGAATCGCGCCGTAGGATTGTTCGCCCACGAGCGCGCGAATCCCTCCGCCGCCCACGATTCCTTTCGGCGGGCCCGGCTCGATCTCGCCCGTGCCTTTGATGAAATACGCGCCCGTCTCGTGGGCGCTCACGTAAAAAAGCCCTGTTTCAGGGCTATACGACGGGGCCGTCCAATCGACGCCGCCGGTGAGGCTGGGGTAGACGAGTGTGCCCGCGCCGAGGGTCGGCTGCTGATTGGGCGCGAGGATCGGGCGGCCGTTCGCATCGAGTCCTTTGGCCCACGTTTCTTTCACGAAGGGAACGCCGGTGATGAATTTGCCGTCGGTGCGATCGAGGACGTAATAGAAACCGTTGCGATTCGCGAGGCCGACGAGCTTGCGCTCCTTCCAATCGATCTTCGCGTTGAAGAGAACGGGCGGCTCATCCGAATCCCAATCGTGATTTTCGTGCGGGGAGTATTGGAAATACCATTTCAGCTTGCCGGTGTCGGGATCGATCGCGAGAAGCGAGCAGGTGTAGAGATTGTCGCCGGGGCGCTCGTCGTCGTTGAAATCCGGAGCGGGGTTTCCGGTGCCCCAATAGACTAAATTGAGATCGGGATCGTAGGAGCCGTTGTTCCAGGTAGTGCCGCCGGCGCTTTCGGGCGCGCCCGGGCCCCAGCTATCGGCGCCCGGATCGCCCGGGCGAGGAGTGGTCCAAAAACGCCAGAGGCGCTTGCCAGTCTTTGCATCGTATGCATCGAGGAAGCCTCGAACCGCGGCTTCGCTTCCGGCAACGCCGACGATGATTTTGCCGTTGAGCGCGAGCGCCGGGCCGGTCATCGCGTAGCCCATCGCGTTGTCGGCGACGTGAACGTTCCAGCGGACGGCGCCGGTTTTATCGTCGAGCGCGATGAGGTGGGAATCGACGGTGCCGATGAAAACGGTGTGGTCGAGGAGGGCGACGCCGCGGCTCGTGGCCTGAAGGCCGATCGCGACCACATGCTCCGGCAGCTTCGGGGAGTAACTCCACAGGCGCAGGCCCGTGCGGACGTCGAGCGCGACGACCGTGCTCGGCGGCTCGACGATATACATCACGCCATCGACGACGATCGGCGAGGCCTCGATGTTGGATGCGAAATGGCTTGTCTGATAGATCCACGCAACTTTCAACCGCGAGACATTCTGCTTGTCGATCTGTTTGAGCAGCGAAAATTGCTGCGAGTTGTAGCTGCCGCCATACGTGAGCCAATTTTGCGGCTCGCTTTGCGAGTGCAGGATGCGTTCGTAGGGCACGTCCTGGGCAGAAGTGGCGAGGCCCGAGGCTGCGGCCCAGGCGAGGAGAGACAAAAGAAGCGCGTATTTGCCGACTCTCATTTCGCCTCCCTCAGACTCGCGAGATAGGCGACGAGATCGTTCACCTGCTCGTCGCTGAGCTTGCCCTTGACGCTGGGCATCACGCTCTTGCCCGGCTCCTTGTCCAATGCGCGCAAATCGGCTTTGCGGAACGAGAGGAAGTTGCCGCGGACGTCTTCGATCACAATGCGGAACGAGTCTTCGACCACGCGCGTGCCATCGTAATCCTTACCATCCTTCGTGACGAGATGAATAAACAGATAGTCGAGCTGGCCGCCCGATTCGACGAAGACATGCTCCTGCGGCAAATCCGTTCCGGGATAGAGCACCGCGCTGCGAAGATAGCCTGCTCCACGAAGAGAGCCGACCGTGGTCAGCTCAGGCCCCGCATCTCCGCCTTGCCCGGCGATCGTGTGGCAAGAGGCGCAGCCGCTCGCGTCGTAGACCTCTTTGCCCTTGGCCGGATCGCCGGTGATTGGTGCGGAATCCTTGCGCTGCAGCGTGAGCAGATAATCGACGATCTGCTGGATCTGTGCCTCGTCGAGCTGCCCGGCGAAGGCGGGCATGCCGCCACCGCCCATGCCATTCTTGATGATGCCCTTGACGGGATCGGCGCCGAGACGGAACGGGACGCCCTGAATGTTCGGGCCCATCGCGCCGCCCGCGTCGAGGCCGTGGCAGGTGGAGCAGCGCTGCTCGAAGAGCTGCTTGCCGGGCGATTGGTCCTCGGGTTTCGCGGTTTGCGATTCCTGGCGGCCGCGAGCAGAAGCCGAAACTGCGCCCGTCGCCATCGCCGCGGCACAGATAATGGGAATCGCGGCGGCAAGCCACCACGGCCGAATGGCAGTCATATGAATCCCCCCGCTTTCAGAACCGACGTAGGGCAATAACATCGTTTTGAGGGCGGCGTCAAGGCTTGGGTGGTATGGTGTTTTTTTCGCGGGCCTGAAAGGCTCTCGCACTTGCCCAAGTGCATGTGCGTGTGCGGGGAGCACGCCCGAGCAAGCTCGGGCGGCAAACAGCGGGAGCAAGCTCCCGCACTCCACAGGTGTCGGCCTCGCGTATCTAGATGCCATGCCAGCATTGGCTTTGCTATGGTGTAGCGGCTGCGATTGGGAGGGACACGATGGCGGGGAAACCACTCGAAGGGCAAGTGGCGCTGATCACGGGCGCGGCGAAACGCATGGGGCGCAGCATCGCGCTGCGGCTGGCCGCGGAGGGCGCGGCGATCATCATTAACTACGCTACGTCGAAGCGCGATGCGGAGGCGCTCGTGCGTGAGATTGCCGGGAGCGGCCCGCGGGCGGCGGCGATGCAGGCGGATGTGTCGAAGCGCGCGGATGTGGAGAAGATGTTCGCGGCGGTCGAAAAGGAATTCGGACGGCTCGACATTTTGGTGAATAACGCAGGCGCTTTTTTCGAGGCGAAATTCGAAGAGCTTACCGATGAGCAGTGGGACGGCATCCTCGACATCAACCTGAAATCGCAGTTTCTGTGCGCGCAGGCTGCGGCTCCGATCATGAAGAGGCAGGGGCGCGGGCGGATCATCAATATCTCGTCGCTGGGCGGGCTGCTGCCGTGGCCGAGCTTCACGCATTACTGCGTTTCGAAAGCGGGATCGATTATGCTGACGCGCTGCCTGGCGCGCGCGCTTGCGCCGGAGATTCTGGTGAATAGCGTGGCGCCCGGCACGATCCAGTTTCCGGGCGAGCCGCCCGACGAGGATTACATCCGGCGCGTCCCGGTGCATCGGACGGGCACGGGCGACGACATCGCGGGCGCCGTCGCGTACCTGGTGCGCGCGGATTTCGTTACCGGGCAGATCCTGGCGGTCGATGGCGGGCGCCTGCTCGTGTGATTCGCCCGCTTTGAGAGCTCAATTTTATTCCGCCGATCCTGCCACGTAGTAGCCCGGCCGCGTGCGAACCGATACATCGGATCGCGAGATCGCTACCCGGATCGAGTGAAAGCCCGGCGCGCGTTCCCCATTTGGCTTGTAGCTGATGATGTACTGCGCGTGGAGCTCGCCGCCGATGTCGTCGAGCGCTTCCCGAAGCGTTTCGGAGCGGACCGCGCCGTAGTGGACTCCTCCCGTGGCGGCCGCGGCGACTTCGAGGTCATGCTTCTTCGACCGATTCCTTCCTTGCTGCAGGAGGAAGATTGCGGGAGCCGCCCAGAGCGCCGGGGCGTCCTGCAGAAGATCGCGCGTCATGCTGCTCGGCCCGATCGCGTAGATTGAGATGTTGGCGTGCTCGGCGTCACGGACCACCGCGGCGAAGTTCGCGGTGCTGCCATTGTCGCGGGATTCGCCAACAACGAGCATGATGCGCCGCCGCATCGGCGCCTGGTCCTTCAATAGCTCGACAGCCTTCGCCATCGCGTCGTAGAGGTGCATTCCCGGATCGTCGAATTCGGCGCTTGTAATGGCTTTCTCGACGGCGTCGTGATCCATGGTGAACGGCTGGCGCACGTCGACCGTCGAATCGTAGGTGATCACGGCCGCTTCGCCGTGGAGAGCCATCACCGTTTCGGTGAAAATGCTTCCCAGGCTGTGAATTGCGGGAATCATCGATTGCGCGCGATCGGTGGTCTGAAGCACGAGGACCACGGCGAGCGGATCGCCGCCGAGATCCCAATGATCGATCTTCTGCGGCACGCCATCGTCGAATACGTGAAAATCCTGCGGCAGGAGATCGAGGTCGAATTCGCCGCTCTGGTCCGTTACGGTGACGGGAACGACTACTTCGTTCGTAACGACGCGGAGGCGGTTCTGAGGAGCCGGCGGCTCGACCTGCGGCGCCTGGGCCCACGCCAAGCTGGCCCCGCCAGCTACGCTAAGCGACAATGCGAGAGCACATCGGAGCACGAATTTTCGGCGAAGGCTCATCATGTTGCGGCTGGTTATGCGATTTCTCGAGCGCGCAAAAGGTTGCAAGCAACCGATTCGAGTCGACTCGCGCTTTCGAAAGATTTTTTCTCGACAAAAATACCTTTTCAAAAGCGCCGTTCTCGAATAATCTACCGTGTTTGGGCGACGCGTCGTGGTCGCCATGGGGGACTATACTAGGTGGCGGAAATATCTGCGGCAAAGCCCGCGAGCGGTTTCGGAAGTACGCTTCGTCGTGACGCATGGTGGGTCGAGAACCTGCCTTTTATCATCGTCCTGAGCGCCTTTGGCATCTACACCACATGGCGCGCATTTGTGGGGGAGGCGACTTGTTACGCAGCGCCGTATCTTTCGCCCTTCTATTCGCCGCTGATTGACCCGCACCACCACTGGTGGCCGTTTTCTCCGGCAATCCTGATTCTCGGCGGGCCGCTCGGCTTTCGCCTGACCTGCTACTACTACCGCAAAGCCTACTACCGAGGATTCTTTCTCGATCCACCGGCGTGCGCGGTGGGCGAGGGCAAGCACCGGTCGTATAAGGGCGAGACTTCATTTCCATTCATCCTGCAGAACGTGCACCGCTATTTCTTTTACATCGCGGTGATTTTCGTGGCGTTCCTCTGGTACGACGCGATCATCGCGTTTGATTTTGGCGGCAAATTCGGCATTGGCGTCGGCACGCTCGTGATGCTGGTGAATATCATCCTGCTGACGATCTACACGTTTTCGTGCCACTCGCTGCGAAGCCTGGTGGGCGGGAAGCTTGATTGCTTTTCGTGCGCCACGCTTGGCGTGCCGCGCCATTCGGCGTGGGAGGGCGTGACGAAACTCAATGAACACCACATGTTCTGGGCATGGGTGAGCATGATTTCCGTCGGGCTCACCGACTACTACATCTACCTGGTTGCTTCGGGCGCGATCAAGGATATTCGACTCCTGTGACTTCCGCATACGAGACTCACGAACATGATGTGCTGATCATCGGCGCGGGCGGCGCGGGGCTGCGGGCCGCGATCGAAGCGCTCGCGCAGGGAGCAAGCGTCGGCGTCGTGTGCAAATCTCTGCTCGGCAAGGCGCACACGGTGATGGCCGAAGGCGGGCTCGCGGCGGCACTGGCGAATCTCGACAAGGAGGATGGCTGGCAGCCGCATTTCCGCGACACGATGCGCGGCGGCAAGCTGCTCAACAACTGGCGCATGGCGCAGCTCCACGCACAGGAGGCGCCAGACCGCGCGCGGGAGCTCGAGCAGTGGGGCGCGCTTTTCGACCGCACGGCGGACGGACAAATTTTGCAGCGCGCCTTCGGCGGGCACACGTACAGACGCCTCTGCCACGTGGGCGACCGCACCGGCCTCGAAATGATCCGTACGCTGCAGGACCGCGGCGTGCAGCTCGGCTTCGACGTGTACATGGAGTGCACGATCACGAAGTTATTGACCGACGGCAACCGCGTGGTGGGCGCGTTCGGCTACTGGCGCGAGAACGGGAACTTCGTTGTGTTCAAGGCGAAGTCGATCGTAATCGCGACGGGCGGCATTGGAAAATCCTGGAAGATCACCTCGAATTCGTGGGAGTGCACCGGCGACGGCATGGCGCTGGCGTATGAGGCGGGCGCCGAACTGCTGGACATGGAATTCGTCCAATTTCATCCGACGGGGATGGTATGGCCGCCGGGCGTGAAGGGGCTGCTGGTGACCGAGGCCGTGCGCGGCGAAGGCGGCATCCTGCGCAACAAGAACGGCGAGCGCTTCATGGAGAAGTACGACCCGAAGCGCATGGAGCTTTCGACGCGCGACATCGTGGCGCGGTCAATCTATACCGAAGTGCGCGAAGGCCGCGGCACGCCGCACGGCGGCGCGTTCCTGGATATTTCGCACAAGCCGGCCGAGTACGTGAAGCGTAAGCTGCCGAGCATGTACCACCAGTTCAAGGAACTGGCGGATGTCGATATCACGAAGGGGCCGATGGAAGTCGGGCCGACCTGCCACTACATGATGGGCGGAATTCGCGTGGAGGCCGAGACGGGGCAATCGTCGGTTCCGGGGCTTTTCGCGGCGGGTGAGGCGGCCGGTGGATTGCACGGCGCGAATCGTCTGGGTGGGAACTCGCTCTCGGATTTGGTGGTGTTCGGCAGGCGCGCGGGATTGGCTGCAGCGCAACACGCGAAGAAAGTCGGGGCGGCGAGCCTCGATAGCGGGCAGGTCGAGCAGGCCGAGCGGCAACTTTTGGCGCCTTTCCAGCGCACGGGCGGCGAGAATCCGTACAAGATTCATGAGGATTTGCAGGAAGTGATGCAGACGCTTGTCGGAATCTTCCGCACGGATGAGGACCTTCGCAAGGCGCTGGTCGAGATCGAGAAGCTGAAAGCGCGCGCGGCGAACGTCCGCGTGGAAGGTTCGCGTACCTACAATCCGGGCTGGCACCTCTCGCGCGATCTGCAGTGCATGCTGACCGTTTCGGAGGCTTGCACGCACGCGGCACTCGCGCGCAAGGAAAGCCGCGGCGCACACAGCCGGCTGGATTATCCTAAGACCGAGGATGCGTGGGGCACGAAGAATCACGTGATCGTGAAGAAGGACGGCGCGATGAATATTTTCGAAGTGCCGCGCCCGCCGATGCCTGAAGAGCTGCAGAAGATTCTGGCAGAAGACAAGTAGAAGTCAAGTAGTGGAGGCAATCGGAATGGCGGAAGTAACCGTCCGGGTATTTCGGGGCGACAGCGAAGCGGGGAAGCCCGTCGACTACAAGGTGCCGCTGAGCGAAGGCATGGTCGTGCTCGACGCGATCCACTGGATTCAGGCGAACCAGGCACCGGACCTCGCCGTGCGCTGGAACTGCAAGGCCGCCAAGTGCGGATCGTGCTCGGCGGAGGTGAACGGCAAGCCGCGGCTGATGTGCAAGACCCGCATGGATGCGCTGCCGCTCGATCAGCCGGTCGTCGTGTATCCGATGAAATCGTTTCCGCTCATCAAGGACCTGGCGACGGACGTTTCGTGGAATTACAAGGTGAACAAAAAGATTCCCGCGTTCGAGCCGCGCCCGGGCGTCGAATGGAAGATGTACCAGCGCGACGTGGACCGCGTGCAGGAATTCCGCAAGTGCATCGAATGCTTCCTATGCCAGAACGTGTGCCACGTCCTGCGCGAGCACGATAAGAAGGAACAGTTCGGCGGGCCGCGCTTTTTCGTCCGCACGGCGGGGCTCGAGATGCATCCTCTGGATGGCGTGAATCGCATGGGCCTGCTGAAAGACGAGATGGGCCTCGGCTTGTGCAACATCACGAAGTGCTGCACCGAAGTCTGCCCCGAAGAAATTCACATCACCGACAACGCGATTATTCCGCTCAAGGAGCGCGTGGTGGATCAGTTCTACGATCCGCTGACGATGCTCTTCCGCAAGATCGCCGGCGCGAAGTAGATTTTCGAATCGGAAATAACAAAACCGGGCTCATGCAATCGCTGCTAGTGCGATGGCGCGAGGACTAATTTTTGGACGCGCCAGTTCAGTAGCTCCGCTACGTACAGTTCGTTTTCGGATGGGCAGGCGATTTCGTGAATCCAGCCGAATTGCTTGAGCTGTTTTCCCGATTCGCCGAGCATGCCGAGAACTTTTCCGTCGAGACTCAGCTTGTAGATTCGTCCGGGATACGCATCCGCGCTGTAGAGGAACTGATGCGGTCCGGGCGTGATGCAGATGGCCCAGGGCGCGCCGGGCGCCATGGTGCCAGTGGTGGCGGTGGGCCTAGGGCCGATCGCGGGGCGCGCGTTGGGCGGCGCGGGAACGTCGATGGTGAATTGGCGGAGAAAATTTCCGTCGCCGTCGAAGACTTGGATGCGGCGGTTGCCGCGGTCGGCTACGTAGATGTTGCCCTGCGCGTCGACCGCGATGCTGTGCGGCGTGTTGAATTGCCCGGGGCCAGTGCCGGGCTCGCCCCAGGACTTGATCCAGTCGCCATTTTTGTCGACCTTCGCAACGCGCGAGTTGATGTAGCCGTCGCTGATGTAGGTGTTGCCCGCGGCGTCCCACGCGACGTCGGTGACCTGGCGGAACATTCCATCGACGGGCGGCAGCGGCGGGCGCACGTGCTTCAGCGGGCCGGTGCCTTCATCCGACGCCTCCTGCTTGCGGCCGAAAACCATCACGACGCGGCCCGCTGGATTGAACTTGATGACCATGTCCGAGCCTTTGTCCGTGGCCCAGATATTGCCCCAGGGATCGACCTTCACCGTGTGCGCGAAGGACCAGGCGTAGAGATTGTGGCCGATCTCGTGGACGAAATTGCCGTGCGCGTCAAACTCGAGAAGCTGCGCGGCGGCCGCGCCGTAGGCCGGGCCGGTCGTATTGCCGCGCGAAAAGACGAACACGTGTCCGGCGGAATTCACGGCCACGCCTGAGACCTCGCCGAAATAGAGATCGGGCGGCAGCTTCAGAAAATCAGGAACCGAGCGGTAGGGAATTTCCGGCACAGGCGCCTGCTGCGCGAGCGCCGCGCCTGCGAGCAAAAAGAAAAAGAAGAACGATATGCGTTTCATCGCCGCCTCCAATCGCCCGAGAGTATACGCCTGTCTTTTGCGACGGCGACAGCGGGCGCTGCGCCAATGGGCGGCGAGCATGCGAGGCATTTCGGAAGAGCCATTTGCTCGAAAAGGCGAGGTCAGGCAGGGCTGTCGTCAGTATTCAGGACGTTGCGGATGGCTTCGTAGAGTTTGTCGACGCGACTCGATTTGGAGACGTAGGCGTGGGCGCCGGCCTGCTTCACGGTTTCCGCCAACTGCGCGAATTCGTGCATGGAGAAAATGATGATCTTGGCCGAAGGGAAGAGCTGGCGGATTTGCTTTGTGGCTTCCACGCCGTTCATCACCGGCATGCTGAGATCGAGAATCACGATGTCGGGCTTGAGGCTGAGCGTTTTTTCCACCGCCTCCTGTCCATTGGCGGCTTCGGCGCAAATCTCGAGAGACGGCTGCGTTTCGAGGAAGCGCCGCACGCCCTGGCGCACCACTTCGTGATCATCGGCCAAAACAATTCGGACGCACATTCCCGCGCGTTCTCCCCGTGCTGCGACTACGCAATATAAAGGATACGCCAGCGAAGGAAAAGAGCTAGATCAGAATCTTGCGATGGCGCGTTTCGGTCAGCCGGTCCGGGGATGGCGCAGGTGCTTCGCTCCACGGCTCGATCCAATGACGCTTGGCCTCGAGGCCCGAGAGCTTCCCCGACCAGCCGCAACCGCAGACCGCGCTGTGAAGTGCCAAGTCGATGTTTCGATATTTTTCGATTCGCAGGTCAGAGCGTGCATGACGGGAAGGCGGCAACTCGGACATTCGAACAACAGAACGTGAACGAAATCCTTGTGCTCGCCTTGCATATGCGCCTCCCATTAGGAGCGAGAGTAGAGCGGAGCAGCGAAAGCTCCTATAGGTTGATGCCCATAATCTGCCGGCGGGTAATATCCCTAGGCTAGTACCCGTGAAACTCCTGTGAGAAACTAGGGTGATCATGGGCTCCTGCCGGCTCGCCTGCATTTTGCTTTTCATCTTCGGTTTCTTGATTGCGACTCCCTCCGCATGGGCGTGGGGTTGCGAAGGGCATCAGATGATCGCGTCAATCGCCGAAAAACATCTCAATGCGCACGCGGCGAAAATTTCGCGGCAAATTTTGACTGACAGCCCGATCGATGCCGCGCTTGCTCGGTATTGCAAGCAGAAGGGGCTGGATGCGTTTGTCGATGCTTCCACGTGGGCGGACGACGAGCGCACCGTGAAACCGGATACGGGGCCGTGGCACTTCATTGATATTCCGCGCGGGGCGCCGAAGGGCGACATCGCGCGGTACTGCCCGCCATCGACGGGGTGCGTGGTTTCCGAGCTGACCGCGCAGGTCCGCGTGCTTCGCAATCCGAGCGCGAGCGCGCAGGCGCGCGCGGATGCCTTGCGCTACGTGATTCATTTCGTTGGCGACATTCACCAGCCGCTGCACGCCACAACGAACGACGACATGGGCGGCAACTGCGTCCCGGTGACATTTTTCGACCGCGCGCCGATGGAAACGAATGTGGAGCGCGAGAGCTATTCGCCGAATCTGCACGCCGTTTGGGACGTAGGCATCATCGAGCATTTCGCGCCGCCCGAGGACGCGCAGGCGCCGACGCCCGAGCAGGTGGCCGACGAACTCGGCGAAGCGGAAAAACTCGATCGCGATTTTCGCGCGCGATTTCCTTTGTGGCAGTCCGGGCCGATCGACTTCGCTGCGTGGGCGTGGGAAAGCCATGCGCTCGCGGAGAAGGTGGCCTACGGAAAGCTACCGCGCGCGATTCCGATCGAGCGGCCGCGTCCGGTCGCGAGCTGCGCGGACGACGATCACATTTCGACGCGCATGCTGAAGCTCGATGAACGCCTCGCGGATCCCTACGAGCAGGCAACTGCGCCCGTCGTCCAGGAGCAGTTAGCGAAGGCCGGGCTTCGGCTTGCGGCGCTGCTCAATTCGATCTGGCCGTGATGGCGGCGCTCGGACCGTCCGAAGTATTCTTAGGTTTCATACGTCCTTTCCACTAGAATCCCCATCCATGCTTACGTGCAATCCTTCAGGGCGCGGTGAGCGAGTTATGAGTCGATGACGGAGACGCCGCGGACGCGCGGATCGGTTCCTGCACGTCACGTTGCCGCCGTCGTCGTTGGCAACGCCCTCGAGTTCTACGATTTCCTCACCTACGCGTTTTTCGCGGTGTATATCGGCAGGACGTTTTTCCCTTCCACCTCTCCGACCGCAAGTTTGCTGGCATCGCTTGGCACGTTCGCGGTGGGATTCGTCACGCGGCCTATCGGCGGCATCGTAATCGGCAGAATGGGCGACCGAGTGGGACGCAAGCCCGCGATGATTCTGTCCTTTTCGCTGATGGGTATCGCGATCACGGGTCTTGCGTTAACGCCTTCGCACGCGATGATCGGCGCGGCGGCGCCCGTGCTCGTGATTTTGTTCCGCATGGTGCAGGGCTTCGCGCTGGGCGGCGAGGTGGGACCGACGACGGCGTTCCTGCTGGAAGCGGCGCCGCCGGAGCGGCGGGGCTTTTACACGGCGTTCCAGGCGTGGACCCAGGATTTTTCGGTCCTGATCTCCGGGCTTGTGGGTTTTGGCCTCGCGAACATTCTCAGCGAGCAGCAATTGCAGGATTTCGGATGGCGCATTGCCTTTCTCCTGGGCGCGGCGATCGTGCCTTTCGGGCTGATGCTGCGGCGCAGCTTGCCCGAGACGTTTCACGCGCCTGAAAGAAGCAAGCGCGAACGCGTTCCGCTGCGCCCCCTGCTGTCGATAGCAGTGCTCGGCCTAATGCTGCTTGCCAGCTCAACCATCGGAACGTATATCGCCAGTTACATGACCACCTATGCGATCGCGACGCTGCACATGCATGCCAATGTCGCCTTCGCGGCCACGATCGTCGTCGGGCTGTGCGGAGTGACATTCGATCTTGTGAGCGGCGCGCTCTCGGATCGCATCGGCCGCAAGCCGATGATGATCATCCCGAGCGTCCTGCTGCTCGCGTCGATTCTGCCCGCCTTTTACATCATCTCGCACTATCGCACCACCGCCACGCTGCTGGGGGCGACCGCCGTGTTGGCCTCCTTGTTGAATCTGGCCGGCTGCCCGACCATTATCTGGCTGACCGAATCCCTTCCGGCGGCGATCCGCTCCGGCGGCGTTGCCATCGTGTATGCTTTTTCGATTGCGATATTCGGCGGATCGACGCAAGTTTCGATTACGTGGCTGATCAAAGTGACTGGAAACTCGCTGGCGCCTGCCTGGTACTGGATCGTGGCCTTGACTATCGGCCTTGGCGCGATGATCGCCGCGCACGAATCGGCGCCGTGCAAGCAGATCGCGAGGCCAGCCCAGGCGGATGCGCTCCCCGTTGAACTCCCCGATCAAGCGGGGTAGCCGGCGCAGTGTGCTCGTTTACCTGATACCCGATCGGCGACAAATTTGCCTCCAATCGGGCCAGAGCATTGCGCCTCCGGTACCCTCGGAAGTACAGTATTGAGGGGTCCGGGCACCCAAAACCGAATTCAGGCTGACATTTGCACGGTTGCCATCCCACCCTCGGCAGCCGTGCGCTGGGTCCCGGTATAGCCGTACTAAATCTCGACGCCTTGCAGGAATCCCACGGTAGGGAGCTGGTAAGGCGATTTGCCTTTACGGGCGGCGACGGAGGTTGTGCCCATGTTTCTCGAATTCTATAGATTGCGGCAGCAGCCGTTTGGCGTGACGCCCGATCCGGCCTACCTCTACCCGAGCCAAACGCACTGCCAAGCGCTCGACGCGCTCACCGAAGGCATCATGAGCGGGCGCGGATTCCTCACGCTGATCGCCGATCCGGGCATGGGCAAGACGACGCTGCTCTATCAGGTCCTCGATGCGCTGCGCGATAAGGCCAAGA
This sequence comes from uncultured Acidobacteriota bacterium, assembly GCA_963740095.1. Lineage (GTDB taxonomy): Bacteria > Acidobacteriota > Terriglobia > Acidiferrales > UBA7541 > Palsa-295. Next base: position 157,621 of record CAVUDN010000053.1, read on the forward strand.
CCGCATTCCTCTTTCAAACACAGTGCACCTCGCGCGAATTTTTCCAATACCTTTTGAGCGAGCTCCGCGTCGATTCCACGGGCATGGGCCTCGTGCAAATGCACAACAAGTTGAACGACATGCTGTTTTCGGAGCTGATGAAGGGCAAGCGATTCGTCCTGATCGTCGATGAGGCGCAAAACCTGGACGATTCGGTGCTGGAAACCATTCGCCTGCTTTCGAATTTCGAGACGTCGAACACGAAGCTGCTGCAAATCGTTCTCGCGGGCCAGCCGCAGCTGGGCGCGAAACTGGGCCAGCCGCAACTGGCGCAACTCGAGCAGCGCATCGCTGTTGTCCAGCGCCTGGAAGCTTTCCCGCCGGAGGAAACCGCCGGGTACATCCGGCACCGGCTGAAGGTGTCGGGGCACAACACCGGAGACCTGTTCGAACCGGAGGCGCTGGCGCTGATCGCCGAGCGAAGCCAGGGCATTCCGCGAAACATCAACAGGATCTGCTATCAGGCGTTGCTCGAAGCGCATGGCGAAGGGCTGCACACTGTGTCGGCGGAGATCGTCGAGCGGGCGGATCGCAAGCTGAAAATTGCGCCGGGCTTGCGTGAATCATCGGCACAAGGGCCATCGGCGCATGTGGGCGACGAATCCATGAAGGCAGCAAGCGCTTCCGCGCCTCCGCAGCTCACGTACAAGCCGGCGAGCGGGTCGAAGTCGAGCGGGTGGAATATTTGGATGGCGGCGCTTGTTGCGATCCTGCTGATTGCGGGATTCGCGCTGCCGCGCAAGCGGCTGTTCACCCACGGGAATCGCGGGATCGTCGAGGCGAGTGCGAGAAGCGGAGCAATGGCGAAGACCACGGCGTTGCCGAATGCCCCGGCGCAGAGCGACGCAATTGACGATCGGCTGCAAACGCAGGGATTTCAGGAAGTGGCCCAGGAAGTGACCCAGAAAATGTCGAAGACTGATCCGGTCGCTGAACCGCGGCTCGTCGGCGGAGGCGTGCCGGATGTCACCGGGATCAAGGTGTCGAGCACGCAGAGCGACGCGCGAATCGTCGTGATGCTGGACGCTGCGGTACGGTACGACTCGGCGCGCATCACCGGGCCGGAGCGAATCTATTTCGATTTGCACGGCGCGCGGCTGGATTCGTCCGTCCCGCAGAAGATGGTTCCCGCCGGAGCTGGACTGCTGAAATGGGTGCGCGCGGCGCAGAATACGGACGATGTGGTGCGGCTGGTTCTCGATGCGGACAAGGCGAAGGATTATTCCGCGCAGCTGCTTTCGGATCCCTACCGTTTGGTGATCGATGTCTCCGCGCAGGCGGGGGGCGCCGCTAAGGGTAGTGCGAGTTCGGCGGCTGCGCAAGAAAACGCGTCCAATATTTCGCCGGATGCAAGCGCGAGCCACGAAGGTCGCCTTACGCTCACGCAGGCGCTGGGGCTGAAGATCAGCCGCATCGCCATCGACCCAGGCCACGGTGGCTCTGATACCGGCGCGATGGGGCCGCACGGCTTGATGGAAAAAAATCTTTGCCTCGACGTGGCGCTGCGGCTGGGCCGCTTAATCCAGCAGGACATTCCCGGCGCCGAAGTGATCTACACGCGCACGACCGACAAATTCGTTTCGCTCGAGGATCGCACGGCGATCGCCAACCGCGCCAACGCCGACCTCTTCATTTCGATTCATGCGAATTCGAGCGACAGCCCGGAAGCGCGCGGCGTCGAAACGTATTACCTGAGCCTATTGGCGTCGCCGGAATCGATGAGGCTTGCCGCGCGCGAAAATGCATTTGCGCAATCGTCGCTGCACGATCTGCCCGAGCTGGTTCAGATGATCGCGCGCAACGCGAAGATCGCGGATTCGAAGGTGCTTGCCGGGGATATTCAGAGCGCGCTGGCTACGCGGCTCGAGTTGGTGAGCCGGGGCGAGACGAACCGCGGCGTGAAGCGAGCGCCCTTCGTCGTGCTGACTGGGGCCAATATGCCGGCGGTCCTCTCGGAAATTTCGTTCATCAGCAACGCGAGCGACGAGAGCCTACTGCTCGAGAGCAGCCAGCGGCAGCGCGTCGCCGAAAGCCTCTACCGCGGCATTGCGGCGTATCTCGATAGCTTGAACAGCTTGCCTGCCAAGAAGGACAACCTGGTGAGCCAAAAATCTTCCGGCCCCTCGCCGACATTGACAGCATCGGCGGTTGCGATTGAGCGAAACCCTGTGAAGCTCCCGGGACGCGGGAATTAGAACTCGACCGGCTCAGCGAATCCGTCTCCCGAGCTGATCGCGCGGTACATGGCGACGTTACCTCGCGCACCCTTCTGAAGGGCGAAGGGTTGCAGCATCCCGTCAACTTCGTGCTCTGCCGACCACCCGTCTCAATCCTCGTCACCGGATTTAGAGACGGCAAGATAGTCAAGCCCGGAAGTCCCGAATCGCGCCTCGATGTAAACTTCGACCGAGTAGAAATCGAACTTCTGGTGCGCCAACGCGTCGGTTAGCTTCTCCGGGTACTCGCCGCGAATCCGTGAAAACTCGTCGGGAGTCGTCTTCTCTCTGATTTCGCGAGAGTAGACCAATCGATCTTTAGATGTCGCGTCAGGTTTGCCGAGGACGGCTCCGACTTGGTCCTGCGTAAGCCCGAGCCGCAAACCCGAGGCCGTTGACGATCCTAGCGACACAAGTTTGCTCGTCGTACAGAGGCGGTGCCCGCTCCACGGCGGGCCGTTCCTGAATAGGTAATAGACGTTCTCGTCTTCGCCGAACTCGAATATCAGATAAGCGCTCTTAGGAGGGTCGGCGGCGACATAACAGACCTGCTGTCGACCTGTTGATGCGTCGCCTCGCTCCACGACGGTGGCACTGCCTAATTTGGATGCAAGGCTCTTGAACTGATCTTTGCCGAGAGCAACGCCGACAATCTCAAAGGTTCCAGCCTGAATGATCCCAGTCCCCGCCTTGACGTTTCCCCGACGAAAATCTTCGTTGTTGATTGACCACCAGTCTGTGTGGTCTTTCAAGCGAACCGCCTGGGCACGTGCGGTCCCGGACATTAGAAGGGCACAGAACAGTCCGCAGAACATTTCACGCACATGCCAGTTCCAAGGCATCACGATGGAGCTATGCCGCGAATGAGGTTTCATTTGCGCTCCTGACGGATGGCGAATCCTTGCTCCAGGAATCCGAGTAGTCTTGCCATTGACATTGGGGCAAAGCCGAATCATACCACACCATTAGTTGACGATTGAGGTTACTGACCCACTCGTGGGTGCCGCACCCTTCTGGTTTCGAAGGGTGCGCGGCCTCACGGATATTTCTTTGAAAAGGTCGGTTGGGTAGTGGATTCCAAGCGCCGGAGGCGCGATTGTAATTAGCCCGGCACGAAGCGTAGCGGAGTGCCGGGAATCCGGGAATCCGGCGAAATAATTCCAAGTCCCGGAGGGACGATTGATTCGCTGGCCTTCGGGTTACCGAATCAGGCGGCTGAAATCAATCCGGTCAGGATTTTGTCCCTGGCCGTTTTCTGGACCTGGGTACAGCTTAAATCGGGGTCTGTCCGTGCTAGCGTGATTGGAGGTATGCGCGAGACGAGTACATCGCCGGCGAATCGTTGCCGCGTCGAAAGACGGCGCGAGGCCCTTCGAGGCTCAGGGCAAGCAAGCCTCGTGCATAAAGGGCGGTGGCCCTTCGACTTCGCTCCCTTCCTGCGTCAGGGCAGGCAGGACAAGCAAGCGCCCGCACTCCACAACGCCTTCTATATTGCGGGCGACGAGTCACAAATCTTCGCTTTTCTAATCGACATTTGGCGATTAGAAATCGTCGTAACTCCCAGAAAACAAAGAACGGCGACCTCTTCTAATCGACACGGCTGCGGCACTCTTGGGAAGCGCAATTGTTCTCCACAAAATTCGCGGAGAAGCGTTACACTAGCCGCCGTTTAGGGGCGCCGTGGTGGGCGCTGGATAATTTCGCGGCGGGGGAAGCGATGAATCGGCGATCATTCATTAGTTCCGGGATAGGATTGGGAGCGATGACGGCTGGATCATTGATGAGCGGACGGCTGGCGAAGGCGATGGGCGATGGCACGACTGCGGGCGCGGTCGTCGAGACGACGGCGGGAAAAATTCGCGGGCTGAAAGTGGCGGATGGCAAGGTGCAGTGCTTCAAGGGCGTGCCGTACGGCGCGTCGACCGCCGGCAGCGGGCGCTTTATGCCGCCCGCGAAGCCGCAGCCGTGGACCAAAGTGCGCGAGACGACCGCGTACGGCCTACGCGCGCCACAGCTCGACAGCCAATTTCACGGCGTGGTGCCGCCGGAAGTTGAGGTGACAGATCCCGGTGGACCGATGGGCGAAGATTGCCTCGTCCTGAACCTGTGGACGCCGAGCGTGGGGCGCGGGCACAAGCGCCCGGTGATGATGTGGCTGCACGGCGGCGGATACACGACTGGCTCGGGCGCATTCACCATCTATGACGGCACGGAGCTCGCGCGAAAGCACGATGCGGTCGCGATCTCGATCAATCATCGGCTGGGCGTTTTCGGGTATTTGTATCTCGCTGAGCTTGGCGGAGAGAAATACGCGCAGGCGAGCAACGTGGGCATGCTCGATATCGTCGCGGCGCTCGAATGGGTACGCGACAACGCCGAGGCGTTTGGCGGCGATCCGAATAATGTGACGATTTTCGGGCAATCGGGCGGCGGCGGGAAGGTGAGCGCGCTGATGGCGATGCCTCCCGCGAAGGGACTTTTCCATCGCGCGATTGTGGAGAGCGGCGCGAATGTGCGCGGCGTGCCGAAGGAAGCGGCCACGAAATCGGCGACGGCATTCATGGCGAAGCTGGGGCTGCAGCCGGATGAAGTCGACAAGATGCAGCAGCTTCCGATGGATCAACTGCTCGCGACGATGGGCGAGATGACCGGCAACGGCATGCCCGGGCCGGGCAGCCTCGCGCTTGCTCCCGTGCTTGACGGCACCACGTTGCCGGTGAATCCATTCGATCCGGTGGCGCCGGCAATTTCGGCCGATATTCCGCTGCTGATTGGGACCGTCGAAACCGAAGTGACGTTTTTCCCGGGGCAGCAGCTCGATCCGATCGACGATGCCGATCTGCACAAGCGCGTGAAGGGCTTCGTCCGCAAGGCGAGCGATGAGCAGGTGGACCAACTGATTGCCGCGTATCGCGCCGGGCGCCCGAAGGCGAGCAATACCGACCTGTTTTTAATTATTGCGTCGGACGCGACGTTCCGCGCCGGCGTGGTGATCGAGGCGGAGCGCAAAGCCGCGCCGGGGAACGCGCCGGTGTATCAGTATTACTTCACGTGGCGGTCGCCGGTGCGCGATGGGAAGCTGCGCACGTTTCACACGCTCGAGATTCCGTTTGTTTTCGACAACGTGGACGCGGCGAAGTCGATGGCGGGCGACGGGCAGGATCGGTACGCGCTCGCGAGCAAGGTGAGCGGCTCGTGGGTGGCGTTCGCGCGCACCGGGAATCCGAATCATTCCGGCATGCCGGAGTGGCCCGCGTTCGATAACACGCGCCGCGCCGTCATGATCCTCAACGACGAATGCGAGGCGGTCGACGATCCCTACGGCAAAGAGCAGCGCATGCTGCACGACCTGCAGAACGCCTGACATCGAACCTGCGGTCTGACAACGAGGGAAGGAGGACGGAATGCGAATGAAGAGACTGTTCGCCTCGGCCGTGCTTGTCCTGATGCTGGCAGCATGCTCGCCTGCGCCTCCGCCAGCGCCGCCCGACACGCGAGCGGCGGATGCGCAAGCGATCCGCGACGAGATTGCGACATCGTCGGGCGCGTCCGCCAGCAAGGATTACGACAAGTTCTTCGCATTTTACGATCAGGATGCGTCGATTTTTGCACCCGACGCGCCCGTTGTCACAGGCCTTCCGGCAATCAAGGCGGCGCTCGAGGCAGCGTTTGCCGATCCGAATTTCGCGATCGACATTCAGATCGCAAAAGTGGAGGTTTCCAAGGCGAGCGACTACGGCTACGCGCAGGGAACTCTTACCCAGAAAGCCACGAACCCAAAAACCAAGAAGGCGGAGGCGCGAGAAGGGAAATGGGTGACCGTCTTCAAGAAAGAGACGGACGGCTCGTGGAAAGCGGTGGCCGATATTTTCAACTTTACCGGGCCTGCGACTCCCGTGAAGAAGTGACGCAGAAGGTGCAGAATATGACAGACGCAGGAACAAGGAGAGAACTCACGGTGGAAGCGCCGGTTGGGGAATTCAATCTGAGCCGCTTGGAACGCGTGATTTCCGGGCCGGGCAAGATCGACGCGCTTGCAAACGAGCTCGACCGCCGCAATCTGAAGCGCGCGATCGTTGTCACCGGCAAGACGCTCGGCAAATCGCCGCTGCTGGGGAAGGTGACGGGCGTGCTGGGCACGCGGTGCGCCTGCGTTTTTAGCGGCGTCCGCCAGCACGTGCCGATCAGCGCGGTGCGCGAGCTGCTTGCGGAGATCGAGCACGTGAACGCCGATTGCCTCGTAAGTTTCGGCGGCGGCAGCCCCATCGATTGCTCGAAAGTTGCGGCCTACGCGGTGCTGAATGGCCGCGATCCGCTCGCGGCGGCAATGGCGCCCGGCTCAGCGCCCACGGCTGAGGAATCCGCGCGCGCGCGCGACATCACGCATATCGCAGTGCCTACCACGATCTCGGCCGGCGAGTACACGCACGTGGCGGGCGTCACGGATGAAAGCACGCTTGTGAAGGAGGGCGTCGGCGATCCGCGGATTCTCGCGAAAACCGTCATCAACGATCCGTTGCTCACGCTCGAAACGCCGGACTGGCTGTGGGTATCGACGGGAATGCGCTCGCTCGATCACGCCGTCGAAACGATCTACTCGACGCGGCACCAACTGATGAGCGACACGCTTGCGTCGAAAGCGATCGAGCTGCTCGACGCGCACCTTCCGGCATCGATTCGCGCCACGGGCGACGATCGCGTGGCGCATCGGGGATTCTGCCAGCTGGCTTCGTGGTTTTCGATTTTTGGCGCGCTGAATACGGGCTTCGGACTGTCGCACACGCTGGGCCACCAGATCGGGCCGAAGTGGGATGTGCCGCACGGCGTCACTTCGTGCATCACGCTGCCTCACGTGATGCGCTTCATGGCGGAAATGGCGCCGCAGCGGTTTGGGCCGATCGCGAAAGGATTCGGTATCGCGTTCGATCCCGCGAATCCGAAGACGGGTGCGCTCGCCTGTGCGGATCGCGTCGAGAAATTCATCGCGCAGTTTGACGTGCCGCATTGCCTACGCGACGCGCGCGTACCGAAGAACGAAGTCGGAGAAATTGCGGGTACGATCGAGCACCATTTTGCACGGCTGAATGTGGTGGACCGCCCGGTCACGCGCGACGAAATCCTCGCGCTGCTCGACGCCGCCTACTAGCGAGCCTCGTCTCAGAGCGTTTCGCGTCCGGGCGAAAATCGAAACTAAAAGTAGAGTTTGGCGGCGAGTTGGATGAGGCGCGGATCGGCCGCGCTGACTACGTGGCCGAACGTGGGATCGTTGACCTCTCCATCGACGGCCGCGGGGCCGTAGAACTGCGCGTGGTTGAAGACGTTGAAGGCTTCGACGCGAATGTCGAGCGATTTTGTTTCGGTGAGCGTGACGTTCTTGGTGATCTGCACGTCGAAGTTGCTGATGCCAGGTCCGTAAAAAAACCTGCGCCGCGCGTTGCCGAGCTGCCCGAGCGATTCCGGCGCGAAAAGCGCGGTGTTGAATTCGGGCTGGCCGTTGCGCGGGTTGGTATTGATGCGCAGCGGGCCGGGCGTGAATTGCGGCGTGTCGAGCAGTTGGTTGTTGACGCCGTTGCCGAGCGTGCCGAGGAGCGAGTTATCTGAGTCGTCGTACAGGGTGACGGGGAAGCCGGTGCTGAAGCGCGTGGTGCCGGAAATGTCCCAGCCCTGCGTGAGGCGCCGATTCGCGCGGCTGAAGAGACCATCGAAGGGAACCGTGTATTTGTAGGTCGCGACGAAATTGTGGCGCATGTCCCAGGAAGAAATGGCGCGGCTGAGCGCGGGATTGAAAGGATTGAGTTCCTCGCCGAGATTCGAGCCCTGATCGATCGACTTCGCGTAGGTGTAGCCCAGTAGCACGGTGGTTCGCTGGCCGGCGTAGCGGAGATTGGTTTCGAGGGCGTTGTAGTTCGAATTGGCGATGGTTTCCTGCGCGGTCACCGCGCCATAGTTGCCATAGAGCGCGGGATTCGAGCCTAGGCCGATGTTCCTCGTGCCTTGATAAACCTGGCCGGAAGCGGATGTGTAAGCCGCATCTTCGCTGTAGGGGCCGCAGGTGGCTGTTCCGGGCGCGACTTCGCTGGGCTGGCTGAGGCTGAGGCAAAGCGCGGCATTGCCGACGTTGGTCGGCGAGAGTTCCAGAATGTGATGGCCTTGGTTGCCCACGTAGCTCATCGTGAGCAAGAGGGTGTTGGTGATCTGTCGCTGGAACGACAGCATGTAGTTCTCGGTGTAGGGCACATCGTTGCGGTAGTAGAAGTAAGGATCGGCGCTGTCGGGAGTGGCGGTGGCCCAATCAAACGCGGTGTACGGATTCTTGGCCGAGACAGTGTGCGGCGGGAAGGTGAGCGGATAAGGATTCGTGTTGACCGTGCCATCGCTGGCGTTGACGAAGGGCGTGGCGAAAAGCGGCGGGCCGGGGCTCAGGTAGTTGTAACCGAACGGCGGGACGGCATACATGATTCCCGCCGAGATTCCCGGGAAAGCGGTGTAGAAGATTCCGTAGCTGGCGCGAAGGCTACTTTTGTCGCCGTCGCCGAAAATTACCCTAAGCAAGCCGCGGTCGAATTTCGGCGAATAGGCGAGTCCGATTCTCGGCGCGAAATTGTGGTACTTCGATGGCGAAAGCGTGGAAGGAATTCCGGGATCGCCGGGAACGACCAGGCCGGGGATTGCGTTGGGATAGAGGACCGACTGCTCGCCGGGAACGACCGTCTGGAGATTATTGTACTTTTCCCACCACGGCATGATCAGGTCCCAGCGCAGGCCGAAATTCAAGGTCAGGTCATTGCGCGCGTGCCAGCTGTCCTCGGCGAAAAGGCCCGCGTAGCGATTGCGAAGATAAAAAGGCTGGCCGGCGGATTGCGTGAAATTGCTGGGAAGGCCGAGGAGGAAATCGGCGAACGCCGAGCCGGTCTGCGTGCCGAGAATATTGAAGGTGCCGTTGAATGTGGCGTTGGGATGCTCGTTGACCTGATCGACGTGAAAATCGACGCCGAATTTCAGCGTGTGCGTGCCGACGACCTTGGAGAGGTTGTCGCCGAGATAGAGCGTGTTGTTCCACTGATTGGTGTTGGTGATGGGCACGCCCACGATGAACGAGGGGAAGACAATATTTTCGACGCCCTCGAACTGAGGCGCCTGCACGGTGATGCCGGTGGTGCCCGCGCCGGTGGCGAAACCTTGCGATGCGAGGGTGACGCCCAAGCCGCCGTGGGGCTGGCCGATATCGTTTGAATTGCGGATGAGGCCGACGTGCAATTCGTTGACGGTGTCGGGGCCGATCAGCCGCGTGTATCCAAGAGAAAACAGCTGGGCTTGGCCGATGGTCAGGGCGTCGAAGCCGGGGACGCTGGCGCCGCCCTGCGCGCCGGGATAGGGATTGTCGAGGCGATAGTTGTCGAGGAAGTAGTAGCCGGCGAACTGGCCCCAGCGAGTGTTCGCGTCGATCCGGCCCGCGGCCTTGTCATCGCGCACGGTTTGCGAAAAAGCGGAGGTGGAGAAGAGATTCGTGCCGATGTTGGGTTGCGGAATGTATTGCATGAGTTGCTGCGCGGGAGCCGACCACTCGCTTTGCGGCAGATTGAGCGTGGGCAAAACGCACTGTGAAGGACTGCCGCAGCTGGAAACGTAATATGGTTCGCCCTGATGGATCGTGCCGGGCGCATAGCCCAACTGAGTGTCGAGCAAGCTGGCTAGATACGAGCCATTGACGGTGCCTGTCAACGAACTCGCAAGGTCAGCCAGATTGCCGCCGCGGTCCTGAATGGACGGGACTGATATCTGGGGCGATGTGATGCCTTGATTCGTACGCGTGCCCTGGTAATCGGCGAAGAAGAAAATTTTGCCGCGCTTCACGGGGCCGCCAATGGTGCCGCCAAATTGATTTTGGCGAAAGGTGCCGCGCGTGGCGGCGAAATAGTTCTTGGCGTCGAGGCCCGTGTTACGCAGGAACTCGAAGGCGTCGCCATGGAAGGAGTCGCTGCCTGATTTTGTGACGACGTTGATCATGCCGCCGTTGTAATTGCCGTATTCGGGATCGAAATTGTTGGTGAGGACGCGAAATTCCTGGATCGAGTCGAGATTGGGAATCACCGACGTGCCGCCGTTCATGTGTTCCTGCACGTCGATGCCATCAACCATGAAACCGTTGGCGGATTCGCGCTGGCCGTCGATGGAAACGTCGCCGGGGTTCAGATCGCCCGAAGGATTGATGGTGCCGGTGACGCCGGCCATGATGACGGACGTGGGCGTGAGCGTTGTGACGGGACTTACGCCGGGCTGGATGGCGAGGAGGTCGGTGTAGCTTCGACCGTTGAGCGGCAGCGCGGTCATCTGCGTGTCGGAAACGACCTCGCCGAGATGCGTGGCGACGGTCTCGACCTGGACTTGCTCGGCGGCGACGGTCGAATTGACGACGACGGACTGGGACTGCGCGGCCAATTCCATGGAGATGTTGATCTGGAGGGCGCTGTCCATATCGACGACGATGCCCGATTTTTGCATGGTCTTGAAACCTGGCAACGTGAGGGTCAAGTCGTATTCGCCTACGGGGAGATTTGGGAACGAGTAGTATCCGTTCGCGTCGGAGGTGGTTTTGTACGGCGTGCCGAGCGAGGTGTTTTTCAGCGTCAGAGTAACGCCGGGGAGGACCGCGCCGCTTGGGTCCTTCACCGTGCCGGAGATGCTGCCGCTGGTGGCTGCTTGGGAGGCGAGGGCGCAGAGGAGGCAGATCGCGACGCTGGCCCATATGCGGGCGAGATTGACGGCGATGCGTTTCCCTGGTCCCATGTGATTTTTCCAGCCGATTAAGCCAAAAGCAGATTCCTCGCTGTGTCTCGCGCCCGCGAAAACCGCGGGAAAAGCAAAATCGCGCGAGACTCCGCTCGGAATGACAGGGTCTGAGTGGGTGCCTGATAAGAAATAAACGCCTTCCGTTTTTTTTCGGAAACTACAAACCCGCGCCTTCCCCATATCTATGGTACTCCAAACGAGGGCGATCCTCGGGCGGGATTGTGCAGAAAACCTTCGAGAGAGCCGTGGGATTGCGACTTGGCGTTAGCTGCCGTAGTAGCCGATGGCGCGGCCGCCGAGGCCGACGCAGGCCCACAGGATCAGCGAAACGACTGCCGCGACGCCTCGCCAGAAACGCGAAAAGCGAACGTCATCGGCGGTGACCAGTTTTCGGTGGATCGTGAAGGTGAAAACGATGGCGAGCAAGAGGAAGATCATTTTGAAGTGGAAAGCCGGGCTGTCGTACATCTTCACGGCTTCGGTGCAAAACAGAAAAAATCCCGACATCAGCATTACGGCGAGACTGCCGAGCATCCAGGGCTTGACCTCCTCAGCGAGTTCGGAGACCGGTTCGCCTTGGAAGCGAAAGCCGAGGAGCCGCAGATTCACGATCAGGATGGTGCCTCCGAGAACGCCGAGAGCGAGAAGATGAAAAATCTCGACGAAAGGGAAGAGCCAGACGGAATCGCGCACGCCGTGACCCCAGGGCGAAGCATTGCACCACTGGCAGAAATGCAGGATGAGCAACTTAAGGTGCACTTTATTCGCGCCTCCTACTTTTATCGTGGAGCTCATGGCGGCGGAAGGGCGTAGGCGATCGCGCGGCCGGCTGCGACGATGGCGACCCAGAGGACGATGGATACGATTGCCGCGACCTTGGCGGCTTGCGGTGTTTTCGGAGCCAGATCCCACTGCGCCACGCTGCGGCCGACGGTCGCGTTGAAGATCAGGACATTCAGGCCGGCGAGGATGAGGAAAATCATTTTGACTTTGAAGAAGATCGTGCCCCAGAACGCCGGCGGGTCGCCCGTGAAGAGGAGCAGGCCCGATATGACCATGATGGCGAAGCCGACAAACAAGAATGGATTGAGTTGGGCAAGGACCTCTGACACCTTTCTGCGGCGCATGCAGACGCCGAGAAGGCGAAGATCGAGCAGCACGGCGAATCCGAGGAAGAGAGTGAGCGTGAGAACGTGGATGGTTTCGACGAGGGGCTCGGCCCAGATGGACTCGCGCATTGTGGTGCTGAGCTGCGTATCGTGAAGCCACTGCAAGAAATTAGCGAACCACATCGGGGACCCTTGGAGCTTCCCGGGTTAGAACCCTTGAGAAGAGAGCATGGCTTACGGCGGGGCTGAAGCCCCGCCCTTCGACCACCGCCGGAGTTCCCGGGGCTAAAGCCCATGAGATTATGGTGGCGCTTATCGCGGGGCTGAAGCCCCACGCTTCCACCCTTTCGAAACCCGGCCCTGGCACCGTTTCCGAAGGCGTCACTTCGCCTCGCACGGAGTGGGGTCCCAGCCGGTGGCATCGGCTTGCTTTTTGAACTGATCGCTGGTGATGAACGGCTGATAGAGATTCTCGGGGTCGGTGACGATTGCAGTGACGACGAGCCAGGTGTCGCCGTTCGCTTCCTTGAAGCTGTCGAAATATTCTTCGAGGACGGCGTTGCCGCCATACGGAGCGCCATTCTTGCGCAGATAGCCGGGGCGCATGTGCGTGGTGACGACCTTCAGATAGCCTTCCGAGGCGCCGTGGGGACCGCCGCCCGGGCCGAGGAGGGTTGTCGGTATCCGGAACATGCCGCCCGCTGGTAGGCCCTCCCAAGAGGCGACGGAATAGCCCTGCCATTCGGGCTTCATGTTTTCGGGCGCGGTGGTGTTGAAATGGAAAAGGCGAGTCTGCATGCCGGCGTCGGTTTCGACGCGGAGCGCGTCGTCGTCCTGCCAGGTGATGTGGAGGCGCGTGGGCATGCGCATGATCCCGGCGGCGCCGTAGGCGCGGCATTGATTGCCATCGGCGGCGTCCTTGGCGGGATCCCAGGCTTCAGCGAGAGCATGACCTTGCTGGGTGAGAGGGACACCGCCGTAGTCGCCCTTGTCGGCCGTGATCATGCGATAGCGCCAATCCTCGGTGACGATAGCGACCCAGTAGCCGGTGAAATCCTGCGGGGCAATCAATCGCGGATTTGGCGGTTTCGCAGCAGGCGGCGGCGGACCGAACTGCGCGCTGACGCGAGCCGGTATGGCGATCGATAGCAGCGCCATAAAGAGAAAAGGCAACGCAGCGCGGCTTTGCAGGATTCTAAAATTCATCAGTTTGCCCCCAACAACTCGAAGCTGTCTCATTAATGTTCGCGGCGGAAGCAACCCCGCGGCTAAAGCCGATCTATCTCCGCGCGTTTTTCGAGAGCCTACCCTTCGACTTCGCTCAGGGTAAAAAGGCTCACGCTTCCACCCGTAAGGCTCGCGCTCCCGCGCGCAAACCCTGAAAACTCACGCCGGGCGGCTACATGATTACGCCTTCCCACTTCCAGCCGTCGGATGGGCGGACGAGCTTGTGCAAGCGAATGCGGTGCTCGGTAGGATCGCGGCCCGGATTGCCGGTGGCGATCACATGGTCGCCCGGCCGCAGAGTGTCGCGGGTGACGTGCTCGCGATCTAGCTGAGCGCCGCCGCCCCATTCGATCGACCAGATCTGCATCTTGCCGTCGGTGTCGGGCGCCTGAATCTTGATGAACGAGTGTGGATTGCGAAAGAGAAATTGCGTGAGCGTGCCCTCGACGGTGATCTCGCGATCCACGAAATAGGTGGCGGCAAAGGAGTGGTGGGCGTAAGCCGCGCCGGCGGAAACGAGCGCGGCAGCCGCGAGAACAATCGACAGTGCGTATTTCATATGGTCCCCCGTGATATTAAGACGCTCTCCGTTCTATGAATAAGAGGCGCAAAACGCAGCGCCCGTTTCAATCTTTCTTGGTCAAACTCTTGTAGACAGCTTCCACAAACATGTCGGTGGTCCAGATGCCGCTGGTGGCGCCGTAGCGCGGATCGTAGTCCTGCGTGGGGCGCGCGGCTTTCACTTGTTCGAGCGTCATGCCCTTATTGATCATGTCCTGAACGCGGTCGCGAATGATAGTGACCATTTCCTGGTAGAAGACGACGTCGGACTGATCGCAGAGGCGGCCGTGGCCGGGAACGATCAGCGTGCCGCCCTCGTCCGTGGGGCCGGGAGTGGCGAGCTCGATGATGCGATTCAGGCCGGCGATGATGCCCTGGATGTTGCCGTCGCGCGCCATGTCGACGATCGGATAGCGATTCGTGACGAAAATATCGCCGGTGCTGATCACGTCCGAGCGGTGGAAGAACACGATGCTATCGCCATCGGTGTGCGCGTTGGGGATGTGAATCACCTGAACGGCTTCGCCGTTGAAGAAAAGCTTGCGCTCGGGCGTGGTGTAGGTTTCGGTGGGCCACGCGCCCTGCGGCGTGGGAGACTTCTCACCGGTTGGCGCGCTCATACGGTCGAGAACCGTCTGAAACGCGAGGATGGCGGCCTGATTTCCGGCGCTGGCGCCGATATCGCCGACGACGTTGCCGCCCGCGATCGTGTTGCCGGCTTTGGCGAGAGCTTCGTTGCCGCCGGTGTGGTCGGGATGCATGTGCGTGTTGATGATGTAGCGAATGGGTTCGTCGGTGACGCTGTGAATGGCGGCGAGAACTTTGTCGCTGGTACCCGCGAGACCGGTGTCGACGAGCAGCACGCCGTCGTTGCCGACCTGCATGGTGATGTTGCCGCCCGCGCCGACCAGCATGTAGACGTTGCCCTGCACGTGGAGGACGTGAACCTCGACGTTGGCCATGTTTGGTGCGGCAGGCGCGGCGGGCGGAGCGGCCGGAGCTTGCGCGCGCGCGAATTGCGACGACGCGGCCGCGGCAACGAGAGCGAGCGCGGCAACGATCCTGAGTGCGCCGAGGGCGAGGCGGCGCTTGGAAGAAGTGAGCAGCTTGGTTGTCATTGGGTGCTCCTCATCTCTTTCCAGTTCATTTTCGAAATCATTGTGCGTGTCATTGTGGAGGCGCGGGCTTTGGCCGCGGCAAAAGCTTCATGTGTTTCATTTTCAGCATATATTCTGGATACATCGTTTCCGCGCCGCCTCGGGCTGCCTCGGGAGGTATCCCGTATTTGGCAGGGAACTCGTCGAGGAAGGGATTGGTTCCCGGGAGATGCGCGGGAACTTGTCCCTCGGGACGGTCGACTTCGTCGACGGACTCACAGGGCCACGGGGCAATCTGCTGCTGCGGATCGAAAACGAAATCCGTGGTGCGGATGAACGGCGCCGTGAGATAGAGCGGATCGTAGGTGATCACGGCGACCGACAGATAATTGCCGTGGCGCGTGATGTGTTCGCTGACCGTGGCCTCGTCGCTGCGTGGAATGCCGTTGCGGCGAACCCAGTTTTCCTTGAGATGATCGGTAAAGATGGCGAGCGTATCGCCTTCCCAGTGCCCGGTGGAAAAGCCGAGCCAGGTATGGCGGGCGTAATCGGGAGGATGCGGGCGCCCGTCCATATAGATGGTGCGGGATTCGTTGTAGGCCGAAGTATAAAAGTGGTAGGCGATGAGCTTCTGCGAGGCCAAGTCCACTTCCTTCCAGATGCGAATATTCGAAGGGCCGCGCCAGGCATAATCGGCGCCGTGGGCCCTGCACTGATTCTCGGGAATCTCGATGAGCGCCGCGTCCCACGTATCGCCCCGCAAGCGCGCGGCGGGGTTGATCGGCAGGCCCAGATAGTCGCCAATTTCGGGGCCGGGTATGCGTTCGAGCCAGTCTTCGTGAAACCTCGGCGCCCATTCGCCCGACGGGTCGATTTGAGCCGATGCCGGGCCGGCGATCAGAACGACGAGCAAAAGCGCCGGTCCTGCAATTTTCGCGAGCCTCACTTTCCCCATCCCCCATTCCCAGGCCGAGCAAACGCACGTAGTGCCGTCGAAAGCCGCCGAGCGTGCGGCGCGAGCACCCTCAGGGGCTGAAGAGAGAACGTGAGAAATGAAAGCGCCACCCGCGCCACCCTCCGCGGCGGTCCCCCCAAGAAAGCCGCCGCGGAACTGTCTGTAGTGCTCTCCACTACTTGCGTGGAGTATCGCCCCCGATAAACGTTGCGTCGGTGCGCCGGGATGCGCCACCCGCCGCGCTCTGCGAAACTGCGACCGGGCCATTCGATTCGGGCACCTTGATCGGCTCAAGCATCTTCAGAATTTCGGGGCGCCGCTGCTCGAACCAAGGAGGCAGCAGAAGCTGGTGGCCAAGCTGATCGTAGGGTTCGTCGCGCGCGAAACCGCCTGGAGCTGTGGCGGCCACCTCGATCAGGATGCCGCCGGGGCACCGGCAATAGACGGAATGGAAATAGACGCGGTCCTTGATCTCGGATGCGTCGGTGTAGCCCAATTCTTCGTAGAGCGCCTTTTGTTCCGCGAGGGCTTCATCCGTGCCGACGTCGAGCGCGAGGTGATGTCCCGTGCCCGCGCCGAAAATCCAGCTACCTGCGGGACGATCCGGCTCGTGGACCAGGATCACGGTGCGGCCCGGCCCGCCAGCAGCCACTTCGAAGCGATGGTACGGACCTTCGGTGCCCGTCTTGCGGAAGCCGAGAGCATCAATGAAGAAGCGCTCCGTCTCCGGGACTTCCTTCACCGAGAGCACGGCGCCGTAGAATCCGCGCGTCGCGACGTCGCCGCTGATCTCTTCGGTGGTCC
The DNA here is from genome assembly GCA_963740095.1 of uncultured Acidobacteriota bacterium. Lineage (GTDB taxonomy): Bacteria > Acidobacteriota > Terriglobia > Acidiferrales > UBA7541 > Palsa-295. The sequence goes on from CAVUDN010000053.1 coordinate 174,419, forward strand.
AGCCCTTGCGCTTGTCGGCGGAATCCTCCACTACTTCCAACTGCAAGCCCGAAGGATGGTCGAAGCGAACGAACGCCTGGCCGAAGCGTTCCTGAAGCCCCGTATTCTTGACCTTGTGTCGATTGAGATGGTCGACCCAGAACTTGGCCGTGCCCTTCGGAATCGTGTACGACGTCGCCGAAATCTGGCCGGAACCGGGGCGCCCTTTCACTCGCTGATACGGGAACGTGGTTGCGACCGAGCCGGGCTCGGCATTCGCGTTCGCGTAATACAAGTGATAGTGCGCGTAGCGGCCGTCAAAGAGGATCGTTTGCTTGATCATCCGCTGGCCGGCTACTTTGGTGAAAAAGTCGATGTCTTCCTGCGCCTGACTGGCGCAAAGCGTGATGTGGTGAAGGCCTGTGACGAGAGACATGGTGACTACCTCCTCGCAACGGCGGGCATCATACGCCAACCGGGTACGCAGAGACAAGCGCACGTCGATTCAAACTGGAATCGCCGAAAGGCAGCGGCTTTACCATAACGGATACACGTGCGGTTGCCAGCGTTGACATTTGGAAGGTGCTTGGCAGAATGGGGCTACTCAGGGGCTGTCCGCAAACCACCCGGAGCTGAGGAGGAACGACCTTGATTTTATTCAGGCGCGCTGGCGCGATTTCGCTCTGTTGTTTGCTTTGTGTTTTGCCGGTGATGGGTCAGTCTCAATCGGCCGGGCAGCGGGCCGGGCAGATCGACGCGATGATTCCGGCCGTTTCCGTGAACTCGCAGACGGCTCAGATGAAAGAGCCGCTACAGTGGAACGATCTGCTGGCCACTGAGCAAAACGGGCGGGTGCGCGCCGGATTGGCGGATGGCTCGCTGATCAGTTTGGGCTCGAACAGCCAACTGCGCATCGTGCAGCACGACGCCGCTTCGCAACAAACTTCGCTCGAGATGGATTACGGCAAAGTGCGAAGCCAGGTGCAGAAGATCACGAAGCCGGGCGGCAAGTTCCAAATCACGACGCCGAACGCAGTCATCGGCGTGATTGGGACCGATTTCGTAACCTTGGTCGAAAACGGCACCACGACCGTCATGTGCTTCCAGGGCCAAGTGTCCGTGACGCCGAGCGGGAACGCGCAGGCGGCGCAGAATACCGGGCAGTCCAACGGAAATTCGATCACATTAGGCCCCGGACAGATGGTTGTGATTGGCCCGGTGATTCCTCCTGGCGGATTTCAAGTTGCCAAGACGCCGACGGGTTTGATGAACGCCGGCATTCTGGATACAGGTGTGATTCAGCCGGGTAATCCCGTGGCGCGCGGCGGGCACGGATTGCGTTGGGGACTCATCACGGCGGGCGTGGCGCTCGGCGTGGGCGTCGGGATCGCCGTGGGAGAGCAAAGAAGCGGTAAGACTGGCACCTGCCCGGTTGGCGTATCTACGTGCGGGTAGATTTCTCCTGACCTTAAGCGCTATACGACATGACGACGCAGAAAGAACGCCGGGCGCAAGTATCGGCGTGGCTGCGCAGAATCTGGCTCCGGCAAACGGATGTCGTCCTGGCGATGCTCGTGACGCTCGCGGGACTGGCGCTCTTTGCGTTTTCGGGAATCGGCGGTAACACACACGCGGGCTTCGTTTTCCTGCAGAATATCGAGCAGCGCTCGCTCGATCTGTGTTTTGGCATGCGCGGCGAACGAGCGCACGACGACCGCATCGTCATCGTAGGGATAGACGAGAAAACTCTTCAGAAGGTCGGCTCGTTTCCTCTTCCACGGGATAGTTACGCGCTGCTGATCAAACAGCTCGATGCCGGCGGAGCGGGCGTGATCGCGTTTGACGAGACGTTTCCGACGCCCGCGAGCAATTCGGCGATCGCAGCGCTCGAGGAACTGCGGCGCGATGCAGGCAAGTCTATCTCGCCGACCCTTCTTGCAAAGATTCAGGATATCGAGGGCAGCAGCGACCAGGACGCGAGCCTGGCGGCGGCGCTCAAGAGCGGCGGCAACGTGGTGCTCGGGCATGTCTTTCTCGGCCCCGGGAATCTCGAGTCTACCGACGCGAAGGTGGCCGCGGACTACTACAACATTGTCTGGGCGAAGTCTTTCCCGCAAGTTGTGCCCGTCAAGGGCAAGGACGGGCGCACTTTCAACATGGGACAAGCGTGGATCAACAACGGCGGCGTGGTCGAGGAGGCTGTGGAGCCGAATATCGTAAAGCTCGCGGAGGCCGCCGCGTCGTACGGGTTCATCAATATCCGGCCCGATCCGGATGGGACGCTGCGGCACGCGCTGCTGATCGTGCGCTATCAGGACCAGGACTTCTTTCCTTCGCTGGCTCTGCAGATCGTGCGCCAGTATGAAAACATTCCGGATCAAAATATCGCGGCGTATATCGCGGAAGACGGCCTGGAACGAATTCAACTCGGAGCTCACACGCTGCGGCCATCGCGCGACGGTACGGCGCTGATCAACTACGCCGGGCCTTATGGAACGTACGCGCACTATTCGATGTGGAACGTGATGAGCGGGGCGGTGCCTTCGGGGACGTTTCACAACAAGATTGTCCTGGTGGGCGGCACGGCGCTTGCGATTGGCGACCTTCGGAACACGCCCTTCGAGGGGACCTACATGGGAGTGGAGGTCCACGCGAATATCATCGACAACGTGCTGCACAGCGAAGAAAAGGGCCGCGGGTTTCTGCAGCGCGGGCCCGACGAGGAAATGATCGATGTGGGCGTGATCCTGATTTTCGGGATTGCTTTCGGAGTGCTGTTTGGGCGCGTACAGCCGCTCTATTCGACGCTTTTGCTCATTGTGACGCTGGGCGTGTTTGCATGGTTCGTTTACTACGAATTCGCGGCGCACGGGCGATGGCTCAGCTTCGTGATACCGGCGGGAACGCTCGTGGCGAACTACGCGGCGATCACGAGCTTTCGCATGATTTTCGAGGAGCGCGAGAAGCGAAGGATCCGCAAGACCTTTTCGCAATATCTTTCGGGCGGCGTGATCTCGCTGATCGAGAAGGACCCGCAGAAATACATTCGTCCCGGCGGGGAGATGAAGGAACTCACCGTGATGTTCAGCGATATCCGCGGATTTACGACGCTGTCGGAGGGGCTGACGCCGAATGAGCTTGTCCTGCTGCTGAATGAATACCTGGGGGAAATGACCGAGGCCGTCTTCGCCAATCAGGGCACGCTCGACAAATATATCGGCGACGCCATCATGGCATTTTGGGGTTCGCCGTATCCGCAGGAAGACCACGCGATTCGCGGATGCAAATGCGCGCTGCAGATGATTCGAGAGCTCGAGAAGCTGAATCGCAAGTGGAAATCGGAAGGGCGCGCGCCGCTGGCGATTGGAATCGGACTGAACACCGGACCCGTGAATGTGGGGAACATGGGCTCGGCGAAACGGCTGGCGTGGACGGTGATGGGCGACAACGTAAACCTTGCTTCGCGGCTCGAGGGGATTACGAAGACTTATCGACTCTCTATTGTAATCGCCGAAGGGACCTACGAGCAGGTGGCGAGCCAGTTCACTTGCCGCGAACTCGACAGGATCACGGTGAAGGGCAAGAGCCATGCGGTGAAAATCTACGAACTGATGGGCGCGGCCGCCGAGCGGGCGAAATTCGAGCCGCTGCTGGCGCCGTTCGATCGGGCGATGGCCGCTTATCTACGACAGGACTGGCGCGAGGCTGCGGGCCGATTTGGCGAGCTGCTGGGCAGCTATCCGGACGACGGGCCGACGCAGGTGTTTTTGCAGCGCGCGCTGGAATTCATAGAGAATGCCCCGGAACCGGATTGGAATGGCGTGTACGTGATGAAGACCAAGTGACGGAACGACGTGAGGAAAAGCGCCCGCCTGGAAGCAAGGCGGCCGCTACAGGATCATTTCGCCGCGGACTTCGGTGGATCGAGCGTGACCGTGTAGACTTTGCCCTCGCGCAGGTAGAGGCGTTCCGCTTCCTGATGATTGAATGGCCGCGAACCGCGCCGCCCGAAAACGGCGAGCTGGTTTCCGCTTTCGTCCGCGGCGCGATCGCGATCGACTCCCTTTGAAATTGCGAGGGCTGGTCCGCTCGTGCGATATGTGGCGATGAGCTTTGGCGTCGGGCGCGGGCTGAAGCCGTAGGAATTCGGCGAATCTTCGGGCGACATTAACTGAAGGATGCGCATGCCGTTGCGTCCATCGGCGACGAAGGCGAACGCGCTGGCATCCACCATGCCGATTTTGACGTCCGTGACATCGTTTAGCTTGCCATCGTCGGAAAAAAGCTGATCGAGCTTGGGACGCTCGGGCTGCTCGACATCGACGATGCCCACTCCCTGTCTTCCGGCGGAAACGTAGGCGTAGGTGCGCGCGACGTAGACGTTGCGCGCATCGGTGAAGGGCACCAGCGCGCCCGGCACGATTTTCGGCTGATCGAGCGAGGTGACGTCGAGAACCTTCAGCCCCTGCCGATCGACGATGAAAGCGTAGCGGAACTGAATGTCGATGCCCTGGGGATCGACGAGCGCTGGTGCGCCGATTTCGGCGGTGACGCGAGGCTTGAGAGGATTGTCGAGATCGACGACGACCAGGCCGCGATCGCAAAGAATGTAGGCGTAGACGCCGGCGATGGTGATCCGGTGCGCCCCGTTTAGGATACCGCCGGGATTAAATGCGAGCGCGCGCTTGAGAAAATTGTTTCGCGGATCGCCGTCGAGCAGGGTGCTGACGCCGGGGCTTTTGCCTTTGACATTGGGATCGCCGACCACGACGAGGCCTTCGTATTTATCCGCTACGTAGAGGAACGCGTAGAGAAGGTGGATCGGGCCTTCTTCGTTCTTCGGATTCTTCGAGCGCGCCGGATCGAGAGCGAGCGTGGACGGGCTGGCGACATCGGCCGCATATTTCGTCTTCAGATAAAAACGCTGGCCGATGGGAGAAACGGGCGCCGTGACAACTTTTTCTGAGAAGCCTTTGTTGTCGATATTCGCGACGTCGTAGATGCGCAGGCCGCCTTTTCCGATGGCAGCGTAGAGATATTCGCCGCGGAGCTGCACGTTGAGGACGTCGCCCTCGTGGTGAATGGCCTGCTTGAGCTGGCCGCCTTCGGCAACGTGTTTGCGATAGTCGTCGGGATACGCGAGCCGCTGCAAATAGCTGCCGAAAATGGCCGGAGGCTCGTCATGCTCCGCGGCGGCGACGGCATCGAATCCTTTTTTGCCTTCCGCCACGTAGATGTAGCGGCCCATGAAATTCACGAGGTTTGTGCCCTGCAGCAAAACCTGCGCGAGCCACGCATTGTTGTCGTTTGCTGCGGTGAGGTGGCAATCATCGCAGGCCTTCGTTTCTTTCGAGCGGATCGTGTGCGGGACAAATGTGCTGAACGCGGTACCGGCAAAGCCTTCCGCTGAAACCGTCTGCTGCATGTAGTAGAGCCACTCGCGATTCGCATTTTGCGAGCTGACGATCACGGCGCAGGTCGAGCGGGTAGGCGCGATGCGATGTCCTGTGACTGCGCCATCGATGCCGAGCATGAAACCATCGTCGCGCAGGACCTGGAAGGCGTAGCTGGTCCAATTGCGCGTGAGCAAGCCTTCGTTGTGGATCATGGGCTTGCGTTGATTCGCCATCATGGAGAGATGGCAGCCCCAGCAGTTGGTGGTCCATGAAGTGTGGCAGGCGTAGCACGTCATTTTGCTGTTGGGATGCGCGAGCTGAGATGAATCGGCGGGCACGCTGCCCCAGGTCTTGCCGTCGAGCTGAACCGTTTTCGCCCAGCGCGATTTTTCGCTGTAGTGCGAATTGCCGGGCGTGATCGTGTCGAGGGTTTGGACAACTTCCCACTCGAGATTGGGTTCGACCATCGACCGCTGGTAGAGCTTGCCGTCGCGCCATTCGAAGCGGCGCTCGCGCCAAGGTGTGCGCAGAGTCTCGAGATGCGTGCCGCCATTGGGCGCGGCCGGTCCCGAGGTGATCAGCGTGGCGTGCTGGTCGATCGTGCCGTGGCAATCGATGCAGTCGAGCTCGATGGCGGCGCGCGGCTCCGCGTAGAGATTGCCGTTGCCGTGATTGTCCTGCTCGAAATGGCAATCGATGCACTGCATGCCTTTTTCGAGGTGGATGTCTTTCAGGTGGACGGCCTTATCGAATTTCTGCGGATCATCGGGCGAGACGATTTTATCGTCGGCGTCGAGCAGGTTGCCTTTGCGATCGCGCTTGAAGACGGCGCGAAAAATCCATCCGTGGCTGTGAAAATCGGCGAACTGATCGGTCTTGAGCTTTTTGTTGAATTCGGGTGTGCCAACCTGCTCGAGAAATTTCGGATCGGCCCAGAGACCTTTCGCGGCAGCCGGCTCCGGATTTCGGAGCGCGACGTGATATCGCTCCTCATCCGTCGGATTGCGCTGCTCGTGCGGATACATCAGCTCGCCGTCGGCTTCGTTGTCCCACCAGGTGTAGCCGAAATACGTGGTTTCCATGTTCGTACCGGGATGGACATGGCAAACCATGCACTGGCTCGAAGGAATCGCTCGCGTAAACGTGTGGCGAATCGGGTGGCCCGCCTCGTTTCTCGGGATCGTGGGATCGGAGGTGACCGTGTAGCCCATGTTTCCGTACATTGCGTACGGGCCGGAATGATCGGCAGAGCGGTCGTTCGCATACACGACGTGGCAGGCGGTGCAGCCGCTGCCGCGATAATCGCCCGCCTCATCGTTCGTTCCCGGCAGGTAAAGGAGCGGATCGAGGAGGCGCGTTTTCTGCAGGCCGAGAAAAACGGGATCGGTGCGCAGCTCGGTGCCGAAGCCGCGATCGCTCAGTTTGTCGTCCGGGCGGCCGGACTCTTCCTCGCGATTCGGATTGCCGATCTCGCCCTTCTTTTCGCCGCCGCGCTCGAAGACGCGCAGGACGTTGCCCGGTTGCGAAACTTCCCAGCGCTCGAGCGGCGTGATTTCCGGGAGGATGCCCTTGTTGCGAGTTTCTTCCGGCGTGGGCGGCGGCATCGTCAACACGGCTTGCGGCGTGCCGTCGGTCGAATAGCTTTCGCCGAAGCGTGCGTCTTTCAAGGGGAACGCGCCGTTGTTATAGAGGGCAGCGCCCCAGAGTATCGAGCCGGTGGTCATCAGGCTGGTCTGCACGCGGCGGACTTCGCCGACGTGGCAGCCGGATTGGCCGCAGGTTTGCGGCGCAACGCGCAGATCACCCGGATTGATGAAGCGAATGTAGTCGTAATTCTCGCGCAGCCATTCGGTGTAGGGGCGGACAGGATTCGCGGAACTGCGCGCCCATTCGGGGATCGCGGATTTTGGATGCGCGCGATTTTTGGCGTCTTCGTATTGGGGAGAGCCGAGCTCCGCGCCGGGTGCCACATGAACGCTCGAATCTCCGCCGTGGCAATCGATGCAAGCGAGGCGGACGGTGCCTGTCGGGTGCATCGTCGGCTGATCCGTGGTGGTGTGGCAGCTCACGCAGCCCGCATTTTTTCGGTCGACATCCGCCTGCGATTGGCCTTCGGGGCTGGCCTGCAGCGCGTGCTCCGGCTGTTGCGGCGGCGAATCTTCGGTTTGCGCGCGCGACGCGGAGTCCGCGGCGAGCGCGAGACACGCCGCGGCGAGCAGCATCGGCAGCGGGAGAAACACACGTTGCGTCCGCCTACTCGATCCGCGCATCCATTGGCCCAAAAAGTCCATTCCGTCTCCCGCTCAGAATTGAAAGCGAATGTCCGTAAACAGCGAAAACAAAGTTTTGCCGCCGTAGATATCCGAAAAACCTTGCCCCGGAGTCAATCCAGCTGCGCCGGCGGCGATCGAAAAATTTTCTGTCAGAGGCGGCCGATAGCGAACCCCGACGCTGTAGTCGTAGCCAATTGGACGGTGAATGTTACCTTGAAACAGCAGAAGCTGAAGCGGCTCGGTGCGCATGAACTGGAGATAGTTTAGGTTCACGAAGGCGCGCAGCTTCGGCGTGAGGTCGAGATCTGTCCCTGCGTTGATCAGGAAAATTCCGGGATTCACGAAATTCGACTGGCCTTCAAATTTGCTCGAGCGCAGGTCGGGCAGAATACTATCGGGCGGCGTGAGCAGCACGCCCGATCCGGTGAGGCGAATGCCTTCGCGATTCCAGAGGCTGAAGATGCCGCCCGCGAATTCCGGGGAATCGTCGATGGAATCGAAGCCGCGCGCGCGCCCGCTGCGCGGATCGGCGGAGCCGGACGCGTACATCCCCGAAACCTTGAAACGCGCCCAATCTTTGTCGATCGAAAGCTCGGCGGCGGCGAACTGCGCGTTGATTGTGACGGGACGGTTGGCGATCGGATTGTAGCTGTCGTTGCCGAGCACCTGATAGAACGCATTCGTGATGTTCAGCCGCCCGATGTGGCCGTCGCCCGTCCAGCCGAGATAGACGGCGTGGATCGCATGCGCGCGAATCATGCCGTCGGAAACGACGCCGCCGATCGGCGAGGGGCGCACGAGGAAGCCGTTGTCGTCGTAGTGGATCGTGGCTTGATCGATGTTGTAGTGCACGCTGAATTGCGCGGTGTAGCCGGGAACGAGAAAATCCTGGCGGTAGACGTTCGCGAGAATCAGCTGCTGATTCCGCAGCGCCATCGAATTCAGGTCGCTGTTGGTATTTTTCTCGAGGAAATTGAAGTACGCGAGATTGTACTGCCAGCGATTATTCGAATAGTTCCCGAAGAATCGCACTCCCGGCTGCTCGTCGACGAAGAGAAACCCGCGAAAATCGCTATTGAACTCCTGAATTCCCGCGCGCACCGAAACAAAATCGAAATTGGGGCTGAGATCGCGCAGTTTCAACTCGCCGAACGCTTCCTGCAGGCCAACATGCGAATCGAGGCGGGTGGTGCCTTTGCGCACGTCGATATTGACGATGCCTTGCTCCTGAACGTCGAGGTAGTTGAGGCTGATCACGGGCGTCACGCGAATCCGCCAATCGATTGGGCGAAACGACGCGTCGCCGTGAAACAGATCGAACGAGAAAAGAAAAGTCTGATCGAGGAATAGCTGCTCGCCCTTGCCGAAAAATCCGGGCTCGCCGGGCCGCGCGGTGCTGACGTCGCTCGGCGTCGGCAGGCGCCGGCCATCGACGAATGTGTCGCTCACGGCGGTGAGATCGAAGAAAGTCTGCTGGCCGAAGACAGGGTAATCGCCCTTCAGCTTGTTGCGATCGAATGGGTCGAAGCGATGGCTTTTTACGTAGGGCCGCTCGTTGCCGACGCCGTAGCGGTCCCAATTCGGCATCGGAACGGTCCAGCGATCCGGCTCGGGGACGAAAACTTTGTTGGCGGGCGGAAGCGGTGGTGGCGTCGTCGCGGTTTCGGGCGAAGGCGGTTGCCCATTTTCAAGCCGCTGCACCACGCCGGGATATGGCGGAGCGGCCGGAGGTGGTGGTGCGGCTGAAGGCGGCGCCGCGGAAGCTTTCACCTGCGGCATTTCCGGGACGTGTTGCAGCGGCGGAGTGACGGTCGAAATTAGCGCGAGCTTGATGTCGCGATCGAGCACCTGGCCGGGGCCCACGCTGATGTCGGATTCCGTGTAGGGAGTGTAGCCGTCGTGCGTAATCTTCAGCTCGTAGTGCCCCGGCGGCAGATCGAGCACGCGAAAGACGCCGTCGGCCGTTCCGGTTTGCTGCCGCGTCTCGCCTGTATCAAGGTTGCGCAGCGAAACTGCTGCGCCCACCACCGCTTGCCCGCTCGGGTCGCGAATCGTTCCTTCGACGGCGCCGGTTCGGACCGGCTTCGATTGTGGCAAGCGCTCCTGCTGCGGATCGGACTGTGTGTGAGCCGGAGATCGGGCTGGCGAGTGTCCGGCTAGAGCTACCGGCATCAGCGCTGTTCCGGTCACATCGGACTGGCGTGGCGCGTGAAAGGCCGCCAGGCTTGCGCGTTGCCGTTTGCGTCCGGGAGCACGACGCGTGGCCGCCTGCCGCACCCGGCGATGGTGGCTGCCGCTGCGGCTGTGTCCCCGTACCCGCGCGTGAGTCTTGTGTATCCTATGGTGCGCCTTTGTGTGCACGCTGGTTCGGCCGGCATTATGCGCAGGCGCAGGCGTCGCGAAGGGTCCGGTGCAGGGAATTGCCAGCAACAGCAGAGAAAGATATGCCGCGACCCGGAGTGGTGCTTGTTTGCGGAGGATGTGGGGTGCGGGGGACATCCCCTCGTGATCTCGCTTGGCCCGCGTCAGTTGCGAGTCGGGTAGTGCTTGGTTATCACAGTTCCCAGGGGCGTTCAAGCGGTAATCGGCTCGCCGAGGTTACACGCGCGATGAAAGAGCCGCGGTTGAAGGGAGATCGAGTGGCGGCAGGTAGTGGGTCAGTTTCCGGTAAGTGCTGCGAGCTCAACCCCTCGACGCAACACCATCCAATGCATTGATTCGACCATGTTTCCCGGGAGAATTGGTCTGTTTGGCTGTCCTCGGTCAAGACCTAGCCAGGGTGGTGTTCCGGCCGATCTAACCGTAGCGAGCGATTTAGCCTTTGTTTCCAATGCAAGTCGGGTTCGACTTGAGTGTTGCGTCGACCTATTGAGACCGCCCGGATAATCGGAAACTGATCCACTACCTGGCCGCAAGGGTAGTTTGAGAACCCTCGCGGCTATGGTAAGAATAGAGACCATGTTCAAGGCGCCGGCCCGCCGAAAGCCAAGGCCCTCCGTGATTCGATGGATCGCGCCGTGTCTGCTGCTGTCCACTGCCATGTGCGGTTGCGGCGGCGGGAGCATCGGCGGTGTGGGTGACCCTGGAGGCGGAACGCAATATCCGCAGCCTCCCGCGGGTTTTGCATTCCTCACGCAAAGCGATGTGATGACGATCGTCCAAACCGCGGCCACGACCGCGGACCCGAGCACGATGGCCATTGCGGTGACCGATCGCGTCGGCAATATTCTTGCAGTGTGGGAAGGCGCGAGCATGCCGGCGACGTCCACAGGAAACTTCGGGCAGGCCACGCCGACGGGCGAGCTAGCCGTGAATCTGGCTCGCACAGCTTCGTTTTTCAGCAACGATCAGGCGCCGCTTTCCTCCCGCACCGTGCGCTACATCAGCGGGATTCATTTTCCGCCCGGCATCGCGAACACACCGAACGCCGCGCTCTACGGCATCGAAACCACGAATCGAGGTTGCACGCTATCCACGAACTACCTTCCGGGGCAGGCGATCCCCGCGTCGACCACGATCAACGGATCGCCGGATCGCTACGGGATCATCACGGGCAAGGCGGACGTGAACGACAGCGATTCAACCGCTGTGAACCCGGGCGGCGTGCCGATCTTCAAGTCGGGGCACGTGGTGGGCGGAGTGGGAATCGCGGGCGTGCCGCTCGATGTGGCGGAATTCGTTGCGTATACCGCAGCGGGGTTGATTGGCGTTTCGTCGGCTGATGCCGATGGGATCGGCTTTCAGCCGCTGCCGGCGCCCGGCGAAGTGGTGATCGACGGAATCGCGCTGCCGTTTGTCGACAATACGACGCCGCCGAGCGACCTGACGCCGGCCACGGTGCCGTTTGATTCCTCGAGATATGTCTCGGGGCCGATCACGGATCCGATAGCCGGGCCGCTGCCCGAAGGCTATCTGGTGGGTCCGGTGGCCGCGCCGTTGGGCGGGCTCAGCGCGGCCCAAGTGGATGGCATCATCCAGAACGCCGTCAGCACCGCGGATCAGACGCGAGCGCTGATTCGGCTGCCGCCCGGCGCGCGGGCGCGCATGATGATCGCCGTCAGCGATCTCGATGGGACGATCGTCGGCATGTATCGGATGCACGATGCGACCGTCTTCAGTATCGACGTGGCCGCCACAAAGGCGCGCAACGTGATCTATTTCAGCGGGCCGAATCGCACGGCCGGCGATTTGCCCGGTGTGCCGATGGGTACAGCGGTGACGAATCGCACGATCGGTTTTGGCGCGCAGCCACTTTTTCCGCCCGGGATCAATGGCTCATCGCCGGGGCCGTTCTTTGGGCTTTACACATCGGACGCCGCCAATCCGTGCACGCAGGGCGCTGATACGGGGCCGAATCAGAGCGGCGTGGTGTTTTTCCCGGGCTCGGAGCCTCTGTACGTGAATGGTGCTCTGGTGGGCGGGCTGGGCGTTAGCGGAGATGGAGTCGATCAGGATGATTACGTCACGGCGGGCGGAGCCGCCGGATATGCGCCGCCGGCGAACATCCAGGCGGACCAGGTGGTGATCGACGGCGTTCGGCTGCCGTTCATGCATTTCCCGCGAAATCCGACGGATTAGCCTCCCGCAGATCCAGCCGGCAGACCTGTGCGAAAACTGTCCTCGAGTACAGCTTGTTCCCGACGCAAAAATTTGTCAGCGTAGTGGTAGCGGAAAATGTCGCTCGCCCTCCCGGAGAGGGCCGAACGATCTTTGAAAACTCGACATCCACAAAAGAGGCTTCGATATAACAGCGCCGATTCCCGGACCGTATTTGGCGCATTTCTAATCGACATTTGCCGATTAGAAATGGTCGCAACGCACTGAAAACAAACGACGGGCACCCAGTCTAATCGACACGGTTGAGGGGGACAACTTCGACCCGGTTTTAGCCTTCGCGGAGCTTGTGGCTGGCCAGATTGCCGAGGCCGTCGTAGGCGGCGTACTTGTACATTTCCGAGAGCGTGGGGAAATTGAAGACGAAGGCGATGAAGAGATCGATCGTGCCGCCTGCCTCCAGCACGGCCATCCCCGTGTGAATCAGCTCCGTGGCTTGTTCGCCAATGATGTGAACGCCGAGCAGCTTGCGGTCGTCGCGCCGGAAGAGCAGCTTCAACAGCCCCGACGTGTCGCCGACCATGGCGCCGCGCACGTTGTTTGCATAATGCGCGCGGCCGACCACGTAGTCGATGTGATGCTCGCGGCAGGATTCCTCGCTTTCGCCGACCGCTGAAATTTCCGGGATCGTGTAGACCCCCATCGGAAGCTGCGAAGCGAGCCGCTTTTTGTAGTCGAATCCGAAGGCATGGCAGACGGCGACGCGGCCTTGCTCCATCGAAGTTGATGCGAGGGCGGGGAAACCGATGACGTCGCCGGCGGCGTAGATGTGCGGAATCGAGGTTTGATACGACTCGTTGACGTCGATGTAGCCTCGCTGGTTCAGCGTGAGGCCTATTTTTTCGAGGGCGAGGCCTTCGACGGTGCCGCGCCGGCCCGCGGCGAAGAGAACCGAGTCGGCCTCGAGAATCTTTTCGGATTTGAGCTGCAAGCGGACCGCGCCCGCGGCGTGTTCCGTCTTGGCGACGCGCTCCTCGAGATAGCACTGAACGCCGAGCGCAGTCAGGCGCTCGTGCAAAAGCTTGCTCAACTCAGCGTCGAGAAACGGCAGCAGGCGATCGCGGCCATCGACGAGCGAGACTTTTACGCCGAGCGCCGTGAAAATCGAGGCGTACTCGCAGCCGATCACGCCGCCGCCTACGACGATAAGGCTTTGCGGCAGGCGGTCCATTTGCAGGATCGAATCGGAATCGAAGATCGATTTGTCGTCGAAGGGAATTTCGGGCGGCCGGTGCGGGCGCGATCCGGTTGCGATCAGGACGACATCGCCCCGCAATCGCTCGCCCGATTTCTTGGGGGACGCGACGGCAATCGTATGCGAGTCCTCGAAAGAGCCGGTGCCCCAGAAAACATCGACGTGATGCGCCGCGAGATTCTTTTTGATTTCCTGGCGTTCGATTTCTACGAGCACGTTCTTGCGATGGGTAAATCCTTCGACTGTGAGCCCTTCGCGCAGGGAGTAGTCAATTCCGTATAGGCCGCGTTGTTTCAAGCCGGAAAAATAGAGCGCGGATTCGCGCAGGATTTTGCTGGGGATCGTGCCGGAATTGAGGCACGCGCCGCCCGGCTCCGCCTCCGACTCAGCGAGCGCGACGCACTTTCCGAAATACGCGGCCTGCGCGGCTGCCTTCTCTCCTGCAGGGCCGGAACCGATCACTACGAGATCATATGACTGCACGGAGCCTCCGAATTTCGAATTCGCGATTCATCATCGCCATTCATCGATCAGGTTTGCGACCAGCGCCGTCCAGCCGGTCTGATGGCTTGCGCCAAGGCCGGCACCCGTGTCGCCGTGAAAGTATTCGTAGAAGAGCAGGTGATCGCGCCACAGCGGATCGTGCTGGAATTTCTTGGCGTCGCCAAACGCGGCTCGCATGCCGGCGGAATCGCGGCGGAAGATGCCGATCATGCGGTGCGCGATCTCTTTGGCCATCGCGTGGGGCGTCATTACGTTGCCACTGCCGGCGGGCGCAGCGACGGCGAAATCCGGGCCGAAGGCGTCGCCGAATTTCAGCAAGGACTGGATGATCAGATACGTGGTCGGGAACCAGAGCGGGCCGCGCCAGTTTGAGTTGCCGCCTTTGATTCCAACGTCCGCTTCCGCGGGCGCGTAGTGCACATCGCTCTCGCCGAACGAGAAGGGATGACGCTCGTGATATTTCGAGAGGCTGCGAATGCCGTAGGGCGAGAGGAATTCGTCCGGATCGAGCAGGCGTTCGAGAATGCGCGAAAGCTGATGGCGATCGAGAATCGAAAGAACGTGGCAGCGCACGCCTTCGCGCGTTTCCGAATAGCAGGCGCTGCCGACGAGATCGGGGCGGCTTTTGATGAACCAGTTCACGTTGCCGGGAAAATGCGAGAGGTGCTCGAGTTCGTCCTCGCGGAGGAATTCGACCGCGAACATCGGGATCAGGCCGACGAGCGAGCGCACCTGGAATTTGTGGAAGTCGCCATTCGGATAGCGCAGAACGTCGTAGAAGAAGCCCGCTTCCTCGTCCCACAACTGGTAATTGCGGCCGCCCATTTTCTTCATGGCGGCGCCGATGCCGATGAAATGCTCGAAGAATTTGACGGCGAGGCCTTCGTAGACACTGTCCTCGCGCGCCAGTTCGAGCGCGATGCGCATCATGTGGAGGCAGAAGAAGCCCATCCAGCCGGTCGCGTCGGCTTGCTCGAGGATCGCGCCGTCGGGCAGCTTGGCGCTGCGATCGACGACGGTGATGTTGTCGAGCCCGAGAAAGCCGCCCTCGAAAACGTTGAGGCCCGAGCTGTCAACTTTGTTGACCCACCAAGCAAAATTGATGAGCAGCTTGTGAAACACCCTTTCGAGAAACTCGCGGTCGCCTTTTCCTGCGCGCTTCTTCTCGATTTGATAGATGCGCCACGCGGCCCACGCCTGCACGGGCGGATTCAGATCGGAAAACTCCCATTCGTACGCGGGAATCTGGCCGTTCGGATGCTGGAACTGTTCGAAGAGCAGCACCCAGAGATTCTGCTTGGCGGTGCGCGGATCGACGAGCGCGAGCGAAACGCAATGAAATGCGAGATCCCATGAAGCGAACCACGGATACTCCCACTTGTCCGGCATGGTAAGGACGCGCATGGAATTGAGATGGCGCCAGTGAACGTTGCGAATGCGCTTGCGCGATTCCGGCGGCGGGCAGCGCGAATTATCACCGTCGAGCCAAAGATTCACGTCGAAAAGGTACACCTGCTTATTCCAAAGCATGCCGGAGAGCGCCTGGCGCTGGATCAGGCGGTCGTCGAGAGATGCCGCAGGCGGATGGATCGAATCGTAAAATTCATCGGCCTCCTGCTTGCGCTGCTGGACGATTGTTTCCACTTCCGGGAGCGGATCGCCGCCCCGCGATGCCTTGCCCGATGCTCGCAGGCGCATGGGAAGCACGAAGGATTCTCCCGCGGGAATATTCAGCGCGTAGTGAAAGCAGGCCTTCGTGCCGACTTGCTCCGGATTGACGCAATTTTCGCCGTGAATCAGGTAGCGATGGAATGCATCTTTCACAAATGGCTTCCGGCTGGCGTGCCCGGGGCCGAAAACGCGCGGGCCATTCGTCTCATTGTCCGTGAAAATAAGCTCCGCACCGTGCGGGCCGTAGAGCCGCGTGAGCGGGAGCGTGTATTCGAATTGAAGATTCGCGAGCGGGTGCGTGTTGGACGAATCGGCCTCGAGAACGAGAGATTGTCCGCGCGTGGCGGCGCGACGGATGATGGGTTCGGGCGCCGGCGAATCAGTCCACGCCCACGTATTGCGAAACCAAAGGTGCGGGAGCAGATGAAGAGTGACTTCCTCGGGGCCGCGATTAATAGCTTCGATGCGAATGCAGATATCTTCGGGGCCTGCCTTCGCATATTCCACGAAGACGTCGAAATAGCGATCGTCGTCGAAGACGCCCGTATCGAGCAGCTCGAATTCCGAGCCGCGCGGGCCGCGGCGGCGATTTTCGTCGATCAAACGCCCATAGGGAAATTCCGCCTGCGGATATTTGTAGAGCAGCTTCATGTAGCTGTGCGTCGGCGTGTTGTCGAGGTAGAAGTAGTATTCCTTCACGTCCTCGCCGTGATTTGCTTCCGAGCCATTGAGGCCGAACATTCGCTCCTTGAGGATTGGATCGCGCCCATTCCAGAGGGCGAGCGCGAAGACGAGCAGCTGATATCGGTCGCAGATGCCGGCGATGCCGTCTTCGCCCCAGCGGTACGCTTTGCTACGCGCGAGATCGTGCGGGAGGAAATTCCAGGCGTCGCCATGCGCGCTGTAGTCCTCGCGCACCGTGCCCCAGGAACGTTCGCTGATGTAAGGCCCCCAGCGGCGCCAGGGCGCGGTGCCGCCCTCATCGGGAGCATTCAGCCGCTCAACTTCGCGAAGAAGCGATTTCGG
This sequence comes from uncultured Acidobacteriota bacterium, assembly GCA_963740095.1. Taxonomy (GTDB): domain Bacteria; phylum Acidobacteriota; class Terriglobia; order Acidiferrales; family UBA7541; genus Palsa-295. The sequence goes on from CAVUDN010000053.1 coordinate 191,077, forward strand.
GCTTTTGGCCATCGGTGCTCAGGGGAGCAGTGCGCTTACGTCGTGCATTTGGTGGGCGAAGCGGTTGGCATCGTAGCTCGACGGAATCTGCAATTGGTCGAAAAGCCCGGCGATGGCGGCGCGCACCTCGGGCGCGTTGGCGGGCTTCTCGTTGCGGTCGTAGGCGACGAAAAGCGACTGCAGAGCCATGGCCGCTTGCGCCGCTGCGTGCTCGTCCTGATTCGAGATGATATCGGCGTCGGAGCAGATGCGCTGGAGGACGCGGAGCGTGAGCGCGCGATCGTAGGGCATCGTGTCGAATTTTGTGACGAGCTGATCGGCAAGCTGCGCGGTGTCGGTCGCAGCGACGGCGACCGTACCGCGGTCCGGGTTGAGCGTGCTCATCAATCTCGCGAGCTCCACAATGTTGTGGTCGAGCATAAACGCCGCCGACGGATCGACTTCGCGCACGATTTCGCGGAACACCATGTAGCGCGAGGCATTCCACGGCGGATCGCCGGGGCGCCGCTCGGGATAGCCGCGCGCTTGCCGCCAGCTCTGTTCCGCCGGGCCCAGCGAGTGATGGCACGCGTAGCATTCGAGCTGCGAATATTCGGGCCAATCGGTGCTGCGGGTCTGATCCGCAAGCTGCAGGAGAGACTGGCGGAGCTGCACGGCTTGCCCAGCCGACCATTCGCGGACCTCATACCACTGGTCGCTGCCTTCGGCTTCACCTGGTTCGCCGGGCTCGTTCCAGTGGCGGGGCATCGATGCGGAGAAGGAATCGAGCTCGAAGTAGAGGTCGGGATGTCCCGCGGCGATCATTTGGTGATCGATGTATTTTTCCTTGCTGCCGAGATGGCAGGAGAGACATTTGTCGGTGCGCAGAGCGACGTCGCGCAGGTCCATCATGCCGGCCTGCACGGATTGCTCGTGCGTCCAATTGCGTTCGGTGTGATGGCCGAGCCATGCCGAGGCAGGGCCGTGGCAGCTCTCGCAGCTCACGCCCTCGCTGAGATCGAAGGTGCGAGCGCGGTCGGCAGCGGGCACATCCAGCGCGTGGCACGCGAGGCATTTGGGCGCTTCCTCGGCTTTGCCAATATTCAAGATCGCGGCCATGCGCTCGCCGACCATTCCGGTGAGCGCCTGATAGGCCTTCGAATGCTTGTCGCGCACGATCCAGACGCTGTATTCGTTCTGCTTGACGCGATTGTCGGTGCGCGGGGCGATGCTGCCGTGGCAGCTTGTTGAGCTGCACGATCCGGGTCCCGTGTATTGATGGGGCTCATCGGCGGCGGGCTTGGCCGGGCCATTCGGCGGAGCGGCAAGCGCGCGGGATCGAATGACTGAGGGAAACACCGCGAGCGCGGCCAATGCGGCGGCGAGCGCCAGCGACGCTCCGGCGAAGCGCGTCTTTGTTCCATCCATCCTCAGTTTCATCTTCGGTTCAGCGGGTCGGAGCGCATTGCCACCCCACACGAGCGGCGAGAAACCGTCTGAGATGTGGCTGTCTCGACGCTTATAGTATCGGCTTCCGTCGCAATGTCAACGATGAGGTCGGGCCGGGCACAGGACAATATTTCCATCTTCAGCTGGGCTGTGGACGGATTCGCGAGTCTTGCTATACACTCTTGCACGACTCGCCGTCTTGGCCGGTCTCGCAGTCAACTTAACAGGTAATCGCCGCAGACATTCTGGGGAGAATACAGGTTGATCGTTCAGGAACTGAGAGCGGTCCAGTCCCAGTTTGGATTTCTGCCCGCCGATCAGCTTCAGGCGCTGGCGAAGAAGATGAACGTCCCGATCACGCGCCTGCACCAGGTTGCCAGCTTCTTCCCGCATTTCCGTCTCACGCCTCCGCCGAAAGCGGACGTCCGCATCTGCCGCGACATGTCGTGCCACTTGCGCGGCGGAGATCGCGTGCGCGCGAATCTCGAGGAGCGATTCAAGGGTGCGAGCGAGCAGGAGGTAGCGATTCGAGGCGTGTCGTGCCTGGGGCAGTGCGATCATGCCGTGGCGGTGTCGATTAACGATCGGGTGTTCGCGCCGGCGGATGAGGCGCGCGTCGAGCAGATTGTTCGCGACGTGCTGCTCCAAGGAGAGTTGCCGAAGGCTGCGCACCGCGAGGCCGACGTCGAGTGCGCATCGAATCCCTACGCGGGCGGCGAGCGATATGGCGCCGTGCGGCGGCTGGTGGAATCGCGCGGGTGGAACGCGGCGCTGGAAGCGCTGAAGTCGGCTGGGCTGCGCGGGCTGGGCGGCGCGGGATTTCCGACGGAGATGAAGTGGCAGCTGGTCCGGCAGCAGCCCGGCAACGAAAAATACATCGTGTGCAATGCGGATGAGAGCGAGCCGGGTACATTCAAGGACCGGTTCATTCTGACGCACCTCCCTTTCCTCGTGATCGAAGGAATGATCATCGCGGGCTTGATCACGGGCGCGCGCAAGGGGATTCTCTACATCCGCCACGAATACGAAGCACAAGAACACCTTTGCGAACAGGAGATTCGCCGCTGCTACGAGGTCAGCCTGCTGGGATCGAAGATTCTCGGTACCGATTTGGCGTTCGACCTGGAGGTTTTTGTCAGCCCCGGCGGATATATCTGCGGAGAAGAGAGTGCGCTGCTCGAGGCGATCGAAGGGAAGCGCGCGGAGCCGCGGAACAAGCCGCCGTTTCCGGGGCAGCAGGGGCTTTGGAACAAGCCGACCGTGATTAATAACGTCGAAACGTTCGCGCACGTGCCGCAGATTCTGGTGCGCGGCGTGGACTGGTATAAGGCGCAGGGCGTCAGCGGAACGGCGGGGCTGAAGTTTGTCGGCGTAAGCGGCGATATCGAGAAGCCTGGCGTGTATGAGCTCCCGATGGGAACGCCGATGTCAGAGCTCATCTTCAAGAAAGCGGGAGGCGTGCGCGGTGGCAAAAAGCTGAAGGCATTTGCGCCCTCGGGGCCGTCGGCTGGCTATCTTCCGGCTTCGATGGTCGACGTGCATCTCGATTTCAAATCGCTAGCGGATGCGGGCTCGATGCTGGGCTCGGGCGCTGTCGTGGTCTGTGCCGAGGGAACCTGCATGCTGGATATGGCGCTGAGCGCGACGCAATTCTTTCGCAATGAATCGTGCGGCAAGTGCGTGCCGTGCCGGGTGGGTTCGCAGAAGATGGTCGACATTCTCGCGGGGTGGTCGCAGGGACGAGGGTCGGAGAGCGATCTTGCGCTCGTGCAGGAACTTTCGCAGTCGATGGTGCTGACTTCGATCTGCGGGCTCGGACAAGTGGTGCCCGCGCCGATTGCCTCCGTGCTGAAGTATTTTCGCGAGGAAGTCGAGGCGCATATCACGCGGCACGAATGCCCCTCCGGAATCTGTTTTTCGGATGCGCCTGCCCGTTCCGCGCCGGCAGCGGCTGCGGCTGTTCCGAGGTTGCTGTGAGTTCTGCGCCCATCATCGATCTCACGATCGACGGCAAGAAAGTATCCGTGCCGCAGGGCACTACCGTGTTTGACGCCGCCCGGCTGAACGGGATTTCGATTCCAACGCTGTGCCATCAACAGAACGAGACGCCGGTGGGAGTTTGCCGCGTGTGCGTGGTCGATGCCGGCGGGCGCGTGCTGAGCGCTTCCTGCGTCCGCCCGGCGGAAAACGGGATGAATGTGAGCACCGCGTCCGACAAAGTACAGTCGGCGCGGCGCACACTCGTCGAGCTGCTGATGTCCGATCACACCAGTCCCTGCGTGCGGCAGCAACACACGGGCGATTGCGAGCTCGAAACGCTGGCGCATCAGATGGGCGTAACGCAGCCGCGCTTTCCGCGGCGGTCGAGCGGGCGCACGAAGGACGATTCGTCGCCGAGCATTGCCGTCGATTTCGATGCGTGCATCTTGTGCGACCGGTGCATTCGCGGCTGCAACGAAATCCGCCACAACGGCGTGCTGGGGCGGATGGGCAAGGGCGGGACCGCGGGCATCGCGTTCGACAATAACTTGCCGATGGGAAATTCGTCGTGCGTGTCGTGCGGAGAGTGCATGGTTTCGTGCCCTACGGGCGCGCTGACGAACAAGGTGGCGGCCGGGACGGCGTTTGCGGCTGGCGCGGGCGCCGATCAGGTGAGCGTCGAGGAACTTGAACAGCTCAGCGTCTTCAAGGGCGTGTCGGGAACGTTTCTGAGCTTGAATCGCGGCGCAGTGGTGCGGCGGAAATTCCGGCGCGGCGACGTGATCTGCCGCGAGGGCGAATACGGCTCGACTGCGTTTTACATCCTCGAAGGGAAGGTGCGCGTTTCGATTTCGAGTCCCATCGCGCACGTGAAAACCGGCGGGGGATCGCACGGATTGCTGAGTAAATTGACGAGCGCGCTCGTGCGGCGTAAGGAGGATCAGCGCGAGGAGGAAACCAGCCAGCGATTCATTCCGATCGACGCTCCCGTGGACCTCGCGTATGAAAATCCCGTCGGCGAGCTTGGTCCCGGCGACCTTTTCGGCGAAATGACCTGCATGAGCCTCTATCCGCGCTCGGCGACGGTGCGCGCGGAAACCGACTGCACCATGCTCGAAATGCTGCGCAACGTGCTCGACATCCTGCAGCGCAACAAGAATTTCCGCGCGCAGCTCGATCGTTCCTACAAGCAGCGGGCGCTGGACAGCCACCTGCGCGGGATACCCGTGTTTGCGTCGCTGCCCGATGATTTCTTGGCGAGCCTGCGCGATCGCGTCGAGCTGGTGCGATATGGGCCGGGCGAGGTGATTTGCCGGCAGGGCGAGATCGCCAACAGCTTTTATCTGGTGCGCATCGGCTTCGTGAAGGTTTCGCAGGAGCATCCGGGCGGCGAAATGGTGCTGGCCTATCTCTCGCGCGGCGATTATTTCGGTGAGATTGGATTGCTCGAAGGCGACGTGCGCACGGCCACCTGCACGGCGCTCGACCACGTGGAGCTGGTGCGAATTTCGGGCGACGACTTCAGCGAAATGGTCGAAAGATTCCCCGAAATTCGCAGCAAGTTGCAGGCGGTGGAGCACGAGCGTTTGCAGCAGAACCGGCAGCGGATGTCGCTGGTGCAGAGCTTGCCGCTCGATACGTTTCTCGCGCGCGGATTGATGGAGGCGCAGAGCCTTCTGCTGCTCGATCTCGACCGCTGCACGCGCTGCGATGCCTGCGTGCGCGCCTGCGCGGATGCGCACGACGGAGTCACGCGGCTGGTGCGCGACGGGCTGCGCTTCGACCGGTACCTGGTGGCGACGTCCTGCCGGCAGTGCCGCGATCCGCTGTGCATGGTCGGATGTCCCGTGGGTTCGATCCGGCGGCGGAATACGCTCGAGGTGATCATCGAGGATTGGTGCATCGGCTGCGGACTTTGCGCGAAGAATTGCCCTTACGGCAATATCAATCTGCATCCGTTCGAGGTGATGACCGACGATCCGGAGCGGCCGGGCCGCAAGAAGGCTTCGGTGAGCCAGAAGGCGACCTCGTGCGATTTGTGCGTCGACCACGCCGAGCCGAGCTGCGTATACGCATGCCCGCACGACGCGGCGCATCGCGTGGATCCAACCAAGTTTTTCGCGGGAATTCTAGGAGCGGGGCAGGCTGGGGCGCGCGACCGCTAGGCGCAGTTTCATTAGGCCGCCGGAAACAGCAGAATCGCCGCCACGGATTTCGAACGTGCGCATCGATAGCACACATCAGAAGTGGCTGATCGCGTCGCTCATCATTTTCGTCGTGGCGACGGTGGTCTACATTCCCTACGCCGCGGCGTCTCCCTACGGGCCAAGCGGCGCGAGCGCGATCGGGCTTACATTTGGGATTGTCGGCTTCGCGTGCATGATTTTTGCGGGGCTGCTCGGCGCGCGAAAGCGGTTCCCGGTTTGGCGCGTTGGACGCGCGCAAGCATGGATGCGCGGGCATCTGTGGCTAGGCCTTTTGAGCCTGCCGCTGATTCTCTTTCACGGCGGGTTCCGGTTTGGTGGGCCGCTGACGGCTGCGCTGATGGTGCTGCTGATTGTCGTAGTGATCAGCGGCCTATTTGGCGCAGTGCTGCAGCACTATTTGCCCACCGTGATGACCGAGCAGGTGCCGCTCGAGACGATCTTCGAGCAGATCGATCGCGTGCGAGGGCAGTTGCTCGACGAAGCGGATCAGACCGTTGCCCGCGTGGTGGCGCTGGTGGCTCCTCTCGTGACGGCAACACCCACGCGCGTGGCGATGGCGACCGAGGAAGCTGCCGTAATCACGGAAGCGGATATTGCGCCACTGCGCGCGTTCTACGATCGCGAGATGCGGCCATTCGCCGAGAAACCGGATGCGCGTAGCTACGCGCTTGCGGATGCGGCCAAGGCGCGAGCGATGTTTGCAGGGCTGCGCACGCTGATGCCGCCTGCGGTTCACGAATCCGTGAAAGACCTCGAGGATATCTGCGAGGAAGAGCGCGAATTGCGGCGGCAAGTGCGACTCCATCACTGGCTGCACGATTGGCTGCTATTTCATATTCCGCTGTCGTTCGCGCTGCTGCTGCTGGGCGCGGTGCACGCCGTGATGGCGCTGCGGTACTGAGCCACAGATGGCGGCGGTGTAGAGCGATTTTGCAATTGTTTCTGCTACGAGAGGCATTGTGCCGCGAGAGAAGCGCACCACCAAAACCGTCGCGAAGCGCATCGACCTTAACTATTTCAAGCGGCCGAGCCCGTGGCGGCGGTGGCGCTTCGCGCTGTCGGTAACGCTGCCGTGCCTTGCAGTGGCGTGGCTCGCGACGTACGGTGTGGCGCGCAACAATCACGCGTATAGCACCGGCAAGATGTCGCCCGCGCATGCGGTGCTCACGCGGCAGTGCAATGCGTGCCATTTCTCGCGCGCGGGTTCCTTCCGCGCGACTGCGACCGATCAGGCTTGCCTTGCGTGCCACGACGGGCCGATTCACCACGCGGATCAGGTGTTCACGCCGAACTGCGCGTCGTGCCACGTGGAGCACCGCGGGCGGATGCGTCTTGCGGCGACGGCCGATCAGAGCTGCACGCAATGCCACGCCGATCTACGTACCAAGGGCGCGGCCACCTCGTACGTGGCGCACATCACGGAATTCACTTCGGAGGGGCATCCAGAGTTTGCGCCTTTGCGCGCCGGATTTCGTGATCCTGGTACGATCAAGCTGAATCACGGGATTCATCTGAAGGCCAATCTTCTGGGTCCGAACGGCACGCGAGTGCAAATGATGTGCGGTGACTGTCATCGCGCGAACGCCGGGGATCAATCCTGGCGATTCGGCGCGGCGCCGGCGTCGCAATCGCAGCCGGCGTCATCGCCCATGGCCGCCAGCGCGCAGGCCGGTCAGAGTCAGATGATGCCGGTCTCGGCGCCGCGTATGTTTCCGCCGTCGTATTCATCGACGCGCTCGTACATGCAGCCAATTTCCTATGCGAGGCACTGCATCGGCTGCCATCCGCTGCTTTTCGACAAGCGCTTCACCGACAGCGTGCCGCACGATACGCCGGAAGTGATTCATGCGTTTCTAGTGAAGCGATACACGGAGTACATCGCGACGCATCCAGCGGAATGGCGCGAGACGAAATCGACCATCGCGCTGCCCGCGAAGCCGGTGCCGATTTCGCCGCGGATTTACACGCCGCCGGAATGGGTGAATACGCGTGTGGGCGAGGCGGAGAGTTTGCTGTGGCGCAAGACCTGCAAGGAGTGCCACGCGCTCTCGTTGGTGCCGAGCGCGCCGCCCGCTCCGATGGCGCTGCCGGCGGTGTTGCCCAAAGTTGCGAAGTCGAATATCCCCGCGCGCTGGTTCCCGGACGCGGAATTCGATCACCAAGCGCATCGCGCGTGGACTTGCACGACCTGCCACCCGCGCGCCACCACGAGCCAGGAGACGGCCGACATCCTCGTGCCGGGCGAGAAGACGTGCGAGCAGTGCCATCACGCGGACGCGGATGCAGCCGAAGCCCGCTGCTTCGAGTGCCACGCCTATCACGACTGGAGCCGCGAAAAGCCGGTGAAAGGCACGGCGCACTTTTCGTCGTGGATGCAAATTGCGCAAAGGCCGGCATCTTAGCCTAAGCGCGCACGGAATGCCGGGTCGCCACCCAGCGCCCCGCCGCTACAAAGGCCAACCAACAGCTCTAGATTCCCAAAAGATTTGTCTGCAGCTTGGTGTAGCCGTGCTCGGTGGCCCAGAGATTCAGCGGGATTGTGGCAAGTTCGTCGACGACCGGTAGCGCGAGGCCATTTTTCGATAGATCGACGGTCTTGATGTAGCTGTGGCACGAGTCGCACGCCTCGACGCGCACATGGCCAAATTCCTCCGCCGTGTAGACGGCAAGTTTGTGCGGATTTTCTTCGCCGCACGACGGGCAGACGACTCGCCGATAATCCCATTCGTGGGCGCATAGCGCGCAGATCAGCGATCTCTTCGCGCCGTCGCCTTCCGGGCGCAAGACTCCCACTTGCGGCTTTGTTCCGCAGACGGGACAGTGCGATGGCGTGGCATGAATCGGATACTGGCGCGTGTGGTCGGCAAGATACTCGGCGTAGGGTTGGAGAAATGTCCAGGCGATCAGCTCTTCCGCAGCGTCGAGACCGGTCGCGCCAACTTCCTCAGTCCCGCTAGGTGGATCCTGCCAAAATCCGAACAACAAATCCTGCCAGCGGGTCGCATTACTGGCGCGCAATTCGCGAGCGGCCTGCGCGAGGGGCGCGGGGGCATCTTCCTCGATCTGCGAAAGAAAGAACGGGAATAGCGGCACCAGCAGAGACGAATCAAATTCGCCGCGAAGCTTGCCCTGGGGCCGCGCCTGCATTTCCGCTCCGCAAGCCGCCTCGATCCTGGCATAGAGCTGCTTTTGGGCCTTTGCGACGGCGCGGTAAAACAGGAGTCCTTCGGATGCGAACGGGTGGCTCGAAGCGAGATCCTCGGCGCGGCGAATTCGCGCGTCCCACTTGGTGGGTTTCATTTTCGCGAGGCGGATTCGTTCTGGATTTTCTCGTACCACAGCCGATGGAAAGTCCACGCCCAAGCGCGTGTGACGCCTCCATGAATCATCGACGCAAAGCTGCCTTCTTCGAGCGCCGTGCTCAGATAGACGTGAATCAGGAAGAGGCCGATCGTGATCAGAGCCACGCTTGCATGAACGAGAACCGCGGCATAGCGCAGATACCGCAGGCTCCAAGGAAGCGTTTCCGTGTACCACAGCACGACTCCCGAAAGCAGCATCAGGATGGTGCCGTAGAAGATTCCCCAGAAGAAAAGCTTTTGTCCGTAGTTGAAGCGTCCCGCCGGCGGCACCTTGTCGTCTTCGTTCTTGATGTAGTGGGGCATGGCTTTCGCCCACGTGCGATCGCTATCGTCGACTTGCATGTCGCCACGCCACTCCTTGAATGTCCAGAAGAGTGACGCCGTAAAGATCAGGCCGAACCACGGATGCCAGAAGCGCGCCGTCGTGCCGCCGCCTACGATCGCGGTTAGCCAGAAGAGATAGGGAGACCAGAACGCGAGGCCCGTAAGCAGCAGATATATGTAGCTGAGCGCGCCGATCCAGTGATTGATGCGCTCGCCAAATGAATATCGCGGGATGATCTCTTCGTTGCGGCTGGCGGCAGTCGATACTGCGCCGGTCATCATGGCCGCCTCCCATTATCCGATCTAATCTCTTCTTCCTTCTTCGGCCCGTAGCGCAGATAGTGAACGGCGATTCCGAGCAAGCCTCCGATCATCGCGGCATTGCCGAGCCATTTCAGCGGCTTCTTCCAAAGCTGCACGGACCACGGAATGCGCGGATCTTTCGGCAGGCCGCCATACAGTTCGGGATTCGACGCGTCGTGCAGGACGTAAATCACGTGCGTGCCGCCGACGCCGTGCGGATCGTAGACGCCCGCATCGGCGAAGCCCGAATGCGTGCGAAGTTGCTCCGCGCGCGTTTCCGCCAACTCTTTCATTTCATTCTTGGTGCCGAAATGCAGGCAGCCAGTCGGGCACGCCTTGATGCATGCAGGCTCCAGCCCCTGCGACACGCGGTCGTTGCACAGCGTGCACTTGAACACTTTTCGCGCCTTGGGGCTGAACTTCGGAATGTTGAAGGGGCAGCCCGTGATGCAGTAGCCGCACCCGATGCAATTCGCTTCCTGAAAATCGACGATTCCATTCGCGTACTGCACGATCGCGCCATCGGCAGGACAAGCCTTGAGACAACCGGGATCCTCGCAGTGCATGCACTGATCCTTGCGCATCAGCAGCATCAGGCCGTGCTCTGGATCTTCGTGCTCGTTGAACTTGATCAGGTTCCAATAATTCCACGCCGTTTCCGGCATGGTCTGGTACGTGTTGTCGAACGAGGTTTCGGTGAATGGATAGCCGTTCCATTCAAGGCAGGCCACTTCGCACGCTTTGCAGCCGATGCACGTGGTGGTGTCCACCAGCTTGCAAACCTGGTATTCGCGGTTGATTCCGGCGCCCGGGACGGGGCCGGCATGCCCTGAGATTCTGATTAGTTCCGTCGATGCCTGGCTCATCGTCCGCTCCCTATGCCTTCTCGACTTTTACTAGGAAGCCCTTGGATTCAGGGGTGTGCGCGTTCGGATCGGTCACGGAAGGAGTCAGCAAATTCGCGGGTGTGCGCGCATCGCGATCGGCATCCTCCTGGATTCCGCGGAAGCCCTGATGAATGGGCAGTCCGATCTGGTAGACCTTCTTGCCGTCGATCATCATGGGTTTCAGCCGCTTCGTCACAAATGCTTTCGCGATGTAAGTCCCTCGAGCGCTGATCACTTTGATTTTGTCCGTCCCTTGAATGCCTTTTTCCTCCGCCAGCTCGACGGGAATCTCGACGAAAGGTTCCGGAATCAGCTGGACGTTCATCGGATTATTTTTCGTCCAGTAGTGATACTGCTCGGTGAGCCGGTACGTAGTGCAGACGATGCTGTACTCTTCCGGCGTTCCGAATTTGTCGTAGGGCGTTTTGAACTTCTTTACGAGGGGATTGGTCGACTGGTTCGGGTGCAGCGGATTCTTGATCGGGCTCTCGATCGGTTCGTAGTGCTCGGGGAACGGCCCGTCCGCCAGCACGCCGATCGGTGCGAACAATCGGCCCACGCCTTCGGGATTCATGATGAACGGACCCAGGTGGTCTTTCGGATGAGAGTCCGGTTTGAAGTCCGGCACGTCATTGCCGGTCCATTTCCCAGCCGCTTCGTTCCACCACACCTGCTTCCGCGTTGGATCCCACGGTTTGCCTTCGAGGTCGCACGACGCTCGGTTATATAAAACGCGCCGGTTGGCCGGCCACGACCACGCCCAGTTGGGATAAATGCCCAAACCGGAGGGATCTTCCGTGCCGCGCCGCTGAATCTGCGATCCGGCCTCAGTCCACATGCCGGAGTAGATCCAGTTGCCGCACATCGTCGTCCCGTCATCCTTTAGCGATGCAAAGCCGGGCAACTGCTGTCCAGCTTTGACCACCACCTGACCGGTCTTGTCGTCCTTCAGATCGGCCAGCGCTTTGCCATTGAGCTCCATGGCGACTTGCGAAAGCGACGGATGAGATGCGTCCGCGTAGGCCCAGCTTAGATTCAAAATCGGGTCGGGGAACTTGCCGCCTTCTTTTTTGTAAAGGTCGCGCACGCGCAGGAAAATCTGCGCCACGATATCCTGATCGAGCCGCGCCGCTCCCGGCGGTGGAACGGCGGCATACTTCCAAGTGACCCAGCGCGCCGAGTTCGTCATGCTGCCGTCCTTTTCGGCGAAGCCGGCGCAGGGCAAGCGGTAGACCGTGGTCTTGATGTTTTGCTGCTCTTCGGCCGCAATGCCCGGGGCGCGCCAGAACTCGCTGGTCTCATCCGGGTAAATCTCGCCCACCACGAGCCAGTCGGCCTTCTTCAGCGCGTTGATGTTCTTGTTTGTGTCCGGGCCAATCATGACGCCGTTCATACCGAAAGCGAGCATGCCCTTGACCTTGCCGTTGTACATGTCGTCCCAGATGTGGGTCCACGAGCAATCCTGGCCGGGCTTGGGCAGATAATCGAAGCCGAAATCATTTTCTTTGGTGGCGGCGTCGCCGTAGAACGATTTGAGCAGCGAGACCATGAATTTCGGCGTGTTCGACCAGTAGTTCATGGAATCCCACACGCCGGGCTTCGACGGTGTCGGTGTCGTCCGCTTCAGGAAAGCTGCGAGGTTGGCGTCCGTCGGAAGCGGCCCCTTGAGATAGCCGGGCAAGCTGTCGTACAACCCGGCCATGTCGGTTGCGCCTTGAATATTCGAATGGCCGCGCAGCGCGTTTACGCCGCCGCCGGCCCTGCCTACGTTTCCGAGCAGCAACTGGATCATGGCCGCCGTGCGGATGATTTGCGTTCCGAACGTATGCTGCGTCCAGCCAACTGCGTAGATGATCGTCCCGACTTTCTTCATGTCGCCGTTTTTGCGGATCGACGTGAAAAGGTCGGCCGCTTTCAGGAACTGGTCCCGCGGAATTCCGGTGATACGTTCGACCGTCTCCGGCGTGTAGCGCGAGTACTGCTGCCTCATCAATTGGAAGACGCAGCGCGGATGCTGCAGCGTGAGGTCGTAGGCAGTATTGGGCGGCAGCGTTGGAGGGGCCTTAGCCCCGGCTGGGGAAGCGGCGGCGGGATGTCCGCCGACATCTTTGCCGGCGACATCGCCGCCCTCTTCATAGTTCCAGGTGGATTTATCGCTGTAGGTGCCCGCTGCGGAATCGAATCCTGAGTACAGCCCATCTTCCGGCAATTTGAAGCCTTCCTTCACGACGAAGGCGGCGTTCGTGTAGTTGACCAGATAATCCTTCGCGATCCGGTTGTTTTCAATGGCGTAGCGGATCAGGCCGCCAAGGAACGCAATGTCCGTGCCGGCGCGAATCTGGCAGAACAAGTCGGCGGTGGCGGAAGTGCGGGTGAATCGCGGATCGACGGAAATAATCTTGGCGTTGCGGTTGCGCTTGGCCTCCATCGCCCACTTGAATCCGCAGGGATGGTTCTCGGCGGGATTCCCGCCCATAATCAACATCATGTCGGTGTTCTTGATGTCAATCCAGCCGTTGGTCATCGCCCCGCGTCCGAATGTTGGTCCCAAACTTGAGACCGTGGGGCCGTGTCAAACACGGGCTTGATTTTCTAAATACACCAAGCCCAGACCTCTCATGGCTTTGACTGCCAGATAATTGAACTCGTTCGTGTCCGTGCAGCCGCCGATGAACGCGATGCCTTCGCACCGATTGACCGTGTGGCTGTCCGCGTCTTTTTCGACGAAGGTAGCGTCGCGCGTCTTCTTCGTCCATTGCGCGATTTCGTCGAGCGCATCGTCCCAGGCGATGTCCTGCCACTCCGTTGCGCCGGGACGCCGGACTTGCGGCTTGGTGAGGCGCCGCGAATTGAGGATATCTTGCTCGAGCGAAGAGCCCTTCGGGCAGAGCGTTCCGCGGTTGGTCGGATGATCGGGATCGCCTTCGACGTGCACTACCTGCGGCGTGACGTTCTTGGCGCGGTCGCCGATTGTGTAGATGAGGACGCCGCAGCCCACCGCGCAGTAAGGACACGTCGAGCGCGTTTCCGTGGCTCGCGCAATCTTCAGTTCCTTCAGTTGCGCGTAGGCCGGCTTCAGATCGAAGCCCAGCACGCTGGCGCTGGTCCCACCGATCACTGCAACCTTGAGGAAGGCTCGGCGCGTTACTTCCATCTGCATCCTCCTGCGGTTGGTCGCAACTGCCCTTGTTTACCTTGTTCGATTATCCGTTTAGCGCGACGGCATTAAGATCGTGAACGTGTCGCCGTGGGCGTTTTCTTCCCACACGGCTGAGATGTATCTCGGTAACTTTCGGACGCACTGTTTTTGAAATAATTTTGGAAACGATTTGCAGGGAACTCCATTCGAACGAGTCGAGGGAAAATTTGCCGATTGGAGTCGATCATTCTCTGCGGAAACCCGGGGATCACCACAACTCCCCCTTCGGAAGCCAAAGCGAGCGGCGGGATTATGCTGCCGCCCCTGGAGGGTGTCAACTCGGTAGTAAGACTTCGAGCGGAATCTTCCCAGGCTGGATCGTTCACCTGCTGGTCCCCCCGTTAATCCCCATACAGTCGCAGGCCTCGCGCTGCAATACAGCAATCCCCGTAGAATTTGGGCGTCTCGCCGAAGAGCAACGCGCCGGTTTCCCCGACGCCACAAAACGCCTTTTTTGTTTCTGGTTCGTGAACATCCGATAAACGGTTCATTAAGGCCAAAGAATGCCGCCCGTACTCGGTATCAGTCAATCAGAGGTGTGAATTAGGGAGGACCCACGTCACAAAAAAAGAAGCTGTGCCGAAGCAATTTTGCATCGGCACAGCTTCTATTTCACTTTAATCCGATCCGTCTTACGCCCAGGTGTAGCCGTGGTTCGCAAGCGGGAGATTGCGGATGCGCTTGCCGGTCGCCGTGAAAATGGCGTTGGCGATGGCTGGCAGCATCGGCGGCAGCGCCGGTTCTCCGAGGCCCGTGGGCGAATGTTCCGTTTTCAGGAAGTAGATATCGATTGCCGCCGGCGCCTGCGTGAGCCGCACGGGCGGGTAGTTATTGAAATTGCTTTGGACGGCGTGGCCATCGTCGATCGTGATTTGGTATCCCATGATGTGGCTCATGCCCTCGATCACCGCGCCCTGCGCGATATTTTCCGCAGCGCCCGGATTGATGACCTGGCTGCCGATGTCTCCCACCACCCACGCCTTGTGGACCCGCACGCTGTTGCCGCCGGTGACGCTCACCTGCGCAACCTCCGCGAAGTATCCCATGTGGCTGAAGTGGAAGGCGACTCCCATCGCCGTGTCCTTCGGCAGCTTCGTCTTGCCCCAGCCCGACCTTTCCGCCACTGTCTTGAGCACCGCCGTCATGCGCGGCCCGTCGAAGGGCACCGGCGCGAAAGCAACCGGCGTTCCCGGCGGCGGCGGAGCCATCGGCAGCGGCGTGTTCGCGAGCAAGTCGAGGCGGAACTCGACTGGGTCTCGCCCCGCGGCGTGCGCGAGTTCGTCGATGAACGATTGCATCACGAAAGCGATCGCATTGCTTCCCGGAGCGCGCATCGCGCCCATGGGAACGCCGCTCGGCATCATCGAAGAGAGCTGCGAGAAATTGGGAATGAAGCGGGAAGGGAATTCTTCGCCTGAGAGGCCGGCGCTCTGCGCGAAGCGGCCGTTTTCGCCGAAAGTGACGAAGTGATTCTGCCACGCGACGATTTTGCCGTTTGCGTCGACGCCTCCCTTAAGGAAGTGGAAGCCCGCCGGGCGGTAGTAGTCGTGCGCCATATCCTGCTCGCGCGTCCAGAGCAGCTTGATGGGCACGCCAACCTGTTTGGCGATATACGCGGCTTCGACCATGTAGTCGTCCGTCAGGCGCCGGCCGAAGCCGCCGCCGACGCGGGTGAGATGGACGGTGATGTCCTTGCCGTCGATGCCGAGGATCCTGGAGGTTTGCTGCACGCCGCTCGCGGGCGTTTGGCTGGGCGCCCAGACTTCGAGTTTGCCGTCGTGGTAATACGCCGAGCAGTTCTGCGGTTCGAGCGGCACGTGGGAAAGGAACGGATAAGAGTAGTCCGCCTCGACAACATGCGCCGCGGTGCCAAAAGCTGCATCGGCGTCGCCGTCCTTGCGCAGGACCTGGCCGGGTTGATTCTTCGCGAGCTCCACCGATGTGTCGGCGTAGAGCTTGCTGCTTTGCTTCGCCGTTGGACCGTTATCCCAGGTGACCTTGAGGTTGTGGTCCGCTGCGTGACGCGCCTGGAACCAGTAATCCGCGACGATGGCTACTCCGCCGGCGAGCACGGTCGAGTCGCCAACCGGATCGACCACGAAGGCGTACTTGATGCCGGGCAGCGCCTTGATTTCGTCGAGGTTCGCGCTCACCACTTTGCCGCCGTATACCGGGCACTTCACGAACATCGCTGCCAGCATGCCGGGCGCCGTGACGTCGATTCCGAAGAGCGGCTTTCCCGTGACGATCTTGTGGATGTCCGGATTGGCGGTGTTCTTGCCGATGATCCGATAATCTTTCGGATCCTTCATCTTCAGGGTTTTGGGATCGGGCGGCGTCAATGCGGCGGCCGCCGAGGCTAGTTCGCCGTAGGTGGCCGAGCGCTTGCTAGCTTCGTGATGGACGACGCCGGGCGTGGTGGTGCATTCGGACTCCGGCACGCCCCACTTCTGCGCCGCGGCAGCGATCAGCATCTGACGGCCGCCGGCGCCCACCTGGCGCAAGGGAACCCAGTTCATCGGCGTAGCCGTGCTGCCGCCGGCGATCTGCAGACCGTATTTCGCGTTCAAATCGCCCTGCTCGATGCGCACGGTCTTCCAGTCGACGTCGAGCTCCTCGGCGATCATCATGGGCAGCATGACCTTCACGCCCTGGCCGATCTCGGGATTCTTGGCGATGAGTGTGACGATGCCGTCGGGCGCGATGGTGATGAACGACGCCGGCAGCAAAGTGACCGGCGGCCCGAACTGCGCGGCCAGCACCTTCTCTATCGGCTCGATATAGAGAGCGAGCATCATCCCGCCTCCGGCGAGTGCTGTCGCGCGCAGGAACGAACGGCGATTCATCGTCTTTCGAGATTCAGGGCGGGATTCAGGCGATTCCAATTTCGGCAGTGTAGTTGCCACAGCGCGCCTCCTTGAGACTGGCTCTTGCGCTCTTATGCGCGGTTCAAATCGATCAGTTCTGCGTGAGTGGGCTCGGCCTTGTGCTCGGCGGCAATTTCGGCTGCCCGGTGAATGGCTTTACGAATGCGCAGGTACGTTCCGCAACGGCAGATATTGCCGTCCATCGCGGCATCGATTTCCGCATCCGTGGGATGAGGATGCTTTTCGAGCAATGCGGAGGCGGACATCAGCTGTCCGGCCTGGCAATAGCCGCACTGCGGCACGTCGATTTCTTCCCATGCGATTTGCACGGGATGTGTGCCGTTTTCGGAGAGGCCTTCGAGCGTGACAATGTGCTTGCCAGCCGCGGACTCAATGGATGTCGTGCAGGACCGCACGGCTTCGCCGTTCAGATGCACGGTGCAGCATCCGCACAGCGCCATTCCGCAGCCGTACTTCGTACCCTTGAGGTCGAGGACGTCGCGAATCACCCAGAGAAGCGGCGTATCAGCGGGAACATCCACCGTTTCAGGGCGCCCGTTCACTGTAATCTTGTAGGGCATGTTCAACTCCGGACCGCGCAGAATAGGTTGCGCCCGGCAAGGTAGCACTGGCCTTGCGAGGTGTCAAACCGCATGGAAGCATATCTATTTGGCGCTCTGGTCTGTTGGATTCCGGGTATGATTGACGATTTTTGACGGCGCGGCGTACTGCCGCAGGCGTGTCGATTAGAGTGTGCACCAATCGTTTGTTTCCAATGAGTTGCGGCGATTTCTAATCGCCAAATGTCGATTAGAAAGGAGGCGGAGGAGGCAGAGGAAGCAGAGGAAACGGAGGAAAACCAGAGCCAGCGTTTCGCTGCGCCTCGGTTCGTTTTCGGTGATGTGATGTTTTCGCGCATAGCTCCTACCACGCTAGCAGGATGCGCTGCGATTTCAAATTGTCCTGAAGTACAGGAAAAGGCCAGGGGAAAAACCGGACAATACGGGGTGCTCCTTCCGTCTGAGATGAGCCGCCGACCTCGCCGCGGGCGCGTTCCGTCCTGGAACGATGCGTTAATCGCAAGATTGTCCTTGACCTTATTTACGACAGTGACATAGCACTGAGCCAAGTTACATGAAAGTCCATCTGCTCGTCGCGTTTTTCGCGATTTCGGCCTGCATCGCACCCGTCGCCAGTGCAGGCGCGAGTAGACGCGCCGCCCTGTTTACCTCCTCGCGCGTGAGCGTGGCCGTCGGCGCAGCTCTTCTTCCCATCTCCCTCCACTCTTATTCGGCGCCAAGGGAGGATTCGACACTTTCGACAGTGAAAGATACCGCCGACACCGCGAAGTCCATAGCGGAGATCATCGGGTTGGTTGTCGGCGGATTCTGGACTTGGATGCTCTTCGTGAAAAATCGGCAAGACTACCCGCGCGCCAAGATCAGTCATGCGATCAGCCACCGCGTACTCCCAAACGGTTCGCGTCTGCTGCGCGTGCGGTGCACTGTCGCCAATATTGGCCAGGTCTTTTTGCGGTTGGACTCGGCGTTCGTTTGGGCCCAGCAAATGCTCCCGTTGCCGGCGGACTTCCAGGCGGCTCTCGACGCCGGCAAAGATCCCCTCGCGGTTCTCGGTCCGAGCGAAAGCGAATATGTTTGGCCCCTTATCGGGGAGCGAAAATGCGACTGGGCCGCTAGCCCCCGGGAAGTCGAGCCCGGCGAGGAAGACTACATCCAGTTCGATTTTGTGGTCGACGGCGATGCCCAGCTCCTAGAGATATACTCCTATTTCAAGAACGAGCGGAAGAAGCGGGAAATCGGCTGGAGCGAGACGACAGTCTACGATTTATTGACGGGGGTCGTGCTTCCTGAGGTCACGCTTCAGGCCGCTCCGAAGCCGGCGCCGCCGGTCAAGCCGGCGACCGCCTAAAACTCTGCACGGAACCGGGAGGAAGGACAATGACCGTTAGTGTGGCGCGGAGGGCGCTCAAGAGACAAGAACCCCCAAAGCCAAAGCCCAAGCCGAAGCCGAAAAACTGAAAGCGCTGCGGACTTGGTGAAATCCAGCGGTGATCTTCGCTTATGGGCTGGTTCCGATATCCGAGTCTTGTTCGTAGGGAGGAAACATGAAAGTGCCCGGCATCGTGTACCAGGCCACACCTAAGGCTCAGCCCCTGCCGAAGAAAAAGACCGGACAGGCTGCGCCCAAATCGAAACCGCAACCCAAAACCAAATCCTCAACTCCAACGGCGGCACAGTCGACGTAAAGCGGCGTCATCCCCCCGTCTCAGTGCGCTCAACAAATGCTTGTCGCTGGACGAGCCGCTGGTACTCTCTTCGCAGTTGACGTGGCAGGCCGCACGGCATAGGCTCCGCGGTGCGAATACGGTCGGGGGGACCGCGGCAAGTGAAGACTGAGGAGACGAGCGAGGCGAACGGGGCCGCGAGCGAGAAGAATTTTATGGCGCCGGGAAGTGCGTCGAGGGCCACCGCCATCTACGGGCTGGTGATGCTGACGCTTATCTATTCGCTGAACTTCCTCGACCGCACTGTCATCACCATCCTGATCGATCCCATCAAGCACGATTACCACTTGTCGGACAAAGTGATGGGGTTCATCTCGGGCTTCGGCTTCGTGATCATGTACTCGATTTTGGCCGCGCCCGTGGCGCGATGGGCGGACCGCGGCAACCGACGGTCGATCATCACCTGGGGGCTGGTGCTGTGGAGCGGCATGACGGCCCTGGCAGGAGTGGCGCAAAACGCAGTGCAACTGACGCTTTCGCGATTTGGCGTCGGGATCGGCGAGGCGGCAGGAACGGCGCCTTCGACATCGATGATCTCCGATCTTTTTCGCGGCGAGCAGCGCTCGACGGCCATGTCGGTGTATCAGCTGGGGCCTGTGATCGGCGGATTCCTCGGCGCGTTCATCGGCGGGTGGGTAAACCAATATTACGGCTGGCATCACGCGTTTCTGGTGGCCGGCATCCCGGGACTCATCGTGGCTGTGATTTTCCGGCTGACAGTGAAAGAGCCGGTGCGCGGTAGTTCCGAGCAGAAAAGGGTCGGCACCGGCCAGCAGAAATTTCTCGAAACATTGGAATTCATGTGGCGGCAGCGATGCTACATGCTGATCCTCATCGGCTTCTGTTTCACCACGTTCACGCAATTCGGCTTCGGCACGTGGGCGGCTCCTTTCCTCGGGAGAATCCATCATTTGAATACCGCGCAGATCGGGACGTACATCGGAACGGTGCGGGCGGGCGCCGGGCTCGTCGGCACGCTGGGCGGCGGGTTTCTTTCCGATTGGTTGGCGACGCACTGGGACATTCGCTGGAAAATCTATGTTTCGGGAATCTGTTCGATCCTGGCGTTTCCGGGCGTGCTGCTCTTCGTTTTCTCGCAAAGCATCTTCTGGTGCATTGTGGGGTTCACGATCGTCTCGGCGATGTCGCCGGTACACGTGGGTCCGATCGTTGCGGCGTCACATTCGACGGTAAAAGTGGGGATGCGCGCGTTTTCGACCTCGATCATCTATCTGATTGCGGAGCTGATCGGGCTCGGGTTGGGGCCGTTCCTAATCGGCGTCTTCAACGATCACTATCGCTTGCAGCTGGGCGTGGACGTGATCCGTTACTCGATGTCGACGGCCGCGATTACCACGTTCGTTGGCGGATCGATCTTCCTGATCGCCGCGCAATTCTTCCAGAGGGATATGACTCGAGCTTCGGTGGATTGATGATGCGGAGTCGGGGCAAAGGTGTGCCTTAACACAGAGAACACTGAGCGAATCAAGAGGACACGGAGAAATCCTGCCAGATTGATCCGCTATTGGGACCGAGCGCGGCTGCGCGGTAGAATTGAAATTGTCGCGAGGTATGTTAAAGTTTCTGGTTAATTCTCAGGCGGGGAACCGGCCGAGGCAGGGGGCGATGGTAGATAAGACTCTGAAAAAATGTGAAGAAGCGGTAGCAGGTGTGTTCGACGGCGCCACGATTCTGCTCGGAGGCTTTGGCGATCCGGGGCTGCCGGGTCAGTTGCTCGAAGCGCTCCGGCGGCAGGGCGCGAAAGATCTGACGATGGTCCACAACGGCTCGGGCGGCGGCACGCACTCTCTAGGCGGGCTGATTCACGACGGCAAAGTCCGCAAGCTGATCGCTTCTTTCCCGAGCAATCCGGGTAATACATCGTTTCAGGAGAAGTATCTGAAAAACGAAATCGAGCTGGAGCTGGTGCCGCAGGGTACACTTGCCGAGCGGATTCGCTCCGCCGGCGCGGGCCTCGGCGGCTTCTTCACGCCGACCGGCGCAGGCACCGACCTCGCCGCCGGCAAAGAGAGCCGCATGCTTGATGGGCGCGAGCAGATCTTCGAGAAAGCGCTGCACGCGGACTTCGCGTTTGTGCGCGCGTATCGCGGCGATCGCCTCGGCAACCTGAACTACCGAATGGCGATGCGCAATTTTAACGTGCCGATGTGCACCGCCGCGGATTTCGTCGTCGCCGAAGTCGACGAGCTCGTTCCGGCGGGCGGGATCGATCCCGAGGACGTACACACGCCGGGGATTTTCGTCGACCGCGTGGTGGAGTGCGTGCGTCATCCGGAATACCTGAAAATCACGACGGAGGGAAGGTAGCCCATGTCGCTGACGAGAGAAGGAATCGCGTATCGCGTTGCGTGCGATCTGCCGGAGGGGAGCTACGTCAACCTCGGCATTGGCATACCGACCCTGGTGTCGAGTTACATTCCGCCGGATCGCGAGGTTTTCTTTCACAGCGAGAACGGGATATTGGGGATGGGGCCGATCGCCGAGCCGGGCCACGAAGATCCGGATTTGATCAACGCGGGCAAACAGTACGTCACGCTGCTGCCGGGCGCGAGCGTTTTCGATCACCCAACGTCGTTTTCGATGATTCGCGGCGGGCACGTGACGCACGCCATCCTGGGCGCGCTGCAGGTGGCGGCGAATGGCGACCTCGCCAACTGGCGCACTCCGGGTGAGAAGGTTCCGGGCGTTGGCGGCGCGATGGACCTGGCGTTTGGCGTGCACAACGTGATCGTCACCATGACGCACATCACCAACAAGGGCAAAGCGAAAATCGTCAGGACATGCACGCTGCCGCTCACCGCGCCGCGCTGCGTGAAGCATATCTACACCGACATGGCCCTGATCGACGTGACGCCCGGCGGCCTCGTGCTGCGCGAATTCGCGCCGGGTCTGAATCCCGCGGCGGTGCAGGCGCTGACGGAAGCGCCGTTGCGCGTGGCGCCCGATTGCCGCGAGATGAATGTTCCGGCCGCGTTCCACGCCGCGCAGGCCGCCGCCCGATAAAATAGGCGCGGGCGTCGCAATCAAAAAGGGATTGGGAGGTCACACTTGCTCAAAGCCATCGACATGCACGTCCACATTCTGACCGGCGATCGCGGCAAGCAGGGCTGGGCATCCATCGCGAAGACGGGGCCGCCGATGAACACGGGCAAGTGGCGCTCCGATCCTGATGGCATGGCCGAGATGTACCAGTCGCACGAGATGATGGCCGTGATCTTCGATGTGGACGGCGAGACGCGCAGCGGCGTGAAAATCGACAATGGCGAAACAGCGGCGTGGGTGAAGAAGTATCCGGAGACATTTATCGGCTTCGGCAGCGTCGATCCGTGGAAAGGCAAGATCGCGGTGAACGAAGTGCAGCGCTGCGCGGATATGGGCCTGCGCGGAATGAAATTTCAGCAGGCCGCCCAGGGATTCGATCCGACGAACGAGCGGTTCTTCCCGATCTACGAAAAAATCTCGAGCCTGAATCTGCCGGTCATCTTCCACACGGGCACCACAGCGGTCGCGGCCGGCTTGCCCGGGGGCAAAGGCATCATCCTGGAATACTGCAAGCCGATTCCGTATATGGACAATCTCGCCGCCCGTTTCCCCGAGATGCGCATCATCATGGCGCACCCGTCGTGGCCGTGGCACGACGACCAGCTCGCCGTCCTGCGGCACAAGAGCAACACCTACATGGATCTTTCTGGCTGGGCGCCGAAATATTTCCCCGCGTCGACCGTGCACAACATCAATACGCTCGTGCAGGACAAAGCGTTCTTCGGCACGGATTTTCCGATGATGACGCCCGAGCGCTGGCTTTCGGAATTCGCTGAGCTGCCGCTCAAAGATTCGGTGCGGCCGAAGATTCTGCTGCTCAATGCCGCCAAGCTCCTCGGCATCGAAGTCCCCGGTGCGCAAACGCAAACGGCTACCAATTCCTAAAACTCGCGCGGCGCGCCCCGGCTGGGGAATCAATCGTATCGATTTTCGGAATCCGCTCGGCTGCCTGATTCGATTGGATTGACATCGGGCGCGTTCGGAGATAAGAACAGCGCTAGCACGGACAGCTCTTTAGAACGGGGGGAAGAGCGATGGTTATCGACGTTCACGGTCATTTGACCGCGCCGGATTCGTTGTACGTCTACAAGGCGAATATTCTCTCGCATCGCGGATCGCACGGCCGCGGCAAGGTCGAGATCAGCGACGACGAGATGATCGCCTTCTTGAAGCAGCCGACCTTTGGCACCGGTAAGTCGCATTTCGACCTCTTGAAGGAAGTCGGCACCGATTTGCAGCTCCTCTCGCCTCGCCCGTATCAGATGATGCAGGCGGAGAAGCCTGCAAAAGTCTCGCAGTGGTTCATCGAGGAGTGCAACAACCTCGTCGCGCAGCAATGCCGCCTGTTTCCCAACGTCTTCAAGGGCGTCTGCGGGCTGCCGCAATCGCCGGGCGTCAGCCCGAAAAACTGCATTGCCGAACTTGAGCGCTGTGTGAAGGATTTCGGATTCGTCGGCTGCCTGCTCAATCCCGATCCAAGCGAGGCATCGAACTACGACACGCCGAATCTCGGCGACGAATACTGGTATCCGCTCTACGAAAAACTCGTCGAGCTCGACGTGCCCGGCTACGTTCACGGCGCGGGCTGCCGGTCGATCCGGCATAGCTACTCGACGCACTTCATCAACGAAGAGACGATCGCGGTGGTTTCGCTGGCCGGGTCGCGCGTCTTCAAGGATTTCCCGAAACTCAAAATCGTGGTATCGCACGGCGGCGGGGCGGTGCCTTACCACTTCGGCCGATTTCAGGCGCCGAGCTTGCGCCGCGGAGGAAGCGAAACCTTTTACGACGGCCTGCGCCGCCTCTATTTCGACACCGTGCTCTACACCGCGCAGGCGCTCGAGCTTCTGTTCAAGACGGTGGGACCGGACCGCTGCCTCTTCGGCACCGAGCGCCCCGGAGTCGGCACGGCGAAGGATCCGAAAACCGGAAAGTGGTTTGATGATGTGAAGAGCTACATCGACGGTTTCGACTGGCTGAGCGCGGCCGACAAGAAAACCGTCTTTGAGGACAACGCCAAGAAGCTTTTCCGCCTGAGCGTGGACGCCAAGACGGAGAAAGCCTGATCTCGCGAAAACGATTCGAGGATTTATGCCAACCGCACAGGGAAACGCGCTTGAAAAGGGAACTCAGGCGGCTTACCGCGCCGATCACGTTGGAAGCTTCCTGCGCCCGCCGGAATTGCTCGAGGCGCGGAAAGCCGGTGACGCGGCGAAATTGAGAGAAATCGAAGACGCGGCGATCTTGCGCGTGCTCGCGAAGCAGAAGGAACTCGGTTTCGATATTTTCACCGACGGCGAATTTCGCCGCAGCAATTTCATGGGTGATTTCACCGATGCGGTCGAAGGATTTGATTTCGGCGACGGTCTGCCGAGAAGCTGGAACACGGCGAACGCCGGTGGCTCGACGCTGGGCCGGGGGAGAGTGGCGGGCGTTGTGGTCGAAAAGCTGCGCGTCGTCCGTCCGCTGACGGGGCACGAGCTTCCTTTCCTGAAGAAGCACAGTCCCGGCGACATCAAAATGACTTTGCCGAGCGCCACGCAGTTTCCCGCGATCTCGTTCAAGGCCGGGCGGACCGACAAGGCCTACAAAAATCATTCCGAGCTGCTCTGGGATATCGTCGAGATCATGAAGGCGGAGCTGGCGCGGCTGGCGGCCGAGGGCGTTAAGTACATTCAGATCGATGCGCCGCGCTACAGCTATTTTATGGATCCGAAATGGCGCGAATGGATTCGCACGGAGATGAAGGTCGAGCCGGATGCCTGGCTCGAGGAATCGATTCGCGCGGACAACGCATGCTTCCAGGTGGCGCGACGCCCTGGCATCGCGCTGGGCATTCACCTTTGCCGCGGCAATAGCCGCAGCCACTGGTACGCCGAAGGCGGCTACGATTCGATCGCGGAGAAACTTTTCGCGACGATGGATGTCGACCGATTTCTGCTCGAATACGACGACGCGCGCTCCGGAACGTTCGAGCCTTTGCGCTTCGTTCCCAAGAACAAGGCGGTCGTGCTCGGGCTGATCAGCTCGAAGCGGCCGGAGCTCGAAAGCGGCGAGCAGATCGTCGAGCGTATCAAGGAAGCAGCGCGCTACGTGCCGCTCGAAAATCTTGCGCTGAGTCCGCAGTGCGGGTTTGCCTCGACGCTCGAGGGCAACCTGATCAGCGAAGAGCAGCAGTGGGCGAAGATGCGGTTGGTGGTCGAGACTGCGCGGCGGGTGTGGCGCTAACGAATTTAGACGGAGGGAAAGTCATGGCAAAGGTTGTGCTCGGCGTCGGGTCGTCGCACGGACCGATGCTTTCGACGCCGCCCGATATGTGGCATTTGCGCGCAGGCGCCGACCGGAAAAATCCGAAGCACTTTTATCGCGGCGAAGCGTACGATTTCGAGAGGCTGCTGGCGGCGCGGCAGCCGGGCTTCGCCGATGCAATCACTCCGGCGGAGAAGCAGAAGCGCTACGATGCCTGCCAGCGCGCACTCGATAAACTGGCCGCGAAATTCGCGGAGGTGAAGCCGGATGCGGTGGTGATCGTCGGAAACGACCAGCGCGAACTTTTCACGGACGACAACACGCCTGCCTTCCTGGTCTACGCAGGAAGCAAAATCGAAAATATTCCCGAGACGGAGGAAGCCAAGGCGAAGTTTCCACCCGGAATTGCGATCGCGGAAATCGGGCACTGTCCTCCGGGCGGCGCCGTGTATGCGGGCGCGAATGACCTCGCACTCCACCTGATCGATTCGCTCATGGATCAGGAATTCGACGTTTCCGAATCATCGCGCCTGCCGAAGGTCAACGGGCACGAGCACGGAATTCCGCACGCGTTTGGCTTTCTCTACCGCCGCATCATGGTGGATAACCCGCCGCCGAGCGTCCCGGTCTTCCTGAACGCCGGGATTCCGAATAACCGCCCGAAAATTCCCCGCTGTCTGAAATTCGGCCGCGCGCTGATAAAGGCGATCGAAAGCTGGAAGGAAGATGCGAAGATCGCGGTTTTCTGCTCGGGCGGATTGACGCATTTCGTGGTTGATGAAGACCTCGATCAGCGCGTGCTGAAGGCCATGCAGTCGGGCGACGAAAAGGCGCTCGCTGAAATTCCCGAAAGCTATCTCCTCG
Source organism: uncultured Acidobacteriota bacterium (assembly GCA_963740095.1). Lineage (GTDB taxonomy): Bacteria > Acidobacteriota > Terriglobia > Acidiferrales > UBA7541 > Palsa-295. The sequence goes on from CAVUDN010000053.1 coordinate 217,115, forward strand.
GCAATACGTGCGAAATCCGGAACTGGATGCCGGTGTCGGTGGGCATGAGCGCACTGGGGAAGAAGATGACTGTGGTGGACTACGTCGCGTGTTATCGCACCGAGGCCGGGACGGGCAGCGCGATGGGCTTTGTCTACTGGCAATAGCGAATTCGAAAGAGGGACCATGAGGGCAGAGGCTGGAGGAGACGATTTCGCATCGCGGCTGAGACGAGTCGATTGCTGCGCGGTTTCGGACGCGCTCGATAAATTGGGCCTGACGGGCGTGGTGACCGGGTTGTCGCCGCTGAGTTCGTCGCGGCGCATTGCCGGCTGCGTGCTGACGATCAAGCTGGGAATCGGGGCACCCCCTCCCGGAAGGCCCCGCCACATCGGCACGACCGCGATCGAAGCCGCTCATCCCGGCGACGTCATCGTCGTCGAACAGCACAGTGACACGCGCGCGGCCAGTTGGGGCGGCATCCTTTCGCTCGGAGCAAAACTGCGCGGCATCAGCGGCGTGATTGCGGATGGGCCCGTGCGCGACATTGATGAAGCGCGCCAGCACGATTTTCCGGTTTTCGCCCGCGGACTCACACCCATCACCGGCCGCGGGCGCATCGTCGAGCTGGCGAACAATCAGCCGGTCGAGATCGGCGATATTCAAGTGAATGCAGGCGATTATGCAATCGCCGACGGCAGCGGCGTCGCGTTCATTGCCGCGCCGAATATCGAGCGCGTGCTGGCGACGGCGGAGGATATCGTCGCGCGCGAAGCCGCTATGGCTCGATCGCTCTACGAAGGAAAACCCATCACCGAAGTGATGGGCGCAAAATACGAAAACATGCTGCAGCGCAACTAGAGGCCGCCCCTTGCCGAATCAGGACCCATCGGTCGAGCGCGCGAGCAAGCTCGACACCGCGACCATCAGCGACGCACTCGACCGGCTCGGCATCGCGGGGCAGTGCCTGAATATCAAGCCGCGCGATCCGCGCTTTCGTCTGACTGGGCGCGCCTTCACGATGCTTTATCGGCCCGTGGGAAAACCCGCGGGAACGGTTGGAGAATTCATCGATGACGTCGCCCCGGGTTCCGTAGTGGTGATCGATAACGGCGGGCGCGAGAACGCGACCGTGTGGGGCGATATTTTGACGGAGATCGCGCATCGCCGCGGACTTGCCGGGACGGTGATCGACGGTGCCTGCCGCGACACTGCGCTTTGCCTCGAGCTTGGCTATCCCGTTTACAGCCGCAGCTATTCAGTGCGCACCGGCAAAGATCGCGTGCAACTCGATGCTACGGAAGTTACGGTCGATATCGGCGACGCGCGCGTTTCGCCGGGCGACCTCATGCGCGGCGATGCGGACGGCGTGGTGGTGATTCCCCGGCAGCACGAAGCGGAAATACTCGCCGTCGCGGAGGGAATTACGGCCGCCGAAGATGCGATTCGCAAAAGCGTCCGCGAAGGCAAGCGTCTCGATCAGGCCCGCAAAGAATTCGGCTACCACCAGCTGCAAACGAAGCGGACCTGACCGAGCCGCTTATGAGTTTCCGTGGCGCACCGTGAGAACCGGGCACGGCGCGTGCGCGATCACCTTGTGCACAGTCGCGATTGGGAGATGCGAAGCCGCGCCGGGCACGCCGGAGGCTCTGCGCGCGCCGAGCACGATCAGTCCCGCGCGAATCTGTTGCGCGACCTCGATAATTTTGTCCGCGGGCACTCCTTGCTTGACCTCGCACCGCAATTCGGAACGCAACTCGACGCCCTCCGGAACGAGTTTACGCAACAAACGAGCCGAAGAAGCAATTAAGTCCGCCTCGTGGACCAGTTCGTCCGTCTTGCGGCTTTCAATTACGTGGAGAAGCGTAAGTCTCGCGCCATATTCCTGTGCGAGAGCGATCGCGTAGCGGGCGCCCGAAAGCGATGCGGGACTGAAGTCGGTCGCGTAAAGGATCTCGTTCAGTTGCCACTGCTGCTCCGTCTCTGTGTGCGGGCCGATTGTGAGAACCGGGCATGGAGCGCTTCTGAGAATCTCTTCCGCGGAAGATCCGAGGAGTAGTTTTCCGACGCCGGTGCGTCCGTGAGTGCCGAGCACCACAAGGTCCGCGCTGTCGCGATCGATCGCGGAAGTGAGCACCTGCGAAACGGTGCCTTCCCAGAGCTGAACCTCGTTTTCGACGTCCGGGAATGAAGTTTGCAGAAACGCACGCAGCTTCTTTGTGTGGAGTTCACGGGCCTCGTCCGCCGCGTGCCAGGTCTCCGGGGGGAGAGTGTAGTTGGCCGGTTCGACCGCGTTCACGACATGAAGCTCGGCGTGGAAACGCCGGGCCAGATCTGCGGCGTATAAAAGTGCGTTTTCCGCGGCCGGCGAGAAGTCAGTCGCGAAGACGATATCTTTCAAGGCGATGCTTGCTTGCGCCTCTTTCGTCGACGTTTGCATGTTATTTCTCCTGTTCATGCTTTCCATGCCGCCGGCCAACCCCGTGTCAGTTCACTCGACCGGCATCGGAGGCGGGCGGCGAGCCCTTCGAATTTTTCGCGTTGGCGAATGTCCGCGATTGCTTCCAGATGGACCCGGCGGTGATCGCCTGCAAAAGTGTGCGCGGCCCCTGTTTCTCGAGAATCGTGCACAAGCCGAGGTTCTGGTATCGACTGACCGCGGCTGTCGAATCTCCGCTGAGTACGTAGACCTGCGGAGGCGACGGCAGCGAGGCGGCGCGCTCGATGAGATCGCCGATATAGAGGTCAGCCGCGTAGTCATCGGTGACCAGCACGTCGAAACGGCCAGCTTGGAGCAGTTTCAAGGCCTCCAGGCCGCTCCAGGTGACGAAGGTCTTGCAGTCAGTGTTGCGTTCGAGCAAATCTTGCAGTTCGGCTGCTTCGCGCTCGTCGTTGTGAAGCACCAGGACAGCAGGCGGTGTGACGGTCATGTGCCACCTCTTGGTGCCACCATATGGTGAACCTGCGCGATTAGCCGTGACGAACGCTACATTCCCATGTGACGCTCATCACAGACCCGGAATCTCTTGGGCGCTCAATCTGTGCTGCTACAGTGAGGCTGGAACGGAGGCGATGTCCGCAGACATGCGCGACTTGTTGCAGGTCCTCAAGGGGGAGCTTGAGTTCCTCGAGGGAGGCGGCTACCGGAAGATCGCACAGACCTCGTGGCGCCGGCCATTTATTTTTGAAGATTCGCCGAGCTGTCCGTATTCCGATGCATCTCCACGCCGGCGCCCCTGCCTTGGCTGTTCTTTGATGCAACTTGTGCCAGCCAATCGCAGGTTGGAGCGAGCGCCGTGCCGGCACATACCACTGAACTATGAGGGCGAGACGCTCGATTCGCTTTACAATACGGCGACTGATGACGAAGTCGAGGCGGCGGTGGTGAAGTGGCTGAGAGCGGAAATTCGGGTGCTCGAAAAAGCCCGGGAAAACTAGTCAGGTCTGGGTTTATAATTTGCGGCGACACCCAGAGGAGGTATTGGCGATGATTTCCCGATGCGCCAACCCTGTTTGCCTCGCGGAATTCGATCACCGGAAAGGCCAACTCTTCCGATTTCCGAAGAGGGCCGAAGACCGGCCTGCGAACACGCATTCCGTCCAACACTTCTGGCTCTGCTCCAATTGCTGCAGATCGTACTCGCTGGAATACATCGAGAATTCGGGTGTCGCACTCAAGCCTCGTGCGGCAGAGCCTCGCACCGCACCGCGCCACTTCATAGCTGCTGCCTGAACGTCGGCAGTCACTCCCGGCTTTGGTGTACGGCCCTTCAAATTTCCGCGCGCGAAAATAGCAGGCGCTTCGCGAATTCCACGAGAAGCAGATACGTGACGGTTGAAATTGCGAGGAATGTGAAGAATGGGGCGGGCAGAGCCGTAAATCCGAGGCGCTGCGCGAGGAATGAATACGGGAGCCAGATGCCGACGATCACGATCAGGACCGTGGTGATTGCGAGCGGGACGCTCGGCCGGCTCTTGAAGGGATTTTGCGTGGTTCGAATGACGAAGAGCACGAGCGTCTGCGTCGCCAGCGATTCGACGAACCAACCGGTGTGGAACTCGGCTTGTCCGGCGTGAAAGTAGTGAAGCAGGACGAAAAAGGTCAGGAAATCGTAGATCGAGCTGATCGGCCCGATGAAAATCATGAAATTGCGGATGAGGGACATGTCCCAGCGTCGCGGACGGCTGATGTAGCGGTCGTCGACGTTGTCGGAGGGGATCGTGATCTGGGCCGCATCGTAGAGAAAATTGTTCAGCAAGATTTGTGTGGGCAACATGGGTAGGAAGGGCAGGAACAAGGATGCGCCGGCCATGCTGAACATGTTGCCGAAGTTCGAGCTGGTGCCCATCAGCAGGTACTTCATGACGTTGGCGGACGCGCGGCGGCCCTCGATGATGCCCTGATGGAGCACGGCGAGGCCCGGTTTGAGGAGAATGATGTCGGCGGCATCGCGGGCGACATCGACGGCCGTGGATACGGAGATGCCGACGTCGGCCGCGTGCAGGGAAGGCGCGTCGTTGATGCCGTCGCCCATGTAGCCGACGACGTGGCCGCGCAGCTTCAAGGCGTGAATGATGCGGTGCTTCTGCACGGGCGAGACTCGAGCGAAGACGGTGGTTTGCTCGGCGAGATGCTGGAGTGCGGGATCGCTCGTCGCATCGAGTTCGTCGCCGAGGATGATTGCGGGATCGTGCAGGCCGACTTGCTCGCAGATATGGCGAGCGACGAGTTCGTTGTCGCCGGTGAGAATCTTTAGCTCGACGCCATCGCGTTTCATGGCCGCGAGTGAATCGGCGGCATCGGGATTCGGCGGATCAGCAAAGGCGAGATAGCCAGCGAAGACGAGTGCGGATTCGTCCTTCGCACTGTAAGCGTCCCGTACGTCCACGTTTCGATACCCAACTCCCAAGACGCGGAATCCTTGCGAGCTGAGGTCATCGAAGGCTTGCCGGCATTTGTGCTGCGTGTCGACATCGAATGCGATTGTCCGGCCTTCCATTTCGTACCTTTCACAAAGATTGAGAATGCCTTCGGGAGCGCCTTTGGTGATCAACAAGCGCTCGCGCGACACGCCGTCGTGCTTCTCGACGACGATCGATAGGCGGCGACGCTCGAAGTCGAAGGGAATTTCATCGCATTTTGTATAGCTGTCGCCATCGGTGCGGGGCGTTTTTAGGATCGCGGTATCGAGTGGGCTACGGATTCCGGTTTGGAACTTACTGTTGAGGTAGGCCAGTGCCAGGGTCCGGTCGGAGGGCTTTCCGAGATAATCGACGGAGGAGACGAGGATCATTTGTCCGGTGGTCAGAGTGCCGGTTTTATCGCTGCACAGGATATCGATGGTGCCGAAATTCTGGATTGCGGGGAGATGCTTGACGACGACATGCTGGCGGGCCATACGCACGGCGCCGCGGGCGAGAGTGACGGAGGTGATCATGGGAAGGAACTCGGGCGTCAAGCCGACCGCCAGCGCCACCGCGAAAACGAAGGATTCGAAAGCGTCTTTGTGCATCGCGACGCGGACGACGAGGATGAACAGCACGAGAAAAAAAACGGCGCGCATGATGAGCATGCCGAAGTGCTTCATGCTGCGCTCGAATTCGGTTTCTTGCGGACGCATGGCGAGGCGCTCGGCGATGGCTCCGAAGGCCGTGCGGGGCCCAGTCGCGAGAATGACGACGGTTGCAGTGCCGCTGATTACCGATGTGCCCATGAAGACGAGGTTCGGCGCGTCCGGACCTTTCGACTCTGAACCAACGTCCGGCTGCGCGCTCTTCTCCGCCGGCAAAGACTCACCGGTGAGGGCAGCTTGCTGAACGTAGAGATCGCGGGCTTCGAGCACGCGCCCATCGGCGGGTATCAGGTCCCCGGCGGAAACACGCACGATATCGTGCGGAACGATCTTGCGGCGGTCGAATTCCTGCCAGGTTCCGTCGCGGAGGACGGTGGCCGTTGGAGCGACGTCGGCGCGCAGACGATTGATGGCCTGCTGGGAGCGATAAGTCTGGATAAAGTTGATGGCGATGCTGAGAAGGACGATCACCAGGATGATGACGGCGTCGGAAGCATCGCCGAGTACCAGCGAGGCGAGGGCGGCCACGAGCAGGATGATGACGAGCGGGTTCAGGAACAGAAAGAGCAACTCGAGGACGGTCGAGCTGCGTTTGGCGGGCGCCGGCTCGTTCGGGCCGTACTGATCGAGGCGCGCTTCGGCTTCCGCCGAGGAAAGGCCGGCGGCGGATTGGGGCTTGGGCGGGACTTGTTCGTCAGCCACGGTGGACGATGGTGTCATGGTGCGGGCGCGCGTCCTCTTTTCGGGCGGGGCAGGAACCCGCCGCAGCCCATATCTTGCCCCGAGCCTACACAGATGCTAACGTTTTCCCGTTATGAAGCAAGAGGATACGCCGCGTGGCTTGGGGCGGATGCTGCCCGACAACCGTCGCTGGCATCTGCTTGAATCTGCTCCCGACGCGATGGTCATCGTGGATTCCGCGGGGAAGATCGTCTTCGTGAATTCGCAGGCCGAGCGCGTCTTCGGCTATGCGCCACAGGAGCTTTTGGGCCAACCCATCGAGACGCTGATTCCGGAGCAAATTCGGCACGCACATGTGCGCGACCGCACGGAATACATTGCGGTGCCGCGCACACGGCCGATGGGAATGGGACTCGAACTCCAGGGACGCCGGAAGGATGGCAGCACGTTTCCGGTTGAAATCAGCTTGAGCCCGATCGAGGAGACGAACGGGCGCTTCGTGGCCAGCGCGATTCGAGACATCACCGATAAGAAGGAAATCGAGATAGCGCTGCGGCTGAGCGAGGAGCGATACCGGCGGCTCATTGCGGAGGTAAAAGACTACGCGATCTTCATGCTTGATCCCGAGGGGCGCGTGAAAAGCTGGAACGAAGGGGCCGAGCGAATCAAGGGCTATCGCGCGGACGAAATCATCGGCCGCCATTTTTCCTGCTTCTATCCCGCCGAAGTTGTCGAGCGCGGCACGCCGGACGAGGAAATTAAGGTCGCTACGTGGGAAGGCCGTTGGGAGGGTGAAGGCTGGAGAATCCGCAAGGATGGGTCGCGCTTCTGGGCGAGCGTTGTGATCACGGCGCTACACGATGAGGACGGCAAACTGCTCGGGTTTACGAAAGTCACGCGAGACATCACCGAACAGAAGCGAGTGCGCGAGTCGTTCCTCCTAGAAGTCACGAATGCGCTGCTTTCGAATCTTGACGTTACGAAACTGCTCGCGGCGATTGGCTCTTGTGTGCGGCAGGTGAAGGCATTTGACTACGCGTCGGTGGCTTTGTACGACCCTGAAACAAAGATGCTGCGGGTCCACTCGATTTTGGGCGCACCCGGCATAGCCCCGCTTCCCGAGGCTGTGCTGCTGCCAGTGGCTGGAACGCCTCACGGCTCGGTTTACGTTTCGGGAAAGCCTCTTTTGCTCAAGGGTTCGGCGGGCGAGCGATTTCCGTTCGAGATGCCGAAGCATCTCGCGGGCGCGTCGATCCGATCCGGCTGTTGGATTCCGCTTACGGGGCGAGAAGGGCTGCTCGGGACGCTGAATGTATTCAGCCTGCAGGCAGGTGCGTTCGCCGAGGAGGATGTGACCGCGCTCGGGCAATTGGCCGGCCAGGTTTCGGTGGCGCTCGACAATGCGCTGGCCTTCCAGCGGATCGCGGACCTGAACGCGCGGCTCGCCAAGGAAAAGCTCTACCTCGAAGACGAACTGCGAACAGAAACCAACTTTAACGACATTATCGGCAATAGCAGAGCCTTGAAGCGAGTCTTGAAGCAGATTGAGACTGTGGCGCCAACAGATTCGACGGTGCTGATTCTGGGAGAAACCGGAACGGGCAAAGAGCGGCTCGCTCGGGCCGTTCACGACCTGAGTCCCCGGCGCGGACGACCTTTTGTAAGAGTTAATTGCGCCTCCGTGCCGGCAGGGCTGCTTGAAAGCGAACTTTTTGGGCATGAGAAAGGCGCGTTCACGGGAGCCATCGCGCAGCGCATCGGGAGATTCGAGCTGGCGCATCAGGGAACGCTTTTTCTTGATGAGGTGGGCGAGATTCCCCTGGAACTGCAATCGAAGTTGCTGCGAGTGCTGCAAGAAAAGCAGTTCGAACGTCTCGGCAATAGCCGGACGATGACGAGCGACGTGCGCATCGTTGCCGCGACGAATCGGGACCTCAATAAGCTGGTCGCCTCGGGACAATTCCGCAGCGATCTCTTTTACCGCCTGAGCGTCTTTCCCGTCATCGTTCCACCGTTGCGGGACCGCGCCGAAGATATTCCGCTGCTCGTTCATTTCTTCCTGGCACGATTCGCGAAGCGGATGGGTAAGGAAGTCGACGTCGTGCCGCCGGAAACGATGCAGGCGCTGTGCCGCTATGCGTGGCCGGGGAACATCCGGGAACTGGAGCATGTGGTCGAGCGAGCCGTGATCCTTTCACCCGGGCCGGAATTGCGGATTCCGCTGACCGAATTTGAAGGTGTCGGGGCGGGCAATGCGCAGGACGCAACAAGGCAGACCTCTTCAACACTCGAGGAGATCGAGCGTGGGCACATCCTTACTGTCCTCAGAGAAACAAAGGGGAAAATCGGCGGTGCGGGCGGTGCTGCCGAACGCCTTGGGATGAATCGTACGACTCTCAATTCCCGCATGCAGAAGCTGGGAATCTCGCGCAAAGACATCTGAACACCATCCGTGCCCTCGTAACCTCCATCACTGCCTTCTGTGACGAGCGTCACTGCGCGAATAGTTCCTGTCTGCAAGCGTGAACGTGGAGCACTGGGCTCGGTGGTATTTGCCACATAAGCCGCTAGAAAGGGTTCATAGGCCGACCGCTCGAAGCCAGCGCTGGAGCTCCGGTTTTAGGGGGAATGCGATGGCAGAGAAAACAGGAACAGCGGTACAAATCGCGAGAGAGCCGACAACGGTCAAGCCGTTTAAGGTAGAGAGCTTGGCTGCCCATGTAAACGCCATATTCGAAGCTATTTCCCGCCGGGCCTACGAGATTTCCAAGGGAGCGGCTACGCTCCGGGCCGTGAGCTCGATAACTGGTTTCAGG